>NZ_SZQL01000001.1:0-359204 GCF_005233845.1 Ilyomonas limi
TATAAACCGGTAAACTTATTATTTTTGACAACTGCTTTTACAGCAAACTATACAACACTTCGCCAGCAAAACAGGTGGTCAATTTGCCACGAAATCACCTGGTCAACTTCTACGAAATATCCACATTGATTGAAGCACTTTCTTTATTAGGCTTTCCTGTCGCTACCAACAGAACACTATTCTTTAATGTCTGTCTCGGACAAAAGAGTTTCGTCATTGGGGAGCATATGCGCTTTGGAAGGGATACTGTTAACTATCAGATTTATTTTAAAGAGGATACTGCGTCAAAAAGGCTTACCTGCTCCTATTATGATACTACTTTGAGAAAAGCAGTAGCGGTTTCGTCTTCTATAGTTAACGGGATTGATGTAATGGATTTAGAAAAGCGAATGGGTGAAATAGACTGGAAATTGCCTGTAGATCACTATTCTTTAAACGAGCTTGATATAGCTGATAAGAATACCTGGAAGCAGGAAGCTGCAGTTGAAGCGGTTACGAGAGATCTGGAGGTGTTAGGTTCTACAGCAGAAGGTGCCGGCTTAGCAAACATGCTGAAATATAAGTTCTGGACCGATTTGACTTTACAAGGCATCATTCCCGAACTGCCTGCCTTAAAAAGCAGGTATGAACTGAGCCAAAGATTTTATATTATCAATGGAGATGGAATTACTGCAAGCGAAGCATATCGGTTCTTAAATAACCGGTGGACGGAACGAAGTATACATGCCAATAACCGTTTATTGCGTAAAAAAGAACCGGAGCAACGGAAAATAAAGGCAGTTACAAAAGGTACAAGTGATAGGACGAGAAATCGGCATTCAAAAGAAATTGTAGGAAAATGAATTGTATTTCGAGCGAAAGGAATGAAGTGCTTACACCTATTGATTCTTTTTATGAATCTGTTAAGAAGGATGCAATTATCAGTGCTACGCACATTAGCCTGTACTTTGCACTATATTATCAATGGCAGCTTAATCACTGCATCAGTCCTTTTGAAATAAAAAGAGATAACATTATGAAGCTGGCAAAAATCAGCTCTAGGAAAACATTTAATAAATGCATGCATGTGCTGCACGAAACCGGGTATATCAGGTATATTCCTTCCTATAATCCTGAAATCAGTAGCATGATTTGCCTTATAATGACAGATATTTAAAAGGCGGTAAAATAGTAAAGGTCATAATTTGTCATGGCAGCAAATGCAAATTGATTATTGCACAAGAAGCAAGGAGAATAGTTATCAACTCATATAGATGTTTTCCATTAACGCGCAAGAGTAGGGAGATAGTTAGTTAAGTATTGATTAGGAAATTACAGGAGGGATAATGTGGAAAATGGGGATAATGTGGAAACAATAAGTTCCAAAATGAACTATATCTTACAAAAGGAAATACTAACCTTTGAAGAAGCATGTATTTATTTAGGCAGAAGTGCATCATCTATGTATAAACTGACAAGCGCGCGATTGATACCGCATTATGTACCCACAGGCAAACTGATCTACTTTAAAAGAACAGAACTGGATGAATAGGTGCTTCAAAATAAGCGAAGTAGTTTGGAAGAAATACAATCGGAAAGCAAAAGGTTCCAAATAAGTTCCAATTACAGAGATAACAATCATTAGTAACATCATTAGCCATCAGTTCGATGGCTTTTTTCATATAATCCCTATCTCCACCAATTAAAATTGAGCTTGTTTAAATGGCATTCTTGTATGTATCTGGTATGTATTAAAAAGAACAAGGAGTTACAGTTTCAACGTAACTCCTTGATTATTAAGTGGGCCCACCTGGGCTTGAACCAGGGACCCCCTGATTATGAGTCAGGTGCTCTAACCAGCTGAGCTATAGGCCCTGAATCTGCTTAAAGATTCGGGAGCGCAAAAATAGAGAAATCCGGCAATTTTCCAAGAGCTAATATCGGCTACAAGCTATTTTTGCTTTTATGCAAAATATCCGCAACATTATCTTCGACCTTGGTGGCGTGTTCATCGAGATTGATTATGCCAAAACACAACAGGCGTTTACCAATCTGCAGGTGCAAAACTTCCATCAGTTTTACACACAAAGCCATGCCAATGATTTGTTTGAAGCATTGGAGATGGGTAAAATAGATGCTGCTACTTTTTACAACAATTTTCGCAGCCATACCAATACCACACTTGCTGATGAGCAGATAAAAGAATCGTGGAATGCTTTATTAGGCTCCTTTTACGAAGACCGGCTGCAATGGCTGGATAAAATAAAGAATAAATACAAGCTATTTTTACTATCTAACACCAATGCTATTCATCACAAAGCATTTACTAAAACATACCAGCAGCAAACCGGCAAGCGAAGCTTCGATGATTATTTTATTAAAGCCTATTACTCGCACGAAATAGGCTTGCGCAAGCCATACGTGGAGGCCTATCAATATGTGCTGAACGAGCAGGGTTTAAAGGCGGAAGAAACACTTTTTATAGATGACACTCTACCTAATATAGAAGGCGCAAAAAAAGCTGGTTTACAAACGATACACCTGAAGCCAGGCCTGTCCCTGCTGGATTTGGATTTGTAAAAATAAGGCTGACGGGGCTTAAAATCCTGTCAGCATTGTAGCAAGTGTACAATTTTCATTAACAGTAATAAGGCAAAACAAAGGAGCAATAACATGTATATCGAACAAATATAAATGCTACCATACAATCAATACTACAATTGCAGCATTGCATCACTTCACAAATAATCTATCTATATACTCTTCTCTAAGTTCAATATAGGTAGGATTGCCGCCGGGCGTAAGATTGGGCGTTTCACACGCAAACAGTTGCGCTATCACCATTTCCATTTCTTGTTGCGATAATGTTTTACCAGCTTTAATAGCCTGCTGCCGCGCCATGCAGCGCACCAGTTTTTCGCGCTTGCTAAACTTTATGTCGCTGGTAAAATGTTTAAATTGTTCCAGCAATAATTCAATCACCTGTTTTTCATTACCCTGCTGCACATCGGCGGGCGTGCCCTGCACTACAAAACTATCTCTGCCAAATGGCTCAATAGTGTAGCCAATCACCTGCAAATCAGGTAGTAAATCTTCCAATAAAATGGCATCTGCCGGCGAGAGCTGCAGCGTAACCGGGAACAAGCTTTTTTGAGTAGCTGCCTGCTTGCCATGAATGGCTGTACTGAGCTGCTCATACAATACGCGCTCGTGTGCCAGTTGCTGATGCACGAGTATTAAATCTTTATCAGCAACAGCAATAATGTAGGTATTGTTGAGTTGATAAACAGGCTTTGGCAGTGCAGGTTGCTTATCGAATGAAGTATGTTGAATTACCTGATTTTGTTCCGGTATTTCTTCCGTTTTTGCAGCGGTAAAGAATTCTTTCCAGTGCCGCAATTCACTTTTTTCATTTGGCTCTATTACATGCGCCTGGTGCTTTTGCGTAAAGGTTTTGTACAGGCTGGAGGAAGAGGCAGTTTGCTGCTCATTTTCTGTAAATGGCTTACTTACAGCTTCCAGTTGTTGGATGTCTGCATTGAGTGAGAAATCAAGCGATGGTGCAATGCTAAATTGCGCCAGCGCATGTTTCACCGCACTCTGCACAAAAGCATACACGATTTTTTCATCTTCAAACTTTATCTCCTGCTTGGTAGGATGCACGTTGATATCTATCTGGCCTGGGTCAAGATCAATGTATAAAACATACAACGGAAAGCAATCCTTCGGAATCAAATCTTCAAAAGCACTGCTTACGGCATGATTTAAATAGGCGCTGCGGATAAAACGGTTGTTTACAAAAAAAAATTGGTCACCACGGGTTTTGCGGGCAGCATCGGGCTTGCCTACAAAACCATAGATATTCATATAGTCGGTTTGCTCTTTTACACTTACTAGCTTGGTGCTGTATTGTGCGCCTAATATCTGTAGGATGCGTTGCTTGTGACTGCCCGCTTCTAAATAAAACACTTGCTGACCATTGCTCGTGAGCGAAAAAAATATATGCGGAAAAGCCATTGCTACACGGATAAATTCATCCATAATATGCCGCAACTCCGCTGTGTTACTCTTCAAAAAATTACGGCGAGCAGGCACATTAAAAAACAGGTTTTTCATGCAGATATTGGTGCCCGCAGGGCAGGCGCACGGCTGTTGTTTGGTTACAATGCCGTTTTCAATATCTATGCAGGTGCCCAATTCTTCCTGCGGTTTGCGTGTGCGCAATTCTACCTGCGCTACTGCTGCAATAGAAGCCAGCGCTTCGCCACGGAAACCCATGGTAGCTATTCTGAATAAATCGTCTATTGCTCTTATTTTACTCGTTGCATGGCGCTCAAAACTCATGCGCGCATCCGTTTCGCTCATGCCTTTGCCATTGTCAATTACCTGCACCAGGCTTTTACCGGCATCCGTTACAATAAGTTGAATTTGTGTTGCGCCTGCATCCACTGCATTCTCCAGCAATTCCTTTACAGCACTTGCCGGGCGTTGTATTACTTCGCCGGCAGCTATCTGGTTGGCTATGTTATCGGGCAACAGTTGTATAATATCCGCCACTTCACAATTCTTTTAAGGAAATCAAAATGTAAAACTAATCCTTCTTTAAGTAGCAACTAAAACCTGCGTTATACTTTTGTGTTATCGGAGTCCAATATCACTTTATCCAATATCAACAACATTATCCGATACTTCCAATATCAAATTCAACAAGCGTGGTTATAGCAGCATTTAAACCAAAGCGCTGCTATAACCATTCATCCAGCGTTATTTTTCAGCAATTATTATTCATGTGTATAAGAAGGGCATGCTACTCCTCAGTTCTATTGTAAGTAATTCCCTAATTTCATTCACCATTCATTACACCAGCAGCTGCAAGGTGTGTTTTATCCGTTTTAGCATTTCTTCTTTACCAATCATTGCGGCTATCTCAAACACGCCGGGGCCAAACTTGCCACCCACCAGCATAATGCGCAACGGCAACATCAATTCGCCGGGCTTCAACACTTGTACCGATGCAATTTCTTTAAATACTTTTTCCAGCGCTTCCGCTTCCCATGTTTGGAGCGATTGATAGGCGCTTATCAACTCTATAAAAAACAAATTTTTCTGCGCATTCCACTTAGGTTTAATAGCCGCAACGTCCACACTTTGTGGCTGCCGGAAAAAGAAAGCAGCTTGTGTTACAAAATCGGGCAATAGCGTGCAGCGGTCTTTTACCAGTTCCAATACTTTATCAAACTTTGCTTCATCCGTAATCGTTATACCCTGCGCTTCAAATAGTTCTTTTACGCTATCCCTGTATCGCGACACAGGCAGTCTTTTTATCCATTCATGGTTGAACCATTTGGCTTTCTCATAATCAAACTTGGCACCACCTTTATGCACGCGCTCAATAGAAAATTTTTGTATCAATTCATCCAGTGTAAATATTTCCTGGCCACTGCTATCGTTCCAGCCCAGCAAAGCCAGCATGTTTACAAATGCTTCGGGCAAAAAACCGGTTTCTTTAAAGCCGGGCGTCAGTTCGCCGGTAACCGGGTCTGTCCAGTTCATGGCATACACCGGAAAGCCAAACCGGGCACCATCGCGCTTGCTTAATTTACCCTTTCCATCCGGCTTCAGTATTAAAGGTAAATGTGCCCATTGCGGCATTTTGTCTTCGCCAAACAAATAACGCCACAGCAGTATGTGCACAGGCGCACTTGGCAACCACTCCTCGCCACGAAAAGCATGTGTTATCTGCATCAGAAAATCATCTACTACCACCGCCAGATGATAGGTGGGCATACCGTCGGCTTTCAATAATACTTTATCATCCACCTGTGCCGTATTAAAACTCACTTCGCCACGAATCATATCGGTAAACGTAATATCTTCCGGTACGTCGGGCATTTTAATGCGTACTACATGTGGCACGCCTTCGCTGAGCAATTGAGCTACTTCATCCGGCCCCAACGTGAGCGAATTGCGCATCTTACTGCGCAATACACTGTTGTACTGTGCGGTAGCATTTTCGGTTTTATAAGTATTGCGCATCGCTTCCAGTTCTTCAGGCGTATCAAAGGCATAATAGGCATGCCCATGTTTTACCAGTTGTTCTGCATAGAGTTTATACATTGCTTTGCGTTCGCTTTGCCGGTAAGGCGCAAAATTGCCACCGTGAATCACACTCTCATCCGGCTCTAACCCGCACCACGCAAGCGTTTCGAAAATATATTCTTCAGCGCCGGGCACATAGCGGTTTTGGTCGGTATCTTCTACGCGCAGTATAAAAGTGCCGCCATGCTTATGGGCAAAGAGATAATTAAACAACACCGTTCTTACACCGCCCAAATGCAAGCCGCCCGTAGGTGAAGGCGCAAAACGTACACGTACATTATTCATTTATAAAAAATTTTTTGTGCGATGAAACAGTACAAATAGTTACTACATTTTCATCAGTCGGCAAAAGTAATCCATTGTTGAGTAAGGCCGGGATAATGAATGATACCGCTTTCAGCCAGGCGGGCATGCATAAGCTGTGAACTTTGAGCATTTAGCAAAATACATTGCCTGGTATGCCATGAAAATGGGATAAGGTGCCCGGACAGCAAGATTTATTTGCAAAAACAGGCAGCGCATGATTGTATAACCGCCTCTTATAATTAGCTGAAAAAAGATAAATCATACAAGCAGGTTACCTTTTTCAAAGTTTGGTATTATATATGAGTTATAAAAACAGTTCAGCAGATTAACAATTGAAAAGGATTTTATTCGCGATCGTTACTATTACATTTGCTGCGTGCAGCAGTCAATCTTCGGTAGAAGCTTCAGGTGATTCGATAACGCAGGTAATGGATACACAAAGAAGTGCAGTGAGAGATTCGGTAACGATGAAATCTGACTCAAACGAAAAAAGAATTGATTCTTCTTTTAAGGTGTTAAAGGATTCAATTAAAAAGGCAAGATAAGTCTTTGAAATTATTATAGGTTTTGTGTTGATAGATTAGTTTCCGACTTGCAGGAAACGGGTATAAATTTTTTTATATGGCAAGCAATCGTTAGAGGCCGTCCCTATTCTTAGGGAGGGCTTTTTTATTGGGATATGGGAGGAAAATACATTGCAGCATTCAATTCCAATATCAGTCTTTTCAGCGGCTTTATCAGTATAATCTTTATTCAAAAATTACTTTCTTCCACCGGCCAGGCTGCCGGCCAGCAAGCCAATGAGTAAACCAATGATAAGCCCTGCCTTTACGTTTTTTAATGCAAAACCAATAGCTACGCCCAGTATTACCAAAAACCAAATACCTACTTCTCTTCTGCTTTTTCTCATCTATTTATTTTGTGGTAATGCAATCAGGTTAGCTATCAGCCGGTAAGCGCCCGCTATGCCTGCCGGCAATTCGCGAAAGAAAACAAGTCCGTCATACACAAAGTTGCCTTTGCCATAAGGCGCAATAATGAGACCTCCATTACTTTCGGCTTCATCAGGATCGTGCATACCCAAGGGGGCTGTATAATGCGCATCCATATTTTGGGCATGGTAGGTACTGCGCTCCTGCACCCAGCCTTCAAAATCTTTTGCTGTTATTTTGTTAGGATAGTTGAGCACCGGGCTGGATGGCAATAAAAAATGCACTTCGGCATTTTCGTCTGTTACGCGCGTGCGGCCAATGGTAAAAGGATATGGACCAATTGTATTGGTGACCAAATCAAGCTGGTTATACTGCACTATATAATTGCCGCCCTGCTGTATGTAGCTCATCAATATGTCGTATTTGGCAACGAGCCACTCGTGCAGGTTATAAGCCCTGACGCCGGCAATCACCGCATCAAACTGCGCAAGGTTGGCAGCAGTGATGTCGTTTTCACCCAACAGTTTTACATCATAGCCCATTTGCTCCAGCGCCTGTGGCACTTTATCGCCTGCACCCACAATATAGCCAATGTGCTTACCACGTGTTTTTATATCTTCGGTTATCACGCGAATATTATCGTGCAGGGTATAATGTATATCGGGAATATGGTCGTAATGAATGCTGCGCAAATACCTGTCATAATGAGCCGTGCTGTTCTTCATTCTCACATCCAGTACCGTATTTATAATATTATCACCGGTTTTATTGTACAGTTTGCTGAGGCTTTCCGAAAAACTGTATTCTTTACCCACTTCTGCATTCACCACCGTATCTTTTTTATACACCGCCTTATTGCCCTGCAATGCCGAGATAGTAACCGGCAATGTGGCTGCATTGATATACGATTTAAAAGTAAATTTCAGCAATGGATCGGGTGCTTTGCCACTTTCGGGGTGTACATTGAGCAGCGCAATACCTGGTGTGGCAGCAACAGAAAACGGTGCAATTACTACCAATGGCTCATATTGCTCTCCTTTGATAGCATCGGTAAATTTATACTGCACCGGCTTTGTTATTTGCAATGGATAACCATTAACCAAAAAATGAAACGTCACCTCATACGCAGCATTATTTTCTGCCTTTCCAATCAACTGCTGGTCGGCTACTTCAAAATAGCCTTTTTGCGAAGGGTTTACCAGCCAATATGGCTGTGAGAGTGGCTTGCTCTGTGCCACAGGAAGCTGTTTTATAATATTTACATTGGTGTTGGTAGCTAATGGCCGACTGATAGTAGTATCGAAGTTATCAAGCTGAATACTGGTGAGCGAAACAGAATTGTTGTTTCGTTTATCAATAAAAAATTGAATAGGCAACGTATCGCCAATAACAGCAAAAGGTTTATTGGTAGTTGCTTCTATAAACAAACCGCTGCAGGCGACAATAATATTGCTTACTTCATCCATTTTTTTATATACCCAATAGCTTGCCGGCATGGCTGCCAGGGCTTTGTGCAATGCTACCAGGCTATCTACCGAATACTCGGGATGCTCAAAGTTGTAATGACTGATGATTGCATTGATTGTAGTTTCAATTGTATTACCACCGGGCACACGCTCCCAGGTAGTATTTACACCATCCATCAGGCCGTCTTTGAAGGGTGCACCGCCGGTGAGTTTAAAGTATTCCAGCGATTGCCCGCGCTGCTTGGTTGCACCAAATCCCTGGCTCTTATGCTGACTGCGACTTTCGGCGGCAATTTCGCCATAACTCTTCCCCAGTAAAGGATTGAAGCCGCCAATATCCATCGTAAACTGGTCGCCGGAGGTAGTATTGTTGCTGCCAAAGTTGTACGTGTTCCAAAAGATTCTCTTTGCCTGCCAGGGCTTTACACCAAGGGCAAACTGGTCTGTAAATTTTGTAGAATCGGCGGCTGCGGTAAACGCTTCATTGGCCAATAAAGCAGAAGCCCAGTGGTGTCCATGGCCGGCGCGCGCATCACCGGGAAAGCGGGTAATAATTACATCGGGGTGGAATTTGCGGATAACCCACACCACATCGCTCAATATTTTATCGTGATTCCAGAAGCTTAATGCTTCTGCAGCATTTTTACTAAAGCCAAAATCTATTGCGGTGCTAAAAAATTGCTCAGCGCCATCTATACGCCGGGCGGCTAATAATTCCTGTGTGCGTATCATGCCCAACTCTATGCCTTGTTCGTCGCCAATGAGGTTTTGCCCGCCATCGCCACGCGTGAGGCTCAGGTAGCCGGTGCGGTATTGTTTTTCTTTGGAAAAATAAGCCAGCAGCCTTGTATTTTCATCATCGGGGTGGGCGGCTATGTATAGTACGCTGCCCAATACATTAAGCTTTTTTAGTTGCGTGTAAATATCGTCGCTGTTATAGGTAGCTGGTGCTTGCGCCCGGGTGTTAATGCTTATCAGTAAAACTAATGCCCAAAAGAATTTGCTCATCGTACAAAATGCCTTGTTAGTTGTTTTCAAATGCCAAACTTAGTCAGAAAATTTCTTCTTTTATTGCACAGGGCAACGATACAGCAAATTTTACAATGTGCGCATGTATGTAAAAGGTCTATTTATACCTGTTCGCATCCCAATAGTTTTTGGAGCATACCTGCCTTCTATCATACGCCTATACGTCTGAGGCGGGCTTCTTCAAGGTCCAGCTCATGTTCTTTATTACGAAGCAATTCTTCTTTATATTCATCCTTACTGTACATTTCTTCCAGTTGCGCGCGTTGTATTTTTATCAGTTCGAGCGAGGCCGTACGTATTCCTCTAATGCTATGCTTTGCCGGCTTACTTTGCCGGTAGTCGCTCATTAACTGGTCTGACTGTTGCGCTATACGCTCGTAGCGATCTCTTATTCTCCTGTAATCTTCATTATTGTTCAGCTCCCGTGCAAAATGATCATTTAAATAATGTATTGCCACCTCGGCAAGCTGCTTGTTAAGTTGCAGTTTTTGCTCACTCATGCTTACATCATCTCCTTCTATTTTCAGCCATTTGATAAGCAGGGGCAAAGACAAACCCTGTAATACCAGGGTAAAAAGAATAACCGAAAAAGTGATGAATAAAATAAGGTTGCGATGCGGAAATAGTTGCCCGTTTAAAAGCAGTTGAGGTATAGCAAATGCCGCTGCCAGCGATACCACGCCGCGCATGCCGCTCCATGCTATAATAAACACTTCCTTCCAGTTTTGTTTTTCTTCTTCAGCTCTTATTCGTTCGCTTAATAGCCCGGGTAAATACGAACCTAGAAACACCCATACTATGCGTATAACTACTGTAGATAAGGAGATAATAACAGCATACCCGATAGCCTGCGATACAGAATAAGTTTCGAGCCCGCGGATGATGAAAGGCAGTTGCATGCCTATCAGTATAAATACAATACCATTAAGCAAAAACACAAGTGTGTTCCATACGCTTTGCACCTGCAGCCTGGAGTCGTAGTTGAAATAGCTGCTGGAGTGATAACTAAGAAACAAACCGCCGCTTACTACTGCGAGTACGCCGGAACAATGGAAATGTTCGGCCGATAGATACATCAGGTAAGGAGCCATTAAGGTAATACCGGTGTCTATGGCCGGGTCGGTAGGCAAATAACGAAAGAGCAGATAAATAATGGCGGCAATAGCCAGACCTATGAAAACGCCACCGCCGGCTATAACAAAAAAAGTGAATACAGCCTTACCCAGCACAAAATGGCCGGAGGATATAGCTACCAACGCAAAACGGAATACGGTAAGGCTGGAGGCATCATTTACCAGACTTTCGCCTTCCAGAATACCTATTACCCGACGCGGAACTTTTAGCCTGCTGATTACACTGGTTGCCGCTACTGCATCGGGCGGCGAAATAATGCCGCCTAATACAAAACCCAACGCCAGCGGAAAATCTGTAATAAGCGCATTGGATATATAAGCAATAGCATACGATGTAAAAAAAACCAGCCCGATTGCCAGCAATGCAATGGAGCGCCGGTAAGCCCAAAACTCCCTCCACGAAGTATTCCAGGCAGCGGAGTATAAAAGCGGTGGCAGAAAAATGATAAACACCAGGTCGGGGTCCAAATTGAGATTTGGAATACCTGGCGTAATGCCAATGATTAAACCTGCTATCACCAGGAATATAGGATAAGCAATACCCAGCCGGTTGCTAAGCATAGATAGCAGGGATACTGCAAAAAGAAGGGAAATAATAATCAGCAGACCACTTTCCATTTTAATACTGCCCGTTTATTACATATGCTCAAAGTTGGGAAGATAAATAAAAATAGTCATCAGCACATATAATATTGCTTGCAAGCAATAAGCTACGAACTAAATACATTAAGTGCTACTGAATTGAAAATGGTTTAAGTATCTTTTTCAATTCAGTAGCATACATGTTTTCTTGCCGTAACTCAAATCTCACAACTCACGGCTTGTAGCTTTTAAGCATATTTTTGCCACAGATTAAAAACAAAAGAGGCTGCCCTTTGGCAGCCTCTTTTGTTTCATAAAAGGGCCAAGGTTTATTGCTAATTAGCTTTGGTGTATTCCTCAAGCAGGTTTACATCACCATCATACACGGATACTTTTTTAAATGTTGTTTTACCTTCCAGTTGTACAATGTAAAATAGCATGTTGCCTTCTTCCACCTTAACAGTCAGCTTAACGTCGTCTTTAGGGTAAACTGCATCCATAACAGCAATAATATCTGCAGGCGTTTTGCTTTCGGGATAGTACGTAAGCGTATGTAGCCAGTTTCCATTTTTTTTGTACACTACATTAGTCTTTACATCGTCTTTGCTGAAGGAAGCAATGATACCGTCCTGCGCAAAAGTCCATTCTGCATTCGGCATATTTTTTCTGTAAATAGACTTAAAGCTCCTCAGGGCTTTGTTATTTGCTTTTATGGCTTTTAACTCTGCCTTTGAAGTTTTGCTGGTGGCATTCGTTGTAGCTGTAGTGTCTCTGGCACCCCCGGCAGCGTAGCTTTTGGTGATAAAAGAAACATAAGCTGCATGGTTTTTTGCCGGAATAAAAGCAATGTCTTTGTCGCCTGTTTGTGCGGTGGCATAGCCTGTTGCTGCAAAAGCAATAGCGATTGCGAGAAGCGGAATTGAAATCATCTTTTTCATTTTTGTTGTTTTTAATGGTTAAAGGATGTGTTTTTATTAGTGTATTATCATTGTAAAAATGGTGTATGCAGCAAGCAGTTTCAAGCGTTATTTGCCTGTAATTATTACCGTAAAAACGCTTGTTGTCACTGCATGTTTCACCACTATAGGTTTGTTAATGGCGGGGATGAGCGGCAAACAGGTATAATAAAAAAGTAGCTTATTTATTCATTGATATTGTGAAATACACAAGGAAAGAAACCGTGTTTTTCACGGTGTTTGCGGCTTAGGCATTTGTTAACATTGCATAATGAGTAATAATTTACAGACACAGGAGCAACTGTTGTTCAGGCACGAAGTATTGAAAGCACGATTGGACATCCGGGATTTTTTTTTGAAGAATACGGTAAAGGAAGTGTATGAAAATATTGGTCAGGTGTTGAGCCTTGTGAGGATGCAGCTTGCCATGCTGGACGTTGATAAAAAAGAGATAATAAAAAGCAGCGAATCGCCCGGGCACCTGGTGGGGCAGTCCATAAGAGACCTGAGGGTGATGTGTAAAAGCTTTTATCCCGATGCCGACATTGTAAGCGAAGAAGGATTTGTAGAAGTAGTTAGAGATACAATAAAAATTCTTTTTCAATATACCGACCCGGTTATTGAAATAACAGGAATACCCAAAGAAATACAACCCGAGCTAAAGCTGGTGGTATTTAAAATGATTCAGGAAATACTAACTTTAATTAAAGAACCGGAAGGAACATTTGTATGCCTGACGATTGCATATACAGAGCAGGAAGTACAATTTATAATTCTTTATAAGGGAAGAGCTATTCCGTTTAATAATAAAATAAATGATAGTACAGACTTAACCCTTGAGGAAAGAGCGCAGCTAATAAAAGGAAAACTGAACCTGACAAAACGAAAAAATGGATTAATGCAAATACAGTTAACTCACCCTTTAAAATATGCTTATGAATAATACTGCAAAAATTGTGTTGGTAGATGACCATGTATTGCTGCGCAATGGTCTTGCCGCACTGGTAACCAGCCTTGGCTATACAATATTGTATGAGTGTAGCAACGGCAGGCAACTGATAGAAAAACTGAATAAAAACAATGAGCCTGATCTGATTTTAATGGACATCAACATGCCCGAACTGGATGGCTTTGAAACCACACTTTGGCTAAAGAAGAATTATCCTTTAATTAATGTATTGGCCTTAAGCATGTACGATAATGAAAGCTCTATCATCCGCATGATTAAAAATGGTGCTAAAGGATACATTTTAAAAGATACCGATCCTTCCGAACTAAAGCAGGCGATCAGTTCGGTTATTTCCAAAGGATTCTATTATTCCGACTTGGTTTCGGGCAGGCTCGTGCGCTGCATTCGCGATGATGAAGATGATGAGCACGACAACAATAAAGCAATGCTTGGGCTGAACGAAAAGGAAATAGAATTTTTAAAGCTTGCCGCTACCGAGATGACCTATAAAGAGATAGCGCAGCAAATGCACCTCAGCCCCCGCACCATCGATGGCTACCGCGACCAGTTGTTTCAAAAGCTCAATGTGGTAAGCCGCGTTGGACTTGTATTATTTGCAGTGAAGCACGGGATTGTGCATTGTAATTAAGGAGGTATGAAGTATTCTTTAGGTATAGAATTTTTTAAATCAATAAAATTATTTTCTCCACAATTCCTTTTTCCTCCTTACCTTTGCGCAGCAAAAAATGAGAACAGCACTGTACACTACAAAGCGCATTAAGAAACCTCTCTCCTAAGGGAAGGATCAATCGCTTGTGTATATACAACATAACTGAAAGCCTTCCTTACACAGGGAAGGCTTTTTTGTTAATAAAATAATACACGGTTGTTGCAGGTAAGCGAGTATTTCTTTTTATAAAAAATAAAAAACAATCAACACCAACACACAATGAAAGTAGCAGTTGTAGGCGCCACCGGGCTGGTAGGCACCAAAATGTTGCAGGTACTGGAAGAAAGGGCATTTCCCGTAACCGAGCTGATACCTGTAGCTTCTGAAAGATCGGTAGGTAAAGAAGTACAATTTAAGGGTAAAGGCTACAAAGTAGTAAGTGCCGAAGATGCCATTACTGCCAAGCCTAATGTGGCTATCTTTTCGGCTGGCGGCAGCACCTCCCTGGCACTTGCCCCCAAGTTTGCCGAAGCAGGTATTACCGTAATAGACAACAGCAGTGCATGGCGCATGGACCCCAGCAAAAAGTTGGTAGTGCCCGAAATAAATGCCGACGCGCTCACCCCTGAAGATAAAATTATTGCCAACCCCAATTGCTCTACTATTCAAATGGTAGTTGCCATTAATCCTTTGCACAAAAAATATAAGATTAAGCGCATTGTAGTAAGCACTTACCAGAGCGTAACGGGCACCGGCAAGAAAGCGGTAGACCAGCTCTTCAACGAGCGCAAAGGCGAGCAGGGCGAAATGGCTTATAAATATCAGATTGACCTGAATGTAATACCGCAGATTGACGTTTTCCTGGATAATGGCTATACCAAAGAAGAGATGAAAATGGTAAATGAAACCAAGAAAATCATGCGTGATGACAGCATTAAAGTAACGGCTACAACCGTGCGCATTCCGGTGGTTGGCGGACATAGTGAGAGTGTAAATATTGAGTTTGAAAACGACTTTGACCTGGATGAAGTAAGACAGATATTAAGCAATGCACCCGGCGTAGTGCTGCAGGATGATATTGCCAATGCAGAATACCCGATGCCAATGTGGGCGCACGATAAAGATGAAGTATTTGTAGGCAGATTGCGTCGCGATGAAACGCAGCCCAATACACTAAACATGTGGATTGTAAGCGATAACCTGCGCAAAGGCGCTGCTACCAATGCCATTCAGATTGCTGAATATCTGCAATCGCAAAACATGTTGTAGGTGTTTGCCCCTAAGGTGCAAAGACACAAAGGAAATAAATGGTAAAAGAATAAAAGCCTTCTTAATAAAAAGAAGGCTTTTGGTTTTATGCTATGCAGCAGTAAGGTAAAAAGAACGGCAGTTTTCATAATTGCAGGATGTTAGTTTTCACCACATAGGCACGATAGAAACATAGAAATAAACACATGAAAGTGCTATGTGAAGACCCTATGTTCCTATTGTGTGTAATATGTTTATATTATACAAATCGAAAACAAGAGCAAAAGGGCTTTGGAGGAGTTCGCACCATCTTAAAAAGATTTGGTTTAGCAAACTATTGCACGTGTGACAGAAATCTGGCTTCCGGCTAACCACAATCATGTTTTAAAAACATACATCATTCTACTTTTGGCTTTATGAATGAAAGTCCTGCAATAGTTGATGTATTGGTAGAAAAATACAATCTGCCGGTGCCACGCTACACCAGCTATCCAACGGTTCCTTACTGGAATGAACAGATTGATGTAAATGACTGGCAACAAAATATACAACAACAATTTGCCATACACAATAGCACCAAAGGCATCAGCCTGTACATTCATCTGCCTTTTTGCGAATCACTCTGCACCTATTGCGGCTGCAACAAAAAGATTACTACCAACCATACAGTAGAAGAAGAATATTTAATAGCTATTGAAAAAGAATGGCAGTTGTACACAGCGTTGATGCACGGGAAACCTGTGATATGCGAAATTCATTTGGGCGGCGGTACACCCACTTTCTTTTCTCCACGAAATTTAGAACAATTAATTACAAATATTTTAAAAAATACAACCGTGCATCCACAGCACGAGTTTAGCATAGAAGGGCATCCGAATAACACTACGAAAGAACACCTGGAAACCTTATACAGATTAGGCTTCCGGCGCATCAGCTATGGTGTACAGGACAATAATCCCGAAGTACAACGGGTGATTAATCGTATTCAGCCGATAGAGAATGTGGAGCTTGCTACGAAGCTGGCAAGAGCCATTGGTTTCACTTCTGTTAACTACGATTTGATTTATGGCTTGCCTTTACAAACAGTAGAGAGCATCACCACCACTATTTTACAAACGATACAATTAAAGCCCGACAGGATTGCATTTTACAGCTATGCGCATGTACCATGGACAAGTAAAGCACAGCGCTTGTTTGATGAAAACGATTTACCATCGGCAGCAATAAAATTGTTGTTATATAAAAAAGGTAAAGAACTGCTTATGCAACATGGGTATGTTGACATTGGAATGGACCACTTTGCATTGCCACATGATGAGTTGTATAATGCACGCATGAATGGTACATTGCACCGCAACTTTATGGGCTATACTACACAACATGCCGGTATGCTCATTGGCTTGGGCGTTTCTTCCATCAGCGATAGCGGCAATGCGTATGCACAAAACGAAAAGACATTACACAATTACTACCGGCAGGTAAGCAGCGGACAATTAGCCATTAAAAAGGGCTACTTTTTAAATGCAGAAGATCTTCGTTTTAAACGGTATATTTTAGATATTAGTTGCACAGGCAAAACTTTGTTTAATGAAGGTGATTTGCCTTTATTACAACAATATAGCTTTCCTCAGTTGGCATTGTTTGCAGCAGATAAACTCATTACTTACAACGAAACCGGCATAGCGGTTTTGCCCACAGGTCAGCATTTTATACGCAATATTTGCAGTGCATTTGATGTACATCTGCAACGTAATGCTTTTGGAAAAATGCTCTTTAGCAAGAGTATATAAGTTGAGCCACAAGAAGACATAAAAGCGCTAAGCTGCATGTAGAAAAGTAAAAAAATCTTCTTTGTGCAACTTCTATTCTTACTGCTTTTGCCGTTCAAAAAAAGTACGCATTATTTTACAAATACTTCTCTCTGATAATTTGCAGATGGTGCAGTTCGTGCCCGGCAATAATGTATAAAGCCGCGCGTACACTCAGCGGTGCACCATTTGCAAAGCCTGTGCGTGTAAAAGCACTTTCATCAAAGTTGCTGAATAATGCAACTGTGGACTTTCGCTGCAAACCATACTCTTCCATTATGTTTGCTATGCTGCGCTCATTGGCATACAAGTAAGGCGTGTACTCATCCTGCTCAAAACCGGGCAGGTCAGTTTTATCGTTACGTGCAATGCGCAAAGCGCGATAAGCAAAAATGCGCTCTGTATCCATCATGTGCACCAATATTTCTTTCAGTGTCCATTTGCCAGGTGCATAAGCACTTAACAATTTTTCTTCGGGCAAATCCATTACCAGTGTACGAATAGTTTCAAAGTCTGTTTGCAGGTATTGCAGCACCATACCATCATCGGGCACTTTGGAGATGTAAGCGGCAGAATAATCCTTGTATTCGCCGGCAGCAGGTTTTTGTATTTTTTGCATAGGCATAAAGATAAGCCGCTATTGAAATAACCATACACCATTATTACTGTATAATCACTCAATTTACGAACTCATAAACTATCAAATTTTTTGTGGTTCATCTTTTGCGTAAAGGGTAACAGAAATAAAATTTAAATAATATCCGGAAAAAAGCTATGCTCCTTTCAACAACATTTGCTATTTTGCTGTATCCATGAAACTGATTAGTCCTGCCATATCTCGTCTTGCACGCCTGCGCTATGCGCAAATAGAAGAGTGGACCGCCAATCCGCTTACTGCCCAGCGCGAAGTGCTCCAGGACCTTATTACACACGGTCAATATACCGAGTTTGGACGCAAACACCATTTTACGGAAATATTTAGCATCCGCACATTCAAGCAGTTGGTGCCCATCAGCGAGTACAACAATATAAAGCCTTATATAGAGCGATTGATGCAGGGCGAAGAAAATTTACTATGGAATACGCCGGTTAACTGGTTTGCAAAAAGCAGTGGTACCACCAGCGATAAAAGCAAGTTTATTCCCATTACCGAAGAAAGCCTGAACGAGTGCCACTACCAGGCTGCTAAGGATGTACTCACGGCTTATTATCATTTCAATCCCGAAAGTGACTTACTTACCGGCAAAGGTTTGGTAATTGGCGGCAGCCACCAGGTAAGCCAATTAAATGAAAATATCTTTTATGGCGATTTAAGTGCTGTATTGCTGCAGAATACACCTTTTTGGGGGCAGTGGCTGCGCACACCCGAGTTGTCTATTGCACTGATGGATGAGTGGGAGCTAAAGATTGAGGCTTTAGCACAAAGCACTATACAGGAAAATGTAACTTCTATTTCAGGCGTACCTACGTGGACACTCATTCTTATAAAATATATTCTGGAAATTACCGGCTGCAAAACATTAAAAGAAGTGTGGCCTAACCTGGAGTTGTACATTCATGGCGGTGTATCGTTTGTACCTTATAAAGAGCAGTTTAGTAAGCTGATTGGTGATGATATTCATTACCTTGAAATGTATAATGCAAGCGAAGGTTTTTTTGCTGCACAAACGGCTCCATATGATGATGGCATGACTTTGTTTTTGGCGCATGGCATTTTTTACGAGTTTATGCCGGTGGAAGAATACGGAAAGGACAATCCGAAAACTATTGGTTTGGACAAAGTAGAACTGAATAAAAATTATGCTATTGTTATTTCTACCAATGGCGGCTTATGGCGCTATATGCCGGGCGATACGGTGCAGTTTACTTCGCTCTATCCTTTCCGCATCAAGGTAAGCGGGCGCATCAGGCATTACATTAATGCTTTTGGTGAAGAAGTGATTGTAGAAAATACCGATAAAGCAATTGCTATTGCCTGCGAAAAAACCGGTGCTGTTGTAAACGATTATACTGCAGCTCCACTCTATTTCTCTGATAACAGCAATGGCGCACACGAATGGCTGATAGCATTTGAGCAAGAGCCGGCATCTATCCAACATTTCACTTACGAATTGGATTGCGCACTCAAAGCACTCAACAGCGACTACGAAGCCAAGCGGCATAAAGACATGGCCTTGCGCATGCCGGTGGTACATAGCTTACCAAAAAATGCATTTAATCGTTGGCTGAAGCAAAAAGGAAAATTAGGCGGGCAACATAAAGTACCACGCCTTTGCAATGATAGAAAATATGTGGAAGATATTATGAATATAGTGGAATGAACAATTTGATATAGTACCTTTTTCATTATAAAGAAGAGACGCTGTGTAAGCGTCTCTTCTTTATAATTCGTTACTTATCCTTCTGCCGGTAATTTTACCTGCGGGTCATCTACCAGATGCGTATTGCGGTTAGCAGATTGATCAACAGTTTTTGCCTGCGGAATAGAAGGCTCGCCACCGGTTTGATGTTTGTTATGATTTGACTTTAGTTCATCCTGACCATCGGCTACAAAAGGCTGATTACTTTGATTGCTGGCACCTTGCCCTGAAGTACCGTGCTTGTTGTTATCTCCACGTCCTGACATAATAATAAATTTTCAAGTTCACAAATAGATTAACACTATCAGGAATACAGTAATTGTGCCACTACTTTTCTTTCACCATTCTTTACCGCAGAAAACAGGAGTAAATGGAGTTAAGCACAGAGATTATTTATTCTCTGCGAAACTGCTACTAATGCTTGTTCTCTGCGGTAAAAATTTTCAAACACTACAACATTATACAACAGCAACCTGGGGAGTAGCAGTAGGCGCAGTTGCCGCATATTTACGTTCACCAATTTGCTGGCGCCACATGGCATAATACAATCCTTTTTCCTCCAGCAACTCACTATGCGTACCAGTTTCGGCTACGCGTCCTTTTTCCAGCACATAAATTCTATCGGCGTGCATAATGGTGCTGAGGCGGTGAGCAATCAACACGGTTATCTGTTCGCGCTGTGCAGAAACGTTTTTGATAGTCGTAGTAATTTCTTCTTCGGTAATGGAATCCAATGCCGAAGTTGCTTCATCAAATATTAATAATCTTGGATGGCGCAACAGCGAGCGGGCAATGGAGATGCGTTGTTTTTCACCACCGCTCAGCTTCAATCCGCCTTCACCAATCATCGTATCTAATCCTTTTTCGGCACGTGCCAGCAAAGTGTTACAGCTTGCCTGAAACAGCACATTTTGTATGTCTTCATCAGTGGCAGTTGGGTTTACAAATAACAGGTTTTCTTTTATTGTGCCCGAAAACAATTGTGTATCCTGCGTTACAAAGCCTATTTGCCCGCGCAACTCATCAAAGTCTATATCCTGCTCGCGGATGCCGTTGTACAAAATGGTGCCTTGCTGCGGATGATACAAACCAACTAACAATTTTACCAATGTACTTTTTCCTGCACCTGAAGGGCCAACAAATGCAATGGTTTCGCCCTTTTTTACACCAAAACTGATGCTGTCCAAAGCCTTGAACTGCGCCGTTTGATGTTTAAAAGAAACATGACTGAATTGCAGCGTTTCTATCCATCCGACATGCTGCGGTATAGCCGGTTTTGGCTCGCCTTTCTTTTGCATTAAAGATTGAAAATTATTGAGCGATGCTTCCGCTTCGCGATAGGTGATAATGATGTTTCCAATTTCCTGCAACGGACTGAAAACAAAGAAGGAAAACAACTGCATTGTTACGAGTTGACTGGCATCCATTATCCGGTGAAAAATAAGCCACATCAGAATAAACAAAATTGTTTGTCGCAACGTATTCACCATCGTGCCCTGAATAAAACTAATGCTGCGAATGCGCTTTACCTTAGTTAGTTCTAAGTTTAATATTTTATACGTGTTTTTATTCAGCCGCTCTACTTCCTGCTGTGTTAAACCCAAACTTTTTACCAGTTCAATATTGCGTAGCGATTCGGTAGAAGCGCCTGCCAGGGCATTGGTTTGTGAAACAATATTTTTCTGGATACTTTTTATTTTACGACTCAATACACTCGTTGCCCACGTTATTATAAATATACCGGCAAAGTACACCAGCGGCAACGACCAGTGAATGCGAAATGAATAGATAATAATGAATACAATGCCCACCACAATCGCAAACAGTACATTTACAAAGCTGGTAATAAACCGTTCGGTATCGGTGCGTACTTTGGTAAGCGTACTCAATGTTTCTCCGCTACGTTGGTCTTCAAAGTCCTGATAGGGCAGCTTCATGGCGTGGCGCAATCCATCGGTAAAAACTTTAGCGCCAAATTTTTGCTGGATCACATTCATACAATAATCCTGAAAGTTTTTGGCAATACGGCTCACCATGGCAACACCAATAGAAGCAAGTAAGAGCCAGCCAACAGCCCGGCCAAAGGTGCCAAATTCGGGATAATGAAATTGTGCAGGATCTTTTTTGAACTCGTAGGCGAGATTGATGATTTTACCAAAGATAATAGGATCAATTAATGAAAAACTGGTATTGATGGCTGCCAGCAGCAAAGTAAGCGCTACCAGCCATTTATAAGGCTTGAGGTACTGATATAAAATTTTCATAGATAATAAATGGGTTGCTTAATGAGCAGACTAACAAATGTAATAAGGAAGCAAGAATGCACCGTCATATTTAGGTTAAGAAAAAGCGAGGACAAAAGATTGTGATTGTTTAATGTTTAAAGCCTAAGGTTTAAAGTTACAGGCAGATATAGCTTCCAATTCTCCTGTCTTATTAACATTGCAAATCATGTGTCTGTTTAACATTCTTTATGTTAATAGAATGCAATGTTTTAGCTATTAAAGTTATATAATGAAGGTGCTCCTTTCTAATACCTTTAAAGGGTTCTTAAAAAATGGTTTTGTGTTCCTTTCGCATACAATTTGTGCTCACAATTACGTGTTATTAAAAATTCCTTAAACAAAAACTTTAATGTATGAAAAAGACAGGAGCATTGCTGGCAGCAGCGGCATTGATATTATCGCTCGGAGCCTGCCAGAAAGATGCAGTGAGCAACTTAAGCACGGAAGAATCGCGCATTTACATTACCGATCACGATTCAACAGTTAATTTTTCTTCTTATAAAACCTACAGTATTTCCGACTCTGTAGCGGTGATTGATGGTAACCAGAGTACCAAGCAACTGGATGAGGCCGACGCTGCTTATATAACTGCAGTAAAAAAGTACATGGATGGGATGGGCTACACACAGGTAACAAAAAATGATAACCCCGATCTGGGCGTTGATGTAAGTCATATTATCAAAACCTCTACCGGATTAATAAGCTACCCGGACTATTGGGGTTATTACGACTATTACTACGATCCTTACTATTGGGGCTATGGCGGCTACGACTATTACGTGCCTTATGCCTATGATGTATATACCGTACGCGAGGGGGCACTATCTATTGACTTATTGGACTTGAAAAATGCCGCTTCTACCAACAAGATAAAACTGGTATGGACGGGAGTAATACGTGGTGAGGGTATTTTTAATACCTCTACGGCAGACAGCCAGGTGAAGGCTTTATTTGATCAATCTCCTTATTTAAAAACAAATGATTAATTGTATGAAACAGTTTAGAATAATAATAGGCGCTGCATTGTTGCTGGTGATAGGCAGCACAGCAGCAAGTGCACAATCGGGTCAGTTGAAGTTGGATTTGAATTATAATTACAGCCTGCCACTGGGTAGCTTTAAAAGCGACCTGATTAATCAGGGAAGCGGCCGAGGTTTTAGCGGTTCGTTGCAATATGGCATTAATAATAAGTGGGCAGCCGGGTTGGGTGTTGGCTTTCAGGATTATTACCAAAAATATCCGCGTGCTGTGTATCAGTTAGATAAAACACAATCCGTATCGGCTGTATTGACCAATTCTATCCAGGTAACGCCAATTATGGCTAAGGGTACTTTTATGCCGATGGGTGGCAAAGGCGCAGTGCAGCCATACATTAGTGTGGGCGCAGGTGCAAGTCTTGTGGACTTTAAGCAATACTTAGGCGAATTTACCTCCAACAGTAAAACCAGTGCTTCCTTTGTAGCGCAAGGCGGTGTTGGGGTAAATATTCCGTTTGGACGACTTAGCGCTTCGGGTATAAAAATAGGTGCCGATTATAACTATGTGCCTTACAAAAACTTTGGTTATAACAACCTGAGCTCGGTTAACTTCCATGCAGGCGTGTTCTTTCCATTACGATAAAAATGTACATTCATAGTTATACAAAGAAGCCTCTCTTTATATAGGAGAGGCTTTTATTTTGTAAAATAATATGTATAATTAAGAAGAGACTTGCTGCTGTTTTTCAATGCCAACAGGGTGTGGAACCTCTGTCAGCGCTTATGCAGGAAGTATTGGAAAAATTCGCATTAAATTAATAATCAATCACCTGTTCTTCTATCAACTCCGGAATCTCGCGCCATTCATATTGCTGATTGCGGAGCTGCGGCTCAAAACCTGCCTCACTAATAGCACTTTGAATCGTTTTGAACGTAAAGCGATGTGGCGCACCGGCAGCACTTACCACATTTTCTTCTATCATAATGCTGCCCCAATCGTTGGCACCGGCATGGAGGCACAGTTGCGCCGTTTGCCTGCCCACCGTTAGCCAGCTTGCCTGTATATTTACAATATTTGACAGCATGATACGGCTCAACGCAATCATTCTGATATATTCTTCAGCAGTTGTCAAATTATGCACCCCGCGAATGCGTGCTAATAATGTATCTACATCCTGGAATGTCCACGGAATAAATGCTAAAAAACCCTTTGCAT
Organism: Ilyomonas limi; assembly: GCF_005233845.1. Classification (GTDB taxonomy): domain Bacteria; phylum Bacteroidota; class Bacteroidia; order Chitinophagales; family Chitinophagaceae; genus Ilyomonas; species Ilyomonas limi. The sequence continues at coordinate 23,996 of NZ_SZQL01000001.1, forward strand.
CAGCAGGTTTTATTGCCTGTACTTCACGCAGGCGTACTAAGTGAATGAAACGTTCTTCAATAGTTTCTACGTGCCCAAACATCATGGTGGCGCTCGTAGTGATATGTAGCTTATGTGCTTCGTGCATAATAGCCAGCCATTCATCGGCACCGCATTTTCCCTTGCTGATAAGGCGACGCACCCTGTCCACCAGAATTTCAGCGCCGGCACCAGGCAAAGAGTTTAAACCGGCAGCTTTCAACTCTTTCAGCACATCATGGTGACTCATTTTTTCCAGCTTGCAGATATGCGCCACTTCGGGCGGTCCAAGCGCATGCAGCTTCAGGGTAGGAAATTCCTGCTTTATCTGGCGGAAGGTATTGGTATAAAAGTCAAGTCCAAGGTTTGGATGATGGCCACCCTGCAAAAGCAACTGGTCTCCGCCGTATTTGAATGTCTCTTTTATCTTACGGCGATAGGTATCCATATCGGTGATGTATGCTTCGGGATGACCGGGAATACGGTAGAAATTGCAAAACTTGCAGTTTGCTACGCATACATTGGTGGTATTCACGTTCCGGTCTATCTGCCAGGTAACCTTGCCATGTGGCACCTGTTGCTTGCGGAGTGTATCAGCTACCTGCATCAGCTCGGCAAGAGGTGCACGATGAAATAAAAAAACGCCTTCTTCTACGGTTAAGAATTCAAAGTTTAATGCTTTGTCGTACAACGCTGCTATATCCATGTGTACACTTTATTTATTAGAATACAAAAATACAGTGGTAAAGATGAATGATAGAAGTAGTAGTGGTAATTCGGTGTAAATAATGGAACACGGATAGTATAGACTGGGTGCACAAGCAGGAACAGTGCATTTTACAAGGTTAGACGAAGCTATTATAGATATACAAAATTGTAGTTGCAGAATAATAGCAAATAACACCGCCGTATAATGCTGGAGATATAAGATTTCCGGATTGTGAAGTGGCGGTGCAGCAAATCAAATTCCCGGCTCATAATTTAAAATGAAAATCAATTTAAACACTTGTTTAAATTACTGAAAATAACATACTTAACCCATCACAAGATTTTATATACATAAATATTCTGAAATAACAGGAGTTGTTATTATTTATTGTGTAGCTTGTTGCTTATTAACAATTATTAGACTATTACTCACTCATTTTAAACTTTTAACAATTATAGGTTGGAACAATCGTTTTTTTGGGTTTAATTTCGTTACCCGGTATTGCTTTTTTAAGCAGTATTTATTTCTATGTTTTCATAGAAATGTGTAATTTAATTTTTAAAGTTATCCTCTCGAAATAAACGGACAGAGATTTTTTAATTATGGCAACAGTTAGTAAAAGACCTGCAAAAGCCCGCACAGCTAAAAGCAGTACAACCAAAGCAGCCAATGCTGCAGCTACACTTAGTGATTTTGACATTCATACACACTTACACACCAACTTCGGATTCGAAACATTTAAAGGCTTACAGGAAGATGCAATTAAGAGCCTGCTCAGTGGCAAGGACACATTTGTAATAATGCCAACAGGTGGCGGTAAAAGCCTTTGTTATCAACTGCCGGCACTGATGCTGGATGGTTGCGCTATCATTGTAAGTCCTTTAATAGCCCTGATGAAAAACCAGGTGGACCTGGTGCGCGGTTACAGCGAAAATGATAATGTGGCGCATTTTCTTAATTCCTCGCTAAATAAAGGACAAATCAATCAGGTAAAAGCCGACCTGCTGGACGGCAAAACAAAACTGCTGTACGTAGCGCCCGAAACGCTTACCAAGCAGGAAAACCTGGACTTTTTTAAAGACCTGAAAATCTCCTTTTTTGCAGTGGACGAAGCACACTGTATTTCGGAGTGGGGGCATGATTTCCGCCCTGAATACCGCCGCTTGCGCGAAATGATGGATATTATTAATCCAAGCATCCCGGTAATTGCTTTAACGGCAACAGCTACACCCAAGGTGCAAAGCGATATTGTAAAGAACCTCGATTTACGCAGCCCGAATGTGTTTATTTCTTCGTTCAACCGCCCCAATTTGTATTATGAAATTGTACCAAAAGTAAAGAAGGAACAAACGGTAAAAAGCATTGTCCGCTTTATTACGCAGATGAAAAATAAAAGCGGTATTATTTATACATTAAACAGAAAAACCACCGAAGAACTGGCTGAATTGCTGGTAGCTAATGGTATTAAAGCAGTGGCTTATCATGCCGGACTGGATGCGAAGTTGCGTGCAGAAAGGCAAGATCAGTTTTTGAACGAAGATGTACAGGTAATTGTTGCCACCATTGCATTTGGAATGGGTATTGACAAACCAGATATCCGTTTTGTGATCCACTTCAACATACCAAAATCTATTGAGAATTATTACCAGGAAACCGGTCGTGCAGGCAGAGATGGCTTGGAAGGCAAATGTCTGCTGTATTATTCGCATAAAGATGTATCGAAGCTGGAGCATTTAATGCGCGATAAACCATTAAGCGAGCGGGAGGTAGGTGCACAGTTAATTAATGAAACACTGGCTTTTGCCGAAACATCTGTATGCCGCCGTAAGGTGCTGATGCACTACTTTGGCGAAGATTGGCATACTGAAAACTGTGGTAACTGTGATAACTGCCTGCATCCAAAAGAAAAAATAGAAACAAAAGACGAAGCTGTGAAAGTGCTGAAGGTAGTACAAGCCTTAGATGAGCGCTTTCCTGCCGATTATGCGGTGGCTATTTTGATGGGTAGGCAAACGCCACAGGTAAGCATGTACCGTCACGAAAAACTCGACGCGTTTGGTATTGGTAAAGATAAAGATGAGCATTTTTGGAACAGCCTGATCCGTCAGTTGCTACTGGCTAATTTGCTGCGCAAGGATATAGAAGAATATGGCTTACTGAAGTTTACAGAAGCTGGTGAGAAGTTCCTGAAAAAGCCACAATCGTTTAAAATTGTGCTCAACAACCTGTTTGAAGATGCCAATGAAGACGACGAGGAAACAGAAGGTGGCAATGCTACCGGCGCTGCAGCAGATGAAAAGCTGTTCGACATGCTAAAAGATCTGCGCCAGAAAGAAGCCAAGAAAAAAGGCCTGCCACCATTTGTCGTTTTCTTGGAAAGTTCGCTGTTGGATATGGCTACGATGTACCCCACTACAATGGCAGAACTGGAAAAATGCCAGGGTGTGAGCAAGGGCAAGGCAATTAAATTTGGAAGACCATTTATCGAATTGATTGCCAGCTATGTAGAAGCCAATGATATAGAAAAGCCAGACGACTTTGTAATGAAAAGCGTGGCAAATAAAAGCAGTAATAAAATTTACATTATTCAGAATGTAGATAAAAAAATACCGCTGGAGACTATTGCCCGCAATAAGGACTTAAGGTTGGATTCGTTATTGGAAGAAATGGAAACCATTGTAGCAAGCGGTACCAAGCTCAACCTGAATTATGCAATAGAAGATATGCTGGACGAAGACGACCAGGATGAAATTATTGATTACTTCCGCAGTTGCGAAACTTCATCGTTGCAGGTAGCGCAGGAAGAACTGGCAGATAGTAATTACAACTGGGAACAGTTGAAAATCATGCGCATTAAGTTCATAAGCGAATACGGCAATTAATAATTGTAAAAAATACACTTAAAAACCTCCCGCTTAAACCGGGAGGTTTTTTATTTCATTAGTTATGGAAATTTTATACTTCTCCATCTTATAGGAAACCAATGTTTATGGCAGAAGTACAAACCGCCGTACTAACCGGCAAAAGAGGCATCACAAGAGGTAAAAAACTATCCACCCGTGTAGATTTAACACCAATGGTTGATTTAGGTTTCTTATTAATTACTTTTTTCATCTTCACTACTACACTGAACGAGCAAAAAGCAATGCGGCTTAATTTGCCGCAGGATGGTGCAGGCGGAGTAACAGCCGTTAGCAAAACCATTAGTTTATTGCTTTGTGAGGACAATAAGGTGAAATATTATGCAGGCGATAATCCCACATCAATGCAGGAAACGAACTATTCACCGGCAGGCATACGTAGCGTAATTCTGCAACAAACGCAAAAAGTAGCTGCACAATTTGGCGACAGAAACGAAACAGTAGTGTTGATAAAACCCACACCAGATTGTACATATGAGAATATTGTCAACACTTTAGATGAAATGACCATCACTGATGTGAGACGATATATTTTGATGGATGCAAACAAAGAGGAATTAAATTTAATAAAACGGTAGTATTTAACTGTAAATCTGCTATTTTATCTAATTCTATCGCACTACCCCGTTCTGTGCTTTCGTTGGCATATCGTTTGAATTCTTATTCCTCTATTTTCCTCACATTTTTTCAACAAAGCCATATGCTAGCGCAACACAGTATATCTGCCTTGAGTGACGGTTTATCTTACATAGATATTGTTGCAGATTGCTCAGGACAATTGGTAGTAAAAATATTAGACATACAGGGCAAAATGGCCAAAACTATTAAAGAGACAATAGGGGAGGGTGCACAAAAACTCTCCATTAAAGTAGATGATTTAAAGAAGGGAAACTATGTAATGAATATTTTCAACGACTTTGGCTTTGTAAAGTCAATCCGATATACAAAGTGTTAGGACTTGTATAGCTTAATATAACCCGTTCTATGTAAATGGAACGGGTTTTTTATGTAATAACGTCTTACTTTTACCCGGTGTAAATCTGTAGCTTACATCACCACTAAAAATTATATTGCTTGATTTTGAAGCGCCATATTCCTTTTTTAAAAGCGGTTTTTTTTTATAGTATTACTGCATTTGGCGGCCCGCAAGGGCACTTTGGTATGATGTTGAAGACCTTTGTTCAACAGCGCAAAGACTTAACAGAACAAGAATTGATGGAGTACAATGCATTCTGTCAGATGTTGCCGGGCGCTTCTTCTACGCAAACACTTACACTGATAGGTTATAAGCGCGGTGGACTGCCATTGGCCTTGCTCACTTTGCTGCTCTGGATTTTGCCTGCTTGTACACTGATGAGTTTGCTTTCTTTCTTACTCAACTTTATAGATGACAAAGAGATAAATACTAATATTTTCCATTATATACAATCAATGGCGGTTGGTTTCGTCACTTTTTCTGCCTTTAAATTGTTTAGAATTTCTATTCATAATACCATTACCCGTGTTATTATGGTGTTGGTAGCACTACTTACCTTCTTACTCTTCAAAACACCTTGGATTTTTCCTTCCTGCCTTGTGGCAGCAGGTATTATTACTAATTTTAGCGACAAACGCTATCCGGATAAAAATGAAGAAAAGAGGAAGACAAATTGGGGCAACATATTAATTTTCCTTTGCGTTTTTGGATTAGCCGGGTTTGTGAGTGAAACTGCCAGAAAACAGGAATGGAAAAATCGCGGTCCTTATAATTTATTTGAAAACTTTTATCGTTTTGGTAGCCTGGTATTTGGCGGTGGCGATGTGCTAATGCCCATGATGTACGAGCAATATGTAGTAAGACCTCAAATACCTGCAGTACAACAAAAGAATCCAAATGCATTGCGTATGTCCAAAGCAGAATTTCTAACCGGCTTTGGTATGGTGCGGGCAATTCCAGGACCAGTATTTTCTATTGGCGCCTTTGTAGGTGGTATGGTACTGCGCGACAAAGGTTCCAGCTTTCAATTACTTGGATGTGTAATTGGCATGATTGCCATCTTTTTGCCAAGCGCTTTATTAGTACTCTTCTTTTTTCCGGTATGGAGCAATCTTAAAAAATATACGGTTATTTATCGCTCGATGGAAGGTATTAAAGCAGCCGTTGTTGGTATTATTACCGGCTCGAGTTTCTTTCTTATAAAAGATGTGTTTTCAAACACTCACTGGAGCGTACACGATATTGTACTAAACATTATTGTAATTGGCTCAACGTTTTATTTATTATCCTTTACCAAAGTGCGTGCACCTTTTATTGCTGCAGGCTGTCTTCTGTTGGGTTTACTGTTTTAGCTATTGGTAATATTTATTGTCTATTATTTCCTGGTACACATTTGCCGGTAACATATATCGGATACTTTTTCTCATCTTCAACTGACTGCGAATTTGGGTAGCAGATATTTCTAAAAGCGGTGCTCCTTGTAAAAGCGTATGGTTTCCTAATACATCAGTATTTACCTTAAAGCCAGGACGTTCGTAAATAATTATCTCATACATTTTTAATAGTAATTCATAATTCTTCCAGTTTTTTATATTTTGAAAGCTGTCTGAACCCATAATAACTACAAACTGATGCTGTGGATATTTTTCATTTAAATAAGTAAGCGTATCTATCGTATAAGAGGGAACAGGTAATTTAAATTCTACATCGGAAACCTGAAAAACGGGATTATCTTCAATGGCTAACTTTAGCAGGTGGAGCCGGTCATAAGCTTTCAATAGAGTAGCAGAAACCTTGAGTGGATTTTGTGGCGAAAGTACAAACCACACCTGCTCCACTGAAGTATTGTTATATACATACTCACTTATAATTAAATGCCCGATATGTATAGGATTAAAAGAACCGAAGTACAGACCAATTTTCATAACATACTCAACTCCTCTACAAATATAGAAGATGCCTCGTTTAGCCGCAAGCTTAAATTGTAACCCGCCACTGTTACCGAGATAGGGTCACCTAAGGGAGCAATCATTTCTACCTTTATTTTTTCGCCGGGTACACACCCCATTTCCATCAGCTTGATAAATATTTCGTCATTTTCAAACTCCTTAATTACTGCACTTACGCCTGCCTTAACTTCTGATAATCTTTTCATAGTTAAAAGCAAAGGTAAGCTTAGCTAAATCCTTGTTATTACGAATTATGGAATGAGCCATTATTACTATAACAACTTTCATCTTCTTAATTTTGCAATTATGTCTGCTATAAAATTTTATGTAATTGATATAAATCCTGCATTTACTCAAAAAATCAAACTCAAACAGTTCATAAAACATATCTTTTCTATTGAAGGAAAAAAATTAGATAGAATTGATTTCATTTTTTGTAGTGACGAATATCTACTCTCCTTAAATCAGCAATTTTTGCAGCATGATTATCTTACCGATATTCTCACATTTGATTTATCTACAAACAATAAGGCAATCACTGGCGAAGTATATATTAGTATAGATAGAATAAAGGAAAATGCAGCAACAAACAACGCTACTTATTTACATGAATTAAAAAGAGTGATTTTCCACGGCGTTTTGCATTTATGCGGATACCTGGATAAAACAAGTGAGGAAAAAGCATTGATGACCGAAATGGAAAACTATTATTTAAATCAGTTTGAAGTGTTTCACGTGGAAACAAGATAAATATTCCACACAAAAAAGAAGTACTAATATGTTTAACGAATACGATGTGATTGTAGCTGGAGCTGGCCATGCCGGAAGTGAAGCTGCGGCGGCGGCAGCCAATATGGGCAGCAAAGTGCTACTTATAACCATGAACATGCAGACAATTGCACAAATGAGTTGCAATCCAGCCATGGGTGGCATAGCCAAAGGACAAATAGTTAGAGAAATAGACGCATTAGGAGGCTATAGCGGAATTGTAACCAATAAAAGCATGTTGCAATTCAGAATGCTAAACAAAAGTAAGGGACCGGCTATGTGGAGCCCCAGAGCACAATGCGATAGAATGTTGTTTGCGCTCTCCTGGAGAGAAATGCTGGAAAATACACCCAACCTTGACTTTTACCAAGACACAGTAAAAGAAATAATTGTAAAAAATAACCGCGTGTGCGGTGTGTTAACCGGTTTAGGCCATTACATTTATTCTAAAGCGGTAATATTAACCAGCGGAACCTTTCTGAACGGCATTATTCACATTGGTGAAAAAAAGTTTGGTGGCGGCAGGGTAGCGGAGAAAGCCGCAACAGGCTTAACAGAGCAACTAGTTGAATTAGGTTTTGTAAGTAATCGTTTAAAAACAGGGACACCACCACGTGTAGATGGCAGAAGTCTGAATTATAGGGTAATGGAGGAGCAAAAAGGAGATAAAGAACTTACCGGCTTTTCTTTTATACAACAGCCATCAATTAAACCGGCTCAACAATTAAGCTGTTATATAACTTATACCAACCAGGAAGTGCATGATATTTTAAAAACCGGCTTCGACAGAAGTCCAATGTTCACTGGCAGGATAGAAGGCACCGGACCAAGATATTGCCCAAGCATAGAAGATAAAATCAACCGCTTTGCCGAAAGGGACCGGCACCAGATTTTTGTGGAACCGGAAGGTTTTCACACGGTAGAAATATATGTAAATGGATTTTCTACTTCGCTGCCTGAGGAAGTGCAATATGAAGCTTTGAAATTAATTCCCGGATTTGAAGAGGCAAAGATGTTTCGCCCGGGTTATGCTATTGAGTATGATTTCTTTCCACCCACTCAGCTTACTAATTCATTAGAAACAAAGCTCATTAAAAATTTATTCTTTGCAGGGCAAATAAATGGTACTACAGGATACGAAGAAGCAGCCTGCCAGGGAATTATTGCCGGCATGAATGCATACCTGGCAATTAAAGAAGAAGCACCCTTTGTGTTGAAAAGAAATGAAGCATATATTGGTGTATTGATAGATGACTTAATTAATAAAGGTACCGATGAGCCTTACCGCATGTTTACCAGCCGTGCAGAATATAGAACTTTGCTTCGCCAGGACAATGCAGACTTACGTCTTACTGAAAAAAGCTACAAAATGGGCTTAGCTTTGGAAGAAAGATTTAAAAAGGTAGAGCGGAAAAAAGAGAACATTCAGGAAGTAGTAAAAAGCTTGCAAACTACGGTGATAGAACCGCAAGAAATAAACAATTATTTACTGCAACAAAACTCTGCTGTACTAATTGAAAAACAGAGAGCAGCTAAACTATTATTACGCCCGGATATTTCTTTGAATGGTATAATTGAATCTGTAGATAAACTGCAGGATCTGTCCCACAAATATGACGCAGCAGTATTGGAACAGGCAGAAATACAAATCAAGTATGAACGATATATAGAAAAAGAAGAGGAGCTGGCAAAGAGAATCAGCCAGTTAGAAGAATTAAATATTCCCGAAACTTTTGATTATAACCGCATCACAGCTTTAAGCAACGAAGCCATGCAGAAATTTAAAAAAATTAAACCTAAAACATTGGGACAGGCAAGCCGCATTAGTGGTGTAAACCCAAGTGATATACAGATGCTAATGGTATATATTGGAAGATAAAGTAACATAACTAATTAACTATCAATAAATTATATTCTAAATTTTAAGTATTTCATTTGTAAACAGCAGGTTAAAACCTGCTGTTTTATTGTGTTAATACATGGAGTGTTGTAATATTACCCTTTTAAAACCGCTCAATAACTATCCGGTACTTACTTTCCATACTATTACTCATCATTGGTGTTGCTTCAAAAGCGCAAACGTTCGATCTGCAGGGTACTGTGTATGACTTTGCTAACCGCCAGCCAATTGATGCAGTTTCAGTTATCTGTACCTGCGGCAGTGGTGTAGTTACCGATTCAAACGGGCATTATTCCATTCGCGTCTCGCTAAAAGACTCCATCTATTTTTCTTACCTGGGTAAAAACACGATGAAGTATCCGGTGGACACGATCAATAATGTATCTGCTTTTGAAGTAGGACTGCATATAGATGTAAAATGGTTACCGGAAGTAAAGGTATTAACTCACAATTACCGGCTCGATTCTATCCAGAACAGAAGAGATTACGCTAAGATTTTTGATTATAAGAAACCAGGCTTAAGCATCAACAGCAGCTCTGGTACTTATGTACCTGGCTCTGTAACGGTAGGGCTTGATTTGGATGCTTTAATTAATATGTTTCGTTTTAGGCGTAACCGGCAGTTGCAAAGCTTTCAAAACCGGTTACTGCAGGAAGAGCAGGACAAGTATATTGACCACCGCTATAGCGTGCGTCTGGTAAAGCAATTAACACAACTGGAAGATCCGGAATTAGACTCATTTATGACTGCCTACCGCCCTGATTATGAATTACTTCAGCAAATGAATGACTTGGAATTAGGCTATTATATCCAGCTTTGCTTTAAAGATTACACCCAACAAAAATTAAGAAGTCCGGCTAAACGTAGTATTTTAGGTGTGGAGTGATTTTTTGAATTACAAAAGCACAAATAATAATGATAAGGATTCCCTTGTGTAACTTCCCTTTATCGTGCCTTTGTAATTCAAAAAAGAAAACCCGTTTTAAAGCCAATTAAAGCCCTGTTATTACTTAATCAACCCAACCTTACGGCTTATCTCCATCATGCGCTCTATGGGCTTTAAAGCAGCCTTTCTGAGCGCTTCATCCATCACCAGCTCAGGCGTTTCGTACTCCATGCAGAGATAGAGTTTTTCCAGCGTATTCAGCTTCATGTGCGGACAATCGTTGCAGGCACAGCTATTATTGGGCGGGGCGGGGATAAAGGTCTTTTCCGGCGCATCTTTCTGCATCTGGTGAATAATGCCGGTTTCGGTAGCTACAATAAATTCCTGCGTGGTTTTATCCTGCACGGCATATTGCAATATCTGTGTAGTGCTGCCTACATAATCTGCTACCCGCAGGATGGCTTCTTCACATTCAGGGTGGGCGAGGACTTTGGCATTTGGATGACGCGTTTTTAGTTTAATAATTTTTTCCAGGCTAAAGATCTCGTGCACCATGCAGGCACCATTCCACAGCACCATATTTCTGCCTGTTTTCTTGTTCAGGTATCCACCCAGGTTTTTATCCGGTGCAAAAATGATAGGCTGATCTTCCGGAATGCTTTCAATAATCCGCTCGGCATTGGAGGAGGTGCAGATAATGTCGCTCAATGCTTTAATTTCTGCAGAGCAATTCACATAGCTTACTACCAAATGCCCCGGATGCTGTTCTTTGAAGCATTTGAACAGGTCTGCCGGCGCACTATCGGCTAATGAACAGCCGGCGTTTAAATCGGGCAGCAACACCTTCTTTGTAGGATTGAGTATTTTGGCTGTTTCTGCCATGAAATGTACGCCGGCGAACACAATGATGTCTGCATTTGTTTTAGCCGCATATTGCGCCAATCCGAGGCTGTCACCTATATAATCGGCTACATCCTGGATGTCTGCTTCCTGGTAGTAATGTGCGAGGAGCACAGCGTTCTTTTCTTTTTTCAGCCGTTCTATCTCAGCAAACAAATCAAGCGTTGGATCTATATCAATGTCAAGGAACCCTCTTTTGGGTACTTTCAGTATAGCCTCTTCAATGTTCATAACTGTTGTAGTATTTATTTAATAATACTTATTTATATAAAAAAGCTACTACTATTAGGAGTGTTAATATCGTAATAACTTACTTATACACATTGTACAAAGTTAATTATACCATAGCTTATTCACAGCTATCCACATCAACCTTAACAAGTACAATATAATACCAGCCTACATTGCTGCTTATTTATACACACCGGTGCGTTATCTCTGTTCACAATACACAAAAGAGCTATTCACCATTATGCACTGTGGATTAAGAGCGGTAAAAAAGTTCATAGTTTTTCAGCTGGGCGGTTTTGGGGAGAAAGGGCTGTTTTTATTCGAGTCGTTTTCACAAATGGAAAGTGGGAAAGGAGTGTTTTTACACTGGTTTTTAGGGTTATGCACAGGGTGGGTGTGGATTTATTAGTAAATTATGAAGTAGTTATATAGATTTCGATAATTTTAGATAGTAAGACAAAAATTTATATGGAAGAAAGTAAAAAGGATGAATCAGCTAAAAGGAATACAGAAATTTTTCGTAAGTATTTTAAGTATAGGATATACAAGTTTGCATTTCCTTTCTCGTTTGCATTTTATGGGTTACTTGGATTAGTTCTTACAATATTTTTTCCTAATGTTCTAGGTAGTAATAATAGTAAGAGTTTCCAGTATCTATTCATTAGTATGGGAACTATAGGTTTGTTTTGGATGATGTCGAATTATTTGGACACCTCTAAAGCAGATTCAAATAATTTTGACGGCAGAGCTGATAGTAGAGACATTCTTGAGCGCTTAAGAGAATTAAGCTATCAGCATGAAGATAGAGTAAAAGAAATATTTCTTTCATTTTCTAAAAGAATTGAGGAAAACATTAACCGGAGAGAATCTGAGTTGTTAACTTCAGAACAAAAATTAGCTATATATGAAAAATTACATCATTCTTTATCTGAAAATTTAAATACAAATTTTTATGCTCAGATTGAAACAGCAATAAAAAATAGTATATTAGAACAAAAAAGGGAGGAAACATATAATGCTACTAAAAGCTATGATGATGCGATAAAAAGGTTAAAAGCTGAAATCATAATCTTAACTAAACGAGCAAATTTAAATTTGATTATTGGTACTATGATTTCAATTTCTGCACTTTTTCTCTTAGGATATTTTGTATTAAGGGAAAATTTCAATTCTTCGAATCTTTTCAATGTACTTCTTCACTTTATTCCGCGGCTCAGTTTAGTTGTGTTTATTGAATTATTTGCATTCTTCTTTTTAAAATTATATAGAACAAGTTTATCAGAAATCAAATACTATCAAAACGAATTAACTAATATAGAACTGCGACAAATCTCTTTGCTTGCTGCTTTGAATAGGGGAAGCCAAGAGGGTTTAAGTATAGTAATTAAAGAGTTGATTATGACTGAAAGAAATTTTAAATTAAGTAAAGGTGAGTCAACCGTTGAATTAGAAAAGACTAAGCTGGAAAATAAGGGATTGAAGGAAATGTTATCAATTGTATCAGCAAGTAGTAAAGGTAAAAAGGATTAAATAGTATAAACGATATAGTACGATTTCAATTTAATACAACTTTCTTAGTAAAATCATATATCCATGTACCTGAACGATTCTCTCTCGACTGCTTCTGCATCAGTTTACATACTGTGAATAACATGGTAATAGCAGGTGAATAACTTTCCACGTGGAAAGTACCAACCAACTACTTATAATTACCTTAATCCTCCATCAGCAGCAAACTTTCCTAATATTGTAACTTATTATTAATCCAATACAGTCCAGTATTCATGTTATTAAAATATTGCAGCTTTCTGCTGCTTGCAGTTTTACCCTTAACGACTTTGTTTGCGCAAAACGATTTTATTCACACCAAAGAAGGGTTTTCTATTTTAAGAAAAAGGGAATTAATAAATGATTGTCTTAACTCGCTGCATAAAGATCGTAGCGATGCTACTGCGCTATCTATATGTGAATGTCAGGTAAGTAAGTTGGACTGGCATTTTACCAAAAAACAGTATAAACAGTTCACTAATGGAAGTACCATATACATTGATAAGTTGGTGGAAAGTGATAGCGCTTTGAAAAACGAAATTGACCAATGTTATACCGGCTCGGGCAAAACAACATTACTGCAGGCAGAAGGTTTTGAAGACGAGTTTATAGATAAATGCAAGCAATCTATACAACAAAGTACGGAGCGTAAATTGGACGACAATCGGTTGAATACTTTTTGTCGCTGCCAGCTAAATATGGTGAAAACAAAAAAGCTCACCGATGCAGATATGCAAACTTTATCTAACCCCAACTCGTTATTGTTTTATGAAACGATGTACACCTGCGGCGATCCTTTTGCCGAACAAGATAGTTTAGATAATACATGGAGCGAAGCCGTTGCCAAAGATATTAATGGCCCATTATCAGATACCATTCATGTGCTGAATATGAATGGTATGACTTACCTCAAAATGAAAACGGGTAGTATGGTGCAGTTCTGGCTTTTTGATACTGGTTCATCGGATTTGCTCATCAATAAAGATATGGAAACAACCCTGAAAGCAGAAGGCATTATTACAGATGAAAACTACTTAGGCATTGGGCAATATGAAATGGCAAATGGCATGATAGATACCTGTCGCAAATACATGATCAGTGGCGTTCGTGTTGGCAAGTTTACGCTGGATAATGTGGTGGTAGCCGTTACCGATAAAGGCAAAAAGATAATAGCCGGGAGAAGCCTGCTCAACAAGTTTACTAATTGGATCATTGACAATAAAAACAATACATTGGTATTAACGAAATAGCAAAGAAGAATACCAGGGCTATGCTTCCTGTATAGTTTGTAAATCCATCCCACCAACCACCTTCGTATTTTTACCACGAGCAGTTGAAAAACTGCAACTATTATTATGGCAACAACATTCCTTACTGCCGAATGGCGCAAGTTGGTAATGGCGAATTATGCAATAGATAAAAAAGTATTGCTGCCTTACCTACCGGCAAAAACAGAACTGGACTTGTGGAATAACAACTGTTATGTAAGTCTTGTTGGCTTTCGATTTCAGGATGTAAAACTGCGAGGCTTTAGCATTCCCCTGCACACCAACTTTGAAGAAGTAAACCTCCGCTTTTATGTACGCCACAAAAGCAGCGAAGGCTGGAAGCGTGGGGTAGTGTTTATAAGCGAAATTGTGCCCCGCCGCGCCATCACTTTTGTGGCCAATACACTGTATGGCGAAAAGTATGCAACGATGCCCATGGCTTATTCCTGGGCAGAAAATGAGGATGCTTTAACGGTGAGTTATAAATGGAAAAAGAGGAAGTGGAACGAACTGAAAGTAACCACCAGCATCAACCCGTTAGCTATTGCCGAAGGTAGCGAAGAGGAATTTATTACCGAGCATTACTGGGGCTACGCCAAACTGAAAAATAATGGAACCAACGAATATGAAGTAGCACACCCCAGATGGGAAGTGTACCAAACCAAAGAGCACCATATTGATGTGGATTTTAAAAACATTTACGGCGAAGACTTTCAACTTTTGCAGCAGGAAAAACCCGCATCTGTGTTCTTAGCCGAAGGCTCGGCAGTGAGTGTAAAGGCGGGTAGAAAAATATAGTTTGTTTGCTCACCGATGTTACAGATGAGCACCGACAAGCAAAAATCCGCTGCATGTATTATTATACAATTCCAGCGGATATTATATCTAAGTTGTCTAATTATGCATCAGTCCTGTAACAGCTTTCCGATAGCCTGATGATAAGTTTCAAAAGCAAAAGAATCTACTACCTTTTGCATGTTAGCTTCTATTTTATCGTTGCACAAATTGCCAATGCTGCCTTCGTGGGTGTGATGGATTTGAGTGGAATACTGGAAGTTATTTGCCTCAATATCCAGCCCTACTTTTTTATACGCATCGCGAAAAGGTGTGCCTTTTAAAACCAGTTTATTCACTTCTTCCACGCTAAAAAGATACTTATATTTTTCGTCTTCCAGGATGTTCTTTTTCACTTCCATATTACTCAGCATCAAACCAGCCATACCAATACAATTGCGGAGTATTTCAAAAGATGGAAAAAGATGCTCCTTCAGTAACTGTAAATCGCGGTGATAACCCGAAGGCAGATTGGTGGTCATCATCATGATTTCGTTGGGTAACGCTTTAATACGGTTGCAATAGGAACGAATCAATTCAAATACATCCGGGTTTTTCTTGTGTGGCATGATGCTGCTGCCCGTTGTTAATTCCGGCGGAAAAGAAATAAAACCAAAATTTTGGTTGAGATACAGGCAGGCATCCATGCTCAATCTTGCCAGTGTATCCGCCACATTTGCCAGCGCGCTGGCTACAATGCGCTCTGCTTTACCACGGCCCATTTGCGCATACACCACATTATAATTCAAACCGGTAAAGCCCAACAATTGGGTAGTTAATGTACGGTTGATAGGAAAAGAAGAGCCGTACCCAGCAGCCGAGCCTAATGGATTTTTATTTACCACGTCATAAGCCGCTTTGAGGGTAATGGTATCATCCACTAAACCTTCTGCATAAGCACCCAGCCACAAGCCAAAGGAGGATGGCATAGCGAGTTGCAAATGCGTGTAGCCGGGCAGCAATACATCTTTAAACTCATTACTTTTTGCAATCAGCAGTTGAAAAAAAGATTCAATAGTATGTACTGTTTTTTCTATTTCGCTGCGCAAAAACAACTTTACATCTACCAGCACCTGGTCGTTGCGGCTGCGTGCAGAATGTATTTTTTTGCCAATATCACCCAGTTTTTGCGTTAATAAATATTCTATTTGCGAGTGCACATCTTCAATAGCATTGTCGATGGTGAATGTGCCTCCATCCTCTAAAGGGGAGTTTGAAGTGGACTGCGTAGTTTTATAAATTGCTCTTAACTCTTTTACCAGTTGCTCACATTCTTCGGCAGTAAGCAAGCCAATTGTTGCGAGCATTTTTGCATGCGCAATATTACCCAGCACATCAAAAGGTGCCAGCAACAAATCAAACTCACGGTCTTTGCCTACGGTGAATTGTTCTACTTCTTTAAGTGAGGTGGTGTTCTTTTGCCAGAGTTTCATAGTAGTTTACCGGTTACAGGTTTCCGGATGCCGGTTGATATTTTTATTCTTTAATGCTGCTATTTGGATGGTTCTATCAAGTCCCACAAGTTGCCGTATAAATCTTTAAATACAGCTACAGTGCCCCAGGCTTCTGTAGCTGGCATGCGTACAAAGATGACTCCTTTGCTTTGCAATGCCTCATAATCTCTTTGTAAATTATCGGTGTGTAAAAACAAAAAAACGCGTCCACCGGTTTGGTTTCCAACCCTGCCCAGTTGTTCTTCGGAAGCTGCTTTTGCCAGTAATAAATTGCAACTATCAGAGCCTTTTGGTGCAACAATCACCCATCTTTTGGTGTCACTCAGCTTTGTATCTTCTATGAGATCAAAAGAAAGTTTTTCGGTGTAGAAATGAATAGCTTCATCATAATCGCGAACCACCAATGCTATGTGGGCAAGCTTTTGTTGCATTTATATATTTTGGTTTCCAGTTACAGGTTTCCGGATGCCGGTTTTGTAAAGTCATTTAAATTTGTCTCTACCCATTGAATGAACTTATTAATTCTTTTACTCAAAGCATCGTATTCTTTCTTTAATTTATTATACTGTTGTTCATCCTTCCATGATCCTGTTTCAAGTAGAAAATCAAGATGTACAATGGTTTCGTCACATTCACTTTGTGCATACACCAGATGTTTTATAAAATCAGCTTTATATCGCCTTCTGCCGTATCCTTCTGCAATGGCGGTTGTTACTGCTTTTGAAGAACGGCGTATTTGACTACCTTCTTCAAATAGTTCAAACTTTGGAAGTGTCAGGCTCATCTTATGCACTTCAACCGCCAGCCGTTTTGATTCCGTATAAACTTCTAATTCCCTATAACTTTTCATAGCAATCAATGTTGTCAAAAACTGGTATCCGGCATCTGGTATATGGCAACTTGAATCACACATTCACAACTCTACTCACCAATTTGATATAAGTGTCAATTCCATTCCTGATTTCATCCAAGTAAATATATTCGTCTGCAGTATGACTTCTTGCACTATCACCAGGTCCCATCTTTAATGCCGGAAAATGCATCAGTGCTTTATCGCTGGTAGTAGGTGAGCCATAATAACCATGACCTAAGGCAATGCCTGCCTGCACCAATGGATGCTCCACCGGAATAGAAGTAGAACGCATACGCGTGGTACGTGGCTTGAAAGTGCTTTGCAGATTTTGCTTTAATGCGTCCAGAATTTCTTCAAATGTGTATAGCTCGTTTACCCGCACATCTATCACATACTTGCATTGCGAAGGCACTACATTGTGTTGCTTGTTTTCTGTTTCAATAATCGTTACAGAAAGCCTGGATTCACCCAACAGCGGACTTACTTTTTCAAACTTATAGTTGCGTATCCAGTTAATGTCATCTACCGCTTTGTACAGCGCATTCTCGCCTTCGTTGCGAGCCGCATGACCAGCACGGCCATGTGCCACACAATCAATTACCATTAAGCCGCGCTCAGCAATTGCCATTTCCAGTTTGGTAGGTTCGCCCACAATACCAAAGTCAATATTGCCCAAATACGGCAACACCAGTTCTATCCCGTTTACACCGCTTATTTCTTCTTCCGCAGAAGCGGCAAATACAATGTTGTGATTGAGAGCCGGTTCGTTATAAAAATAAAGAAAAGTAGCCATGAGCGACACCAGGCAACCGCCCGCATCATTGCTGCCTAAGCCAAACAGTTTACCATCTTTTACAATGGGTGTAAACGGGTCCATGGTGTAGCCTTTGTTGGGCTTTACTGTATCGTGGTGCGAGTTGAGTAAGATAGAAGGTTTGGCTGCATCGTAGTATGCATTCTTCGCATAAATGTTATTACCCACTCTGGAGCAGGGAATTTCATTTTGGTTGAAAAATTCAACAATCAATTCTGCCGTATCATTTTCTTCTTTGGAAAAAGAGGGCGTACTGATGAGCTGCTTTAGTAGAGCAACCGCCTTATCAGTTAATATGTTTATATCATTATTCATCTAAAAGGGTATTATTGAAGCAAAATGGAAGTCGCATTTTTAAATGTATGCACCTTTCTCCCCCCTTGAGGGAGAAGTGGTTTTGCTACATTTCATTTATAATACTTGTGCCGGCAGTTTGTGCCACTAATTGTTCCAGTTGTTCGGCCTTACCAATCACCACACGGTGAACGCCTTTCTTCAATGCTGCAAAGGCATTATCCAGTTTCGGTATCATGCCGGCAAAGATTTTCTGTTCTTTTTTTAGTTCTTCATAATAAGACAAATTAATAGACTGTATAACCGAATTATCATCATTAGTGTCTAATAATACACCTTTTTTTTCAAAGGAATAAAGGAGGTGTACTTCATATAATATACTCATTGCCTGTGCTACTTCCCGGGCAATGGTATCGGCATTGGTATTGAGTAATAAGCCTTTTTTATTGTGCGTAATAGGTGCTAATACCACGTTAATATGTTGTGCTAATAAGCTTTGCAGTAAAGGCGTATTTATAACATCTACATCACCTACAAACCCATAATCTATAAAAGGATGCTGACGTTTATGCGCCTGTATTACATTACCATCTGCACCGCATAAGCCAATAGCATTGCACCCATTTGCCTGCAGTTGCGCCACAATATTTTTGTTGATAAAGCCGGCATATACCATGGTTACAATCTTCAATGTTTCGGCATCCGTTATTCTTCTGCCGTCAATTAATTGTTGTTCTATGCCTAACTGTGCAGCGAGTTTAGTAGCTAATTTCCCACCACCATGAACGAGTATTTTAGGTGCGTGGATAGATGCAAAAGATTGGAGAAAAGCAGCCAGTTTTTGCTCATCATCTATAATGTTGCCGCCAATTTTTATAACGTAGAGTTTGTCCATGAAAATTAATCAACCAGCGATTTAAATAAGTTTTTGAAAGTAGTAAGTTGTACAGATGAAAGCTTGCCAGTAACAGCCACAATCTTGCTTTCTTCCACTGTTACTAATCTTGAAACCCCATTACCATTTGATATGGTAAACCTGTTGCTGGTACAACAGAAGAAATTAAAGCAACAGTAACATCGTTGTAATTATCCTTTGTCTGAGCTACAATTGCAGCAGGTCTTACTTTAAACGAAGCTAAATCGGTGTAATGAAATGAAACAATAACAATATTACCTGTTTGTACCATAGCTTATTACTTTATATAACCTTGATACAGATCTTCATTGTTGTCTTCGGGATAATTATTACATGCAGGTGACTGTTGCTGAAACGAAATATTCCTTACGGTTTCTTCCTCTTCTATAAAGGTAACCAGCACTTTATTACCTGCTTTTACCGGCGCTGCTTACAGCAATTTAATTTCGCCATTTTCATACACATCCTTTACAGTAATCAGAGTACCTTTTTTATTTACAACCAACTTACTAAAGACCTTCAAGAATGGATGCTATTACGGCTTGTGCTGCCCATACCCTGTTTGCCGCTTCCTGTGTTACAATGCTGTTTGGTCCATCCAGCACTTCGTCGCTCAGTTCCACATTTCTTCTTACCGGCAGGCAGTGCATTACTTTAGCATTATTGGTTAATTGAAGCTTTTTTTCGGTGAGCATCCAACCAGGGTCATTTTCGTAAATTTTACCATAGTCCTTATACGTGCTCCAATTTTTTACATACACAAAGTTTGCATTTTTTAATGCTTCATCCTGATTGTGTGTGATGGTGGCGCCTTTAGTAAACTGTTCTGCCAACTCATAATCTTCCGGATGCGTAATTACAAAGTCCACTTCGCCCCAGGCATTCATCCATTGCGAAAAACTGTTGGCCACACACTGCGGCAAAGCCTTTACATGTGGTGCCCAGGTAAGCACAACTTTAGGTTTCGGATTGCCACTTAACGGATTCTGGTTCAGTTGTTCTTTTATGGTAATAACATCCGTTAAACTCTGCAATGGATGCAGCGTTGCGCTTTCCAAACTAACCACCGGCACACCGCAATATTTGATGAATTCAGTGATGTACAATTCGCTGTAATCATCTTCTCTGTTCTTTAGCGAAGGAAAGGTGCGGATACATAAAATATCAAAATAATTACCGAGTATGGGCGCAGCGTCTTTCACGTGCTCTACGGTGTTGCCGCTCATGATAGCACCTTCTTCAAATTCCAGTGCCCAGCCTTCTTTGTCCACATTAAACACAATGGCTTCCATGCCTATGTTTTTGGCTGCAATTTGTGTACTTAAACGTGTGCGTAACGATGGATTTAAGAACAATAATCCAATACGTTTGCCAACGCCTAACGTGCGGTCTTTAAAAGGCTCGGCTTTATAAGCTAATGCTTTTGCTACGAGTGCATCAATATCTGTAACATCGTGTACTGATATAAATTGTTTCATGCCCCTAACCCCTAAAAGGGGAAAATTTCGATGATTGTAAATAATGTTGTTTTGCTTGTGTTCCGCTATTTCTGCCATACAAAGTCTCCAAATTTCATACAGCTTTTCACCTAATCTTCTGCCCTTACCTCTTCTTCCTGCTGCACATTTTCAGTTTCTTTTGCCTTTGGTTTCAACTCTGCAATGGCTTCCTGCAAAGCTTCCAAAAATTCATCGGATTGCTTGCGTGATAATGCTAATGAAGGCAGTAACCGGATTATATTAGGCTTGGCTTCGCCGGTAAAAATGTTGAAATCGTACAACAATTTCTTGCGTAAATCTTTCAGGTCTTCCGGCACGTCAAAACCAATCATCAAGCCTTTGCCGCGCACATTTTCAATACCTTCAATAGTTCTCAAACGGTTCATCAGGTACATGCCACGTTGTTTGGCAAGTTCAATCAGGTTTTCTTCTTCTATTACTTCCAACACAGCTAATGCTGCTGCACATGCCAGGTGATTGCCACCAAAGGTGGTACCCAGCATACCGTGTTTTGGTTGAATGTGTGGTGCAATGAGAATGCCCCCAACCGGAAAGCCATTACCCATGCCTTTCGCCATAGTATAAATATCTGCCTGCACACCTGCATGGTCGTGACTGAAGAACTTGCCTGTTCTGCCAAAACCACATTGCACGCTGTCGGCAATAAATACCGCATCGTTCTGGTCGCACAGGCGGCGAATAAGTTGTAAAAAGCTGTCGGTTGCAATATTAATACCACCTACACCTTGTATGCCTTCGATAATTACAGCACATACTTCTTTGCCGTTGGTCTGGAAATATCTTTTTAGTGCTGCTTCATCATTGAAGGGTAGAAAATCTACATTATCTGTTTCATTCACGGGTGCTATAAGCGCTTTGTTATCTGTAGCTGCAACGGCTAAAGAAGTCCTGCCATGAAACGCTTTTTTAAAAGCCACAATCTTCTTTTTACCATTATGGAAAGAAGCAAGCTTCATAGCATTTTCGTTAGCTTCGGCACCGCTGTTTACCAAAAATAACTGGTAATCTTCCTTGCCACTTACTTTGGCTAATTTATCCGCCAGTTGTTGCTGAATAGGTATATGTACACTATTGGAATAGAACGCAATTTTTTCTAATTGGTCTTCTATTCTTTTCACCCAGTGCGGGTGCGTGTGTCCAATGCTGATAACAGCATGACCGCCGTACATATCCAGGTATTGTACACCATTTTCATCCCACACGTAAGAGCCTTGTGCTTTCGTAATGGTGATGTTGTTGAGCGGGTAAACGTCAAAAAGTTTCATAACCCTTAATCCGCCGGCCGGCGGAGATTTTGTTTTGTCTTAAATCATCGCCCTATTTGGCTATGTAGATTTAAGTTGTTAAGAGATATTGTTTGATGTTGCCATTCATTTCCCTTGAGGGGAAGGGGCTAAAAATAATTTGCTTTCAATCTTAATCCTGCTTCTTCTTCTACCCCAAACATTAAGTTCATGTTCTGCACCGCCTGTCCTGATGCGCCTTTCAATAGATTATCTGTAATGGAATGTACTACCAATTTGCTGCCTACTTTTTCTAATTGTATCAAACATTTATTGGTATTCACCACTTGTTTCAAAAAAATAGGTTCATCACTTACCGTCGTAAACGGCTGTGCTGTATAAAAATCTTTATACAACTTTTTTGCTTCTTCTAAAGATACATCCGTATCAATAGTAGAGCTTATAAAAATACCACGTGCAAAATCGCCACGCCAGGGAACAAAGCTTAAATCAATAGCCTCTTGTGTGGGTTGCAGTTGTAAAAGCGACTGAACGATTTCGCCTAAATGCTGATGAGACAATGTTTTATAAGCTTGTATGTTATTAGCACGCCAGCTAAAGTGTGAAGTGGCACTTAGGCTTTGCCCGGCGCCGGTACTACCTGTAATGCCAGTAGTATAAATATCGCTTAGCAAACCTGCTTTTGCCAAAGGCAGTAATCCTAATTGTATTGCAGTAGCAAAGCAGCCGGGATTGGCAATATTATGAGCTGTTTTTATTGCTTCTTTGTTCAACTCGGGCAAGCCATAAATAAAGTTGCGGATAAAAGTGTGATGGCTTGCAGTTGGCTGGTGAAATTCTGCGTCTTTTAATAACCGAAAGTCGTTGGAAAGGTCAATAATTTTGATGTGTGCAGGGATGGTATGGGCCTCTAAAAATTTTTTTGCCGCGCCGTGTCCGGTGCAGAGAAAAAGTACATCTGTATCCAGTAAATTGTCTGCACTCAGTGCTTCATTGCCGCTGAATTTTAGATCCGTTTCTCCAATCAAATCGGCATGTACTTTACTTACTGCATTGCCTGCATTGCTGTTGCTGTGCATAAACGCAATAGTTGCATGCGGATGATTAATTAATAACCTTATCAATTCGCCACCGGTATATCCTGCACCGCCAATAATGCCCACACGGATGACGTCCCCATCCCCTAAAGGGGAGTTTGTAGCAGCGTTTTCAAATTTATCTTCTAAGTTGTTATTCATGTTCGATTACTCTGTGTAAATGTCAATAGATGATGAACTTCAAAAGAGTTTGGTTTTCTAAGCTCCTCCTTCAGGAGGGGTTTGGAGAGGCTTGGGTTTGTTACTCCCCTTTAGGCATTGGGGGCTGTTGCTCCTCCTGTACTTTTTGGTACATGGCTACCTGATTGCCAAATATTTTGCTAAAGCCACGCACATCTTCGCCGGTCCAGCCGTTGTTCATTTCACCATATTTACCAAACTTGCTATTCATTAAATCGTACGGACTTTCAATACCAATAACCTGAAAACGATAAGGTTGCAGTTGTACAAAAACATCACCCGTTACATTTTGTTGCGAGCTTTGCAAGAAGGCTTCAATATCGCGCATCACCGGGTCTAATATCTGCCCTTCGTGCAGCCAGTTGCCATAAAAATTAGCGATGTTGTCTTTCCAGCTTAATTGCCATTTGGTAAGCACATGTTTTTCCAACGCATGATGTGCCTTAAGAATAACCATCGGTGCGGCAGCTTCAAAACCCACACGACCTTTAATGCCGATAATGGTATCGCCTACATGAATATCCCTGCCAATGCCGTAAGGTCCGGCGATGGTTTGTAAATATTGTATGGTTTCAGATGGATGATTGAATTGTTTGTCATTTACGGCAGTTAATTCCCCTTTTTCAAAATGCAGTTTTACTTCTTCGCTGCCTTGTTTGGTAACTTGTGTTGGCCATGCTTCTTCGGGCAACATGCCTTTGCTACTCAGCGTCTCTCTGCCACCTATGCTGGTGCCCCATAAACCCTTATTGATGGAGTATGCTGCTTTCTCAAAATTCATCTCCACACCCCTTTCTTTGAGGTATGCAATTTCTTCTTCACGGCTCAGTTTTAAGTCACGGATAGGTGTAATAATTTCTACATTAGGAATCATAATGTGAAATACCATGTCAAACCGTACCTGGTCATTACCTGCACCGGTGCTACCATGCGCCACTGCATCGGCATCCAGTTTTTTTGCGTGCTCCGCAATGTGTAACGCCTGCACCAGTCGCTCTGCACTTACACTTAAAGGATAGGTATTATTCTTCAGTACATTACCAAATACAAGATATTTAATAATGCGGACGTAATAACCTTTTACAGCATCTACCGTAGTATGTGTTTTTACACCTAAGCGATAAGCATGTGCTTCTATTTTTTGCAGTTCTTCTTCGCTAAAGCCGCCAGTATTTACAATAATACTATGTACTTCATAGCCACGATCTTCGGTGAGATATTTTACACAAAAAGTAGTATCGAGCCCACCACTAAAACCTAAAACTACTTTGCCCCCGTTTTCTGTATGGGAGCTTTGAGATACATTCTTTTCTGAAGGTAAAACAGAATTGGATGAGGTGTTTTGCATGTTTGCCAATGAATGAAAATTATGTACGGTTAACAGAAAGAGATTGGATGAATGCGCTTTTGCGCTGCAAAGTAACAGGTAAAAAGTTACTTATGAGAAGTTTATAACCTCACTCCTGCCCCTCTCCACAGGTGAAGAGGGGCAGGAATAGGAAAAATTTATGCGAATAGAGTAAGCAACATGCTTACAAACGAACGTCGTTGCTGCTTCTTCTCTCCTTTTGCTTTTTCTTTTTTGCGAAATACTTTGAGGAAACGGTTCCGCTTGCTTTCCATCAAACGGCCATAAGCTTCCTTTTTCTCCTCAAAATACTCTTTGGTTTCCTGTGGCTCGTAGTGGTCGGCAGGGTCATACAGCATAGCGGTGCACAGGCAATTTTTACGCTCTTTCATCATAAGAATGTCGTAATTCACACAGCTTTTACAACCTGCCCAAAAGGCTTCATCCTGTGTAAGCTCGCTGTAAGTAACCGGCTCATAACCCAGCTCGCTGTTGATTTTCATTACTGCCAAACCAGTAGTTAAGCCAAATATTTTTGCGGCGGGATATTTTTCTCTGGAGAGATTAAAAATGGCTTGCTTGATGCGCTTTGCCACACCGCTTTTTCTAAACTCGGGTGCTACTATTAAGCCGCTATTGGCTACATACTCGCCATGGCTCCAGGTTTCTATATAACAAAAGCCTACCCATCTGCCATCGGCAGTAACGGCTATTACTGCTTTGCCTTCGAGCATTTTGTTCTCTATGTATTCGGGTTTACGCTTGGCAATGCCGGTACCGCGAGCCTTGGCGCTGGCTTCCATCTCGTTGGTGATAGTTTCGGCAAAATGTATGTCGGCTATGTTGGCTATTCTTACGATAATTTCTTGTTGCTGCTCCACTGTCAATTGAAAATTAAAAAGACAAAATTGATTAATGACGAAAACGATGCCTGACTTTGCTAAGTCTTGCATAAAACGGTTTCCTGAAAAATTGTGTTTTGCGGAAAACGGATATTAAAGGCGCGGTCGTCGTGCCGGTCGGAGACAACAAGGATTGGGTATAACAACAACACCCATCAGCGAAGGATGGAAAGCGATAGATAAGTTATGTGTTGTGTACTGTTTCAATTTCAGTTCTTGTATAAAAGGTGAACCAAAGTTTTTTATTGCGGCGTAAAGTTAATAATGTTTATAAAATGTGAGCTACTTTTTTTGAAAAAGTTTAATAAAGTAACATTAAAGTTTGATAAAAGCGCAACGAACTACACAAATGGTTGTAAGAGAATAGGGTTGTTATTTACGCTTTGATGCTTTAGCTTTTGGATTAAAGGCGAGGGCAAGCGACAGCCAATAATCCAGTTCTTTTTTTGTTGTAATACTATCTTCTGCTACATATACGTATCCTTTGTACTCCCGGTTTTTCATGATGGTTGCCCGGCAGCCTTTTTCTTCAATAAGCTCATCATGCAGTGCCGGGTCTATGCGGCACATCAGTTCATCATCGCCAACACTCACGCACAATTTTCCATTTACCATAAATGCAATGCCGCGAAACATTTTCTTTTCTTCCACATTCGGAATTTCGGCAAGCGCTTCTCTTACTCTGTTGGTTAGCACTTCATTATAAGCCATAGTATCCGGTTTAAGGAATGAGGATTAAAACTACATTATTAATACTTATGTTTCAAATTAGTAAAGATGAAAAGCATTTGCATACCCGTGAGTATGTTTTTTCATTATTCCGTGCTTTATCAATCTTCTAACGCAGCCGCTCCCCTCCTTCTATTGTCTTATTGCTATATTTGTTTTTTATCAACGTTTTATTATGAGCACGACCGAAGAAAAATCATTGAATTTTATTGAAGAAATTGTAGAAGAGGATTTGCGAAGCGGAAAATATAAAACTATTCTCACACGCTTTCCGCCCGAGCCAAATGGCTACCTGCATATTGGTCATGCAAAAAGTATTTGTTTAAACTTTGGACTGGCTAATAAATATGGTGGTGCCACCAACCTGCGCTTTGATGATACCAACCCCACTACCGAAGAAACAGAATATGTAGAAAGCATAAAGGCAGATGTGAAATGGCTGGGTTTTAACTGGGCAAAAGAATTGTATGCTTCGGATTATTTTGAACAATTATACAACTTTGCCGTTGACCTGATAAAAAAAGGGCTGGCATATGTAGATGACAGCACGAGCGATGAAATAGCTGCCAGTAAAGGCACGCCTACACAACCCGGCACGCCAAGCATATACCGCGACCGGAGTGTGGAAGAAAACCTGCAACTCTTTGCCGAGATGCGTGCAGGTAAATATAAAGATGGTGAAAAAGTATTGCGTGCTAAAGTGGATATGGCGTCGCCCAACATGCACCTGCGCGACCCAATTATGTACCGCATCAAACACGCACATCACCACCGCACCGGCGATAAATGGTGCATTTACCCGCTGTACGATTTTGCGCATGGGCAAAGCGATAGCATTGAGCATATTACGCATTCTATTTGTACGCTGGAGTTTATTCCGCACCGCCCTTTGTACGATTGGTTTATAGAAAAATTAGATATTTTTCCATCGCATCAATATGAGTTTGCAAGACTTAATGTGACTTATACAATTGTGAGTAAACGCAAGCTGCTACAGTTGGTAAATGAGAAAATTGTAGATGGCTGGGACGACCCGCGGATGCCTACTATCAGTGCCATGCGCCGGCGTGGTTTTACACCCGAAAGTCTTCGTGATTTTTGTGAAAAAATAGGTGTTGCTAAAAGGGAAAATTTAATTGATTATAGTCTGTTGGAGTTTTGCGTGCGTGAGCATTTGAATAAAATAGCCCTCCGTCGTATGGTGGTGTTTGATCCACTGAAAGTGGTAATTACCAACTACGAAGTGGGCAAAGTAGAAATGCTGAAGGGTGAAAATAACCCGGAAGATGAAGACACTACTTACCGCGATATACCCTTTAGCCGTGAAATATATATAGAACGGGAAGACTTTATGGAAAACCCGCCAAAGAAGTATTTCCGCCTGGCGCCAGGGCAAATGGTGCGCCTTAAGAATGCATACATTATTAAGTGTGAGGAAGTGATGAAGGATGAGCAGGGCAATATTACCGAAGTGCACTGTACCTATTTGCCCGAGAGCAAAAGCGGGGGCGACCATAGCAATATAAAAGTGAAAGGCACGCTGCACTGGGTAAGTATTCCACACGCCATTAATGCTGAGGTGCGCGAATATGACCGGTTGTTTACAGTAGAAAATGTGGATGAAGCGCCGGGTGATTTTAAAGATTACATCAATAAAGATTCGCTGCATGTTGTTGCCAATGCCTATGCAGAGCCCGCGTTGCAACATGCAAAGTTTGATGAGCGTTACCAGTTTTTACGCAAAGGATATTTTACGCTGGATATGGATACAAGTGAAGAGAAATTGGTGTTTAATAGAACAGTTACATTGAGAGATACCTGGGCAAAGGAGAAGGGAAAAGCATAAGATTGATTTTACACATTTTTGAAAGCACCTGCTGATTGATTTCGGTGGGTGCTTTTTTTGTTTCAATAAAATAGGTAGGATACATATTCAAATAAATGAAGGACTTTAAAAAAGGTAGTTATGTATATTTGGAACTTACTGCCATTTAAGAGATATCATGATACCTGACTACCAGACATTAATGCTTCCGCTTTTAAAACTTGTATCTGATAAGAAAGAGCATAAATATAGAGACTTAATTGAGAAATTAGCTATTGAATTTAATGTAACGGATGTGGAAAGAAAAGAGCTTTTAGCAAGTGGTAGTCAAGCTATTTTTGATAACAGGGTAGGTTGGGCAAAAACTTACTTGAAGAAAGCAGGCTTGCTTGACTCTCCTAAGCGTGCAACATTTGTTATTACTAATATAGGGTTACAGACCTTAGCTAAACAACCTCCATTTATTGATGCAAAATATTTAAAACAATTTCCATCCTTTCTGGAGTTTCAAAATGCAAGTCGTAATGATAGTGAAGCAGATGTGTATGTGCAAGAGCAAAATGAAGAAACACCGGAAGAGAGCCTTGACAAAGCATACCAAAGGATTAGAAAATCATTAGTATCTGAACTACTGAATAAAGTTGTTGAGTTATCACCAACTTTCTTTGAGCGATTAGTTGTGGAGCTTTTAGTAAAAATGGGATATGGCGGCTCTATAAAAGATGCAGGTAAAGCAATTGGCAAAAGCGGTGATGAAGGAATTGACGGAACTATTAAGGAAGACCGGTTAGGGCTTGATATCATCTATATTCAAGCCAAGCGCTGGAAGCCCGAAAACGTAGTTGGCCGACCAGAACTTCACAAGTTTGTTGGTGCTTTAGCCGGACAAGGTGCTAAGAAGGGAATTTTCATTACCACTTCAAAGTTCACTAAAGAGGCATTAGGCTACACTCCTAAAAACGAAACAAAAATTGTTTTGATTGATGGTGAACAATTAGCACAACTAATGATTGATTATAATTTGGGTTGTACTACTCAGCAGAC
This sequence comes from Ilyomonas limi, assembly GCF_005233845.1. Classification (GTDB taxonomy): domain Bacteria; phylum Bacteroidota; class Bacteroidia; order Chitinophagales; family Chitinophagaceae; genus Ilyomonas; species Ilyomonas limi. The sequence continues at coordinate 53,125 of NZ_SZQL01000001.1, forward strand.
TTATGAGGTTAAGAAAATAGATAGTGATTACTTTGGGGAAGAATAAGGTGAGCAATTTACTGGTAATGTCAATGCAAAGAATGAATGATAATATTGTTAGCTTCTACTTTGTAAATTATTCTATGCTCAAGATTAATACGTTTGCTCCTGTAGCCGCTATAATTTGCTTTTAAAGGCTCTGGTTGTCCGGTTCCTGTAAAAGGTGTTTGACAGCAATTTTCTAATAAGGAGTAAATTTTCTTTACTGTTTTCAGATCATTCTTTATCCACCAACCTATATCTTCCCACACTTTAGGCATGAATAAAAGATTATGCATCTATCAATGCTTTTAAATCTTCCAGATTACATGGCGTTGGTTGTACTTTACCACTTTCATAATCCTCAATACTTTTCAGTATTGCAGGATTGGTAATTTCAGTATCCCCTGTTTGTTTGGCATCTTTTATAAAGGAGATATCTTTTAGCAGTTCTAACAATAAATCAGCTTTATTATCAGCCACTTCCAATAAAATTTTCATACTGTATTGCTTTACTACAAAGTAAAACCTTCTACATAAACCAAAAAAGCCGAACAAAACTGCCCGGCTCTTTTATAAAAATTATCCTTCGCGCCTTAGCGGTTAACAATCTTACACCGCAAAGCTTTCCCCGCAGGCGCAGCTACGACTGGCATTCGGGTTATTAAAATAAAATCCTTTACCATTCAAGCCATCTGAAAATTCAAGTTCGGTATTCACCAGGTACAAAAAGCTTTTCAGGTCGGTGACCACTTTTATTCCGTTGTTTTCAAACACCTGGTCTCTGGGCTTTATTTCATTGTCAAAATCCATCTTATAGCTCAGTCCGCTGCAGCCGCCGCCCACCACAGATACTCTTAAAAAATAAGAAGGATCGTTGGCAATACCGGCATCTTCCATCAGCTTGCGAACTTTGGCTTTTGCCTTTTCGCTTACGTATATCGCGTTATCTGTTGCAACCATAACTAAATCCTCCATCCCCCTTGAAGGGGAGTTTTATCTTAAATCCCTAAAGAGACTTAAGCATTCATAAAATAATTTTTTATTGTATCACATACATTCATTAGTCAAGCTCCCTTTATTCCCCTTTAAGGGCAAGGGGCTAATGAATTCTTTCTTCAAACACCAACTCTTCCAATCCCTGCTTTTTGCGGTAGTCGTTGATAGCTGCTTTAATAGCATCTTCAGCAAGTACCGAGCAGTGGATTTTTACCGGTGGCAGGCTCAGTTCTTCCACAATAGTCATATTATCTATTGTTAATGCTTCCTCTACTGATTTGCCTTTCAGCCATTCGGTAGCCAGTGAAGAAGAAGCAATAGCAGAACCGCAGCCAAAGGTTTTAAACTTTGCATCAGAGATTACGCCGGTAGCTTCATCTACTTCTATCTGCAGGCGCATTACGTCGCCGCACTCAGGTGCGCCCACCAGGCCAGTACCTACATTTTTTTTACTTTTATCCAGCGTGCCTACATTTTTAGGGTTGCTGTAGTGGTCAATAACTTTATCGGAATATGACATATCTATTTAAGATTTTAGATGTGCGATGTACAATTTTATTTTTATTAAATAATACCCAAATATTCAATATTAGTGCGCTGCCCATTCAATCGAATTAAGATCTATACCTTCTTTGTACATTTCCCAAAGCGGGCTCATTTCACGTAGCTTTAGTACGGTATTTTTTACCTGCTCAATGGTATAGTCAATTTGTTCTTCGGTAGTAAAACGCCCCAAACCAAAGCGGAGCGAACTATGTGCCAGGTCGTCACCTAAACCTAATGCTTTCAATACGTAACTGGGCTCTAACGAAGCGGAAGTACAAGCCGAACCGGATGATAAAGCAATGTTTTTATTAAAGCCCATCATCAAACCTTCGCCCTCTACATATTTAAAAGAAATATTGGTTACATGTGGCAGGCGATGCTCGCGGTTGCCATTTACATAAGACTCCTCTATTTGCAGCAATGCATTTTCCAGCTTATCGCGCAGCTTGCTGATGCGCTTGCTTTCTTCTTCCATTTCCAAACGGCACAGTTCGCAGGCTTGGCCAAAACCTACAATACCCGGAACATTGAGCGTACCACTACGCATACCACGCTCGTGACCCCCACCGTCCATTTGTGCAGTAACTTTTACACGGGGGTTTTTACGGCGGACGTACAATGCACCAACACCTTTAGGTCCGTACATTTTATGTGCAGAAAAAGTAAGTAAATCAATGCCATCTTTATTTACATCCACTGGAATTTTACCGGCAGCCTGGGTAGCATCGGTAAAGAACAATACACCGTGCTTGCGGGCAATAGTACTGATTTCTCTTACCGGCTGAATAACACCCACTTCATTATTAGCATACATCACCGAAATCAAAATAGTGGTTGGTTTAATAGCAGCTTCCAGTTGTTTCAAATCAATCAATCCATCTGCTGCAACAGGCAGGTAAGTAACCTCACCACCCAATTTTTCAATGTGTTTGCAGGTATCCAGCACCGCTTTGTGCTCGGTAACTACGGTAATAATGTGATTGCCTTTGCTGGCATACATCTCATACACCCCTTTAATAGCCAGGTTATCACCTTCGGTAGCGCCGGAAGTAAAAATAATTTCTTTGGGGTCCGAGCCAATCAGTTTTGCTACCTGTTCGCGAGCGTAATCCACTGCTTCTTCCGCCTCCCAGCCAAATGGATGGTTACGACTGGCCGCATTGCCAAAATGCTCGGTAAAGTATGGAATCATTGCTTCCAACACCCGCGGGTCCATAGGCGTAGTGGCATTGTTATCTAAATAAATCGGGAGTTTCAGCATAATAAAATCTTCTTGATTATTCACAAAATTAGGCTAAAGCGATGTATTTTACCAGCGCTCGCTTTTTACTTAACGTCCTTTTTACCAAAATATGAAATAGGTATATGTTGAAAGTTGAACACATTGGTATTGCTGTACAGGATTTAACCACTGCTATTCCATTATACGAAAAACTATTGAATACCGGTTGCTATAAGACCGAGGAAGTGACGTCGGAAAACGTAAATACTGCGTTTTACAAACAAGGCGACACCAAGATTGAATTATTGGAAAGTGTAGCTGCTGAAAGTGCCATTGCAAAGTTCATTGCTAAACGTGGTGAAGGACTGCACCATATTGCTTTTGAAGTGGAAGATATTGTTGCAGAAATGGAGCGCCTGCAAGGCGCAGGATTTACACTGATCAATGAACTGCCCAAAAAAGGTGCAGATAATAAGCTGGTGTGTTTTCTTCATCCGAAAGATGCGTGTGGTGTGTTGATAGAGTTGTGCCAGGAAATAAAGGAAGAATAACACCAGGTTCAAACAGATAATCCTATCTAAGCTACAAACCACAAGCTGCAAACAAAATAAAACTTTGAACTAAACGTATTTCGTGTTGCTTAATTGAAATGAAATTGGTAACATTCATAATTACAATAAAAAACGCTGGCAGGATTCCAAACCCTGCCAGCGTTTAATTAAACATGACATATAATTCTTAACTATTCAGCATTAGCGGCATTACCAGCATCAGCAAATCTTCGCCCTCTTCCTGTTCGGTAGGTTTTAAAATGCCGGCTTTGGTAGGCGTAGATAATTCTACCCGTACTTCATCATCATCGGCGGCACTGAGCATTTCTATTAAAAACTTAGCATTAAAAGCAATCTGCAAATCCTCGCCGTTATAATTGCAATTCATACGCTCGTGACCTTCAAAAGAAAAGTCCACGTCCTGTGCAGCCAGCTTCAGTTCGCTGCCGCTGATGTTGAGTGCCACCTGGTTGGTGCTTTTATTACTAAACACATTAATGCGGCGTAGCGCGCCCTGAAAATCATTTTTATTCACCACCAGTTTATATGGATTATCCTGCGGTATTACCACTTTATAATCAGGGAAGCGGGCATCTATCAGGCGGCAGGTCAACTGTGTAGTACCATGCATTACAAACAGGTGATTGCTGTTGTAGCTAATGGTAATTTCATCATCATTATCGGGCAAGGCATTGCGCAATAAATTCAATGGTTTTTTAGGTACAATGAAGCTATCCTGGTTGGGACAGTGCACATCGGTGCGGCGGTAGCGAACCAGGCGGTGCGCATCGGTGGCAACAAACTGGATAGCATCTTTATTCAACTCAAAATAAACGCCGGTCATGGCAGGACGTAAATCATCGGAGCTTACGGCAAATAAGGTTTTATTAATAGCAGTAATCAACGCGCGACTCGTCATGGTAAAAGAGTTGGTATCATCGGCAACCGGCTCTTTGGGAAAGTTGTCGGGGTTCTCTCCCATCACTTTATACTTACCATTATCGCTCGTAATTTCTACTGCAAAGTTTTTATCAATGCTGAATGTAAGCGGCTGGTCGGGTATATTTTTTAATGAATCAATCAATATCTTGGCAGGAATACATACGCGGCTGTTTTCCTGACTTTCCACATCCATCTGTACGCGCATTACCGTTTCGAGGTCAGTAGCAACAATGTTTAGCTTTTTATCAGTTATATCAAATAAAAAATCTTCCAGTATAGGTAGCACCGTATTGGCGTTGATAACGCCGCTAATCTGCTGCAGGTGTTTAAGTAAAGAAGAAGAGGAAACTATAAATTTCATCAGTTAATTGTTTATTGTTTTTATAAACTACAAGCCGTTAGCTGCAAGTTGCAAGTAAATGCCTAGATATTTGCAAATCTATGCGGTAACAAACCTACTGTAAAATAGTTTTTTTCGGGGGTGAAAAATTAGTGAGCAAGAAATTTGCTCAATATAAAAAATAAAGAATTCTTTTTAGTATGCTTACTTACCTGGTTTTAATTCGTCACGGGCAATCTGTCTGGAACCTGGAAAACCGTTTTACCGGCGATACCGATGTGGATCTTACCGCCCAGGGGCGCGCAGAAGCGCAGCTTACCGGCAAAAAACTAAAAAAGCGGGAAATTCCATTTGTGGCAGCATTTACCTCTATGCTCAGGCGGGCACAGGAAACGCTGGATATTATTTTGCACGAAATTAATCAGCCTAACATCAAAATATATAAAACGGCTGCACTCAATGAGCGTAGCTACGGCAAGTTGCAGGGATTGAATAAGGCCGAAATGGCAGAGAAATATGGTGCCAATCAGGTGCAACTGTGGCGCCGCAGTTTTGATGAAGTGCCGCCCGGTGGCGAAAGTCTGCGCCAAACGCAGGAGCGCGTATTGCCTTATTATTACGAACACATTGAACCATTACTCAGGCAGCAAAAAAATGTACTGGTGGTAGCACATGGCAACAGTTTGCGTGCCTTAATGATGCACTTAGAAAATATTGGTGAACACGCCATTACGCAAGTAGATATTCCTACCGGCGTACCGCGGCTGTATGAGTTTGACGATGTGTTTAAAATGATAGGTGCAAATTATATAGCCGATTGAGAATATAACAACTTTAAATGTGAGGCAATTTTCGTCATTGCGAGCGATAGCAAAGCAATCTGTGCTATGCTGTAAATCGATATAGATGGCTTAGTTGGAAAACATTAACCTGTCAGGTTCTTGAACAGAACAGGCTAGCAAATCAATATAGCTGGTTTATTTTGATGTACTACCATCCACAGGCTGCTTATCTATCGCCCACAATGACGCGAAGGTTATTTATTAGCAGCCATTTCCTTCCCTGCTTTCTTCAATGCTTTGGTGCCCCATTGCGTTATTTGCGCCAGCAAGGCATACACCAATATCTCGTTGTCAGGTGCTTGGGCAATTACTTTGGTTATTTTCTTTATTGCGTTTGTATCGTTTGCTGGTATTGGAAAGGGAACAGGTATCTCCTGCAAATGCTCGGGATGAATACCATAAATTTCTTCTCCTTTTTGTAAGATGAACGGCGCGCCACTCAGCTTTTCTATTTCCTTCACCAATGGTTGCAAACTGTTTAGCAGCAATGCATTCATTACCTGCTTGTGATCGGGGCCTTCTTCCTGCAACTGTTCGGTGCACCATTGTGCCTGCTCCTTTTCAGCAACAAATTTGTTTAAAAACTTTTCTGTACTTCCTGCAAGTTCAACTACAGCAGCTTTTTTTCTTGGCATAATTCATAGATTTTAGGCTGCAAATATTTAAAATAAAAATTTAATGGTGTAAAAAGCTATCGCAAGTAAACATTTTAGAGTAAATTTTTGACTGAATATAATGCTTTCTTTCACCGCGGAGAATAAGAGTGAATAGAAGTTTCGCAGAGCAAATACAATCTCTGCGAAACCTTCGCTCTTAGCCTTTTGAGGTAAACAACTATTGCTGCTGTTTTGCCTTCTCTTCATAAAAATGCTGCAACACATAAAAGGCTTTCTTCTTTTGCCCGGTTTCACTTATCAAGCCTTTACGGTTCCAGTACATCTGGTAAGTTGGATTTATTCTTTTAGGTGAACGAAAATCAACCAGGATCCACGGCGTCATACCACGCAAGCCATCTATTTTACTGATGAGCGGTAACTGATTTTGGTAAAAAGATGCCTGAAACTCTTCAGAAAAGCGTACCGTAGAATCGGCATGAAAACCGCCTAATGCACCGGCGCCTAACTCGGTAATAATAACTGGTTTATTATAGGCAACCTGGAAGTTGAACTTGCCAATTTCCCAGGGCATTTCCTTACTGTACCATCCATAATATTCATTAAAGCTGACAACATCCAGCTTGTTGCCTAAAGGGTCATTTACATTGATGGTATTGTTGGTTGCACCGCTCGTAAGCAATGCTGCCGAAACCAAGCGTGTGCTGTCGGTTGCATGCACATAATCAGCCAAACCTTCCATGAATTTTTCGCGGTCGCTGTTGTTGGGCGTTTCATTGCCAATACTCCAGATGATAACACTGGCGCGGTTTTTATCGCGTGTTATCAATTCCGAAAGCTGGTGTTGTGCGTTGTTGTACGTGTCTGGGTTTGTCCAGTCAATTGTCCAATAAACCGGAACTTCTTCCCACAGCAGCAAGCCAATACTATCGGCAATGCGGCTCATGTTTTCATTGTGGGGATAATGTGCCAGACGAGCAAAATTGCAGTTTAACTCTTTTGCCCAATGCAAGAGCATTTGCAGGTCGCTGTTGCTACGTGGCCTGCCCGGAATCAACGGATTTTCTGCATGGATACATATCCCGCGCAGGAAGATGGATTTGCCGTTAAGTAGAATATTTTTACCACTCACTTCAATAGTGCGAAAACCAATTTTATCCGTTACGGTATCGCTTGCTGTGGCAATAATTACATCGTATAATCTGGGATTTTCAGGCTGCCAGTAAGAGAGCTTTTTTATGGGTAAATGAATAAATGCTTTGCCATTATTATCTGTTGTAACAGTTGTTTGCAAGCTGGCTTCGGGTATGTTGATGCGAATGTTTTGCGAAGCAGCAGAATCGCTTAGTTGCACATAGCCGGTGATGGTTTTTAAATCACCTTTGGCAAGCTGCATTTTATAATCCTTAATATAGGTTGAAGGTAATTCTGCCAACACTACATCTCGCGTAATTCCACCGTAATTCCACCAGTCAAAATTATCGGTGGGCACGGCTTCTTTTTTGCGGATATTATCTACTTTGATAACAATAGAATTGTTGCCGTTTTTGAGCAAGCTCGTTACATCAAACTCAAACGGCGTAAAGCCGCCAATATGTGTGCCTGCTTTCTTGCCATTTACCGAAACATAGGATTCATAATTTATGGCACCAAAGCGTAAGATGTATTTTTTGCCTCCTTGTGGCTGTATATAAAAATTGCGCTGATACCATATAGTGCCTTCGTAAAACAGCAGCTCATTACTTTGTGAATTCCAATCGCCGGGCACTACTAAGGTGGGCGATCTTTCAAAGTCATATTCTACCAGTTCACCGGGTTGTTGCTGTTGTTTGTTTTCAAAAAAACCTGTTAATCCATGCTCATCGGCAGTAGCACCCTGAAAGCCACGAAACCCGGTTGCAAAAGGATCTATGATGTAATGCCAGCGACCATCGAGGCTGACAGTTTTGCGTGCATTGATGTTTTGAATAAGCCCTGTTTGTGCCTGGACATGCTGAAGTAACAGAACAAAAAATAGCAGATAAATATATTTCATGGTAGTAATGAGTTGGGGAGTAATAAGAGAACAAGTTTAATAGTTTTTTGTTAGAATAACTGAATGCGTTATCATGAGCGTTAAACAGCACGTCATTGCGAGCGGAGCGAAGCAATCCGTGGATGGTAGTACAATCAACATAATCTATTAATAGTGATTTACTAATTGATTGTATAAGTTATTGTAAAGTTTCAAATCAGCCATCAATAATGATTTACTGCTGAGCACGGATTGCTTCGCTCCGCTTGCAATGACGTGTTGGTGTGTCTGATAATAACAAAATAGCTTTGCTCATTTTAATGATGCAAGTTTATTTCAGTATTAGTGCTAATGAAAGCAACAGCAACATTCATTTGCCAACTACAAAATATTGCCGACATTTAGTGCATTAAATAATTAGTACTATGGGATTTGATCAATACCATGAACCGGCGCACGATTTAAGCGAAGAAACAAGAACCAAAGCACGTATGCTTGCTTCACTTACCGAAGAGGTGGAAGCCATCAACTGGTACGAGCAGCGCATTTCGGTTGAAAAAGATAAAACTGCTAAAGCCATTATGCAAAATGCACAACAGGAAGAATTCAAGCATTTTGGAATGGACCTGGAATTCTTGCTGCGCAAAATGCCAAAGTGGAAAATAGTATTGCAGGATATTTTGTTTAAAGAAGGCGACATCGTACAACACGGCGAAAAAGCCGAAGACGACGCGGGATAAAACTTTGATAACACATATCTCACAAATGGTTCACCATTTTGTAAGTAGTGAGTTGTGAGTATAAAAGTTGTTTACCCGCAATTGGCAATTGTGTTAAGTCATGCAGGGGAAGTAAGTTATACAAAGATGCTTCATTCTGCTTAGTGCAGCTCTTTGTTCCTGAGCCTTTACGGTTCAATAAAAAACATGCTTATGAAGAATATATTCTCAGATGTTGTTACCAACAATCTGCGCAACGTTCTATTGCTGTTAATGGCCGGTGTATGTATGCAAAAAGCATATAGCCAGCCAAACAATTCCTATCAGCCGCCGGTATTTACCGATAGCCTCCGGATGCAAAAAATTGAATCTACCTTTCCCATAATAGATAGTATATTTTATACATATGCAATGCAACATCATTATCCCGGCTTTACTTATGGCTTGGTGGTAGATGGGCGGTTGGTACACGCCGGTGCATTCGGTTATACCGATGTAGAAAAGAAAATGCCTGCGACTGTTCAATCGCTTTTTCGCATTGCTTCTATGACCAAAAGCTTTACAGCAATGGCAATTTTAAAGCTGCGTGAGGAAGGAAAATTGCAGTTGGATGCCCCCGCATCCAAATACATTCCAGAGATGAAAAACCTGCATTATCTTACTGCCGATGCATCGCCTATTACCATTAGGCAGCTACTCACGCATGCTGCCGGCTTCCCGGAAGATAATCCCTGGGGCGACCGTCAACTGCAAGACTCCGATGCCGAGTTGATGGCGCTTGTAAATAAAGGTATTTCCTTTTCCAATGTGCCGGGTATAGCTTACGAATACAGTAATCTTGGTTTTACATTATTGGGGCATATCGTATCCAAGGTGTCAGGTATGCCGTATGAGGAATACATTACTAAAAACATTTTGCAGCCGCTCGGAATGAACAATACAAAATGGGAATATACCAAAGTGCCGCCTCAGCAATTAGCACATGGCTACCGTTGGCTTAATGAGCAATGGATAGAACAACCTATGTTGCACGATGGTGCATACGGAGCAATGGGTGGATTAATTACTTCGATACAGGATTTTAGTAAATACATGGCACTGCATCAAACAGCCTATCCACCATCGAACAGTAAAGATAACGGACCTGTAAAAAGAAGTGATTTGCGCGAAATGCAACATCCCTGGAATGTCAGTACCTTATCTCCATTATATACTTATCCGAGTGGAAGAACATGCGCTACAGTAGCTGCTTATTGTTATGGCTTACGGTGGATGAGAGATTGCAATGACAGAGTATATGTAGGGCACAGCGGCGGGTTGCCGGGCTTTGGAAGCAACTGGCAGATTTTGCCGGAGTACGGCATTGGCATTGTTTCTTTTGCCAACCTTACTTATGCAGGTACAAGCACAGCAAACCTGCAAGTGCTGGATACAATTATTACGTTGGCGCACTTGCAGCGGAGGCAATTGCCGCCTTCCCCTATTTTGCAAAAGCGACGGAATGAGCTGATGAAAATATTGCCTGGCTGGAACAATGCAGAGAGCAGTACCATTTTTGCCGGGAACTTTTTTATGGATTATCCATTAGATTCGTTGAAGAAAGAAGCTGCAACCATTTTTGCAGATGCCGGAAAGATTATAAAAGTGAATGATGTTGTTCCCCAAAATCAATTGCGCGGCATTTTCACTATGGAAGGTGAAAAAAAGAACATCGAAGTGACATTTACTTTAACACCCGAAAACCCGCCATTAATTCAGGAATACCATATTAAAGCAGTGGAGAAAAAATGAGCGGCTTTTTGAATTATATTCTCCTTAAAAAGAACGTAGTAACAGAAAATATTTCCCTTTGCATAACCACGAAGAGTACATTTACGTTTAAATATAATAGAACCTTATATTAGTAGTAATATGAAAAAGATAGCAGCGCTTGCTTTTGTGTGTTTCCTTTTATTTTCTTTAAATGCGTGTAAGAAAAAAGATTCCACGCCTGTTACACCCACTCCACCTGTTACCACGGCTACCGAAGAAGATCTGCTGGCAGATTCTGTGTATTTGTACTCAAAAGAAGTATATCTCTGGCATTCGGTATTGCCTGCTTACGAACAATTTAATCCACGGCAATACGAAGGGGATGATGAACTCACTTCTGCCGAAAATGTAATGAATGCTATTCGCGCCAAAGAGCCGTTGGACCGCTATAGCTTTGTAACAACCACAGAAGAATCGGATGGCTTGCAAACAGGCGACAACAGAGATTATGGCTTTTTCATTAAGGCGGCTGCGCTGGACAGAGCATTGCCTTACGATTCGGTGTATTGGTTTGTATCGTATGTTTATACCAACTCTTCTGCAGGTATAGCCGGTGTGCAGCGCGGCTGGTACATCAATAAAATAAACGGCACTACTATTGGCTACGACGACCCAAGTGTTGATATTTTAAATGATGTATTTTTTGGCAGCAGCACCAGTGCAACATTCGGATTTATAAGGCCTGATGGCGGAGCGGTAACGGTTGATTTGAGCAAAACTGAATTTATCGCTAATTCAGTGTTGTACGACACTGTTTACCACAGTACTGATGGTACAAAAAAGATTGGTTATTTTGTTTTTAACCAGTTTTTTGGCGAGCCTTCGCGTGCAGAATTAGCCAATGTATTTGCTTATTTCCAGCAAAAAGGTATTAATGAACTGATTGTGGATTTGCGCTACAACCGTGGTGGCTCTACCGAGACGCAGGACACGCTTGCCAACTTAATTGCACCATTGGCAGCTAACAATCAAACGATGTATCAGTATCTCTTCAACGATTCCTTACAGGCAGGTAAATTTCCATTATTAAAACGCAAACCGGGTTTTGGCAATGTATCTTTTGCACCACAGAATAATATGGTAAAATACGAAAAAGCCGGAAACCTCGATCTCAATCGTGTATTCTTTATTGTTACCGGTTCTACGGCTTCGGCAAGCGAACTGCTCATCAATAACCTACGCCCGTATATGGATGTGAAACTCGTAGGTGATACCACGTATGGCAAGCCGGTAGGTTTTTTCCCGATCACTATTTTCGATTATGCTATTTATCCTATCTCGTTTAAAACAGCAAACAGTGTGGGCAGTGCCGACTATTACAGCGGTTTTGCGCCGGATAAACTTACCGCTGATGGTGTAAACAGAAACTGGGGCGATATACAAGAGCCTTCTCTGGCTGCGGCTTTAAACTATATTACTACAGGTACCTATGGCAGAATGACAAGTAATGCCGATGAGCAAAACAGGCAGTTATTAATGCAGCAAAAGCAGTTTGCGCCATTAAGCAACAAGCTTTCTGAAAGGAAGTTTACGGGTATGTTTCCGGAGGACAAGTAAGTATTCTTTTCTCTTTAAACATACGGTCTTGGGCACTGCGTAAGACCGTATGTTTTTACAGCTTTTACTATTTTCAATTAAGTAGCATGATATACAAGTTTACAACTTCCTGCTTGCAGCCTGTAGCTTATATGAGGTAAGTATCTCGCCAAAATTATATTCAGTTAATTCTACCTACAGATTCTGCACAAAGCCGCCCTTAATTGTTGATAATAATCAGTTCTAATCGGCGGTAATTGCGGAATGACGGCTTCGATTATCATAAGTTAATTTTGACGACACACTTACCTTATTTGGAACAGGCATTGTTAGTATTTTAATAAGCTGCTAACCCGGCTGCAGCCGCCGGTAGTCCGGGCATTTCACCAATAGGCTTCAATGTGCCGAACAAACCTCTCTTGTATTCGGTGATGCTGTGCGATTGGGAATTAAGATTATATACATAGCCGTTATTTCCACTTACAACAATATCAATGGGTGATGCGCCGGTAGTTGTTTTTGCAAAAAATACAAGATATAATCCACCGTAAGGCGATACATAATAAGACGAAATGCTATTACTGCCGGCATTGGTGGTAAAAGCAAATCTGCCATAATGTGTAGTTACTAACCAGCAAGGTGCCGATTGAAAATCTTTTACTTCGCCTTTTATTACATTGATGTTTCCATTATTATCAGTAGCATAAGAAGAGCAGGAGCCTCCGTTCATTATACCTCCTGCTGCATTGGATACAACTAAGTAGTGATTGCTTTGCGAAAAGTCGAACCCGTAAGGCGTTTGCCCAACTGAATTATTGAAAGTACCCGGACCGGCAACACCTTGTGCATCTATTGTAAAAGCAGCAATTTTACTGGTTGCTTTTTCTGTTACAAACAATAGCGTACCACTGGGATGAAATTTAATTTCACCAGGGCCGGCGCCGCTGCTGCTAAGCGGTTGCAGGGAGCCATCAATTTTTGTAAGGGTGCCGCCTGAGCCAATAGTAAAACCACAAATATTGGCACTTGCAGAGTTAACTACATACAGCCAATGCCCATGCACCGTAAGACTTACAGGTGTAGTACCACCGGAGTTGATAGTATGCGCAAGCGTAAGGCTGCCATCGCTATGCACCCAAAAAGAAGAAACAGAGTTGTCGCCTGCATTTACTGCATATAGCCATTGATGCTGTTTATCAAGCGCCAAAGCGCCCTGCGAGCCAAGTCCTGTTCCGCTGCCGGCACCGCCCGAAGCCACACTTGTTACAAAGCTTAATGTTCCATCGGAATGTTGCTTGTAAATATGAATGCTGTTTTGAGCAGCCTCATTGCTTTCTGTATATACATAGCCTTCCTGCAACATTGTTTTAGCATCGGCAAGCATCATTTCATCCGGGTTAGCGCCATGCTCCGCAATCATGTCTTTTATAGATGTTTCGGATTGGGTTTGCTGTGCAATGGGTGCTGTAGTTTTCAGTTGATCTTTATTGCAGGAAGCAATAGTAAAAGCAACAGCAATGGCTGTTACTTTTAGTAGGTTTTTTGATAGCATAACATGTTGTTTTTATTGGTTAAAAGAAAAAGGATTACTTACCCGCTCATAATAATGTGCAGGTATATTTTCAAGTAATAATATTGCTTGGTGGAGCTATCGCGTATAGGCTATATGTATTCCGGCACTCATTACCTGCATGCTACCCATGCCCATGCCTTTTAGGGGAATTTGCAGGTAAGGCTGTATTCTTATCGTAGTTCCCTTTTGTATAGTATGTTCATAACCAACACTCACATCAATAGAAGACGCAAAACCGGCTGACACTTGCTTATACATGCCTTTCATATTTTGCTGCACGCCATTCATAGAAGTCTGGTAATCATTTTTTTCTTTGGTAAGTATATAAGAAGACATGCCTGCCGAAGAAAAGAATGTAGATGATTTTTTGTGTACAATATCATATTTAATGGCAACCGGTAGCTGGTATAAATTACTGCTTCCTTCAACACTCAGCACTTTCATTTCTGCAGGCATGGAGCCGCTCATTTTATCCATGGAGAAATATTTTCCATTGCTGAAATAATACTTTTTGGAGTATAACAAACCAACTTCAACGGCGGCATTTTTATTTATTCTGAAGCCTGCTATAATGCCTGCATCGAAGCCGGGTTTTTTAAATCCCTGGTTCTTTACTTCATTAAGGGCAAGCCCTGCAATTATGCCTGCATACAGGTGAGGCTTTTGTGGGGTGTGTGTGTTTGTTGTAATTGGTTGCTGCCTGCCGTCATTACTTTTTTGCTGATTCATATTTACAATTTGGCTGCCTGCAGGAGAAGCAGTAAAACTGTTTTTTGAATAAATTGAATCAACTTGTTTGCTGTTCTTTTTTTCTACATTCTTTACCGGTGCAGTGGGTGTAATTGCCTGCACACTTTTATCTGTTTCATTATTGTAGAATGGTCCTATTGTGGGTATTATTCTTTCAGTCTTATCTGCTGAATATGTTATGCTATTTTGTTTACCGGTAATTGTATTATTATTTATTTCCTGTTGAGGTGATGAATAGGAAACTGCTGCAGCATGGCTGTTTGATTTTCCTACTGCATTGTTAGAATAATAAGAAAACATAGCTGTACTAAGTGGAATAAGTAAAAACAGCAGCAAAAAAATAGCATTGGCAGCGCCATTTTCTTTACGATTAATTTCAACAGGCATAACCGAACTATCATCCGATAACTGTGCAACAATCGTATCCCAGTTATCCGCACCCGCTTCGAGCGTGTAATTAACTACCGCCTTTCTGAACAATTCATCCATATCGTTTTCTACATCCTGCATAACAATTCATCTTCGGTTTTCTTTAAGTTTTGCTGCAGCATCGTTCTGGCTCTCAGCAGGTTCGACCTGCATGTGCTTACCGGTATATGAAGCATCTCTGCTATCTCGGCGTGCGAGAAACCATCAATCACATATAAGTTGAATACTAACCGGTAAGGTGTCGGCAGTTGCTTAATCATAAGTACCAAATCGTTGTACATCATTGCCTGCTCTGCATCCCTGCTATCACTTGGCAAGCCCCATACAGAAGCTGGTATATCGCCGGTTTCAGGTGATGTTTTTTTGCTTCGCAACTGGTCAATCGAAACATTAATCATAATTCTTTTCATCCAACCCATCAATATCTTTTCGTTATCTGCATCAGTACCCATTTCAAATCGGTCAATGTGGTTGAACAGTTTTACAAATCCATCATTTACTGCATTTACTGCCTCTTCGTATTGG
Source organism: Ilyomonas limi (assembly GCF_005233845.1). GTDB lineage: Bacteria > Bacteroidota > Bacteroidia > Chitinophagales > Chitinophagaceae > Ilyomonas > Ilyomonas limi. The sequence goes on from NZ_SZQL01000001.1 coordinate 68,557, forward strand.
TATATATATCTGAAAACAATCTTCAAAGCATAGCCACGGTAATGCTCATAAATCATCTTCTGATATTTATGGTCTTTACCAATACAACCTTTTATAATATTTGTAATGTTTTCCAAATCCTTTAAAAGGTTTTAGATAATGGTGGCTGTTGTGTGCTGTTTGCCATACTTAGTTGTTCTAAGTAATCTTTCAATGTTAAAACGCGCTATTGTTGCTCAACTGCTGCAGGCATTTATCATTAGTACATACGGCTGTATTTTTCCGGGCGTTGCAGATAAGTAAAGTTAAATATTTGTTAGCAGAAGCAATTTTTTACAGGCTTATTTGGCAAGCTACAGGTACATAAGCTACATCTGGTGTACTACCTTTATACATTCAATACTCCTAACTAAATGAATGCTGCTTACTTTATACAACATTTACACCTCCAACCGCATCCCGAAGGTGGTTATTTCAGAGAAACCTACCGTGCAAGTGAGTTTATTAAGGTTGATGCGTTGCCACCCCGTTTTTCCGGCGTACGTCCTTTTTCAACAGCTATTTATTACTTATTACAGCAAGGTGATTTTTCGGCATTCCATCGCATACAAAGTGATGAATGCTGGCATTTTTATGCAGGCGATACATTACTAATTCATGTAATTGAAGAGGATGGAAAATATTGCTGCATTCAATTAGGGAGCAATGTAGCAGCCGGTGAAATGTTCCAGTTTGTAGTACCGGCAACAGCCTGGTTTGCTGCCGGGCCTGCATCTAATAATGCGTTTACCCTTGCAGGCTGCACTGTGGCTCCCGGCTTTGATTTTAGTGATTTTGAAATAGCAGACAGAAACACATTATTAGACACTTATCCGCAGCACGCTGATATTATCAACCGGCTAACGCGGCAATAAATCAAAATCGCCGGCAGCCATAAATATTTAAAAATGCTTCACGTCTTTGCGGTCAATCATTCCCCAAAATACTCCACATAAATCCGTGGTGTTTCGTATAGCTTAATGGCGTGCAGTTGCACCTCGCTGGGAAGATGGGGTGTGAGTTGTTGCCAGATAGCTGTTGCAAGGTTTTCGGTGGTACACATCATGTCTTTTAAGAAAGGCACATCAAGGTTCAGGTTTTTATGGTCTAATTGTTCCAGAATTTTTTCATTAATCAGCTTACTTAATTTTTTAGCATCCATCAAAAAACCCGTATCGGGGTCGGGCGTTCCTTTGATAGTAACGTGCAGATCAAAGTTGTGGCCATGCCAGTTTTCATTGGCACATACACCAAACAATTCCTCGTTTTTTTCCTTACTCCAGCGTGGGTTATACAGTTTGTGGGCTGCATTAAAATGCTCTATCCTTGTGAGGTAAACCATACTGCAAAGATAATTGAGAGTTGGAAGATGAGAGTTGATGGATAGTTAATAGTACAAAGGAGTTGGCAGTTGATAGATGATCAGTTGACAGCCTGCAAACAGTAAAGATAAAAAACGGATAACTTATCAGCCCGCCCCTGTTTTTCTTTGCTCACAGCTCATTACCTGCAACCTGAACCTTTTGCCTTGCATTTTAAGCCTTGAACCATGTTCCTGAGCCTTCCTACATATATTTCTTCATTACCATAAACAACACTTTCTTATCCGCATCATTTAACACAGCTAAGCTATCTGCCTCAAAATGCCGGTGAAAAGCCTGAATGGCAGCCGTGCTATCTTTTACATCGTATCCAATAATGCGTAATGCCTGCAGGCTGTTAAAGTCGGGCGGCAAGGGTACATTTGTTGTATCGTCGTACCAATAACCAAAGCCTTTTTCTGCCAGCAGTTTCCAGGGAAAATACGGATTCGGATCGTTCTTGCGCGCAGGCGCTATATCGCCATGACCAATAAAATTTTCAACCGGAATATTGTACTTCTTTTTCAGGTTGGCAAGCAGGTGCAGCAGATTCGTAATTTGCGGTAGTGTAAACGGTTCAAAGCCGTTATTGTCCAGCTCTATGCCAATAGAAGATGAATTAATGTCTTTATTATTTCCCCACCGCGAAATACCGGCGTGCCACGCACGTAAATAATCGTTGAGCATGTGATATACGGTGCCATCTTTCGCTATTACATAATGGGCGCTTACCTGCGGGCGTACCAGCGTAAACGTGCGTAGTGTTTGTTGTATAGAATCCTGTGCAGTATGATGAATAATTACATAGTCGGGCTTGCGCAAATTGAAATTGATAGTTCCTGCCGGATAGGGCATCGGTACAATAGAATCCAAACCTTCATTGGAAGGAAAAACACGGATGGTTTTGGCTAATGTTTTTACCTGTTTTTTATACACTCTGTTGGTAGCCCTGTATGGATTGTGTGAGCAGCTATAATGTGTATATATTACCAGCGCAACGCAAAAGAGAAAGCATTTTTTCATAGTATAAAAATAAGGCAAGCCCCATTCTAATAATGCTTTATTTATCACGCTGCACTCATCATAGGTCCCGGTTTTTATGAAGTGTAAATAGTAATATGGTGTCCTTTATTTACATCCATTACCACTTGCTCATAAACAGGGATCGCAGTAATAAAACTGTTTGCAGTAAATTCTTCGTGCTTCATGCTTTTGTGTCAACACCCTCCTGGCTTAGCTTTTGAATACTATCTCTCTAAAACGTATCTATGGCAGAAGGTCCGCTTCTTGTGATGTGGAAAGAAGATATACAACCATTTATTGGTAAACAAATCACGGCTATAGAAAACAACACTAAGCTACATGCAGACCGTATGCTGGGCAAAACCATTACGGATATAAAAACATGGGGCAAACATTTCCTGATTTGTTTTGGTGATTTCACTCTACGCATTCACTTTTTAATGTTTGGCGATTTGTATATCAACCGCCGCAAACCACCCGAAAAGCCAGTTAAACTAAGCCTGCAGTTTACAGACAGCGAGCTTGTATTTTATAATTGTGCCTTGCGTTTTATAGAGGAGCCATTGAATGAGGTGTACGATTGGAGTGCCGATGTAATGAGTGAAGAATGGAACCCCAGGGCAGCTATAAAAAAGTTGAAAGCAATTCCAGATGCGGTGGTATGCGATGCATTACTCAATCAGGAAATTTTTTCTGGCATTGGAAATATTATTAAAAATGAAGTATTGTTCAGGGTAAAAGTGCAGCCACTAAGTTTAGTAGGCAAGCTACCTGCAAAAAAGTGGAATGAAATATTGAAAGAGTTACTTACATACAGCTATCAATTTTTGGAGTGGCGAAAGAAAGGTGAATTTCAGCGGCACTGGCAAGCTAATGCCCGCAAACTGTGCCCGAGAGATGAAGTGCCTTTTGTAAAAGCCTATTTAGGTCAAAACCCTCGCCGTACTTATTATTGCACGCAATGCCAGGTTTTGTATAATTGATAGTTTAAAGGCATTATAATCAATTTATTAGTGCCCACATTTATTTTACGGCTCTTTCTTGCATAATGTTTGTTCAAACGTTTACAGATAAAATCTAGGAAAAAACATTCATGAACGAACTATACCGGCCTGTAGGCGCATTTTATAAAGAGGATACTTGTCATTTTGTAGTGTGGGCGCCCAAAAAAGAATCAGTAGAATTAGTAGTTACACATCCATATCAAAAAATCTATCCGCTGCAAAAAGACGATGCTGGCTACTGGCAAGCAACTGTGGAAAATGTAACGCCCGGGTTACGTTATTTATACCGCATTGATGGCGAAATGCAAAGACCAGATCCTGCTTCGCTGTCGCAACCCGAAGGCGTGCACAAGGCTTCGGAAGTAATAGACCATAACTTTAGCTGGACGGATGATAGCTGGAAAGGCATACCCTTGGAAGACCTGATTATTTATGAATTGCACACCGGCACGTTTACGCAAAACCACAATTTTGAAGGTATTATAAATAAGATGGATTATCTCGTTGAATTAGGTATTAATGCTATTGAAATTATGCCTATCGCACAGTTTCCGGGCAGCCGCAACTGGGGTTACGATGGCGTGTATCCTTATGCTGTACAAAACAGTTATGGGGGCGTAAACGGACTGAAAAGACTGGTTAATGCAGCACATACAAAAGGCATTGCTATAATATTAGATGTAGTATATAACCACCTTGGCCCAGAAGGTGGCTACCAGAGCGATTATGCACCTTACTACACACAGCGTCATAAAACGCCTTGGGGCAATGCACTCAATTTTGATGATGCATACAGCGATGGCGTACGTAATTATTTTTTGCAAAATGCGTTGATGTGGCTCGATAAATTTCATATAGATGCCTTGCGCATGGATGCGGTACATGCCATTGTGGATTATGGTGCAAAACACTTTGTTCAACTGCTGAAAGAAGAAGTAGCGAAGCTGGAAAAAAAGACTGGTAGAAAAAAGTTTTTGATAGCAGAATTAGATCTTAATAATCCACGTTACATCAATCCCCAAAGTAAAAGTGGCTACGGTTTGGATAGTCAATGGATAGATGAATTTCACCATGCTATACATGCCGTATTAACCGGTGAGACAGATGGTTATTATGAAGACTTTGGCTCTTTGCAACAGGTTGAAAAAGCCTTTACAGATACCTATGTATATGATGGTATTTATTCACCGCACCGCAAAAAGATATTTGGTGCGCCGGTGGGCAATAATGATTATGGCAAATTTGTAGTGTTCTCTCAAAATCACGATCACATTGGCAACCGTGCATTGGGCGATAGACTCACTCAAACCTTATCTTTTGAAGCGTTGAAGCTGGCGGCTGCATTAGTTATTTTTTCACCTTACATTCCACTGCTGTTTATGGGCGAAGAATATGGTGAAAAAAACCCTTTCTTTTACTTTACTTCTCACTCCGATCCCGACCTGGTAAATGCGGTAACGGAAGGCAGGAAAAAGGAGTTTTCTTATTTTAGTTTTAAATATGATTTTCCCGGTCCTCAGGAGGAAGATACGTATCGGCAATCCGTGCTTTCGTGGAATATAAATGGTAATGAACATGCAGCGATGTTTCGCTTTTACAAAGCTATCATTCAGCTTCGCAAAACGCTGATTGCCTTGCAAAATAAGGAACGTGATTCAATGAAAGTATATCCGGTGAATGATAATAAGGTATTAACTATAGAAAGGAAAAATGGAGAGGAAAGTGCTTTTATCATCTTTAATTTTAATGAAGAAAAAAAAGATTACACATTACCTGCAGAAACATCATGCAACAAAATATTTGATTCCTCTGCAGCGCAATGGAATGGTCCCGGCGAGGTAACTCCATTAACTATTAACGTTACTAAATCGTTTTCACTTAATCCTTATTCCACTATTATTTTACAACCATTAAAACAAGCATAAACTACATGTATTTCCCTGCTTCTACCTACCGTATACAACTCAACAGTAGTTATACATTTAATGATGTAAAACACATTATTCCGTACCTGCATAAGCTGGGTATTTCTACCATATATGGTGCGCCAATAACTACTGCTACCAAAGGCAGCACACATGGCTACGATGTTATTAATCCCCATATGCTTAACCCTGAAATTGGAACGGAACAACAGTTAAAAGAAATAGCAGTACAGCTACAGGAATATGGCATGAGCTGGCTACAGGATATCGTGCCCAACCACATGGCTTATGCTATGGATAACGAACGCCTTGCTGATGTTTTTGAGCGTGGCCCGCAATCGCCGTACTACCATTATTTTGATATTGACTGGAACCATTTTGACCCAAAGTACAAAGGCAAAGTAATGGTGCCGTTTATTGGTAAAGATTTGGATGAAGCGATTGACAGTAACGAAATAAAATTGGTATATAAGAGTGATGGATTTTTTATTGAGTATTACAACAACCTTTATCCTGCTGCCATAGATACGTATGGCTTTATTTTTTCCATTGAAGATGATGAAAGCCTGAATGAATTAGGCGAAGACATATATGCACAAATGAATGTTGAGCTAAGCGAATGGAACAGTTATAAAAAAACGTGGCTGCAACAATTGACATCTTATACAGCTACTATACAAAAGGCAGTTGAGAAAATTAATGAAGATAAAGGGTTGCTTCGCAAATTGCTGAGCCGGCAGTACTATATACTCACCTGGTATAAAGTAACGGAACAGGAAATTAACTTTCGCCGTTTCTTTACCGTTAACTCTCTGATCTGTCTTCGTATGGAGAATGAGCAGGTGTTTGATGACTATCACCAATTCATTTATCGTTTATACAAAAACAACTTAATACAAGGCTTGCGAATAGATCATATTGATGGATTATACAACCCGCAACAATATGTACAACGGCTAAGAAAATTGTTTGGTGAAGACGTGTATGTTATTGCTGAAAAAATATTGGAATACAACGAAAACATTGCACATGATTGGGACTTGCAGGGAACGAGCGGCTACGAGTTTTTATCGTTTACCAATCAACTGTTGAGTAGTAAAAAAGGTGGTGAAAAGCTGTTGCAATTTTATAAGCAATTAGTACCAAACACACCGGATTATGAAAAAATAGTGTTCCAAAAAAAGCACCGCTTTTTGTTTGACCAGATGGGTGGTGAACTGGAAAATTTATTGCACTTAGCAGCAGACTTAAAAATATTTGAAGGCAATGAATACAATGCGGAAGCTTTGAAAAAGGCATTAGGTGTGTTGATGGCTTCTTTTCCCGTATATCGTATTTATCCGGATTGTTATCCATTGAATGAAGTGGCGGTACCCATTGCAGAGAAAGCATTTGACAAAGCTGCAAAACATATTGACGATGCACAACGGGAACTGCAATTATTAAAAGACATATTTTTTGCAGATGGTACAAAGCCCGAAGATGCCAACAGGTTATTGTTCCTGATGCGCTTAATGCAGTTTACTGGTCCACTCGCTGCAAAAGGTGTAGAAGACACTACTTTTTATGTATATGATCCACTCATTTCGCACAACGAAGTAGGTGATGCACCCGCGCAGTTGGGCATCAGCATTCAGGATTTTCACAACAAAATGATTAGCCGCCGGCAGAATAATCCATACTCACTTAACGGCACTTCTACACACGATACCAAGCGTGGCGAAGATGGTCGTATGCGTATTAATGTGTTATCGGAAATGGCAGATGAATGGATACAGGAAGTAAACAACTGGAGGCAAATTAATGCACCATTTATAAAAATAATTAATAATAAACCAGCACCTTCTGTTAACGACGAATATTTTATTTACCAATCACTTATTGGTTCCTTTCCTGAAGATTTGCAGGTAACGGATAGTTATATTGAACGTTCATTAGCGTTTATACAAAAAGCCTTACGCGAAGCGAAAGTAGAAACGACTTACACTGAGCCGAATACAGCTTATGAAGAAGCCTGCAAAAACTTTATTACTTCTATTTTAGATAGTAAGCATGATTTCCTGCAAAGGTTTACTCCTTTTTTGCAAAAGGTAATTAAACCTGCAACCATTTACTCTTTAGAGCAGGTATTAATAAAAATAACAGCACCTGGTATTCCGGACGTGTATCAAGGTTGCGAGTTGTGGGATTTAAGTTATGTAGATCCAGATAATCGTCGCCCGGTAAATTATCAATGTCGTATGGAAGCATTAGACAACATTATGCAGAAAGAAAAAGAAAGCGCCGAAGCTGTGTTATCTTTTATACAACAACACAAACAGGAAGGGCGCGAAAAGTTGTTTGTAACGTATAAAGCACTCAACTTCCGCAATGCTCATAATGAATTGTTTTTAGAAGGAGAATACATACCTGTAACCAGCAATGAAAATGTAGTGGCTTATGCACGCAAGCACAATAATAAATGGGTGCTTGTTGCTTTCCCTGTTAATATCAAAAACATTACAGAAAATAATGGCAATCTATTAGGTGAGCAAGCCTGGAATGCCAATAGCTTGCAACTTCCTGAAGGTGCACCAACGAATTGGAAAAATATCTTTACCAATGAAGGTATTAAAGGTGATAACCAGTTATTGTTAAAAGATGTATTTGCTAAGTTTCCGGTGGCTTTACTGGAGGGAGCATTACTGTAGTATTAGAATATATTAGATAAGTACAGGAATAAAAGTCGAGTATAGTTGTTCATTGTACTGCATTATGGCAAAATAGCACAGCTCGTTTATATAAAAACTGTATTTTCAGCTTTTCAAACTATAAGATTGTTACCTAAAAGTATAGCATATCCGCTGGTTACGCGCCATTTGTACAACTATCATGTATAATTTTTGAAAGCTTTGGCACAGCCTGCGCCGTACAGCAAGCAAAAATTAATTAACCTATGAGTATGTTCTTCGAAATTTCACTGGCAGAATGGTCTTTTCACAGGCAGTTGGAAGAGGGCAAATTGACCAACCTTGATTTTCCTGCCAAGGCAAAAAATGAATTTGACATTAGCGCAGTAGAATATGTAAACACTTTTTTTAAAAATAAAGCAAATGATACTGCTTATCTCAGCGAGTTGTTGCAACGCTGTAAGGACAATGGTGTACAAAATCATTTAATTATGATTGACAACGAAGGTGCGCTCGCAGACCTGGATGATAAAAAGCGCAATGTTGCCGTGGAGAATCACTACAAATGGATAGATACCGCAAAGTATCTCGGCTGTACAATGGTGCGTGTAAATGCGTTTGGTGAAGGCAGCCCCGAAGACGTGCAAAAAGCGGGTGCAGATGGGCTGAATAAATTATCGGAATATGCGGAGAAAATAGGTATTCAGATAACGGTAGAAAATCACGGCGGCCTTACCTCTAATGGTGAGTGGCTCGCAGGTTTAATGAAATTGACCAACAATAAAAATGTGGGCACCTTACCTGATTTGGGTAACTTTTGCATTAGGTGGGAAGGCAGTTGGAGCAACTGCAAAGAGATGTACGACCGCTATAAAGGCGTAGCTGAAATAATACCTTATGCAAAGGGCATCAGCGCTAAAACGATTGATTTTGATGCTAACGGAAATTGCATGGAAACAGATTATGCACGCATGATGAAGATTATAAAAGATTCGGGTTTTAAAAGTTATATGGGAATTGAGTATGGCGGTGAGCATTTGAGTGAGGACGAAGGAGTGCGCAAGACGAAAGAACTCCTGCTGAAAACAGCTGCTGGTATGAGTTGATTATTTATACCACGAAGACACAAAGGTGCTAAGGATAGCGGACATTAAAGCTTTACGTTTACTTTTTAATACAACCAACTTTTTCAACAATTTACCAAACATGAAACAACTTTTTATTGTGCTGCATTTACTGCTGCTTGTAGTTGCTGCCAGCGCGCAAATGGATGATACCACCGGCTTTTTTCAGTACGAAAAAAAGTTATTTATACAAGGTAATGATACTTTGCGTTATCGAATTTTATATCCCTTGCACTACAATGGCAACAAGTCTGTTCCGCTGATTGTTTTTCTGCATGGCAGCGGCGAGCGCGGCAGCGATAATGAAAAGCAATTATTCCATGGCGGCGCTTTGTTTTTAAAGGATAGTATTCGAAACAGGAATCCTGCTATTGTTATCTTTCCCCAATGTCCTGATGATAGTGCATGGAACCGGTTTAATCGTAATACGCCGCGCGGCGACAGCTTTTATTTATCACTCAATCAATCGCCTGATCTTAGTACGCCAGAGCGGCTGGTAAAATTGCTGATAGATAGTCTTTCGCAACACCGCATTGCCGATAAAAAGCGGCTATATATTGGCGGGTTGTCTTTAGGTGGGTTTGGTACATATGATCTGCTTACAAAATATCCTGACTATTTTGCGGCAGCTTTTCCCATTTGTGGTATGACCAATGTGCCTTTGTATGCACAACGCGCTTACAAAGTACCATTATGGATTTTTCATGGCGCTAAAGATGATGTGGTAAATCCCGGGCCTGACAGATTATTATATAAAACACTGCAGACTACCAAAGGTGCTCATGTGCAATACACCGAGTATCCTGATGCCGGTCATAATAGTTGGGATAATGCCTTTGCCGAACCTAATCTCTTACCTTGGCTACTGGCGCAAAAAAAGTAGAGTATTTTATATCTCTTTACAAACAAAAAAGCAGTAAGAAGGTAGTGCCTCCTTACTGCTTTTTCTGTCAACCGTTATCTAACAACTGTCAACTTTTGACCAGCCGTTTTCTTCTTATCAATCGCTTCATACACCGCATCCAGCATGTTCCTGCGCACACTTAATGAACTTAGTAAATTATTGGCTCCTCCATAAGGACATACACGGTTAGACAGCATAATAAACAGTAAATCTTCTTTAGGATCAGCCCACACGCAGGTGCCGGTAAAGCCTGTATGGCCAAAGGTTTCCGGCGATGCATAGATGGATGGATAAGGGTCGCCGTTGGTAGCATTATCTTTCATTGGCTTGTCAAAGCCGTAGCCACGGCGGCTAATATTGCTATGGTAGCCGGTAAATAAATTGATGGTTTGCCGGTTAAGAAAGTGATGCCCGTTCCAGTTGCCGCCATTCAGCAGCATGAGGTATAATTTAGCCAAATCATACGCATTACTATACAAGCCTGCATGGCCTGCCACACCGCCATACATTGCTGCGCTGGGATCGTGCACATCGCCACGCAACAGTTCCAGCCTGAAGACATTTTCCTTCTCGGTGGGCGCAATCCGGGCAATAGAAATACCCTTTTCTTTAGGTGTAAAAGTAGTGGTGCGCATACCGAGTGGTTTGTAAAAGGCATCCGCTGCGTATTTATCCAATGCTTTGCCCGAAAGCTGCTCTACTATTTTACCCAGAAAAATAAAATCAAGATCACTATATACATATTTGACTGGCAGTAAAAGCGGACTTTGTACAATGCGCAGGTCCATCGTATCAAGCCAGTCTTTGCGCAGGTACATATTATCAGCCACACGCACCGAATACAAACTATCCCTGATTGCTCTAAAGAAATAAGGCAGCGGCCTGCCGGTAGAATCTATCGTTTCTCTGTGAAAAAATACATCGGGCAACAAGCCTGCCTGGTGCAGCAAAATATTATCAATGTGCAACGTATCTTTATCGCTGCCTCTTACCCATGGAATATAGGTGCCCAGTGTGGCACGTAGGTCTAATTTTTTTTGCTCATACAACTTCATGATAGATACCGTGGTGGCTGATACTTTGGTTACCGAAGCTAAATCGTACACCGTTGCGCGTGTAACCCGCTCCAGGCTATCGTAGTTGAAATAGCCAAAAGTTTTGTAATACACCACTTGCCCTTTGCGTGCCACTAATACCTGGCAGCCAGGTATGGCATGTGCGCGAATGGCACTGTCGGCAATAGCAGTGATTGCTTTATTCAGCTTGCTGCTGCTGATTCCAACAGATTCGGGCGTAGTGATTTTGTATAATGAAGAGGAAGCAGTTTGTTGTGCGGTGGCACAAAAGAAAACGGCTAAAAAAGCAGTGAGTATAGCAAAGCATTTCATAGAGCATGAAAGTAAAGCGCATTTTGTACAATGCAAAAGGGAATTGTGAGAATAGTTGCCTTTTGTTGATTTACTATATTACTGCCTGTTCATTGCCTTTATTAGTAATCATGTACTACCTCAATTAATATTGATCGGGGTGGAATTAGTTGAAATAAATAAAACAGCAAATGCTTAGCCGAAGCAATCGGTTAAGCATTTGCTGTTTATACTTTTGAAGATCTTCTACAAAGAAAGAGATGCTATTACATAGCAGTAAGGTGGCGATTTAAAAATCATCATCGTCATCATCAAATCCACCTTTATCGTTGAAGAGGTCAAATTCCTTAAAGTCTTCATCCGGTTTAAAGTCTTCTTCCTCATCATCACCTTTTTTGCTGCCCGATTTCTTACCGGCGCTGCCAGTTTTCGATTTTGGAATATCAAACTCATCAAAGTCAGGATCCCAACTATCCTCTTCATCTACTTTTTCCCAATCATCCTCTATATCCACATCATCTTCCTCATCCTCCTCTTCGTCCTCATCTTTCTTAGACTTAGAGGTCTTGGAATTTTTTGCGGCAGCCGTTTTCTTTATCGGCTCATCCTCTTCTTCGTCCAAGTCGTCATCCTCCTCTTCCATCTGCTTTTTGCTTTTTGTAGAAGCCTTTTTCGCGGTGTCTTTACTATTCGCTTTGGGGGTATTACCCGCTGTCTTTTTGTTAACAGATTTTGCCATGGTTCCTTGTATTATCAACGTAAAATTTCAACGAGTTTTTTAATCGGCAAAAAAAATTTTTTGTGCCAAAAATCATCTACAGTGTTACAATTTGTTCTCTGCCCGGCCCGTTGGAAACATATTTTACCGGCGCACCAATATAACTGTTGATAAAATCTATATAGGTGGTCATAGCGGCAGGCAAATCTGCTGCATTGCTGATGGTCGTTGTATCGGTATTCCAACCTGTAAATGATTGATACACAGGTTTAATATTCAATCTATCCATCTGAAACGGCACCTCCGTTTTTTCTTCACCATTAATGTTGTAAGCCGTACACACATTCAGTTCCTTAAACGCATCCAGCACATCGGCTTTTGTCATTACCACTTGTGTTACGCCATTAATCATACAGGTATATTTCAATGCCACCAGGTCTATCCAGCCGCAACGCCGGGGCCTGCCCGTAGTAGCGCCAAATTCAGAGCCAATTTTCCGCAACTCTTCACCAACAATATCATTTAGCTCGGTAGGGAAAGGTCCGCTGCCTACGCGGGTACAATATGCTTTGGTAACGCCTATTACTTCACGTATTTTCTGCGGAGCCACGCCCAAACCAGTACATACGCCTGCCGAAATAGTGTTGGACGAAGTAACAAACGGAAATGTACCAAAATCTACATCCAGCATGGTGCCTTGTGCGCCTTCGGCTAATATTTTCTTGCCCTCAGAAATTTTATTATTGATAAAATATTCGCCATTTACCACCGGCAGCGTGCGTAAAAATTCGATGGCTTCGAAAAATTCTTCTTCCCATGCCGAAATATCTTCATTAAAATGATAGCTGTCCAGTATGCGCTGGTGTTTCAGCCTCAATTTAATATATTCGGTGGTAAAATTTTTGCCCAACATATCGCCCACACGCAGTGCATTGCGTCCGGTTTTATCCATGTATGCCGGGCCAATACCTTTAAGTGTAGAGCCGATTTTCGATTCACCTTTCGATAATTCGGAAGCTTTATCCAAAGCCCGGTGCGTGGGCACAATAAGGTTAGTACGGTCTGCAATAAACAAATTTTTACGCACATCAATCCCAAACGATGCTACCGTGTCGCACTCGCGTTTGAGCGTCACCGGGTCAAGTACCACACCATTGCCAATGATATTAATGGTGTTTTGATGAAAGATGCCCGAAGGTATCTGGTGCAGCACTATTTTCTTGTTCTCTACATATAGTGTATGACCTGCATTAGGGCCGCCCTGAAAACGGGCAATCACATCATAATTGGGTGCAAAATAATCTACAATTTTTCCTTTGCCTTCATCGCCCCATTGCAGCCCGAGAATTACGTCAACCATTGTATTCAGTTTGATAAGACCGCAAAAGTAATTGCATCCATCGGTTTTGAACAATGGAATGTGGAATATTTACAATTTAGAGCAGTTTATGCTACAGTTTTAAAACAATGCAGGAAAAAAGCCTTAGGATTTCTTTTAGGAAATGAGCCTTAAAGGCTGTTTAGAAATAATTGCTTTACCCGCAAAGGCGCTAACGGCACAAAGAATAATAAAGCATACTTCGTGTAACCCCGTCTCCCTTCAGGCAGGTTCTTTTCTTTGAGTCTTACGGTTCCTGATTCTTATAGAATTTAAATAACCTTTTAATGTTATTGCAAGGCTTTTAGTGTCTGCGGGCTAATAGAATTTTAGCAATCTTATCAGCCTTGTACTAACTTCAATATCCCTGTTTTAAACTTTACATTTACTAAGAGTAGCAGCAGCTTTTATTTATTGCAGGATATAGCGGATGAATTAACGAGCTTGTCTGTTTTATAAATACATACAACTTTGCGTAAAGAAACAAGAGGGAAGCCGCAGAGATAAGATTCAGGGAGCAAGCAAACAAGAATGGAATACAAGAATTATAGGCATTTCGCAACAAACAATTGATAATAAACAATGGTTATCGTTATTCAGTGTAAAGACAAGGTTGGACTGGTAGCTTCCATTACTACCGTGCTGATGCGTAAAGACATCAATATCATTTCTATGCGCGAGTTTGTAAATACAGAGGAAGTGCGCTTTTTTGTACGCATAGAAACTACCGAAAGCAGCGATGTTGCTTTGATTGAGGCAGAACTACAAGCCGTGTTGCCCAATGATGCGGCTATTACTATAAACCCGTTGCCCGATAAGAAAATTGTAGTGCTGGTAACTAAAGAATATCATTGCCTGAGCGACATTTTAATACGTAATTATTTTAGCACTTTAGGTGCAACAGTGCAATGCGTTATTGGCAATCATGCCATATTAGAAGAGTTGTGTAACAAGTTTAATGTACCTTTTTATTATATCTCGCACGAAGGCAATAGTAAAGAGGCGTTTGAGGAAAAGCTGATTAGCACTATCCGGCAATATCAGTCTGATTATCTGGTACTGGCTAAGTTCATGCGTATTTTATCGCCACAATTTGTAGCTTTATTTGCAGGGCGCATCATTAATATTCATCACTCCTTTTTGCCGGCTTTTATTGGTGCACATCCTTACCGGCAGGCGTATGAGCGCGGCGTAAAAATGATTGGCGCTACCGCCCATTTTGTAACCAACGATTTGGATGAAGGGCCTATTATTGTGCAGCAAATCATTCCGGTGAATCATGCTTTTACCGCAGCCGATATGATAAAAGCAGGCAGGGAAATAGAAACCGCCGTACTGGCAAAAGCATTGCAACTGGTGCTGGATGATCGTGTATTTGTATATAAAAATAAAACAGTCGTATTTGAATAAATAACGCCTTCTCTCAACTTACAGTCGTTATAACTGTAATATGGCACAGCATTTACCACCAGCATATTCAGTATATTTCAAAATTTAATCTCTTTTAGTTTATCTCTCTATTTTTGACCTCTCAAATAAAAAGCACCTCATGAGTAAACACGCTTATGTATTTCCCGGCCAGGGAAGCCAGTTTGCAGGTATGGGTAAAAACCTGTACGACAGCAGCAATACCGCTAAAGAACTATTTGAAAAAGCCAACGATCTGCTGGGCTTCAGAATAAGTGATATTATGTTTGAAGGCACCGACGAGCAGCTAAAGCAAACAGCGGTAACACAGCCCGCCGTGTTTTTACATTCGGTGATTGCATATAAAGCATTGCCGGATGCACAGCCCGATATGGTAGCCGGTCATTCGCTGGGCGAATTTTCTGCGTTGGTAGCTAATGGTGTATTGAGCTTTGAAGATGCGCTGAAGCTGGTAAGCATTCGTGCGGGTGCTATGCAAAAAGCCTGTGAATTAACGCCTTCCACCATGGCGGCAGTATTGGGTATGGAAGACGACAAGGTAGAAGCTATATGTGCCGGCGTACAAGCCGAAACAGGAGAGGTGGTAGTGCCGGCAAATTATAATTGTCCCGGCCAGTTGGTGATTAGCGGGTCGGTAAATGGTGTAACAGTTGCCTGTGAAAAATTAAAAGCTGCCGGCGCCAGACGTGCTTTGATATTGCCTGTAGGCGGCGCTTTTCACAGCCCACTGATGGCGCCTGCTAAAGAAGAACTGGCGGCTGCTATAGCTTCTGTTACATTTAATCAGCCTGCCTGTCCTGTGTATCAGAATGTAACGGCAACAGCCGTAACCAATCCTGATGAAATAAAGAAAAACCTGGTAGAGCAATTAACCGCTGCAGTGCGCTGGACACAAAGCGTGCAGGCAATGATTACCGGTGGTGCAACGCAATTTACCGAAGTGGGCCCCGGTAAAGTATTGCAGGGATTGATTAATAAAATAGATAAAACAGTAACTACGGGTTAGGAGATATAAGGAATAAGAATTAATAAATAAAATGCAAGGAGAAGCTGCAAGCCACAAGCAGTAAGCCTTAGACTGCTCACTTCGAGTTAAAGATATTTGATGCTACTTATTTGAAAATGATATTATTATTTATCAGCAGCACAACAGTTCGCCCCATAATAAAAGAAACCGCTCTGGGAGCGGTTTCTTTTATTACAATTATTACAAAAATCTATTTTTAAAATTATTAATGCTGTACTACAATCTTTTGTGTTACGGTTATACTGTTGTTGCTGATCTTTATATAATACATTCCATTGGCGAGGTTAGATACATCGAGGCGATACTGCCTGCTATCGGTATTAATTTGTTTTACACTCAACAACTGTCCCATCTGACTGATAACCGAAAGTGTGGCGTTGCCCTTCCATTCACTGCCGGCAAACTGTATAGTAGTGTAACCCGAAGCTGGTTGTGGATACACCATTACGCCGCTTTTGATGTTAATAGTTTTAGTCACATCTTCTTTCAACGAACTGCTGCTGGTAGTTATTTTAAGGGTGTAGCAGCTTGTAGCGCTGTAAACGCCGTTAAACCCAAACACTTCTACTCTGTAAGTACCTGCTATGCCGCCATTGTAAGCAATAGATTCGCTGGATGTGCTTCCATTTTGGGAGCTGCCTATCTGTGTACCCGACGGATTAAAGAGTTTTAAATCGTAATCCTTAGGCAGGTCGGTAAGCATTACTTTAAAGTTGGGCGCGCTGGTAGTAGTAGTAAATTTAAAGAAGTCGAGGTCGTCACTGGTATCTATCAGTGCTTTAATGTTTTTATTTAAACCGATAAATTTAGCACTCGACTTAGTATTGTTTGGCTCAAACTTATCGGTGCAGGCAGTTGCCATAGTAGTAAAGGTAGCAGTGCTGCTATAGCTGCCTGCACCGCCGGAACAGGTGGCTTGTATTTTATACGTATATTTTGTAGAAGCAGTTAAGCCCGTTAACGTATAGGAAGTAGCCGTAAGTCCGCTAATGGTTGTATAAGTAGAGGCTGAGGATACTTTGTATTGCAGCCTATAACTTATTGCTCCGGAGACTGCATTCCAGCTTACGGTAGCGGCGCTTTGAGAAATATTGGAAGTAGCCAGGTTGTTGGGTGTACCGCAGCTACCGGATGGTGTACTGCAACCCTGCGAATTTACGATGGCTGCTCTGGCGCCACCACTTTGCAATACTGCCCACATTCTGTCTTTTTGCCCGGTTGTAAACATTTGCATGCAGGCATCATTGGTATAATCCATATAGTTCATAAACATATCGCTATTGGGACCATTGCTACACGAGACATGCGGAAAGGTAGGACAGCCATAGTTCTCATCAGCAGCATTAGGAGTGTCGCCTACGAGGTCGCTGCCAGTACAGTCGCCATAATCGTCACCCCAAATATGGCGCAAATTGAGCCAGTGACCTACTTCGTGAGTGGCTGTCCTGCCTTTGTTATAAGGTGCTTTTACAGTGCCGGTAGTACCGAAAGCAGAATATAGAATTACAACTCCATCGGTAGCAGGAGGCCCACCGGGAAATTGCGCATAGCCCAGCAGGTCATTACTCAGGTTGCATACCCACAAATTAAGATAGCTGGAAGCAGGCCAGGCATCATCACCGCCACTGCTGCTTTTCTTTACTGCATCATTATCCGAGAACGAAGTTTTGCTGGTGTATTTGCGAATAATGCCAGTGGTTGGATTGCCGCCCGGGTTTTGCTTTGCCAGGCAAAACTGTATCTTACAATCGGCTATTAATGGCTTAAAAACCGAAGGTACTGCGGCGGTATCAGCATTTAGCTTCTGGTAATCCTTATTGAGCACATCTATCTGGCTTTGCACCTGCGCATCACTTATATTTTGTGCAGTGGTGTGGTACACTACATGTACTACCACGGGTATGATATAGGTAGCAGCGCCGCGTGCAGTGGTACTTTGCATCCGGCTGCCACCATTTTTAATAAACCGTTGGGTAAATGCTTCAATTTCCTGCTGATTTTTGGCAAAAACAGGATTGTTGGACAGCATTTGCAGGTAAACTTCATTTGTGGCACAGGTACGCTGTGCGCTGGTATAAAAGGATATTAAAGTAAGGCAGGCAATTATGGGTAAGTAGAAAATGCATCGCATAGCAGTTGGAAAATTTTTTAGGAAACTTACAGCTATTTTTCTATAACATAAAATTTTAATGGGATTTTAAAGCCGAAAAACCATCCAGAAAAATACCTGGCATGGCTGCCGCTTTTGTTTAATTGTGCAAATGCCGTTTTATCGCTATATGTTTTAGAAGAAAAAATGATTAGTAACAAATGAATAATAATATCATTTTCAGTTGAGCAGCCCGCCGCACTTTTGCTCAAAACTTACAGCTTATATAAGCTAACTTAATTGAAACCGGTATAAACCCATTATTGTTTTATTAACCGTACTAAAAAGCCGCCACCCATTACAATGCAGTTATCGTTGTACAATTAGCTGCTAATACAATGCTCTGTTGAACCATGTCTTTACCAGTATTTGTTTATCGGGGAAGAACGTGCAACGTATCAGCAACCTGCGCTGCAAACCCGGTAAGCGCAACTGCAAAGAATAGAGTATTTTTTTCATACAGTATTTTAACGGTGGTGAAAATATGAATTACTGCGACCTTTGCAGATTATGCAGATAACTATTGCAGCAGCAACAAGGTTGGAATTAAAGGAAGATATGATAAAGCAGTCAAACGGACATGACATTCGTATTCTTTACACCGGAGTTGGCATATTGCCAAGTGCTGTAAGCATCACGCAACATGTGTTACAGCACAAGCCCGATTTAATTATTCAAATGGGCATTGCCGGTTGTTTTGATAGCAATATTGGCCTGGCTAATGTGGTAGCTGTGAAAAAAGAAAGCCTCGGAGATACCGGCGTGCAAGAAAATGGTGAATGGAAAGATGTATTTGATATGGGTTTTCGGCAAAAGGGTGAAATGCCTTTTAGTGATAAATATTTGGTAAATGAAACAATAGAAAAATACAATGTGCTGCAATTGCCCGAAGTAACCGGCGTTACCATCAACGAAATCACCACAGAAAAGGCAAGGATAAAAATGTTGCAAGGAAAGTATAACGCACAGATAGAAAGCATGGAAGGCGCTGCGCTGCATTATGTTTGCCAATTATTCAACATTCCGTTCATACAAATAAGAGCCATTTCCAACTATATAGGCGAAAGAGATAAAACGAAATGGAAGCTAAAAGAAGCAGTAGCAAGTTTGAATGAAACGGTATTACACATGCTGAATAAAATAGAATAAAAGTTATTCATCTTATCCGTGCTTCAGTCCGTGCAATCCCTGTCTGCCGGCAGGTGTATCCAAGAATTCATGCAAAAAATAATTTTAGTAATCATAAAAACAATTTGTGTATAAAAAATGGAACTACAATTAGGTTTTAGTCCCTGCCCCAACGACACTTTTATTTTTGATGCCTTAGTGAATAATAAAATAGATACACAGGGTATCACTTTCAATGTGGAATTACAAGATGTTCAAACATTGAACAACTGGGCGCGGCAGGGAAGGTTGGATGTATCCAAAATCAGCTATGGCGTGCTGCCTATGATTTTGAATGAATACATTGTACTCAACAGTGGCGGTGCTTTGGGCAAGGGTGTTGGTCCGTTGCTTATTGCAAAGCAAAGTGCAGAAAATATAATAGAAAGGGATTTTACAGTAGCCATTCCCGGCAGAGATACTACAGCGCACATGCTGTTTTCACTGGCTTTTCCGCATATTATACGCAAGCGTTTTTTGGTATTTAATGAAATTGAAGATGCCGTGCTCGAAGGCAAAGTAGATGCTGGCGTTATCATTCACGAAAACCGTTTTACCTACATGCAAAAAGGGTTAGTCAAGCTGTTGGATTTAGGGAATTATTGGGAGCAGCACACCGGCGTAGCCATACCGCTCGGAGGTATTGTCATGCGCCGTGAGCTGGGTAAAGAGCTGATAGAAAAAGTAGATGATTTAATAAAGCAAAGCGTGCAATATGCTTTTGCAAACAACTACGAAAATTTAACGCCTTACATCAAAGCGCACGCACAGGAAATGAGTGAAGATGTGATGAAGCAGCACATTAATTTGTATGTAAATGATTATTCTATTGCCCTCGGCAGTGATGGAAAAAAAGCCGTTATGAAACTGCTGGAAGTGTATGAACATCTCTACCCCGTGCCGGCAAGGTATAATGAAGTATTTGCATAACATGTTTTAAGATGACAGTTGATAGAATAATAGCTGACAGCAAGAAGCAGTATGTGGATGCTTTGCTTATGTTCCTCAATATATTAGCGAAGCGCACTTTGAAGGATGAGATAAGGATGCTCTCCAGATTCATAAAATAATTAATACATATAAGGCAGATCAGAAACCTGCCTTTATTATTTTCTTCGGGGTGCGCTACACTAACACCTCAAAGAACTCAGGCAGCTTTGCGTGGAATGACAGGCATTTCCTGTCAACTGTCATTTCCCAACCATCACTTTCTTCTAAGCTTACTACAACATTCTCTGCATTGTTATTGCTGCCTATTTATGCAGTTAACTAATGCACAATTCTTTACCGCTGGTGTAATCCTATACAATCATTATGAATACATCAGCGTTAATCAATGCAAGTATCTTAAATTTACACTTGCCTGTAAGTGTGCGGATAGTTAAAAAAGCTTGTTATTTTTAACCAAACATTGTTAATGAAAAAACTCCTGTGTATTTGCCTGTTATTTCTGCTTGCTGCTTGCACTTCTGATAATGGTGAAGAAAAAGCGACACCTGCTGCTTCCCCACACATTAATAAAGTAAACTTCTTCCTGGAAGTGTCCGGCAGCATGGCCGGCTACCTGAATGGCGCTACCGACTTTGTAAAAACCATTCCTAATCTGCTGGTAGCCATAGAGCATAAAGTAGATTCGGGCAGGCTGAAAGTACACGAGTATTACATTGCTGATAGTATTACGCCATTCAACGGCAGCACCGAAGAATTTATAAGTGAAATGGCAACAAGGCAAACGGCAAAAGAAAAGAGTTCGGAAATGCAAAATATGTTTAAGATGATTGCCGATAAAACCGACTCGAATGATATTTCGATGTTCGTGTCGGATTGCATATTGTCTTATTCTGATGCGGAAGTAAAAGCGAATAAAGAAATCAACCGCGAAAAAGCCGAAGGCGGTTTAAAGCCGCTGATCACCAGCACCTTTGATAAGCTGCAGCAAAAGAACAATATGTGCGCATCGGTATTCGGTTTCATGTCCGATTTTAATGGTACTTATTATACTTATCAAAACGAAAAAATACCCATCAAAAAAGGACAGGTGGTGCGCCCATATTACTTGTGGGTAATAGGCAACCGCGAGTTGCTGAAACAGTTTAATGCGCAGTTGTATAAGCTGGAAAGCTTTAAGCCCGATTTAGCTATAAACTTTGGATTGTTTGATAAATCCATTACGGATTACAGTATTTTTTTCAGGTATAAAAAAAGTGGTGAGTGGGAAACAGATGGCAAAGCATTAACGGATGTAGCTGTTTCAAAAAAACAGTCGGTTCAGGTGGCAGTTGGGCTTGATTTATCGGCATTACCACCGTATGCGCAGGACACCAGTTATTTGCGTCAGCACTTGCAATTGAAAACAGATAATGTAGATTTTACAATTGCCAATATTTTATTAGCCGATGACATTAATAAAAGTGATTTAAAAAAGAATGAACTGGACGATCTGTCAAACAGTACGCACCTTTTTATAATCAACATTAAGGATGTGTATAAGCCAACAGCAGCGCTGCAGTTCAGTTTACCGTTGCAATACGATACCTCTTACCGAAAGTTATCTATCATGGACGACAGAAATGTAGCTAACATTTCGGGAAAGACTTTTGGCTTTGAGTACTTGGTGGATGGCGTGCGTGCGGCTTATCAAAATCCTAATCAAGACTTTATTTCCATTGATATTCCCATAAAAAAATAAACCATGTTTACAGCTATTTATGAACTGTTATGCGGAAAAAATGATGACCCGATTTATGCCAGTAATGTATATCCGTATGTAGGGCTTTTCACCTTAGTATATGCTATTGTTTTTGCTATTGTGTTTTATTTGCTGCTGGGTCGCTGGCGGCCGGTATGGGACAAAGTATCACATTGGATTATTACCTTAGTTATCTTAATAGCTATTGCAGCTTATTTAGCTTTAGACCAATCCAAAAGTGCTACCGGCGAGAATTACGATGCCTTTATGTATAAGTTTGCCATCATCAATGCGGTGGTTGCTACGGTTTACTTTTTTATCTTTTCCGTTATTCTTAAAAGAGCTTCCATTTTTGCCAGGCGCACTCCTTTTTAATACAGATTAATACGAATAAGAATGACAAGAAATGTTTATGTTTTTGGCATTGGCGGTACCGGCGCAAGAATCATCCGTTCGCTTACGATGTTGCTGGCTTCGGGTGTTCAGCTTACCGGTACGCATAAGATTATACCCATTATTATAGATGTAGATGCAAAGAATGCAGATACCACGAGAACACTAAAAGCTTTGGATGCTTACAAGCTCATACGCGAGCGCGGCTACGGCAACCGCGAAGATGTAAAAGATGGTTTTTTTGGAGTGAATTTGAATACATTGAGTTCCGTTACTTCGGAGATAAGCGGGGCAGAAAAACCGGATGATTCTTTTCAACTGCAGTTTGAAAATTTAGAGACTTCTTTTATCAGATACATTGATCCCAAAGAAGAGCTGGCAGGCGATGTAACGATGGATTTGTTAGAAGCATTATACGATAATACACCGCCGGGGCACGACAACTTTAGCCATACCGAACTTAACCTTCGTCTTGACTTAGGTTTTAAAGGCAATCCCAATATTGGCACCGTAGTGTTTAATAATCTGGCTACTACCAAAGCATTTCAATATGTGCTAAAAAGCATTAGCGAAAACGATCGCATCTTTATTATCAGTTCTATTTTTGGTGGCACCGGTTCCTCCGGTTTTCCGCAGTTGGTACGGCTGTTACAGGAAGAAGAACGCATCCGCGCTAACCCATTTGGTGCACTCACCGTGATGCCTTATTTCAATGTAACGGACGATAAAAAAAGTGCTATTAATTCAGACAGATTTAATGCTAAAACGGAAGCGGCGCTTACTTACTATGCCAAATATTTAAAAGGAAAAATCAATGCTTTTTACCAGCTTTGGGACCGTCCATTAAAGCAATACGAAAACAAAGAAGGTGGCGCCGAACAGCACAACAATGCGCACTTAATTGAATTGATTGGTGCTACTGCCATCATTGATTTTGCCAACAAGCCAGACAATGCGCTTAAATCAAAAGATAAAACCGTCTATTTCGATTTTGGCATTCAGCACGAGGACCAGTTGATAGACATCCGGCATTTTTACGATACTACAAAGAACACTATCCTTTATCCACTTACATTGTTTACGTATGCGATGAAGATTTATCTTGAAAAAATTCCTGAGTTTAAAAACGAAGCTTTTTATAAAGAGCTTAATCTGAATCATCAATTAACTTCCGATCCGTTCTATCAAAGTCTTACCGCATTTTTTGATAAACATTATAAAACATGGCTGAAAGAAATGATGGAGAATGAACGGAAGTTTCAGCCTTTCAATATTGATTTGGCAGACCTCAATTCGCTTGTTCGCGGCAGGCAGATAGAGGTAAAAAAAGTATTAGGTATTGTAACGAATGGTGGTATTACAGATGCATTTTTGAAAGAAAGACTGGGCAAGCTGGAAGATGAACTAAAGAAGAAAATGCCCGAGAATGAAAGAGAAAAAAGGTTCCTTAAACTGCTGCATGAAATAGCGGAGGAATGTTTTAAAAAATTGGAAAAACTGCCATCGGAAGTTTTTCATTAGATACAACAGGAAATGATATTGTTCACTTTGCATTTACTATAAATAATTAAGGGTTGTTTTTGTCACACTGAGCAAAGCGAAACATCTGAGAGTAATAGTAAAATCAAAATAAGTCTTCAGCATTGATTTAAAACAAAGCACAGATGCTTCCTTGGTCAGCATGAAAGCTTAAGAGTGATTTTGCGCCATTGTTGGTGTTCTTCACTAACAATAATAATTGTAAATCTGCCGGTGAAGAACACCGGCAACGGCAAAGGCGGAAACACTCTTAAACTGAATTAATAAGTTAATTTAAACGATACGATTATCCTATGCCAGCACACATCTTCAGAAAATATCCCGGATATAATCCCAACGAAATAAAAGACTGGACACCCAGCACGGTAATAGACACTCACAGTTTTGATGTGGAAGACATTGTGTTTTCTAAAGGCTCTTCCAAAGCAGGCACTGCTATTCCTTCGCCGCTGGCGCGCATGGAGTTGTTTGATACGGCATTTCACATCGTGGCTTCCGACCAGAAGAATAACCTAAAAGGCAGAACCATTTATCACCAGTTAGTTTCAGATTGTTTGGATGTATTGCAGTTAATTTTCAATACCAAAAATGCGGATATTGGTTTGGGCAAAAGAGTGTGGTTTAAAGAATGGAAAGTGCGGGAAAACATAGATAAATTGAAAGGGAAAGGTGAATCGCATCCCAACTATTTATTGGGCAAATCATTAGACCAGATTTTTTCTGATAAAGTCAACCCGCGCTTTGCCGGGGTGGATAGTATCTTTCTTATTTTTTATGAGAATAAATTGCTCGGCGGCACATCGCCGCTAACGTTGGTTTTTACCTCTCCCAACTGGAGCCGTTACATCAAAGATGGCGCTATCCAAAACATTCCGCAAAGTGCCGATGGTGATGTTTTCTTTGATGAAGATTACAGAGCATTACACGAAAGGGATAAGGTGTTTGTGGAATATATGTATAAGCTCATGCTGCAAAATAAGGTAGCTTTTGATAAAGCAGATGGGCTAAGAAAATACATCAACAAAACAGTGGATACTTACTTCCCCAACTGGCGCAATGAATTTGCCGATTTCCGTACCACTGTCAACACTACAGACGACGATGGCACCATCACCAACCTGATGGATGACGAATACGATAAAGTGCTGACCAATGTGGACAATAAATATCTAACCATCAACGGGCTTTATTTTTACCATCAGCAGGAAGGCAAAGAACAGGAGAAAGTAAGAAATGTAAGTGACTTTTTAATTCGCGCCAGCGTACACAAATACAGCACGCAAAAGAATGAAAAAGGCGAAGTGCAAACGGTGCAACCGCCACTGGTACTGGTAGATGGCATGAACTACAGTGGCGATTATATGGAGAAAAATGCGCCCTGGAATTCCAACACCAAAATCAAAGACATTTATCACAAGTATGTGCCGCTGTACGAAAGAAGGCTGCCACAAGGTAATTCGCAATCCATTACGTATCCTTTTATAACAACAGATGACTTTCTGGAAGATTATTTAGTGGAGATGCCATTCAATATCAACAGTTCAAAATTTTATTCTGGCTTTCGCGGCGATTTCAGGTATTTATTACCCATTAAAAAAGAATACTTCAACTTTTTTACGTTAGCAGATTTAAAGAATAATTTGAAGATCACGCTGGATGAAGGACAGGTAAAAGTAGCATTAAAAGTGCCCATCCGGAATCGTAAAGGCGTACCGGATATTTTATTTGCCAAAACCTACAGCAAAGCGAAAGGCACGGTGGTAGAATGTCGTGCCGATGTAGGCATTTATCCTTTTTACCAGGTAACAGACAGCGACCTGAATGATTACACCATATTGCTTGCAAACCGTATAGAAAAGGATAAAAATAAAGAACAGGTAGCGTTGCATTTTTTCTCTTTTAAAGATTTTGCTTCAGATGAAACACGGTTGGATAGCAACCCAATCATTCGTTCGTTGTTTGATACCGGCGCTACCGCGACTTCCAAATTTTACAAGCTGAAAACTGCTTTTGATTATGCCGAATTATTGTATCATTTTGATGAATTAGGAAATCAGTGCAGCGGCTTGATGGTGCCCGATTTTAGCAGCAGAACATACAACAGAGGCACGCTTATCCGCTCCTTTACTTTTGCAATAGATTTTGGTACTTCCAACACGCATGTAGCCTGGATGGAAAATGGTGAGCCATTGCCGCATCCGTTTGAAATAGAGCCGGCAGACCAGCAAATGGTGTTGCTGAATGAGCCATCCAGCACCACCGATTTAAGCATCAAATATGCTACCTATGGTCGCTTTCCCGAAATAGATTTGATTATACGGCGTGAGTATTTGCCAGCGGTGATTACCTCAAAAGATAACGCCGATATTTCTTTTCCATTTAAAACCGCTACCGGCGAAGTAGTGGACTTCAGCAATATTGAAAAAACAAAAGTTGATTTATTCAGCCATATCAATATTGGCTATTACATAGACAAAGAAGAAACAAAGGGCAACATTATTTATACTACCAATCTCAAGTGGTTGCTGGAAAATAATAATGATGATACCAACAAAGCCAGAGTAAAACTTTTTTTGCAACAACTGCTTTGGCAGATAAAAGCAAAAGCTATTTTAAATGGGGGCAAGCTGGCTGATTTAAAAATAGTTTGGTCTATGCCATTGAGTATGGACCGGGGCAACAGAACATTACTGAGAAACGTGCTGAGAGACGCTTTTAAAGAAGTGTTTGGCAACAGTGGTGCGACGCTTGAAGATCCGATACCCGAATCGGTAGCACCTTATTTTTATTTAACCAAATCGGGCAGTGGTATTCAGGATGTTGCCAATGCAGTAAACATTGATATTGGCGGCGGCACTACCGATGTAATGATGTTTATGGAATCGGCGGGCGCCAACCGGCAGGATAAATATTTAACCACTTCTTTCCGCTTTGCCGGTAACGATTTATGGGGCAGTGGCTACAAAGGCAAATTGAAAGACAATGGCTTTATAAAGAATTACATGATCTATCAAAAAGCCAATAACATCAACCCTGCGGAAGAAATAAGATACTTTAATAATGGAAAAGATAATGCAAATCTTACTGCCGATGATTTGATCAGTTTATTGTTTAGATACGATACCAAATTCCGTTTCAGCGATTCTATAACGATTGGTAATCCTAATCTATCGCTGCTGTTGTATCTGCATTACAGCGCTATCATTTATCATATTGTACAAATTATTGAAGCAAAACAATATCCGTTGCCGCGTTATTTATCTTTCACCGGCAAAGGCAGCCAATACATTAAGATGATTTGCGGCGGCGATGAATCGGAACTGGAAGATTTTACTAAGCTGCTTATAAAAGCTTACACCGATTTGCCGCTGCAAAACAGCTTTAAAATTCATTTGAATGATAATCCTAAAGAAATAACCGCAAACGGCTCGGTGTTGTATTCATTGGCAGGCAGCGATGAAAAGCAGAAATACGAAGGCGACTTTAAGTTTACGCTCCCCGGTTTTAATCCAACAACACCAACTAATCTTACAGAAAGATTAAACACTATTGCTCAGAGTAAGCGTGACGAATTTTTGATTTCAGAAGTGGAAGAAATTAACAGCCCGCTCAATGTTGCTGTATTAAATAATGTCAACAATTTTTTGGAAAAAACATTAACCAACAGAAGCATTATTGAGTTCTTAAACGACTTCAAAATAAAGAACCTGAAGCAGGTATATGAGACCTTGAAATGGGATGGCAATATAGATAACGGTGAAGGTCTGGTGTACGACAGTTATCGCAAAGTATTAAATAATTTGCGTACACAGGATAAAGAAAATGTACTGCCCGAGTCGTTGTTTTTCTTTGCTTTTAAAGATGCTTTATACCAGTTATCAAAGTATATTACGGATACCAAAATCTAAAATTGACTGCCATGCAATATTGGATACTTGATGCCACCACACCAGCCAATAATTTGTCTGCTGCAATTACCTGGCTGCCGTATGCAATTACGGCAGTGCTGCTGGCTGCGGCTGTTTATTTATTCATGGAAAATAAAAAACTGCAGGCAAGGAAAAAGCATTATAAAAGCAGAGCAAACACATTGGAAATAGACCTGCAGCAAATGGCGCAAAAGCTATCGGCAATGGCAATGCAGAAAGAAAAACTGGAGAAAGATTTAGCCGATTCGGAACTGGATAGAAAAGCGTTGGAAGACCGGCTAAAATCGTTTGAAACAAAGAAAGTGCAGCAGCCTAAACCAGAGCTTAAATCAATGCCTGTAGCAGCACCGGCGATAACAGAAAAAGCGACTTCTAAACTACCTGTTCAACAGCCCAAACTACCTGTAGCCAAAATAAAGTATGCACGTTATGCCGATATGGGTGATGGCTTTTCCAATGCCGAATTGCTGGACAAGCCTGATGGCGAAACCATTTTTGAATTGACCATTGCGCCAAATAATAATACCGGCGAATACCAGGTGGCTTCCCACCCCGATGCACAGCGCTATGCTTTATCTAATGCCCAATACTTTTTAGGCAAAACCTGCCAGTACGATTCTTTTCCATCCGGCGCTAATGCAGTTATTAAAACCGATACACCGGGCACTGTAAAGCTTGCTGGTGGCAAATGGACGATTGTTAATCCTGCTAAGATTAGTTTTAGTTAAAGCAGAAAATCATTGCACATGCAACCATTGGAACACATAGATGCACAAATAAAGGAAGCTATTTTGGTGAATGGCGGTGACATAGATATTGCCGATTATCCATACATTATTAAAGAAGCAGAGGCACAGGGAATTAGCAGGCCGGAATTGGCGCGCAGAATCCGTAAAGTATATGAATCTATTGACTGGCGACCTTATAATAAAATTGATAAGCTGCTGGAACCCATCATACTCAAAGGCAGCATTACCGGGAAAGAAGCAGATGCAATTGTAACAGCATCGGAGCAGGATTTGCAACGCCCCAAAGTAGAAAATTATATTCTGCAAAACATAAAAAAGAGAGGCTTTTTACCGCGCGAAAAAAATGCGTTTGAATACGACTCCTTCAAAAACCGTTGGATGACGGAGGAAGCATGGCAACGCTACCAACGTGAGAAAACAGCGGTGGAATGGTTAGGCGAAATGGCACATTCGCTGGAAGAAATGGGTGACATTTCTTTGCGTAAACCAGAAGATGCGAGATACTTTTTGCGCAATACCAATTATCTCGTTCCCAGTATAACAATGCTCACGAAGAGTCCTTCCAAAGCAGATGAGTTTTCTAAAATCATAGAGAATGAACCAAACTTAGATAAACGGTATTTGAAAGTGTTGTATCGCTTAAACCGCGAATTACCATTTCGTTTAAACAGTCAGGACTTTGCTACCATTAATACTTTATTTGATAAAACAGCTACCGGTTATGCACTTTTTGTAGCTGCATCTGAACAATATAGCAAAGGTCATATTCACATCTGGCTTAATGAAACAGATGCTATTAATGCAGATAAACTTACAGGAGGTTTTGATTACAACAGCTTTTTAAAGTTCTTGTATAAAATAAATAATACTCATCCTTTTTACATCGGCTCTTTACGTTTTGATTCACCGGAACAATTGGTGCAGCAAGCGCAAACAGATGCTTCTTTATGGAGCAAGATAGCCGAAGCTATAATGGGCGGACAAATACAGGCCTGGCTTATAGGTAGTGGCAGAGAGGAATGGGTATATGCGTATAACAAACAGTCAGCAATAATTAATGGCTATACTATTTATACCGATGCTGAAAAACAGTTGGCTGCTGTGCAGGCGCTGATACAAATTATAGATAAAAATGCACCCGGTCCCATTCTCGTAAGCGACCAGCAAAAAGTAACATTGTTATCTGTTGAAGGCAGCAGAACGGTACATTATACTGTTCATTTACGGCTCGTTAGTGCCGGCTTTACTAAGGCAGATATTTATATTGACAACCCTATTGATGGCATTAGTCTAAACAATCGTTACTTCACTTTCTGGAGTCAAAACGGTGAAACGGATTGTTTACTTACGGTAACGATTGCTGCTTTGCAATTAATTAAAAATAAAACTTACACTACTAATATACACGTAGATACTGCATTTCAAAACCTGGTAATACCGTTGCAGGTAAAAGTGGTTTTTCCGCTTAAAGCTTATTTGATACAGGTTTTGAAATATGCTTTATTTGGTGCCTTGTTTTTTGTGTTAATCAGATATATAACGGGCATTTTGGCAAATCAACCTTCGTGGTTTAATGCTGGTGTAGCAGCAGGTAGTTATTCTTACCTGCCTCAACATTACGTTGCTTATTTTGCAGGATTGGTGCTGCTTGCAGGCGGTTTAATTGGCGCTATCTTTTTAATCAGAAAATGGGAAAAGATATGAAGCATATTATACGTGCCATTATCTTAATGATCATCCTGTTTTTTGTAGCAGAGCATTATCAATACGCACCCAACCTGATGGGCATTATCAGTGTCTTGTTTATCATTGCATTTATTTATTTAATCGCAGGTATTATTGATGTTTTCAGAAGAAGGATGATAGCGCGTAAACAAGTAAACACACCTGTTGAAAATATACCAAAAAATAATTCGGGTTGTTCCTTGTTGCTGTTAGTAATAATTGCTGCTGCATTTGTTTATTATTACAGGGCAACAGTAGGCAGTTACAGCTTCAAAGCAATACTGTTTGTAGATAATTTAGTAAAGCTTACAGATGCAATTTCGCCGCTTATTCTTTGGGGAATACTAGGTTTATTAATTGGTGCTATTTACGGCAGCTTTGTAGCATGGAAAAAGTATAAGCTTCATGTAACGGTGAATCTCATCCCGATAGGGATATTTATATTGTTCGTTACTATTCTTTATAAGGTCAATCATCCGCTCGATTCAGTAACTTTCGCCACTGCACGTAATCTGCAAACGCAATATGCTTACAACCTTGTAACTGCTACAGCATATAATTCACTGCAAGATAAAAATGCCAACTATAAGCCTGCTTTTCTATTAGACAACAACGACAAAACTGCATGGATTACCAACGCAAATGCCGGAACCAATGCGGATATCCGGTTTTCATTCAGCAGCCTTCAGGATTATACAAACAAGCACTTGCAATGTGTGGGCTTTGCCATTAAAAATGGCTACCGTAAATCGCCGCAATTATGGGATAGTTTTGCCCGCGTAAAAGAAGTTTCTATTAAACACAACGGCAGATTGATTACTTCTGTAATACTTAATGATAAGAACAGCGATAAGGAAGAAATAGAAATAGCACCTATTTCCATCAGTTCTTTTGATAACATCAGCATTAGTATCAATACTGTTTATCCTGGAGAAAAATATACTGATCGGGTAGCAGTAACAGAATTAGTTCCTATTGTGCAGTATGATAAGTTTTGACAGTTAGATAATTAATAAATGAGTTTAGGAGAAGCTGCAACGCTTTATTTTTACCTTTACCATCATATGAACATCAGCGAAGTCATTCAAACACTCGAAGCCTATGCACCGCTGCCTTACCAGGAAAGTTATGATAATGCAGGCTTGCTCACCGGAAGCAAAGATTGGAATTGCACCGGCATCCTCTGCACACTCGATGCAACCGAAGCGGTGGTAAATGAAGCTGTAGAAAAAAATTGCAACCTCATTATAGCGCATCACCCAATCATCTTTAGTGGGTTAAAGAAAATCACAGGTAAGAATTATGTAGAAAGAACCGTTATCGCTGCTATCAAAAACAACATTGCCATTTATGCCATTCATACCAATCTCGATAATGTATATAACGGTGTAAGCCGCCGCATGGCTGAAAAGTTGGGTTTGCAAAACTGCAAAGTACTTGATCCCAAGCCCGGCTTATTGAAAAAGTTATATACTTATGTGCCGGTAGATGATGCCGAAAAAGTACGTGCCGTCATTTTTAAAGCGGGTGCCGGCGATATTGGTAATTACGGCGAATGCAGTTTTAACATAGAAGGAATTGGTACTTATAAACCGCAGGAGGGCGCCGACCCATACATTGGCAAAATAGGCAAACGCGCCGAAACAAAAGAGATAAAGCTCGAAATTATTTTTCCCGCGCACCTGCAGCGGCAGGTCATTAGCGCATTGCAGGCCACTCATCCATACGAAGAAGTGGCGTATGATGTGATTACGCTGGCTAATGAATTTCAGCAGGTGGGCAGCGGCATGACAGGTGAATTACCGGAGACAATGAGTGAAACGGACTTTTTGCACCGCATCAGCAAAGTATTCAACCTTCGGTTAATAAAACATACACCTCTGCTTAATAAAAACGTTAAAAAAGTAGCCCTTTGTGGTGGTGCGGGCAATTTCCTTTTGCCTAAAGCCATAGCTGCCGGTGCTGATTTTTATATCACTTCCGATGTAAAATACCACGAGTTTTTTGATGCAGACGGGCGTATTGTATTTGCCGATATTGGTCATTGGGAAAGTGAGCAGTTTACCATTGATTTGCTATTTGACATTTTGCAATCTAAATTTCATAACTTTGCCGTCCTTAAAACCGGCGTGAGAACAAATCCGGTATGTTATTTTTTGTGGAGGTGAGCAGTGAAAAGTGAAAAAGGAAAGGTGAAATACTGGTTTAGCTTTCACTTCTGACGTTTCACCAAATATTACATCTTACAACGTAAATCTTAAATAAAAATATGCCTGCAGTTAAAGAATATTCAGTAGAAGAAAAACTGTCTTCGCTGGTAAAGTTGCAAAAAATAGATTCTAAACTCGATCAGATTCAGATACTTAAGGGAGAATTGCCGATGGAAGTGAGCGACCTTGAAGATGAAATTCAGGGGCTTACCAGCCGCAAAAACCGTATTGAAGAAGAAATTAACGGCATTACCGATTTTATTGAGCAAAAGAAAAATGCCATTAAAGAAGCGGCTGAAATGGTAAGCAAATATGAAAAACAAAGTGAAGCGGTAAAGAACAGTCGTGAGTTTGAAGCCATTAATAAAGAAATAGAAATGCAGCAGTTAGAAGGCAAACTGGCTGAAAAACACATTCGGGATGCAAACGAAGAGCTTGCCGAAAAAGTAAAACAACTGGAACACGCCAATAAGCAAATTGCCAGTAAGGAAACAGTTTTAAATGGTAAAAAGGCGGATCTGGAAAAAATCATTGCTGAAACGGAGAAAGAAGAACAGCAGTACAGCCAATTGGCAACCGATGCCCGCAAAGGCATGGACGATAGATTGCTATATTCTTACGACCGCATCCGCAAAAGCTATCGCAACGGGCTGGCAGTAGTGCCGGTTGACCGCGATGCCTGTGGTGGATGTTACAACGCCATTCCGCCGCAAAAACAAAGCGAAATAAAGCAGCGCAAAAAAGTAATGGTGTGCGAAAACTGCGGACGCATCCTCGTAGATGACGATCTGAACAACAGTGTAGAAATTGCATAAACACACAATATTGTAAATACTTAGAGGAAAGGGCGCTTATTAAGTGCCCTTTTTTAATTTTGCACCGCAATGAAAAAATCGCTGCTCCTATGTTTTATATTAGTCTCACTTTTTGCCCGCGCTGAAAAGGTATATGATTTCAATGTTACCTGTCAGCAGGCTTACCATGATATTACCAGCCTTAAACTCACCAGTGGTCAACAGTTGGTTACTCAGGCAAAGCAGCAAAACAAGGATAATCTCGTGCCCGATTTATTGCAGGGCTATATAGATTTTTTTGTGCTGTTTTTCAACGAAGATCCGGATGAATACCAGGCACGCAGGCCGCAAATGGAAAACCGCATCAGCCGCTTTGAAGAGGGCACAGAGAGCTCTCCCTACTATAACTATTGCCTTGCTGTTGGTTACCTGCAAAAGGCAATGGTGGCTGTTAAATTCAATGAGCGGTTTACAGCTTTTATGGCTTTCCGTAAAGCATTCTCTTACATTAAAGACAATCGCAAAGCCTTTCCCGGCTTTTTGCCCAACACCATGATTTATGCGCCCATGCAGGTGGTTGTAGGTGTAATACCCGATGGCTACAAAGGCATAGCCGGTTTGTTTGGGTTAAAAGGCTCGGTAAAAGAAGGCATGAAACAAATGCAGGGCTTTGTAAACAGCAACGATCCTACAGCAAAATTTTTCTTTAATGAAGCAGCTTTTTATTATTGCTACTTGTTGTTTTACATTCAAAACGAGCCGCAGCAGGCTTTTCAGTTTATTAAACAAAATAAGCTGGATGTGGTAAATAATCACTTATTTGCCTATATGACAGCTAATCTTGCATTGAATAACAAACAAACAGACTACGCTGAAAGCATTATTAGAAACCGTAGCTCGGCAACAGGTTATTTAGAAACGCCGGTATGGGATT
The DNA here is from genome assembly GCF_005233845.1 of Ilyomonas limi. Lineage (GTDB taxonomy): Bacteria > Bacteroidota > Bacteroidia > Chitinophagales > Chitinophagaceae > Ilyomonas > Ilyomonas limi. The sequence continues at coordinate 102,781 of NZ_SZQL01000001.1, forward strand.
ATGAGATGGCATTTGTAAAAATTCACCAGTTGCAATTGCCCGAAGCTATCTATTATTTTGAGCGTTTCCTGCACCACTTTAAGGGCAATTTTTATGTAAAAGATGCTTATCAAAAATTGAGTTGGTGTTATTATTTGCATGGCGATATGGCTGCAGCCGAAAACGCGCGTAAGCTGTTGTTGAAAAGAGGCAATACTTTATCGGATGCCGATAAACAAGCCAACCGCGAAGCTAAAAGCGGCGAATATCCGAATGTAACTTTGCTAAAAGCAAGACTTTTGAATGATGGTGGCTATAATACTGCCGCGTTGAATATATTGGCAGGAAAAACAATTAAGGACTTTGCTAAGCCGGAAGAAAAATTAGAATTTAACTATCGCTTGGCACGCATATATGATGAGTTGGGCAGAGATAGTGATGCGATACAGGCTTACAATGCTACCATCAAAATGGGCGAAAACAGTAAAGAATACTACGCTGCCAGGGCGGCATGGCAAACTGGTATTTTGTACGAGCAGGCTGGCAGAAGAGAAATGGCCATTAGTTATTACCAAAAATGCCTTAGCATGAAAGACCATGACTATAAAGATGCGATAGACCAAAAGGCAAAAGCAGGCATTGCCCGCTGCAAAGGGCAGTAGCTTTGTTCACAAATAGCAATGAACTATCTTTGACAAATTTTGTTGCCAAAACAAACAACATCTTTTTACCACATAATACAATAAGCAATTACAAAAAACATGAAAGCACAAAATATATTGGAGACTATTGGCAATACGCCACATGTGCGTGTTAATAAGCTTTTTCCGTCTAACATAGAGGTATGGACAAAGCTGGAAAGAGCTAACCCCGGTGGCAGCATTAAGGACCGTATAGCGCTGGCGATGGTAGAAGATGCCGAGCAAAAAGGTATATTGAAGGAGGGCGGTGTTATCATAGAGCCAACATCGGGCAATACCGGCATTGGGCTGGCATTGGTAGCGGCTGTAAAAGGCTATAAGCTGATTTTGGTGATGCCCGAAAGCATGAGCGTGGAAAGAAGAAAGCTGATGAGCGCGTATGGTGCCACATTCGAGCTGACACCGCGTGAAAAGGGCATGAAAGGCGCCATAGAAAGAGCGCATGAATTGGAAAAAGAGTTGCTAAACGCATGGATACCGCAGCAGTTTGATAATCCCGCTAATATAGAAGTGCACGCGCGTACTACTGCGCAGGAAATCCTTAACGATTTTCCCGAAGGTTTTGATTACTTCATTACCGGCGTAGGCACCGGCGGCCATATTACAGCAGTAGGTAAAGTTTTAAAACAACATTTTCCCAATATAAAGGTATTTGCCGTAGAGCCTGAATTGTCACCCGTAATCAGCGGCGGCGCACCGGGTCCACATCCTATTCAAGGGCTGGGTGCCGGCTTTATACCTGCCAATCTCGACACCTCGGTGCTCGATGGGGTGATACTGGTAAATAAGGAAGAATCTGTTGAATATGCACAGCGCGCAGCAAGGGAGGAGGGGGTTTTTGGCGGTATTTCCAGCGGGGCTACATTGGCTGCACTTGCCAAAAAATTGCCCGACATACCAGCCGGTAGCCGGGTATTATTGTTTAATTACGATACCGGCGAAAGGTATTTGAGTATAGAAGGATTATATTAATTAAGTGAAAGATGAGATGTGAGAAGTCAAATAAATTCAATATCTCACATTCACCATTCACTATTCACTATTCACAAGTTTCAATGGAAAACACAGCAACAGAAAGAGTTCACTGTTTGATTATAGGCTCTGGCCCTGCCGGCTACACGGCTGCTATTTATGCAGCGCGTGCCAACCTGAAGCCTGTTTTATACCAGGGCATTCAGCCGGGCGGGCAATTAACTATTACTACCGAAGTTGAAAATTATCCCGGTTATCCCGAAGGTATTCAGGGGCCGGAGATGATGATTCATTTTGAAGCACAGGCAAAACGCATGGGTGCCGACATCCGCTATGGACTGGCTACCAAAGTTGACTTTAGCGGCGAAGTACATCGGGTAGAAATAGACGAACATAAATGGATAGAAGCCGATACGGTCATTATTTCCACCGGCGCTTCTGCCAAGTGGTTGAATATCGAAAGCGAGCAGCGCCTCAATGGTTATGGTGTAAGTGCCTGCGCTGTATGCGATGGCTTTTTCTTTCGCGGTAAAGAAGTAGCTATTGTTGGTGCGGGCGATACTGCCTGCGAAGAAGCTATTTACTTATCAAAGCTCGCTACCGCCGTGCACATGATTGTACGTAAAGGAGAGCATGGGATGCGCGCCTCCAAAGTAATGCAGGATCGTGTGAAAAGCACACCCAACATTAAAATTTACTGGAACAGCGAAACCGATGAAGTATTGGGCGATAAGAAAGTAGAAGGCGTACGTATTAAAAACACCCAGTCGGGTGAATTGCAAACCATTCCGGTGAGCGCGTTCTTTGTGGCTATTGGCCATCACCCTAACAGCGATATTTTCAAAGGCATTATTGATATGGATGAGGCAGGTTATATCACAACTATTCCTGGTACTTCCAAAACCAATATAGAAGGCGTATTTGCTGCCGGTGATGTGCAGGATAAAATTTACCGGCAGGCTGTTACTGCAGCAGGCAGCGGTTGTATGGCTGCATTGGATGCCGAACGGTATTTGAGCGAAAAGGGGATTGTATAAGGCTACATTTTTGTAAAAAATACTACTGTTTAAACAGGCTTTCCGTTGCCGTATAACAAGGGCAACAGAAAGCCTGTTTGTTCTTTATTTACCGTTCATCATTTTTTTAGCGCACATATATTTTTCATACAAAAAATAAGTACTTTCCCTTTACTTTTATTAAGTGCCCGAAAAAGCATTTTATTATTTTATTCTGTTATTCCTTCAATCACCTTATTATTCAAAAAACCATAAACAGTTGCTATGAAAAAATCAGTGTATTTTTTTGCTGTAGTGCTTTTGCTGAGCGGCAGCGTGCAGGCGCAGAAGAAGAAAGATAAAGACAATGCAAAAGCAAAACTGGATAGCATTGCTGCTATTGCTTCCAGCAAAGAGCCGGAAAAAAAAGCTTCGATTGCTGATAAAATAAAGAGCAGCCGTAAGTATGCGGGCCTGTTTACACTGTATCAGGATACCGTTACAGGCAGTGTGCAAATGTACATTACCAAAGACCAGTTGGGTAAAGATTTCATTTATCAAAGCTTCTCGATGGGCGGGCCTACGCAGTTGTTTCTTAATCAAAACATGATTAGAACCAATTTTGCTTTTAAAATTAAAAAGTCGTTCGACAAGCTGGAGTTTTCAGAAGAAAATACCAATTTTTACTACGACGCCAACAATGCGGTGAGCAAAGCCGCTAATGTGGATGTAGCAGCCGCCGTATTTTATGCCGATAAGATTGCAGCGCAGGACAGCGCCGGCTATCTGGTACCGGTAGATGGCTTGTTGCTGGGTGATAAACTGGACCCTGTAAAGCCGGTGCTTCCACCCACTATACCACCGGGTATGGTGTTCAATCTGGGCAGTTTAAACAGTTCCAAATCGAAGTATGATTCCCTACGCTCGTTCCCCGAAAATACGGATATACTGGTAAGTCTTGCTTACGACAACCCGGCACCGTTTAATACCGGTGAAAAGGACATTACCGATGCCCGCTATGTGCGTGTGCGTATGCAACACTCCTTTTTAGCGGTGCCGCAAAACGATTTCCGTGCCCGCCGCGACGACCCGCGTGTAGGCTATTTTGGTGCTGAAGTAGATGACCTTACTTCTACTTCTTACACACCCTATAAAGATTTTATCAGTCGCTGGTATTTAAAGAAAAAGGATGAAAGCGCCGCATTAAGTGAACCGGTAGAACCCATTGTTTTCTGGATAGAAAATACTACACCTGTAGAGCTTCGCCCCATTATAAAAGCTGCCGGCGAAAAATGGAATGAAGCTTTTGAAAAAGCAGGCTTTAAAAACGCGGTGGTGATGAAAGAAATGCCTGATACAGCTACCTGGGATCCGGCAGATGTACGGTATAATGTTATCCGCTGGGTGTCTTCGCCTTATCCTTCCTATGGCGCTATCGGACCGAGCTTTTTTAATCCGCTCACCGGGCAAATTCTGGGTGCCGATATTACCATTGAATGGCAAACCGGTGCAGGCATTGCACGGCAGCAGCCTCTTTATGAGGACGCAGCCAGTTACCAGTCTTTAACCCAAAAACTACAAGCAGCAGCAGAAAAGCAACAGGTAGCGCAGGCATTATTTGGCAAAAACCACCTTGCAGCATGTACGCTGGCCAACGAACTGGCAATGCAGTATCAGTCGGGCATTTCGGCTGTTGAAACAATGTATGACGATGCAACGAATGAGCAAAAAGCAGCCGCCATCAACAAAATGCATGAGCAGTTCTTGTACTATTTAGTGCTGCACGAAATGGGGCATACATTGGGCTTAAATCACAACATGAAAGCCTCGCAGATGCTAAGTCCGGCACAGTTGAATGATACAGCACTTACACATACCATTGGCTTGCAGGGTTCGGTAATGGACTATCCGGCAGTAAATGTAAGCCTCGATAAGAGCAAACAGGGCGATTTTTATACCATTAAAACAGGACCTTACGACTGGTGGGCAATCGAGTATGGCTACACGCCATTTACTACTGCCAGCGAAGAAGCCGGGTTGAAAAAAATACTAAGCCGCAGCACCGACCCGCAACTCGTATTTGGTAACGATGCCGATGACATGCGCTCGCCGGGCAATGGTATAGACCCGCGTGTAATGATTAATGATTTAAGCAACGATATGGCAGTTTATGCCGAAGACCGCTTTAAGCTGGTGAATACCATTATGCCAAAGCTGAAACAGAAATTTGCCAAACCCGACCAGAGCTACCAGGAATTACGCGGGCGTTATGGCACATTGCTGAATCAACGCTACAGCATGGCTTCTGCCCTCACGCGTTACATTGGCGGCGTGTATGTGGACCGGAGTTTTCCTGGTCAGAATGCTACTGTAAAGCCATTTACGCCAGTACCCGAAGATTACCAGAAAAAAGCACTGGCTTTATTAAGCAAATACATTTATGCCCCGGATGCTTTCAACGCTGACTCAGCTTTGTATCCATACCTGCAAATACAGCGTCGCAGCTATGATTTCTTTGGCAATACCGAAGATTTTAAACCACAAAATGCAGTAAGAATGCTGCAGGAAAGCACGCTCGATTTCTTCCTGCATCCAACTACGCTTAAACGCATCAGCAACAGTAGCCTGTATGGCAATACGTACAGCCTTGCCGAAGTAATGAGCGATTTGACCAAAGCCGTTTTTAGTGCTGATTTAGGAACTAATGTAAACCTGTACCGCCAAAATCTGCAAACGTTGTATGTAGATGATTTAAGTGATATTGTAAAAGACACGCGCTATTACGATTATGTTTCCAAAGCAGCAGCATTAGCCTCTTTAAAAAAGATAAAGTCTATGATGACTACTGCGGTAAGTACCAACGAGCAAACCAAAGCGCATCGTGGTAACATTGTTTTTATGATAGATAAAGCATTGGACACAAGTAAATAAAAGAAAGTGTTGTTTACATAAAAGGGGTTTGCACTGACTAAGTGCAAACCCCTTTCGCTATATATTGATGCACTATTTCTGGCACCTTTTTAGAGCACGAAAATGCAAAGTAAAGAAGTTATGCAACACAGTATTAAGTACAAAAAGTTGTGAAGTAGAAAGGGCTCAGAAGTTACTTCATTTGTCCTTGTGCTGTTTAATGTTCTTGTATCCAGGCAGTTTAAAAGAGTGTATTTTACTCCACTTTAAACCCTAACGCTTTTATATATCCTTCGTTTGGTTTACAATTTTTAAATTGGCAATTAATAAGAAAATCATTTAATGCCTGTTGTATAGCTGCTCTATCTTTTGGCTGTGCCTGTCTTATTTTTTCAAAAGAACTCCTGTCTTTTTTTGTATAAGCTATTACAGAATCATACATAGCCGGTTCTTCAAAAGTTACAATACAGCGTGTATTATCCAACTTTTTATACGGCCAAAAATGCCAGCCGATATTTTCCTTTTCCAATACTACTCTAAAAGAATCAATCCAGCCATCCGTATTTTCACCGGTTTCACCAATGTATATCGGTACATTGTATGTATCTCTGAAATCGAGGTATTGTTGTATTATTGCCTTAGTGGGTGCAGTCCAGTATTTATGAAAAGTATATACTGCTTTATCATCGAAAGGCTGATTAAATGGATTGAAATTGGAATCCCACTGCGCACCGCCTAAAAACAAAATATGATTTTTATCTACCTGCCTGATGGCGTTTGCAATTCTTTTATATAGCGGCTCTAATAACGGATTGAAATGTGCTGAATCGAAATAAGTAGCAATGGGTTCGTTCAATAAATCATATCCTATAATAATAGGTTCGTTGCTGTAATGTGCCGCAATTCTTTGCCATATACTAATAGCCTGGTTTTGGCTTGCAGTATCGTCAAACAGAAAAGGATAACCATAGCTATCATCAATGTTATCGCCGGTTTGTCCGCCCGGTGCAGCGTGCATATCCAATATAAGATAGATGTTTTCGGCACGGCACCATTCTACCAAACTATCCAATAGTTGAAAGCCATGGTTCTCATTCATAGCGCCCATATAATTTTCGTTCGTAAACAATCGATAATTAAACGGTACGCGTAGCGAATTCATACCTAAGGAACGGAGATAATGAATGTCTTCTTTCGTTACATATACATTCAAATAGCGCTTCCAGAAATCAGCCGTTGCCCCAGGACCAATCAGCTCATTAAAAGCTTCGCTGATAAGCCTTGGTGAGTTGGTATTGGTAAAGCCAAACATATATCCTTCGGGTACCAGCCAGTTACCAAGGTTAGTGCCTTTGATAAGAAAGGGCTGACCGTTTGGGTCCAGAATATTTTTGCCTGAAGTACTAAAAAACCTGCTTTTTTGAGCAGATGAAGCAATGCAGAAAGCGCAAAGTAAAATAACAGATAACAGTATTTTCATAAGGCAATTGTAAGTGATTGTAAAGTAGTTTTAAAATCACTTACAAACAAAATTATAGCAGTAATAAACAACTAATCGTATTTTACTTTTTGCTGCAAGGCTTCTATAGCATTGGCAAGATATACAAGTGGCGCATTCCAGTTGATAGCAATTTCGTTGCTGGCATACGAGCAATCGACATCCAGATAAGTAGTTTCAGGTTCAAAGTGCTGGTAGCCGCTGCAGTTATCTTGCCTGCCGGGATTGGGGCCGCCAGCCAGTAAGCCGCGTACCGGTTCTTCCACCTCATCTGCCACCGAAGGACGATGATGCGGGTGCATGGTGCTGTGCGAACCAATGCCGGTGAGAAAACAATAGCCGGTAGCATTTCTGCCAAGAAGATAATCGAGATTACTTAATGCGCCGTTGATATACTTTTTATCTTTTGTAATAAAGTAAGCATTGATGAGTGCAATGCCCTGATTGGCTGCATTGGAATTGCTGCCCCAGTTAAAGTCTTTTACCGAGCCGCCCATTACGGTTTTAAAAGCATTACTATCCTTTTTCTGAAGTAAATCATTGGCGAATGTAACAACCTGCTTTCCTATTTTTTCTACATCTGCCAGATGCTTAGCCGGCTTTGTTCTGACCAATGTATAAACACCCAATGCATACACATTGTTCCATGATGGAAGCGTAAGTGTATGTTGAGCCGTATTAATAATCGTTTGCCAATACTGTTCATCTTGTGTGGTTGCATACAACTCGCAGGCCGCCCAAAACCATTCATCCTTAAAACTGTTATCGCCATAAGCACCGGTGGTAACAGCAGGCTTGTACAGCTTATTGTTGGCATCCTGGTTATATATTGCGTCAGGATGTTTCATAGCCCACTGCCATGCTTTTTGCGAAGCTTTTAAACAGCTATCGGCAAGCCCAGGCAACTGTTGCTTATAGCGCTGTACAATGCGTGCCGCCTGCGCCGTAACGGCTGCAAAATCGAGCGTGGCGGCAGTGCTTTTTTGCACCACATAGCGCGGCAGTTTGGTAACACCGGGCATTACCATACCATCGAAGGCAGCGTTGGTACATTTGTGATATACGCCACCATCGTTAGGGTCTTGCATCGTAAGCATCCAACGCAGATTGTAAACAGCTTCATTCAATATATCCGGTACTTTATCCCTGCTTTCAGGAATGTTAGTATTTAATGTATCGAAGTAGGCAGAAAAATCTTCATCTGCCGATAATAAGGTGCCCATCGTAATGCCACTGTTAACAATATACTTGTTGTAATCGCCGGCATCGTACCAGCCACCCGGCGTTGATATAAGAGTGCCTTGGGGGCGCGCTGTTGAAGCGGCTGAAGAATGTACCAATACAGCAGTATCTGGGTGACCAGCCGGGCGATGCCATTTGCCTGCATATTGCTCCTCCAGCGGTATATTGGAACGGATATAATAAAAGCCTTTCAAAGCAGCTTTAGCGGCTGCACCATTAGCATTATTGCTAATGGTGAAAGTATATGAATTACCAACATTTGGAATGTAGAGGTAATAATTGCCCTTTTTATAAAGCTCACTGAAATCAGCAATACGCGTAGTAGTGGATGAATTGTGCGACTGCAATGACTGGCTTAAAGTGTCTTTGTAAGCCGTATCGTTTTTAGCTTTATTAATTATATAAAACACATTGGCAGTTGTATTGCCTTTTACAACAGCAATTTTAGATGCATGAGGATAAAAGCCAAGTTGGTTGAGTACAATGCTGTCGGAAGTAGTTTGAGCTAACAGAGACGTAGAGGTAATTAAAAAAATGATTATTACTAAGGTTTGTTTTTTCATATGCTGATAAATTTAAATTTCTCCGGTTTTAATAACAGTATCTACTCTTTTTATTATTTCCATACACGCCCTTGCATTGTGATAAGGACATTTACAAAAACCGGCTTTGTCTTCGCCGGGCATAACATTGTATGCATCATCTACAATACAGGTTGGCATACGCCTCTATGATATGCAGGTGCGTATTCATTGCTTTGCTGGCATTCGCATCTTTGGTACTTAACCGTACATCTTCGAGTGGCTGCCAGTTACGGGCAAATGCATCAAGACGCGCTACAAGGCAGTATTTATCATTGAATTTAATAGCGCCGGTATTCATTACTGCATTAATGCCAAAGCGTTCTATAAGAAAAGGGTTGGTTTCACAATTCAAATCGTACTACCAGGTAAGCGGTGCATGTTGCGCTGTAAGCACCGGATATTTATAACGGGCATATACACCATTACTTTCTTCTGCAACTTCATTCTCGCGATGTACTATTTCGTTATATTGTTTTTCTAATGTTTCCAAACGTTTAAAAAATAAATCTTTCATACAACTTGTTTATTTGTTTGTTTATGACGAGCTTAATCTTCGAGTTTATTCCACCAGGTTTTTTTAAGTATAAAAATGATAACTGCTAATATAATGATAACAATGAGTAAAGGTATTTGCAGCCACAATACAATATACATGGGCAACAGGGTGAGGCAACATTTTGCAATAATGCCCGGCATTACATTAAACATATCCAATCCAAATCTTTTGTTGGGTTGAAAGGCAGAATTTTCCGCTACGACTAACTCGTGTATTGGCTTCAAGAAACCCAGGGACGAACCGTTATATAAAACTTTTTAAGTATTTCAATATTCGTAGGCGGTGCGGCATAAGTGCCCGCAATGCAGTCCTGAGTAGCGGCGTTTATTACCATTAATAAAACAAAGCCATTAGCAACCAATAACTGCTTTGCTGCAGGATTGAACTTTTTGCTAAGCAGGCTTTTTATAATAAGGTGTTTCATATTGCATACAATTGTATGATAAAAGTAAAAGGCAGGAGCCGAGCAATAATGTTTCAAAACACAAAATTTTCTGTGCGGGACATTCATACACTCCTGTTCTTCTCCAACATTGCTATGAGCAGTATTGCTATTTGCAACAGTACTTTTGATTGTTTACAGTGGCGCAAACAGGTATAAAAGCTAATAACCTACTTGGCTTTAAAACACACACTAAAATTATATGAGAAGCACATTCTTCATCAATACTTTCTTAGCATATATTTAGATTGTTTTTAGCGTTGCTCTCTTATAAGGTTTTATTGCTAATATGTTTTAAATGTGAGAATTAAGTATATAGGGTCATATAAATAAATGAGGAGCAGATCTTCGTTACACATTGTAAACAATATTATTTTAGCTGAATAATACTAAGCTATATACCTGCCAGCCTTATGCGGGAGATTATTCCGCTTACGCAGAATAATTGTTTTACCATTTTTTCAAGGGTAAAAAACCACTTCGACTTTCCATTGCATATACACGAAGAGTTTGAGCAGAATTTTATTGCTAATGCAAAAAATACCAAACGAACCATCGGTGACATATTGCCGAGATAGACAACTTGGAATTGGTGTTAGTGGGTCCCAACATACAGTACGGATGGCTTACATACAAATGCGAATGTGGCAATATTAATGAAATCACTATTTAGTTTCATAAAGACCTTTTGATGATAAATTTCTTCGTCGCAACCAGATGAGTTTCATACGGACTATGTTTGACAAGTCGGTGCGTGGTATTTTATTTTCGCAGCTAACGATAGAAGCTATCAAGCCAAGAATTGAAGAATTGACGAGGAAACATGGGTTCAATTGAGTTATGCTATAGAAGCTGCAAGTCTCCGGCTACAAACTGAGAGCAGAAAACATGGTATGCTACTCAATTGAAATAATATGGGATGCGGAAACATAGAAGTCTCAAAGAGCATAACCTGCCGACAGACATATTTGCGGTTTAAATATTTACTCTAAAAACTTCTAAAACAAACAAGCACAACTTAGCAAAAAGTTGCGCTTGTTTATAAATAGTATATATATTCTTACTTTATTCCTTTACGATCCGTTTTGTTACGGTGCTGGTGCCGCTTTGGAGTGTTATGTAATATATACCGGCAGGCAGCTTAGCTACATTGGTAGTATAGCTACCCTTTTCGGTGGCTGCTATATTAGTTGCCAATACTACTTTACCATCTTCGCTCAACACTTTCAGCAACAATTTTGCATTGGCGGGGCTGCTATAGCTTACCGTCATGTTGCTTTGCACAGGGTTGGGCGCTACATTCATAGATAAAGAAGTGATAGCAGTGGTATGCGGTGCTGCGGCTCTGTTGGTACTGGTTAACTGCGTTGATTTTGAACCGGTACGGTTAGCAGAACTGGCGCTTAAGCGCAACAGCCATATGTCATTGCCGCCAAAAGTGTCCAAAGTTTTATCACCCGAAACAGGTGAATTGGAAGTACCGCCCAAAATATATTCGTTTGCACCAATCTGCTTTACGGCTGTCAGTTTATCGTTACCGGTGCCGCCATAGGTTTTATTCCATTGCACATTGCCAAGTTTGTCTACTTTTACTATCCAGTAGTCATAACCGCCCACAGAGGCTTCTGATTTAGTAAAACCAACATTGGAGTTGGAGTATCCGCCAAGCAGGAAGCCACCATCAGTTGTAGCAGCCACCGACTGCATATAATCGCCCAGATCGCCGCCAATGGTTTTATCCCATTTTTTATTTCCCATGCTATCTGTTCTTACAATCCAGTAATCACTGAAACCAAAGCTGGATTGTGATTTCTCGAAAGAAGCCGGAGAGGTAGAGTAACCGCCAAATAAGTAGCCGCTGTCACTTAAACCCGGAGCTATACAGGTAAGGTAGTCGCCGGTATAGCCACCATAACTTTTCTCCCAAATCTGCTTACCAAGTGCATCAGTGCGGGATACCCAATAGTCGCACACACCACGCTGGAAAGATGTTTTAAAGCCCTTTATAGGTGAGTAGCTGTAACCTGCATAAGTGCGCCTGTCTGAGGCGCTTACATGCATACAAGTCATAAACTCGTCGTTGGTAGAGCCATAGGCCTGCGAATTGGTTACCCTGCTATTCATCTTATTAATTTGCGCTACCCAAAAGTCCGGGCTATTTTCGGAGCCGTAGTTAGGACTTCTTTTATCGCCGTCCTTATCGGAATAAGATATACCACCGGCCAAATAACGGGTACTTGTTTCTCCGAGGCAGGAGAGTTTATCGGTATAGTTGGCACCCACTGTTTTTTGCCATTTCAAATTGCCGTTCTTATCTAGCTTTATTACCCAATAATCATAGCTTTGATTGTGTATGCTATCGGTTTTATTGCCTGATGCCGGCGAAATGGTACTGCCACCAATGAGAAAGCCAAGATCACGGGTTTGAATAACGGCTGCTGCCTCATCTACATCGGTTCCGCCATAGGTTCTGTCCCACTGCTTATTGCCGTTACTGTCTAGTTTTACTATCCAAAAGTCGTAGGTGTTGTTGTAAGAGGCGCTTGATTTACTAGCAGATACATCGGACTTCGAGTAGCCGGCTACAATAAAGCCCTTATCGTATGTTACCTGCATGTCGGTAAGTACATCATCGCCACTACCGCCCAATGCCATTTGCCATTTTATGGAGGGTGTCTGTGCAATAGCTTTATTGACTGTAGCTGCCAGTACAAACGTTACACACGATAAACAAAATATTTTAACTGCAGTTCTATACATATAGTGTGTTTTATTCTTTTTCTTAAATAAACTGATTAGTTGATTTTAATTATTGACAGCTTGGTATGTAATACGTTAGATATTTGCTATATGGTTGGTTAGCCATTATGGCTCTGAAGAAACAGCCAATATTTTGAGAGCAAAACAAATCGTCGTAAGCAGGATGTACACCTAATGGATTGAAATGATATACACAAGGTGCACCGGCTGCAATTGTTTCATTGTAAACGCCGATACCCGCCAGATATTCAGGATAGTTGGAGCACTGCTGAAAATGCCCCGAGCCATCTGGTAGATTTTTATCCATTCCACCTTTAAATAAAATAGTTGGCTTAACCGACTTTTTTGTTATTAATCCCAGGTCGGGCATGCCGCCCCACATAGGAGCAATAGCTTTTACATTATACTTATAAGGCAACTTATTGCCGGATGTTTGCAGGCTTCCCAGTGCATTATAGCAATAAGAATAATAAATCTGAGCAATAGAATCATTGATATATGTATCGAAAAGCGTAAGTGTACCGCCGGCACTGGTACCCGATACAAAGATGTTGGAAGTATCCAGGTAATAGCTATCCGCATTGGCATATAAAAAACGCATCGAAGCATTCAGGTCTTGCATTGCCCGGTAAATAGCCATCATCAGGCTAGCGGTATCTGCATTACATTCTGTACGGGTACGATCAACCTGATAACCGGTACGATAGTCAATAGCCACACATGCAAAGCCCTGCTTTCGCAGCATATCGCAATCGCTGGCTACATCAGCACGTGTACCGCCCGTAAAACCGCCGCCATGGCAATATACAACTACCGGATATTTTTGCTTAGATGTGGCTTCAGGCGGATAATAAATATCCAGCAATAAGCTATCCACGCGTTTATTTTTCCAGTTGCGCAAGCCGGTAGCGTATTTTACACCGCTTGTTATATCCAGCTTTACCTGGGCCCTGGGTGAGAAATACATACAACAGATACAAAGAAGAACGAGTAACTTAGATTTCATAAGTGTATGATTAAATACTATTTGTGTGTTAATGACTAAATGAAAATAAATAAGTGAATACAATTGGTTTTATTAGTTCAGGGCTTTAGTACCGGGTTATACAACGTAAATTATAGAATGGTTTTAACCTGAGCGAAAATCAGCTAAAGTCTGTTATTCTTTAGTCTTATATGTTAGAATTAAAGTATTAGGTCATATTCTTTCTGAGCATCACCATAAATTAATTTTGTTTTATCGCTTATTAAAGGCAGCATATTGGGTTGCATTTATTTCAATAGTATAATAAAATTCACTATGAGGCCAAAATAATGCCATAACGAGCTTAAAAAAAAATTTAAATATGAACTTCTCGCGGCACAATTATACTACTAAGCTAAATGTGAACTCCTTAATTACACATTAAAATTTATAATGGTATTTATTTGCCTTTATCGGCGATACCTGCCTCCTTAGTTGAAAGTTAGGATAATAAGTCCATTTTGGGAAAATAATTTTGTAAAACAGCCTAACTGTGCCGGTTTTGTGCGCCTTTTATTTTGCACCACTAAAGATATTCCAGTACTTTTTAGATTGCTTATTCTATTTACCATCGTGCCACAATTTCCTTTTGCTTCAAACACCTCATCGAACAACTTTATAATACGTTTAAAAATATTTTAAGTTGCTTTTTATTCAATGATAAATTGTTACCTGCTGCTTATTTTGTCATTCTACCTGCTAATGTATAATATATATGCCCATATCCATGAACATTGCACAAGCATCATTTTAGTAATAGTGGCGTAATCTGTGATGAAGAGCAATCAAAATAGCTGTCAGTAATGATCAACTAAGTGGTATCAAACTCTGCTGGTTTTAAAATAAGCTCCTGGTAGTGATTTGCAGTTTAGTACAACAGATTCTTCGTTTTATCAGAAATAATAAAAACTCTTATTACTATAACACTCACAAATACTAAAGCATTAACCTGTACTTTTATCAAAACTCACTCAATGAATATTGTAGTAATAGATGGCTATACTTTAAATCCTGGCGATTTAAGCTGGAAAGGAATAGAGCAATATGGCAAATTAACCGTATATGAAAGAACACCTGTTGCTGATGTTGTTGCAAGATGTACTCATGCAGACATTGTTTTGACCAACAAAGTACCATTTGATAAAAATGCCATTGATCACCTGCCCCGATTAAAACTGATTAGTGTAACGGCTACGGGTTATAACATTATTGATGTAGCAGCAGCAAGTGAGAAAGGCATAATGGTTTGTAATGTTCCTGCTTACGGCACTGCATCTGTAGCGCAACACACTTTTGCTTTAATACTGGAGCTAACCAATCATACCGGTACGCATGCCCATTCTGTTGCACAAGGTGAATGGGAAACCTGCAAAGACTTTGCTTATACCAAAACACCATTGATGGAACTTGCTGGCAAAACATTAGGTATTGTAGGCTTTGGCAACATAGGCAGGCAGGTTGCACATATCGCATCTGCATTTGGGATGCAGGTAATCTATAACAGTGCTTCCAGAAAAGATACAGCGATTGCGCAATATGCGGATTTAAAAACGTTATTTGCAGAAAGCGATATAGTTTCGCTGCATTGCCCTTTAAGGCCGGATAATTACCACTTTGTTAATCAATCCTTATTGCAGCTCATGAAACCTTCCGCTTTTTTGATTAATACCGCCAGGGGGCAGTTAATCAACGAGCAAGACCTTGCCAATTCTTTGAATAATGGTATTATTGCAGGTGCAGGATTAGATGTATTATCAGCAGAACCACCTCCGTCCAGCAATCCATTATTAAAAGCAAAAAGTTGCACCATTACGCCACACATTGCATGGATAACTAAAGAAGCAAGAGAGCGGATAATGGATACTACGATAAAGAATATTGCAGCGTTTTTGAAAGGAAAAGTGGTGAATAGGGTGAACTAACGACTTTTATCCCAACATCCGGTGTACTGTAGAACGAGTGAATACAGGAATAAGGAATAGCTATTACAGCAAGCCTACCAGCCTCGCATAGGTAATCATTCCCGTGGTATCTGTGCAATTAGTTTTTTGCAATAAATGCCTGCGGTGTGTATCAATAGTGTTTGAGCTGATAAACAACTGCTTTGCAATTTCCTTACTACTCTTGCCCGCGGCTAAATAATTCAATATAACTTTTTCCTGTTTAGATAAAGGTGGTACAGGGTCTAAAGTGTTCTTGTCAAAATCAAAGTTCCACCATTGCACATCATTAGGCGCTGTAATAATAAGGTTGGCGGTTTTTTCTTTTTTTAAATAGGTGATGTCATGTATATAGCTTAACATTAATATCGGATATCCATTACTGTCAGCCTCAATGCATACTGTTTGCTGCAGGAAATGCATATATTCTCCATTACCGTTTTTGTATAGGGAATCCAGGTTTGAAACCATTTTATTTAAATCAGGCTTGTTTGCAAGTAAATATTCAAATGCTTTTTGTTGTATAATAAGCCCTGCTGTAAGATAATGTGGATGAATATTAGACATATAAAAATCTGCCCCGTTCTCTGCCAGGAGTAATGAGGAATCATGTCCTGATACATTTCTTTTATCTACTGCATATACAAAGCGGTTGCCAGGCACATTCAAAATTAACACCTGCACACAGCTTTGAGCAGATACCTGTTCAAGAAAAGGGATAAGTACTTTCCATTTCTCCTGATACAGCAGGGCATCCCTTTCTTCAGGTTTAAACTGGTTCCAATAGTGCTGTACCTTCTCAATATCATTATAGATGGAACTGTAGGGGAAGGACTGAATGGGCATAGAGGGGATTTGTAGGCTATGTAAATGTACTCAAATTGAGTAATTCTAAAAATACCCAAATTGAGTATTTCAAAGCTAACGAGCTATAATTACTTTTATTGTAAAGAAGCGAGAGCCCTTATTGATAATAGATGTCAATCCTATTCCCATAGAATAATATTGACTAGTACTTTTAAATCTTGCAAGCGCAGTTCATTTAAAAATAGCCCTGTACAAAAGTAATACCTGTAAACACCGCTGCATTCTACAAAATGCTGCATCTGTTCCTGCTCTGTCCTTCAATTAAAAACAACAAAACTACCCCATATGAAAAAGTTATGCCACTTGTTGTCTGCAGTAATTTATCTTGTTATTCTTGCAAATAAAGGAGAAGCCCAATTTTTTAAATTCGAGGCTCCAAATACTAAATCATCTGCTATTGCAGCACCACATACAACATCAGTAAACAGATTGTCAACTGCTGGTACGTTCTACCGGGAGAATGCTTTTGGCAACAGGGAGAAATCTAAAGAAGCCGCGCCTAAATATTACAGTTCGCAGTACAAAGAGGCAAGCGTGCTTCTGATAGATAAAGTACAACAACTCAGCAGTAAAAACGATTCTTTAATGAATAGGGTTCTTCAATTGCAGGATTCCCTTTATTCAATCGTTACTCAGTTAAAAGAGCCGCACAGCAATAATGATGTAAAGCCAGCTATGGACACTAATACTTCTAATAAAAATGTCATTAAATTTCTTAACAACATGCCGGTAGCGTACAGATCATCTGAAGGAGCAAAGAATGTTAGGCTGAACAATATTAATATTCAGGTAATACGAGACTTTATAAATAACTATAAAGAAGCAAACAACGAAGCCTGGTATAGTACGGGTGATGCTTTCGTAGCAAAATTCAGCATCGGCAGGGTAAGCACTACTGTTACTTACAAGAAAAATGGCGAGTGGCTGTACACCATAAAAAACTACTTTGAAAATGATATGACCAAGGAATTGAGAACACTGGTAAAAAGCAGTTACTACGATTATCAAATTGTCAAAATTGAAGAAATAGAAGTACCCCGTAAAGAAAGAAGCATCTTTCTCATATATGTACAAGACACAAAAAAAATAATAATACTAAGAGTATATGACGGTGAAATGGAAGTTTTACATAATTATACAAGAGGCTGATTTCCAGATGCGGCTCTTTTAATTCAGGCACTTCGCCAAGGTGTATTTCCATGAGCCTCTAAAGAGCAGAAAGGTAAATCAAAGCTAAATTGATTTGCCTAAAAATATACACTTATTATTATCCACTTTACACCCGCTCCATCATCCTCAACCATCTTTCAGGAATATCATTCCTGCAGGCGGTTAGGTAATCTTCATACGTACATGCCGCATACGAGCCATCGGGCATTTGCATCCACCAACGGCCGGTTTTTTTGCTTTGCAGAAAAGCAGTATCCATCTCGGCAAATGCCATGTGAAACTCATTAAAATGATGCGACTCTTCAAAGGGGGCTTCTTGCTTGCTCTTGTAAATGCCATCCATCAAGTACCAAAGCATGTGACTGATTTGCTTGGCAGTCAACTGGTGCACATCCAGCCGCGGTTGATAGCCATAAATACCAATACTGCTTACATTATGACTCATACCGGCGTACTGCATCAGTGTACAGGCCTCTTCACCATTAAAGCCGTTGGGCGTAAGTATGTTGGCAGGCGCCGCTGCGTGTTGCAAAGCAGCTATATCAAAGCTTACCATGTGGCTATTACGGATGGGAGGCTCCATTTCTTCCAGCCTTTCCTTTACCCTGCCTACGCGGTAGCAATCAAAACGCAATCGGTCTATGGTTTCCAGCATGTGCGGGTGTACAAAATAACTTTGAAAACCAATATGATTGTAATGCCGTATAAAGTTGGGCGAGGTAGTGAGCATGGGCAGCAAAAAATTATCTGCCGGCAGCACACTGTCACCATCAAGGTCTATGCGCGCGTCTATGCAGGTAGCTTCTATAATTTGTTGCTGACTAGCGTAAGCGTTGTATTGTGCCACTGTTACATCGTGCGAGCCGCCAATAATTACTACACGCTTATCCTGTTGCAGCAGTTCTTTGGTTACCGTTTCTACAGCAGCATACGTGTCTTTGAGCGTAGCACCGGCACGTACATTACCAATATCAACCACCTGCACCTCTTTGTGCCAATGGTACAGGCTGTAAAAAGCTTTGCGCACTGCGTCGGGCGCATTGAGGTTGTTAGATCCAAGCCCGGCGCCACGCATTTCGCCACAGCCTACCAGTACTATATCCGCCTGCGATATGTCTGGAAAATGTTCTTCATACAAATCAATATGTTGTCCTATCTGCGTTTGTTTATACGCTTCATCGTCCGAAATCTCGTATCGGTTTACCGGCTCTAAAAAGTCTATCAGCGACATAGTGCGTTTTTATTAACAACAAACATACGCAGCACGCCACCACATTTTATTAAATGTGGATTAGCTTTGTAGTCCAATAAAATTTATTCTATTCATGGAAACAATGATTAAAAATAAAGTAGCAGAGAGCGGCATTGTGACTATTGATCTCGAAGATTTTTATCCTAAAGGCGACATCGTGTTGTTTGATATTAAAGATTATCTTTTTATGGGTTTAATATTAAAAGAAAAGGATTTTCGCCTGGCACTGCAAAATGTGGAAATAGAAAACTATCGCGATAAATATGTAGCTGTTACCTGTACAGCAGATGCCATTATTCCAATGTGGGCGTACATGCTCATCGCCAGTACTTTACAGCCGGTGGCAAAAGATGTGGTGTATGGTAATGAACAAGCTTTAATCAACACCATCATTATAAAAAATCTTACCCGCATGAATGGTGAAGAATATGCTGATAAACGCGTGGTTGTAAAAGGTTGCGGTGATGTGGAGATACCCGAAACCGCATATCTGCAAATCACGAATGTTCTTCGTCCTTATGTCAAAAGTATTATGTACGGCGAGCCTTGCAGCACGGTGCCTATTTATAAGAAAAGATAGATTATTGGATTATATTTTTTGAAAGCAGAACGAAGGTTCTGCTTTTCGTTTATGGTAAAATAATTCCTTCTTTATAGATAGTTCAGGTGGCGTTTGGTAAAAGTTATTCTCGTACATTTTATACACAGAAAAAATTTCTACCGGAGCTTTATTATACACTCTATGCTGCAAATTATGTTTGGCTGTTTATTCCTTACTGCTGCATCATTTTTTACACACAACAGCTATCATTACTTCCAATTCTTGCACAACAATTGCAAAAGATTTGCATGCAGTTAGGCAGCACGGCAGTAACTATTTGCATACAAAAACCGTCTAACAGTTTTTATTACTTATTTTTAAGCCTTTTCAACACCCTATGAATATATTCATATCCGGCGCTACTGGTTTTATTGGCAGAGCATTGAGTCTTACACTGGCGGAGCAAGGTCACACCATTCATGCACTCAGCCGCCGCAACAATCATCCCTTACTGCCCGTGCACCCAAACATCCGTGTATTTCTGGGCGATATATCCAGCAAGAACAGTCTTGTTGCAGCTATGCAAGGCTGTGAGCAGGCATACCATACTGCGGCGCTTGCCAAAATGTGGACAAAAAATAAAAATGAATTTCACGAGGTAAATGTCGCCGGCACCCGCAATATCCTGGAAGCCGCTAATGAAGCAGGTGTTGGTAAAATAGTACATACTTCCTCATGCGGCGTAATTGGACCCACGCTTAAATACCCCATGACCGAAGAGGACCCGCGCATTACCGGCTTCCCCATCCACTACGAACGCACCAAATACCTGGCAGAGCTGGAAGTGCGGGAGTTTGTAAAGAAGGGAATGAATGTGGTAATTGCGAGTCCATCGAGGGTGTATGGCAAAGGTCCTATTACCGATAGCAACACAGTTGGTAAAATTGTAACAGCATATTTAAGAGGCAAGTGGCGCGTGAATCCTGCCAATGGCAGACAAGTATCTAACTATGCTTATTTAGATGATGTGGTGCAGGGACATATTGCTGCTATGCAGCATGGTATAGCAGGACATCGTTATATCCTGGGTGGCGAAGATGTTAGTTTCAATGCGTTTTTCGATACCGTGAGACAACTTTCCGGCGTGCACCACCGGTTGATCAATGTGCCGCAGCCGGCTATTAAATGGTATAGCTGGATAGAATGGTTAAAGACCAGCATTACCGGGCAACCGCCTTTCTTTTTACCCGAATTTGCCGACCGGCTGAAGTACGATCAAAAGTATAGCAGTCAAAAAGCTATTGACCAGTTGGGTTATCGCATTACACCTTTTCCGGAAGGCATGCAACAAATGATACAATACTATTTACAACAAAAAAATTGATGCATACATCCGCCGCAATTATTACCGGCGCCAGCGAAGGGCTTGGCAAATTTATGGCTATTGAAATGGCGAGCCGCGGCTACCATCTTGTATTAGTAGCTTTGCCTGGTACCGGCCTGCCGCAACTGGCGCAGTTTCTCATAAAGAACTTCAGCATTTGTGCTCATTATTTTGAAATGGATCTTACCGAGGTAGATAACTGCGTTGCTTTGTTTCAATCATTAAGAACACAACATATACAGGCAGATATTTTGATTAATAATGCGGGCATTGGCAACAACGATTGGTTTGATGATAAGTGCATTTGTTTTTATGCTAAACAAATAACATTAAATGTAATGGCACCTGTGGTACTTACACGGTTGTTTATAGATCATCCCTGCCATGCAAAGCAACGCTATATACTGAATGTAGGAAGCCTTGGCGGTATATTTGTAGTACCCAAAAAAGGCGTATATGGCGCTACTAAATCGTTCATCCGGCATTTTACTAAAAGCCTGCAAATAGAGCTGCGTAACACCAATATTTCTATCAGCCTGCTCAGTCCCGGTGGTATTAATACCAAGCCAGAACTGCTGGTGCTGCACGATTCTTTGAAAGGCATTTCCCGGGTAACGGTATTGGAGCCGGAAGTGGTAGCTAAGAAAGCAATTGATGGCATGTTTAAAGGTAAAAAGGAAATTATTCCAGGCATATTTAACCGGATATTCGTTTGGCTGAAAGGACTACTTCCCAACATCATTCAGGAAATGATTATTCATAGAAATATGAAAAATGTACTTTAAACGCATCGGACTTTTTCGCCGATTACCAATAAGATTGAAAGTTGAAGAAATGAATCAGGAAGGCCTTTGATGTTTTTCTTTATTTGAATTAAGAATGAAATGCGGGAGCTGGTTTCTGTGGCGTTTGCCTGCCTACAGACTGGTGCATCACTTCGCCTCTGCGCAGTAAAAGATGAACCATCACATTATTAGAAACACACCAAAAACGGCTAACAATATAACATACCTATAAAACAAGAAAGCCTGTAATTGCTTACAGGCTTAATTTTTTCACAGGATAATGGCCCAAAATTTTTGGAACACAAAGGTAACAGATTATTTTCCTGAACCGCAAAACAATTTGTCAGATTTTAAATGTAATGCCATTTTCAATTAAATAGCATGATATATGCTTCCTTCGAAGTCACCGGCTTTTTGCTTGTGGCTTGTAGCTTTCCCAATTCACTTATTTAGCATCAGGCAATGCAAATGCTACATACGAATCGCCGGAAGTAGTACCTAATTTTCCGCCACCGCAGGCGAGCACTATATATTGCTTGCCATTCAGTTCGTATGTAGCGGGCGTTGCAAAATTGGCGTTAGGCAATTTTATTTCCCACAGCAATTGTCCGGTGCGTTTGTTATACGCACGGAACATCCCATCGCGCGATGCACCAATAAATAATACGCCGCCTTTAGTTACTACTGCGCCGCCATAGTTTTCGGTACCGGTAGGCTGTGTAGTTTTGCCTGCAAAACGTTCATCATTGCCAAATGGAATACTCCATACATGCTCGCCGGTATTCATATTAATAGCGGTAAGTGTGCCCCACGGTGGCGCAATACCAGGCAAACCACTTTTGCTCAAGAACTTGTTATAGCCCGAGATATTATAAGGCAATGCGCGAAATTCATCTTCCGGTGAAGTTTTTTGTACATACGGTTTTTGTTGGTCGGGTTTATAATCCAGCACAAAAGAACGGATGGCTTCTTTATCTGCCTCGCCTAAGTGCTGAAATGAAGGCATCATGCGCCTGCCGGCATTGATAAAATCAATAAACTGTTCCGGATTGTATTTTGCCTTTACATTAATCAGAGATGGATTATTGCCGCTGCCTTTCCGGTCGGCACCGTGGCAGGCCATACAGTTGAGCTTAAAAAGACGCTGTCCTGCCTGCAGGTAGTTTTCTTTAGCTACCACTTTTTGCGGCACATCCCACATCTGCAGTATCCACGCCATTTCATTGGCATTTACATATAGTATATTGGTTTCGGGATCAACTGCCGGACCACCCCACTCTGCACCACCATCAAAACCCGGAAAAATAATCGTTCCTTCTTTGGACTGCGGCGTAAACATTTTACCTGTATGATAGGTAGCCAGCCGCTTTTTTACCTCTTCATATTCTTCTTTGGATAAATAAGGGTTGAGGTCTTTTTCGGTAAGGGATTGGCGCACAAAAGGTGCTGGTTTCTGCGGAATAGGCTGCGTGGGCGACAGCTTCTCGCCCACCAATTCTGTTGCAGTATCTACCGGCGTTTCCACTACCGGGAAGAGGGGCTGTCCTGTAGCACGATTGAAAAGGAATACAAAGCCGGTTTTAGTAGTTTGCGCCACGGCATCTATGTCTTTGCCATCGTGTTTTACCGTAAGCAATACCGGTGCAGAAGAAGGGTCCCAATCCCATGTATCGTGGTGGATATATTGAAAATGCCATTTGTATGCACCGGTGGCTGCATCGAGCGCGAGCATACAATCGCTAAACAAATCATTACCAGGGCGCTTGCCGCCATAAAAATCCATAGCTATCGAGCCAAGTGGTATATATGCAATACCGGTATTCTGGTCTATGGTCATGCCCATCCAGTTGTTGGCGCCGCCGCTTAGCTTCCACGCATCTTTGTTTTCCCAGGTTTCGTAGCCCCGTTCGCCCGGGTGTGGTATCGTACGAAACATCCACCTCAGCCTGCCGGTCCGCACATCATACGCACGAATGTGCCCGGGAGCTGCATCCATTGCTTCAGATACACGCGTGCCGGTAATAAGCAGGTCTTTGTAAATAGCAGGTGGCGATGTAGCTGTAATAAATAAATCCTTGAAAGCTTCGCCCAAGCTATCGTGCAGGTCTATTTTGCCGCCGGTTCCAAAAGAATCAATCAGCTTGCCGGTTTTCGCATTAACGGCGTGCATATAAGGGCCAGCGGCATAAAAAATGCGTTCATCGCCATTACCATCTGTCCAGTAGGCAACACCACGATTGTTGTTGAGGTTAAAATGCCCTGCTTTTGCAGCAGCACCGCCTTCTACTTGTTCAAAAGGTTTGAATGCCCAGATTTCTTTGCCGGAAGCAGCATCTACCGCACACAGCTTTAAAGATGGCGAAGTGCAATACATGACCCCATTTACAATAATAGGATTGCATTGTATCTGCGAATGTGCTGCCGTATCCGCATCGCCGGTGTGACACGTCCAGGCAATTTGCAGTTGCTGCACGTTGTTGGTATCAATTTGTGCAAGTGTAGAATACTTGTTAGCAGTAAAGTTTCCATTGAACATTTCCCAGCCTTTATATTCAGGCTCAACATGTTGATTGTTTTTACAAGAAAAGAAAACAGCAAATAAAATAATAAAAGCAGTGGCGCGAAGCAATACGTTTGTCATGGCTTGATACTTAGAAAAAAGAAGGCTGAAAATAGCTATTTTATTGTAAAAAAATAATGTTTTCAGTTTATTTACTTAAGTCAATAAAACAGAAGTAGACCTTTATCTCTCCCAGAAAGTGCTCTAAAATAACAAAAGGCTGCTGCCCCCGGTTAACCGGGGGCAGCAGCCTTTTGTTATAAAAAATGAAGGTCTATTTACTCAGGTGCATACTACGCTCCTTATACAGCGTACGGAAATAAGGATCGCGCAAGTCTTTAATAAAACGAATCGCTTCGCCGGTACTTTTCATTTCAGGCCCTAATTCTTTATTCACATTCGGGAATTTATTAAAGCTGAAAACAGGTTCTTTTATTGCAAAGCCGTTCAGCTTTTTCTCTATTGTAAAATCCTTCAGTTTGGCAGCGCCGAGCATTACCTTGGTAGCAATGTTCAAATAAGGAATCTGGTATGCTTTAGCAATAAACGGCGTAGTACGACTGGCACGCGGATTGGCCTCTATCACATACACTTTACCATCTTTTATAGCAAACTGAATGTTGATTAACCCACAGATATTCAACGCGCGGGCAATCTTTTCGGCGTAATACTCCATAGTAGTAATAACCAGTGGCGTAAGGTTGAATGCCGGTAGTACTGCATTGCTATCGCCACTGTGAATACCTGCCGGCTCTATGTGTTCCATTACGCCCATCACATGAAAATCTTCACCATCAAAAATAGCGTCTATTTCTGCTTCCTGGCAGCGGTCGAGGAAATGGTCAATGAGAATTTTATTGTTGGGAATGTGCTTCAATAAACTCACCACTGCTTTTTCAAGCTCATCATCATTAATCACAATGCGCATGCGCTGACCGCCCAATACGTAGCTGGGGCGCACCAATACCGGATAACCCACCTGGTTAGCCACTTCAATTGCTTCATCAGCAGTAAAGGCAGTTCCATATTCCGGATAAGGAATATTCAATTCCTTCAGCAAATCGCTAAAGCGGCCGCGGTCTTCGGCGATGTCCATACTGTCGAACGACGTACCGATAATTTTGATGCCGCGCTCGTGCAGGCGCTTTGCAAGCTTCAGTGCGGTTTGCCCGCCAAGCTGTACAATTACGCCTTCAGGCTTTTCCAGCTCAATAATTTCCCAAAGGTGTTCCCAATATACCGGCTCGAAATACAGCTTGTCTGCCATATCAAAGTCGGTAGAAACCGTTTCGGGATTGCAGTTGATCATAATGGCTTCGTAGCCACATTCTTTAATTGCCAGCAGGCCGTGCACGCAGCAATAATCAAACTCAATACCCTGGCCAATGCGGTTGGGACCGCTACCCAATACAATAATTTTTTTCTTTTGCGATGGAATAGATTCGTTGGAAGAAAGTGTGTTGCTCATTTAATGCGCAAAAATAATGTTTGAAGCAACATGCACCATTAAAACGATTGTTATAGCTTGTGGAGCCGGAAATTTTTAGGAGGCTGTTATCAATGTGTTTCAGAAATTAAACGCTTTATATATTAAAACATTTTATAACTAAAAAAATATTACCTGATTGCCTTATCATCATTTTACTTCTTTTTTATTACTATTATTGTCAAACTGCTGTTTTGCACAGTTACAGCGTTTCCATTTTTCGCAGCCTAAAATGGGCTCACCGTTCAATATTATTTTTTATGCAAATGACTCTGCACACGCCAATACACTTGCTGAACAATGCTTTCAATTAGTGGATTCATGCAATGCTATTTTTAGTGATTATTTACCCAGCAGCGAGTTAAATCAACTTTCTGCAACTGCCGGCAATTCAACACCTGTAGCCGTCTCGCCGGCTATGCTGGATATTTTATTGCGCAGCAAAGAAGCCTATCAAAAAAGCGGTGGTACTTTTGATATTACCATTGGACCATTAGTTAAACTTTGGCGGCAGGCAAGAAAGAACAACACTTTTCCGGAAGATTCAGCCATACAAAAAACATTGCTGCTGACCGGCTTCAACAAGGTTCGTATTGATACAACTATTAAAGCTGTGCTGCTTGCCCAGCGAGGAATGCAGTTGGATTTGGGTGGCATTGCCAAAGGCTATACCGCGCAGCAGGTGATTGATCTTCTTAAAGAAAATGGCATTACACAAGCACTCGTAGATGCCGGTGGAGACATTGCCACCAGCGGCGCACCGCCGTTTGCCAGAGGCTGGACGATTGGCATCAATGTGCCCGAAACAAAGGAGGATTTATTATCCAGGAATATCATACTGCACAATATGGCAGTTGTTACGTCCGGCGATGTGTACCAATATATGGAACACAATGGCAAAAAATACTCACACATTACCGATCCGCGTACCGGCTATGGTGTTATCTCGCAGCGCAATGTAACCGTAATTGCACCGGATGGCGCAACCGCCGACTGGCTAGCAACGGCGTGCAGCATTTTGCCGGTTAGCGAAGCAAAAAAATTAGCTACTACCATGCACGCCCAACTTCTGATTGCTACAATAGAAAAAGGCAAAATCTTATTGTATTTTACCAAAGGTTTCCTGAATTATCTCCATACCGCAAACTAAATGGCAGCATACCTATATTTAGTACGTTTGTTTTATAAAAAAGATCCGTTGGTGAGAAATTGTTTATTGATTGTTTTTGCAAGCCTGTGTTTTTGGAAGGTATCGGCACAAGCCACTTCCGATACTTTTAAAGTGTATAATCAAAGCATACCAGGGAGTACGCTGGAATGCAAGATGGTTCCAATACAAGGCGGTACCTTTGAGATGGGCAGCAGTGAAAAAGATAAAAGCAAAAAGCCTGATGAAACACCGCAGCGTACAATAACCATCTCGCCTTTTTGGATGAGCGCTTACGAAACTACCCGCGATGCATTTGATGTATTTTTCAAGGATGAAACCACCAGTCAAAATTCAACCGTAGATGCAGTTACGCGTCCCAGCCCGCAATACATTGATTTCAGTTTGGGTATGGGCAAGGAAGGTGGATTTCCGGTAAACAGTTTATCGCAATATGCAGCGTTGATGTACTGCCGCTGGCTATATGATAAAACCGGCATTTTCTATCGCCTGCCCACCGAAGCCGAGTGGGAATATGCCTGCCGCGCGGGCAGCACTTCCACTTATTTTTTTGGAAATGATTCTGCCGCTTTAGATAAGTACGCGTGGTACAGTAAGAACAGCGGTAATAAATATCAAAAAGTAGGGCAAAAAGAGCCAAATGCCTGGGGTTTATACGATATGTTGGGTAATGTAAGCGAATGGACACTGGACCATTACGATGAAAACTATCTGAAAAATATAGCGGATAATTCCACCAATCCGATGGCTCCTGCCAATAAGGCAAAATACCCAAAAACATTGCGAGGTGGCAGCTACAGCGATAATGCTACAGCTTTGCGCGTGGCAGCACGCCTGCCGTCGGACCCGATGTGGAACCGGCGCGACCCACAAATACCACGCAGCAGATGGTGGATTACCGATGCACCGTTTACCGGCTTCCGTATTATCCGCCCACTGCAGCAGCCAACAGCAGAAGAGGCAAATGACTTTTATAAACAGTATCTTGGCAAATAAAATTCTCCACTTATAAAATCTATATTATGAACAACGATGCTTTCCACAAAACAGGCCCCTCTCGCAGGGAGTTTGTAAAACAAGCAGGGCTGGTAGCCGGTGGGTTGATGGCTGCTCCGCTCCTTTCAAAAGCCAATTATTTTTCCGGCAGTGATGATGTTATTAAAATAGTGCTTATTGGTTGCGGCGGGCGCGGCACCGGCGCTGCTACGCAGGCTTTGCTTACCAAACAAAATATAAAACTGGTAGCCCTGGCAGATGCCTTTAGAGATAACCTTGATAAATGCCTTGATAATCTTACATCTGATGAGATTACCGATCCTTCGGGCAAGCCGGTTAGCCTCAAAAGCAAGATAGACGTACCTGAGGACAGAAAATTTGTAGGCTTTGATGCATATAAAAAAGCCATCGCACTGGCCGATGTGGTATTGCTCGCAACGCCGCCGGGCTTCCGTCCTATCCATTTTGAAGAAGCCATTAACCAAAATAAGCATGTGTTTATGGAAAAGCCGGTGGCTACCGATCCGGCAGGCATTCAAAAAGTACTGGCAACAGCCGCCATTGCTAAGCAAAAGAAACTAAATGTTGTTGTGGGTTTGCAACGCCGTTATCAAAACTCATATAAAGAGTTATACAAGCGCAAGGATATGATTGGCGATATTACTTCGATGCAGGCGTGGTGGAACAATGATGGCGTGTGGGTGCGCCCGCGCAAACCAGGCCAAACTGAAATGGAATACCAGATGCGCAACTGGTACTACTTTGTATGGCTGTGCGGCGACCACATTACCGAGCAGCATGTACACAATTTAGATGCAGTATGCTGGTTTAAAGATGCATATCCTGTACGTGCACAAGGTATGGGCGGCAGGCAGGTGCGCAAAGGCAAAGACAATGGTGAAATTTTTGACCATCACTTTGTTGAATTTGAATTTTCAGATGGCTCAAAACTGAATAGCCAGTGCCGCCATATTCCGGGCACCATGAGCAAAGTAGATGAACTGATTGTGGGCACCAAAGGAAGAATACAATGCGATGCGGCTACTATTGTAGATGGTAAAGGCAAAGTAATATATCAGTTTGATAAAAAAGGTGAAAATAATCCCTATCAGACAGAGCATGATGAGCTGTTTGAAGCAATAGCTAAGGGCGAATACAAATTTGCCAATGCCGAGTATGGTGCAAGAAGTACCATGACTTCTATCTTAGGCAGGCTGGCTACTTACAGCGGTCAGTTGATTGAATGGGATAAAGCTATTAATTCTGGTCTCGACCTGCATCCAAAAGTATATGCGTGGGATGCAACACCGCCGGTAGTGCCGGATGCGAATGGTTATTATGCAGTAGCAATTCCAGGTGTTTCAAAATACGTGTAGCTTTTTCTCAGCGATGAGAGAAATAAAAAACAAACCCCGCAATTGTATAACTGCGGGGTTTGTTTTTATGTATGCAAAAACAACAATTTTTATGTACAACAACGATCCTGCACTGTTAAGAAAATAAATACTTTTTTACAGGCGAAGAACCAGCCAGCAGCTCTGTAAAGGTGGTCTTAATTTTATCAACCCATGTTTGTTGCTTTTCTACATCATTTCCCGAATATTCTGCCTGCATAATTTTCATCTTCAGTAATATGAGGTTGGCGCTTTCTGTCTTGTCTGCATCCGAACCACAGCCCTCAATAATGCATGCTCTTCCACTAACCCGTAAACGCGAATCTCTTCCTTTCTGATAATAGTCGAGGTATGCAAAAAACTCCTTGTCAACCTGTGTTGCATAGTTGCCATTGCACGATGTATAAAACCAGATAAAACCATCAGCATCTACTTTTAAAGTGCTTATGATATTATTAGGCAGTTGCAATACCGAATTGATTTCTGCTTTAAATAATGCTACCCTGATGTCTTCAATTTTCTCCTTTAAAAAAGCAAGTGTAGTATCGTTGTTGTTATGCATAAAAAATGTTTTATATTATATAAAATCCAAATGGTGTACCACTTTTTCAGAACGCTCTAATCACATTTTTCTAAAAGCCCTTGTTTTGCTGAGTTTTGTGGAACTTTTTCCTCAAGAAAAAGAGACTATTATATTGAAATACGCTGCTTACAATGATAAATTTTAATAATAAGATAGTATTAGAATGAACTTCATGAGACTAATACTGTTTTATTTTTACCAAAATGGTACATTTTGTTCCCATTCATATACTATTAAATATAAATAATATGTGTTTTTGCCTGCCGGTCTTTATGGGATAAACAGATGGAATAAAAAGTGCATTACAACCGTATATGGAAGTAACTACAGAGGAAATTATCCGGTTGCCAGAGCGAAAAATAAAAACGATATTACACGATGCGGAGAAGGCAGCACAAGCTGTAAACCTGATATATGTAAGCGACACTGCTCCCGGTATTACCCGCATCAAAAAAGGCAAATCTTTCTCTTACTTATTAAATGGCCAGCCTGTAAAAGACAAAGAAGAATTACAGCGGATTAAAAGTCTGGTTATTCCGCCGGCATGGGAAAATGTATGGATATGCCCTTTGCCCAATGGGCATTTGCAGGCAACCGGACTGGACAAACTAAAACGCAAGCAATACCGTTATCATCCGCTTTGGAATGCGTTGCGCAACCATACTAAATTTTACCGGCTGCACGAGTTTGGAAAAGTGTTGCCAACCATCAGGCTGCAACTGGAAAAAGATGTAGCCTTGCCCGGCTTGCCCGTAGAAAAAGTACTTGCAACTGTAGTGAGCCTTATGGAGCGCACGCATATACGCATCGGCAATAATCTGTACGAAAAACTGTATGGCTCTTTTGGATTAACTACCCTTAAAGATAAGCATGTACATGTGGATGGAGCCCATCTGCGATTTACTTTTAAAGGTAAAAAGGGGGTAGAGCATAATATTGATTTAAAAAGTAAAAAACTGGCGTATATTGTAAAGCAATGCCGCGATATTCCGGGCAAAGAACTGTTTCAGTATTATGATGAAGAAGGGAATAGAAAAAGCATCGATTCGGGCATGGTAAACAACTATATCAAACAGATTAGCGGCGGCGATTTTACGGCAAAAGATTTTCGCACCTGGGCAGGCACCGTACAGGCGCTCCTTACTTTTAAAGAGCTTGGCTTTTTTGATACAGAAACGGAAACAAAGAAGAAAATAGTAGAAGCCTTGGATATTGTATCCAGGCACTTAGGCAATACCAGAACCGTTTGCAAAAAGTATTATGTGCATCCGTTAATCATTACTTTATACGAAAGCAAAGAATTGAAAAAATACATAGACAGTCTCGACAGCATTGAACAAAATGATAATAAAACCGACCTTACACCAGAAGAAAAATTGCTGATGAAAATATTGGAAGCTGCTTAATGTTTTTTAGAACCACGAAGACACAAAGTAACACAGAAATGCACACACCTTGCCTGCTGGTAGGGAAGAATATAAAATATACTTTGTGTATCCTGTTTTTATTGAGCTTTTATATGGCTTTATTTTAAACCCTGATCTTATACAACAACATTCTTACAAACTGTAATGCTTCTGATTTCAATAGCTTGTGTAAGTTATTCCTCATTGCTCATACAAAACCTGTTTGCTATTTACAATATATCATAGCTACAATGCAGCAGCAACAGGCATTTGCGCGCAGTACATAATGATGGCACACCTTTTACAAGTATGCTATATGTTTAATGGTATGTCTATGTATGTAAACAAATGTTCACGGCTTTATTTACCCTCAACACTTAATAAATAATAATAAAAACAATCCATGGTAAACGGAACTTTACTACAATTTTTTCACTGGTATATACCTGCCGACGGCAGCTTATGGAACAAACTAAAAGAGCAGGCAGACTATTTAACTTCCTTAGGCATTACTGCCGTATGGCTGCCGCCTGCACACAAAGGTGTTGACGGAGCTAATGCAAGTGGCTACGATTCGTATGATATATATGATCTTGGCGAGTTTATGCAGCAAGGCTCGATCCGAACTAAATATGGAACAAGAGCAGAGTTGGTAAATGCCGTAAAAGTAGCAAAAGAAAAAGGCTTACAGATATATGTAGATATTGTAGTAAACCACATGGGCGGTGCTACAAAAAAAGAAAGAATAAAAGTAAGAAGGGTGAATCCTGAAAACAGAAATGAATTTATAAGCGATGTATTTGAAATAGATGCTTATACCAAATTTGTTTTTCCGGGGCGTAAAGGAAAATACTCCCGGTTTATATGGGATCACCGTTGTTTTACCGGCGTTGACTATGCTGCCGACCTCGACGAGACTGGCATCTTCAGCATACAAAACGAATATGGCTCAGGCTGGGAACAGGTGATAGATGACGAAAAAGGCAACTTCGATTATCTGATGTTTTGCGACATAGAATTTCGCAATCCTGCTGTGCGCGAAGAACTGAAGCGGTGGATAAAATGGTTTCATGATGTTGTACCCTTTGATGGGATGCGCCTCGATGCAGTGAAGCATGTAGCGCCACAGTTTTACAACGAATGGCTCGATTTTGTGCGGGCAGAGATAGACCCCAACATGTTTGTCGTAGGCGAATACTGGGCACCCGGCAACCTGCCGCTGCTCGAAAAATACCTGGATGCAGTAAACAACAGAATGAGCTTGTTTGATGCCTCGCTGCACCACAATTTATACGAGGCTTCAAGAGCTGGCAATACTTACGATCTCACTACAATTTTTGATAATACCCTTGTACAGGTACGGCCACTGCAAACCGTTACGGTAGTGGATAACCATGATACACAACCATTACAGGCACTCGAAGCGCCGGTAAAGGCCTGGTTTAAAGGCATTGCGTATGCTTTGATATTATTGCGCGAAAACGGTTATCCCTGCGTGTTTTATCCCGATTTGTATGGCGCGCATTACAAAGACATAGGGGGCGATGGCAATGAGCATGAAGTATGGCTGGAGAAATGTGCCGAACTGGAAGGTTTGCTGCTTGCCCGCAAATTATTTGCCTATGGCAAGCAACGCGATTATTTTGATTTTCCCAACTGCATTGGATGGACGAGAGAAGGAGCAAAAGAACATAAAAATTCGGGTTGTGCGGTGCTCATCACCAACAGCAAAGAGGGATTTAAAAAGATGGAGATGGGGCAACAATTTGCCGGGAAAGTGTTTGTTGACTGGCTTAAAAAATATGATACAGAAGTAGTGATTGATGAAAATGGCTGGGGCGAATTTATGGTAAAGCCAGGTTCGGTATGCGTTTGGGTATTAAAAGAAAATATTACTAACCAATAAAAATACATCGTATGAAAAAGCATGCTTTATTATCCCTGTTTGTACTTATTGCTGTAGTGTTCAGCAGTTGCGAAGCTATTGGCGGCATTTTTAAAGCCGGCATGTGGTCGGGTATTATCATCGTAGTTATTATTATTGCATTAATTCTCTGGCTATTCAGTAGGGGGCGCAAATCGTAAATGACGAATAGGGTAAGGGCTATTTGCTTTTAGCATTAAATTATAGCAACAGCAGGTGTTTTGTAAGTTATAAAAACAATCTTCGTTTGTAAATGTATGATAACAACAGCAATATTGCAGGCCTGGAGTGAGCAGGCCTTGTAACGGATATATCATTAAGATGAGCCAGTAAAGGTTTGTATTGCACTTGCCCTGCCTGTAAAGGTTTAATGTTTAAATTGTAAAAGTTGCAAGGCAAGGAGCAGTGGGCAATCTCAAATCATCATTCATTTAATAACAAGAAAAACAACAAGCAGATAGCCCATGAAAGCCAATTCAGATAAAAGAATACTCAACGGTTATATGACCGCTTTTCTTCTCTTATTCTTTTCTTATATTCTCACTTTTTATACCGCCGAAAAGCTGCGCGAACAGTCACTGCTGGTTAGTTACACCAATAGTCTCATCAACAACTTTGATTATTTGCTGTCGGGCATAAAAGATGCACAGCGTGGCTCAAGGGGATACTTTATTGTGGGTGATAGTATTTTTCTTAGTCCGCACCGCAATAGCTATAAAACAGTTGATTCGGCTTATGACAACTTAAAAATTTTATTGAATGATGAGCAATATGCTACCGCCATCAACCAGCAGCAATACAAAAGATTGATACGGTTGCAGAATGAAATAAAAAATGAATACGCAATAATAGAAGGCGCCCTTAACAGCTTCAGGCAAAACAATTTTAAAGTATCCGATAGTATTGTTCAGTTTGAATATCGAAACAAAAGCCTGATGGATCATATTGATAACGAAATACGCGATATTCAAAGGATTGAAAATAATACCATGCGCGCCCGCATTGAGCAGTTGGAACATTACATCACTACTTTACAAATCATCAATATCACCTCGCTTATTATTGCAGTATTGCTTTCGGGATATTCTATTTTTGTTTTTAATAAAGAAAGTACAGCTAAGCATCAGGCCGATGAGCAAGCTGCTGCATACCGCAACGAGTTGGAAGACCGTGTAAAAGAGCTGCACTATAAGAATGAAGAAATAAACCGCCTGCGCAGTATAGAAAAGTTTGCAGCTACCGGCCGCATTGCCCGCACCATTGCACACGAAGTGCGCAACCCGCTTACCAACATCAATCTTGCTACCGAGCAGTTGCAGGAAGAAGTGCCACGCAACGATGAAACCGAGTTACTTATGCGTATGATCGACCGCAATACCGCACGCATCAACCAGTTAATAACCGATTTATTAAATTCTACCAAGTTCGCCCAGCTTATTTTTACTAAAGCTTCTTTACACTATGTTTTGGATGAGGCGCTTAATATGGCTAAAGATCGCATTGAACTCAAAAACGTCAATGTAAATAAGCAGTATGGAGATAGCCTGCCGGATGTAAATGTAGATGTGGAGAAAATGAAAATTGCTTTTCTTAACTTAATTATGAATGCAATAGAAGCTATGGAAGAAGGCAAAGGCATACTGACCATTGCTACCGAAAAAAATAAAGATAAATGTATTATCCGTATTCAGGACAATGGTGCGGGTATCGACGAAGAGCACATGTTGCGCATTTTTGAACCTTATTTCACTAGTAAGGCAAAAGGCTCGGGTTTAGGACTTACTAATACACAAAACATTATCCTTAATCACAAAGGAATTATTTATGCTAAAAGTGAGCCGGGCGAAGGCAGCACTTTTATTGTAGAGTTGGATTGTGCATAGTGTATTTTACTGCACCGCCTGCACCTTTAGCGTTACATCCACATCATCATTTAATACCATGCTGTTTTTGCCTATACCATAATCGAGGCGGTTAATGGTAAAGCTGCCGCTAAAGAGATAACCATTAGCCGTTTTGGTGGCAGTAAAAGGAAAAGTAATGGTTTTGGTAACGCCTTTCATAGTGAGATTGCCGGTAACTTTGTGCGTATTGCTGCCAGGTGTAATGGTAGTGCTTACAAAGGAGATAACCGGGTATTTATCGGTATTAAAATATTCTTCTTTTTTCAAATCCTTGTCTCTTGCATCTATGCCGGTATTGATCGTGCTGGCTTCAACAGAAACATTGATGGTGCTGGCAGCCATATTTTCCTCATTCCATTGGATATTACCTTTCAGTCCTTTCAGTTCGCCCTTGGTATTAATACCAAAGTTTTTAATAACAAAAGTTACCGCATTATCACTATCAACAGGGCGCAGGGCAAGCAGGGCAAAACTGCTGAATGCTACAAAACAACACAAGACAATAGCCGATAGTATACATTTATTTTTCATCATGCTTCAAAAATATTTCTTAACCGAATAACTGCCGCAATGCAGCAGGTAAAAAAAGTATCTTCGGCAGTGTAATCATTATTTTTAATTCTTCCGTAACAGTTGTTTCGTTGTCTAAAAACTTTAACACCTGCTGCGGTTTATTTTTCTTGAACAAATCGGAAAAGATGGTTGACGCATACGACTTTTGATAATATAAAATGTTTAAGAGCGTATCGTCGTACAGGCGAAACCGCTTATCAAATAAGCTTTCATTAACATGTGGCGTTTGCGCCTGCATCAATGCCTGCACAATAGCCGCCGCATGTTTTTGTATAAATTGAAAAGTAAAGCCGCTACTGCTTTTAGTTTGTCCGCCTGCAGTGCCTATGTTTACAATGCTGCCTTCGCCTTTGCTGAAAGAGTAAGTGCTCATTGGTATCACACCAAATTCTTCATCCAGAATTTTATAAGAAGATAAATTTAGAAATTGCTGAATGTATTGTTGTAAGCCCACATCATAATCTTCTTTATTCAATAAAGCCGGCGAGAAAACAGTGTATTCTACCAGTGCTTTATTATTACTCACCGGCAATACATACACGAAAGTGTTGGAAGGCTTTTCTTTTATTCTAAAGTCCATGAATGTTGCAACACGATCGTTAAAAGTTGGCATTGGTGTTTCAACGATCCAGCCTTTAAAATGTTGCAGCAAACTGCCGGGTGTCTGCAATAATGTAGGTTGAAAAATAATGCTGTTAAAAACATAATCAGCAGTATATGTATGATTGATGGTATTTACAGTTGCAATCTCACTTTCATTACGACTATTTATTACCTCTTCTTGTACAAAAGAAACGTTGGTAAAATGATTTGCACGCTGCAAAACATAGTTGTAAAAGTCTATGCCACGGATCATTTTGTATGTGTATGGATCAATATCAAAACGTGCAGAAAAAGTGTTGCTGTAAAAGTCCAGTTGCTGCCAGCGATGATGAACGATGTCTTCAAACAAGCCAGGCGAAGTTTCCCAAAAGCACCAGGTTCTGTCATTGCTTTGCTTTACATCTTTATCTATCAGCAATATTTGTTTGTCTGTAAAAAAATGGTGCTGCATCATGTGCATCAAAAGACTTAAGCCTGCACAGCCCGCACCGGTAATGATATAATCGTAATGTGCTTGCAAAAGTGTAAATAGTAAACAAAAATAGCTTGATAAGGTAAATGGACAGGTTTCTTTTTATAAGATCCAATAAGGTGCTTTAATTTCAATAATCAAACCTTACCGTTGTTATGCTGAGGTACGTAGCATATGAAGATAGCAGATGAATCAAAGTGTGCTTAAAAGTGATTATTTATATAATTCACAGATGCTTCCTTCGTCAGCATGACAAAACCAGGGGTTGATTAATGAGCAAAACTCACAGGCTGTTGAATCTCACAGGTTAAGTTGGTTATTGTAGTTCTAATGAGCTACTTTGGTTAATACTTCTTTCATCGGCTTCACGCCGGCTTCTGCCAGTCTTACCACCACAAACTCGCCTATTTTTTTACCTTCTTCCTGTCCTTTTTCTATCGAATCTCTAAAATGAATGCCGCCGTACATCCGCGAGATAGCAGCCTCGGCAGCCGCCTGATTGAAAGAAGTAAAACTACGATCGGGCAGCTCAAATATAGCTTCGCTATTGTCGGTAAAATGAAAATTATCGCCTAATAAATACGTTAGCACCTCTGCGGCAGCCGTGGAAATAACAGAGTGCCCGCTGGTATATTCGGGAAAAGGGGGTGTTTGCAAAAGGGGTTGCCATTTGGCATCGATATACCGGTTGATATACGTTTCAGGTCGAATGCGGTTGCTGCGATACTTTTCGTCCCAGCAACTGATAAATGCATCCATCATGGTAGCAGCCAAGTACGTTTCTACTGCAATGGTTTGGTCGAAGCTGAGCTTTGCATCCTGTGCGGCAATGCATCCTATAGTCATCCAATGGCCGCCCGGACTAATTTTCTTAAAACCAATAGCCATGTGCCCGGCTGTTTCTACGGCAAACGGATTGCAATCCCAAAAAGCTGCAACCGCCACTTCCTCACCTTTAGGATGGTTGCTAACATCATATACTTCGTAAGCCTGCTTGTAAAAAGCACTATTGCTGTCTTTGCTAAAATCAACCGGCTTTGATGGCATAAACTGATTGCACGAATCTATCAGCATTGGACGGATGGTTTTCCAGTTGGGCTCTACCGCTTCTATGTAAGCCGGCGGCGTGGGATACCAATAACCATCGCCTTTCATAGGTGTATATCTTACAAGTGCGCTCAGCCGGTTATAACGATCGTCTTTGGAGAAATTAATAATTTGTGCAGTTACACTTTTGGCAACAGCAATAGAACTATCCAACACCGTTTTTGGTACTTTTTGCGATTGCATCTTCTTTACAAAATCAGTCTCATCTTCATTAATCATGTAGCCTGAAGGCAGCATAAGGCGACCAGTTTCTAAAATACAATAGAGTGCTGCAATGCGGTAGTCGTAAGCATTGCTATTGGTACTAATGGTAACGCTTTTGAAGTCGCGGATAAATGTCTCCGGTTTTGCGATAGATGAATTGTGCTGTGCAACAATAGCATACGCGCCAAGCATGCCATACGCATAATAGCGGCAGGCAGCAGGAGGATTTACCACATCGTGCATCATTACTTTAGAATGTGCGAAAATGGCTGGCTGTACAAGTAAAGCATAATCATTTTTTCCTTTTTGTGCTAAGGAAAAAAAGGAAGTAATAAGGAGTATCAAAATAAAAACTGCACGATTCATATTACCACTCGTAGTTTATGGTTCGCTGTAAAATTGTAAGCCTTGATTGTTTACACCAATCACCAGATATTTTTTGCCGCTGATGGTCATTTCGCCGGTGCTCTTTACATCGCCCATCACACACAAGCCAGCAACTGGTTGCGGCATGTATGTAAAGTTGCCTTTGCCATCGCCGGTAAGTACGCAGCCATAATTCGCATCTATGCTTCCCAGTTTTAGCCGGTTATCTGAATGATTGCCAAAAAGTATCAAATCGGTATTGCCATCGCCATTTACATCTTTTGCAACGATTTGCGATATTACCGAAAACTGTGCTTCCGTTGGCAACGGCATAGCACTCATCTTTCCACCTTCATTAATAAAACATATCGAGCGTGTTTCGCTGGCTGTAAGCTTTTGTGCTTTGGCTAATTCTTCGGACGAAAAAATATCTTTCATCATGGCATCGGCATACGCTTTATAAGAAGTAAATTTCTTGCGCATCGGGTATATCTGGTCGTTCAATTCGTCGCGGCTTACAAAAGGGTAACTGGAGTCTTTAATGTAAAAATTGAAGAACGGATCAATAGAACCGTTGTTATCAAAGTCGGCATAATACAGCGTTGCAGGCTGTTGTTGGCTGGCTCTTATCTGCGAGTTTAAACCAAGATTGCCGGCAATAATATCCGGTTTGCCATCTTTATTTACATCCGCCACCTGCAAGCCAAACCAGAATCCACTTTGAGGTTGCGAAAAATAACTGCCTGTTTTATCAGTAAAGCCATTAGTAGTATTTTCAAAAATCATTACCGGCATCATTTCGCCGCACAACACCAGGTCTTTACGGCCATCGCCATTCATGTCTGCCCATTGTGCAGTGGTAATCATACCTGCATTTGCAAAAGGTGTTTGCGTAATAGTGAATTTGCCATGACCATCATTCGTTAATAAATAACTCGTAGGTGCCACCGGATATTTACCCGGGATCACTCTTCCGCCAACAAACACATCCATATCGCCATCGCCATCGTAATCGCAAGGCACTACACAGCTTTTACTGCTGGCACTTACATCGGGCAAGGCATCCATTTTGGCTGTAAAATTTCCTTTGCCATCGTTGATGTATAAAGAATCCTGTAACGCAGGTGTGTTGGGTTCAAACAGTGAGTAACCGCCTTTGGCAACATACAAATCGGGGAAACCATCACCATTCGCATCAAAGAAAGTAGCTGCGGAAACAGCGGAAGTATTTTCATCGCCTATATCACCAACACTGGTACTGAAACCACCGTTGGGCTGTTGTATAAAAACAGCGCCGGGCTTGTCTTTATCACCGCTTACAAATATATCATCTCTGCCATCTTTATTCACATCGGCTACTGCTGTTACCGGACCTGTTTTGGAATACATAAACAGCATTAATAATTGCCGCTTAAAATCATTCTCCGTAAAGTCCTGATGTGCGTAAGGGATGAAGAGGCGCGTAGCTTTATGAAAGAGCCCAGTTGAATTGTTTTGGGCAAATGAATTAGTATTTTGTTGTGCCTTGTAAGTAACCGTAAGCCGTTGATTAGCGGCAACATTTTGTACAGTTTGAATTGTGCTATCCGGAAAAAACACTTTCACTGAATCTACTTTTTGCGCATTGCCCAAACCAAAATTTAATACGGTGGACATACACGATAAATAACCTCGGTTGGGATTTACTTCTTCGTACTGCACATTGGTATTGGCATATACATACACTTTGCTGCCGATGGCTTTTGTATTGGCGCCAGCGCCTTTTACCTCCACACTTATATAAGCCGTATTATTTTGTTCACGGCTGTTATTTTTATACACCGAGGCTTCGGCATTTAAATTATTCACCACCAAATCAACATCGCCATCGTTATCCAAGTCGGCATACACGGCACCATTGCTCATGTTGGCCTGTGTAAGACCCCAGGCCTTTTGCTGATTGGAGAAAGTAAGATTTTGCTCGTTTTTAAATATGTAATTATGAAAAGCATTTACGGGCATCGCTTTTACTAAATCCATTAGTAAAGCCGGCTCGCGATCCATTGCTTTTTTTATTTTATAATCACCCCAATAGCGCAAAAAATCTTTGTTGGTGTAATCGCGGAGATAGCCGGTAGAAACAAATACATCTTTATAACCATCGTTGTCAAAGTCTGCAAAAAGGGGACACCAGCTCCAATCGGTGTTGGAGATGCCGGCCAACTGACCTATTTCGCTAAACGTGCCGTCGCCGTTGTTTAACTGCAGCATGTTCCGCATGTATTGCTTATGCAAGTCCTGCGTTTGCATCAGTGCAAAAGATTCATAATTTTCCTGCAATTGCAACGACTTCTGGCGGCGATTGTCTTCGGGCAGCATATCCAGCGTTAGTACATCGGGCAACGCATCGTTATTAAAGTCGGCAATATCCACACCCATCGAAAACTCGGAGATATGCCGGAAACACATTTTGCTGTCGTCTTCAAAAGTGCCGTTGCCTTTATTGAGGTAGATATAATCGGGTTCGTTGTAATCGTTGGTTACATAAATATCCTGCCAGCCATCTTTGTTGATGTCGGCTACTGCAACGCCCAAACCAAATGTGAGTGGGTATTGGTGAATGCCTGCTTCTTTGGATACTTCGGTAAAATGATCGCCATCATTCCTGTATAGCTTATTACCAGCGTACGGGTCCACATCTACGCGGTATTTCTGCAACTCCATGTTATCCATTTTCTTCACATTATGGTCGAGCAGGAACATGTCTAAATCGCCATCATTATCATAATCGAAAAAGGCAGCCTGTGTGCTATAGCTGGGGTCGTCTAAACCGTATTGTTTTGCTTCGTCTTCAAACTTCAAGTTGCCTTTATTGATGAAGAGCTGGTTGCGCCGCGCATTATCAGCCATTTTGCCGGAGTAGCAAAAGTAAATATCAGGCAAATTATCGCCATTTACATCGGCTATCGTTACGCCGGTTTTCCAGCTACCTTTTCTGCCTTCGAGGCCGGCTGCTTTGGTGATGTCTTTAAATTTCATTCCGCCCAAATTAAGATACACTTTGTTGGGCTTCATGTTGGCAGTAAATACCAAGTCCTGCAAGCCATCGCTATTTAAATCGCCCACTGCTACGCCACCGCCATTGTAGAAATATTCATAAGCCAACACATTGAGGTTTTCATCTTCACTAATATCATTACGAAAAGCAACACCTGTTTGTTTGGAAGATAATAACTGAAAAAGTGGTTGTTGAGCTGCAGCTTTATTTATTATACACAACAGTATTACTACACAGCCTACGGTATTTAGTTTGTTGATAAATAAAGGCATACTTATAAAATATGGGTAATGGAAAAGCAGTATAAGCAGCAAGTTAGAAAAAGCAGCAGGAAGAATAGTGAAATAGTAGTTAATCTTACCAATACTGGTTTGCTATAAAGCGAAACAGGTTGCCGAATAGCAACCTGTTTTCAGCATTTCTTGTGAGAAAATGTAAGCTTTTATTGAATATCCCACCAAACTCTGGTAGCCCAATCGTCTGGTCCCTGCCTGCTCACTGCTTCGTTGTAGTTTACAGGGTTATTAGCTGGTTCATTAGATTCGTACGGAATTCTTCTGGGGATAGTACTATTTGTAAACTGACCTGGATAATTCACAGGATCCAAAACCGGGTAGCCCGACCTTCTCCAGTTAATCCAGTTTTCAACAAACTCAAAAAAACTGCCTGTTGCCACCCAATACTGGGTGTTGATTTGTGCAATAGCAGCATCTGTTGAAGATTCATCCAGTGGGTGAGCGGTTACATATGCACTGATTGTGCTTGCGCTGATAGCCGCAGCACTGTTGAATTGCTGAAGCGATGCCATAGCACCGGCTAATCCATTAGCATAATGCTGTGCCGCTGAGGTAGCACCTACGTTCCAGCCTCTTTCTTTAGCTTCTGCCAGCAAATATTCAATTTCCGGATAAGTTAAAATCATATTAATACCACTTCTATCTAAGTACACTGCTGTACGCGGACGGGAATATTTGCCTACAGGCGCTACATCATCACCTGTGCCGGAAGGTCCAGGGTATTTAGAATAGCTGCGTATATCGGTAGCCCCGCCGTTCAAGTCGTATCCATTGGGCATACCAATCTGCACGGCAGGATCGTTATTGCCTGCCAGCGCCTGATTGGCATTGTTGGCTAAGCCAGACTGCGAGACTTCAGCAATAGCACTCAATCTCGGATCATCAGTTGCCTTTAGATAGTCAATAAAAGGCTCAGACCAACGTACTTCACGGTAATCATCCGCAACCGTTAAGGCATTGGTGTTAGCATTACTAAAGCCGGTTGCATTATCACCTTTTACCTTAGCATTATCTTCAATGCTGGTGAATGTACCGCCTGCTGCAGCTTTTTCT
This sequence comes from Ilyomonas limi, assembly GCF_005233845.1. Classification (GTDB taxonomy): domain Bacteria; phylum Bacteroidota; class Bacteroidia; order Chitinophagales; family Chitinophagaceae; genus Ilyomonas; species Ilyomonas limi. The sequence goes on from NZ_SZQL01000001.1 coordinate 145,515, forward strand.
GCCCAGGTTTGTGCAGTAGCAGGATCCACCTTTGTTAAGCGCATAGCTAAACGAAGCATCAGAGAGTAGCCAAACCTTTTCCATTTAGCTATGTCACCTCCATAAATTACATCATTAGTGGGTGTAGTTTTAGAAGCATCCAAAGCATTTACTGCAGTTTCTACTTCGGTCAGCATTGAATTGTAAATATCCTGCTGACTATCATATTTCGGTTGTGTAATACCAGCCTTTGCTTGCAATGCTTCTGAATAAGGAATATCGCCGTACACATCAGTTATGCGTTGCATAATGATTACTTTCATCAGTGTACCAACGTTATACAGGTTAGACATGTCCGGATTGTCCTTTACCAGGTTCTGCATTTCATATATCAGGCTGGCAGCCCGGTAATCGGCATTCCATAAGGCATTCCTGTAAGCGGTAAAGCTGCCGGAGAATATATATTTATCGCCATTGCCATAATAGCCATAGGTAGAGGCTAATACCTGCGACCACATGCTTTCAAAAAGTAACTGATTGTAACCGGTATTAGAATACTCCCATTCCCCTTCTGCCAGCAAATAATTGGCATTAAACAGGTCTGCTGTAGTTTGACTTGGATTGGTATTAATCTCATCAAACTTTTTCGTACAGCTCGTTTGTATCAGTAATACAAGACAAGCACTATATATAATGACTTTTTTCATGAGGGTGCCTTATTTTTTAAGTTTAATGTTTACATTGATACCGTAGGTTCTGGTAAACGGCAGGCTGGTGCCTTCTATACCTGCATACCGGATATCTGTAGAAAATCCAGATTCCGGATCGATGTTATCAGTATGCTTCAATAAGGTAGCTAAGTTGCGGGCTACAAGCGATACCGTAATAGATTGGAAAGGCAACTTGCCAAACATGTTTTCGGTGAAGGTATAACCTAGCGTAACTTGTCTGAGTTTGATAAAGCTACCATCCAGTACTTCGTATTTAGAAACGGAGGCAAGCTTTTGATAGTAAGTCTGGGCATCAATGGTTTTCGTATTTTTTGTTCCGTCTTCCGTAACACCATCTACAGTTATGCCGTTTTCGCGGCCTTCCAAAGTCATCTTATCTAAACCACGATAAATAGCATAGTATTCGGTAGCCGACAACACTTTATTGCCAAACTTGTAGTCAACCAGGAATGCCAGGTTGATACCTTTAAAAGTAAACTCATTATTCCAGCCACCATAAAATTTAGGCAAGGTAGTTCCCATTGGTGTAAGATTATCAGCACGCTGAGGCACACCATTTTCATCTACTATTATTTGTCCGGCAGCGTTACGCTTCCAGTCATACGCCATTATCTGGGGGCCGGGTAAGCCGCTATTAAAGAGCCCTTTGATGCCGTTGGTGTCCTTTACCAGAGCAAGATTTGCATTTAATGGGCGATACGTACCAAAGTTGAGTGTTGTATTAGTACTTGATGGACCATAAATATCCAGAATCTTATTATTAATATACGTAAGATTGAACGAGGAATTCCAAATGAAACTTTTGGTTTGAGCAATTGTTCCGTTTACCATTACTTCTATTCCTTGGTTTTGGGTAGAGCCGGTTGCAATGTAGGAACTGGTATAGCCGGTTGAAGCAGAAAGACTACCATTCAAAATCTCATGCTTTGTTTGACGATGGAAGTAAGTTAGATCCAGGCCTAAGCGGTTATTTAAGAATTTCAATTCTGTACCTATTTCAAACTCATTCAGCGTATAAGGCTTCAAAAACAGATTGGGCAGGCTACTGGAGAAGCTGCCGGTACTAACGCCATTGATCGTATTGCCAACGCTGTAATACTGCTGTGTAATATATGGCTGGCCTGGCTCTGCACTGGTTTGAGAAACAGAAGCGCGGAGTTTACCATAGGTTAATGCAGTAGAATGCAATAGCTCTGAGAATACAAAGCTGCCCGAAACAGATGGTGTAAAGATATCGCGGTTAGTGCTTGGTAAAGTTGAGTACGTATCATACCTGCCTGTAGTAGTTAAAGTAAGTACGTTCTTATACGATAAATCTAAACTGTAATAAGCAGAATGTGATACATACTTAGAAAAGTCATAAGACCGGCCAAATGAAACTACATTATACGGAGAATACAGGAATGGAATAACAAATGGTCCACCATTCACCCCAAAATTTTCAAACTGGCGCTTTCTTAAAGCTGCACCTAATGTTAAGTTGAAGCTGATATCTTTAGTAATTGCATGGGTTATATTAGCCAGCACGTCCGGGTTCAACTCGATAGTTTGATTGCTTGACAGGTTGCCTAAGCTGCCTTTTAAATCCTGTGAGTAAGCAAGACCTGTTGGGTTTACCTGGAAATAATGGTCGTTCAATACGTCCCAACCTAAGCGACCCTGCAGGTAAATCCAATCTGTGAAATTATATCTTGCACTAATAGCAGCAATCAAGCGTTTTCTGGCTACATCATTAACACCCCTGTTGATGACAAAATAGGGATTGGTAACATAAATATCGTCAGTCCACAGTTTTTCAGCACCCACCGGGCTGGTTGGATCCCAACCTGGGGCCAGTATTGATTGGTTAATGTTGGTAGCCAAAAACTGAAGGTTGTTTGGATTAAGCGGTCCATCACTTAAATAAGAGCGGTTGTGCGATGCCTCATCAATATAATTTGCTGATAATGAAACATTCAATTTATTCCAGATAGTGTGATTAAGACTCAGATTTACTGTACGGCGAACCAGATTACTGTTCCTTACAACCGATAACGCATCGAGATTTGATAAGGAAAGGCGGAAGTTGCCGTTTTCATTGCCACTACCTACAGATACAGTATTTGTAGAATTGAAAGCCGTGCGATAAAAGTCTTCTATATTATTCGTTTGAGCACTATATGGATAAGAGTTGCCATCAAACTGTACAGTAGATTGACCATCCAGCTTTTCGCCCCAGCTTAGTCTTGTAGTGTTCAGCGCATCTATTGCATTAGCAGGTCGTACACCATGTTGGCCTTGTCCATATTCATATTGGAAATCTGTTGCATCAATTGGCTTATCAATTACGTTATTCGAATTCAGTTCCACCGTCATCGTGCCCTTTTTCGCACTCTTGGTAGTAATTAATATTACACCATTAGAAGCTCTCAGCCCATATAAAGCAGAGGCGGAAGAGCCTTTCAACACCGTCATGCTTTCAATATCATCGGGGTTAAGGTTAGAGATGCCATCACCCTGGTCTGAGCCACCCCACTCACCGGCATTACCCCTTTGAGAATTATCCATGGGTACGCCATTGATTACAAATAATGGACCTCCGGCAGTAAAGCTCGACATGCCTCTCAACAGTATTTTTGCAGAGGCGCCAGGGCCACCTGCGTTGGGAGTGATATTTAACCCTGCCACTCTGCCTTCCAGTGAGTATGCCACGTTGGTTTCTCTTGCCTGATTTAGCTGGCTGCCATCCACCTTAGTAACTGCATAACCTACTTTTCTGGCATCTTTTGAAATACCTAACGCGGTTACCACCACTTCGCTTAGTGCACCCGAGGAGCGGCCGAGCGATATAATCAGGTTGGTTTGATCTTGGTCAACCAAAACTTCTTGTGTGGCATATCCTACAAAAGAAACTTGCAGTACCGTGCTGGTTGATGGAACGTTAATGGAAAATGTTCCATCAGAGCCGGTAGTAGCTGCAATGTTCTGACCTTTGACTTTTATGGTCACATCTGGCAAAGGGGTATTGGTTGCTGAGTCTCTCACCGTTCCGGTAAGCACACGTGTTTGTGCCCATAGTGTACCGGAACTAAACAACAGCAGCAGAAGAAGCAGTTGAAGTTTTTTCATGTTTAGTTTAGTTTAATTGAAGGAAAGAGGTGTTAGTTTCTTGTTTTGCAGACAAAGCATATCAATGATTAGCTGCTTATAATTATTTTATTGATGGATGTTCGAGTTGGGTTAGTATATTGTTTTAACTACAGGCGGTTGGGGTGCCCGCCCGTAGCCATCTGTCAGGTAGTATCTCACCATCCGCAACGGCTGATTGTTCTTAACTCATTCAGGTAGCAGTGTAGTTCGGCATATAATTTTTAAATGTTGCAAAAACCGCTTCTGTTTTTGCAAAAATCTTTACTTCGGCTATTTATTATTAATTTTTTTATCCCGCTACAGCAATTACTTCTTTTTTGCTGCTTAGTTTATCATAGTTTTCCATTACCAAAGCCGCAGCGCCAATTAGCTCTGCCTCATAGCCCAGCTTTGATATTTCGATAGCCGTATCCGATGCCAGCCGTGGTATGCAGTATTCATGCAATGCCTGTTGTATAGGCGTTTGCCAGATTTTTCCGGCTGCAGAGCCACGCCCGCCAATCACTATCAACTCGGGGTTTAAAATGTGTATCAGGGTTGCCACGCCGCGTCCTACCGCATAACCCGACTCCAACAGCAACTCTACCGAAAACTTATCCCCCTGTTTAGCAGCTTTAATAATACTGTCCAGTATCTGCTCCAGTGGTGTCTTTTTATTTATACCTTTCAGCAGCGTTGGCCTCCCTGCCGCTACTCCCTGCCATGCTTTATTTATCATTGCCAGCAGCGATGCTTCAGTCTCTAAACAGCCCACCTTTCCACATACACATAAGTCAGTTTTGGTTATAGATAATGGGGTATGACTAAATTCGCCTGCAAAGCCGTTGTTGCCCCGGTACAACTCACCATTAAGCACCAGCCCCATACCAATACCCCAGCTAATATTAATAATCAGTGCATTCTTCTTGCTGCGTGCTGCTCCAAAGCGCAGTTCTGCCAAAGCTATCAGCGTTGAATCATTATCTATAAGCACCGGCAACCGCACTATTCCGCTGATATAATGTGCTATGTTTTTACCATCGTTATATAAATGAGAGTAATTAATGCCTTTTTTTACATCTATAAAACCCGGCATTCCTATACCCACGCCGGCAAACTTACCATGATCTATGCCGGAGCGCTCTATTAGCCGGTTAATAAGCTGCGCCAACAGGTTTAAGGCAGTATCATCTTTTGTCAGTGGCAATTCTATATGCTCCTCAGTTATTATCCTGTTGTGCAAATCCATAATGGCTATGCGTGTAATAAACTGGTCCATAGCCACTGCCACTACATACAGCACCTCGGGTCGTAACGAATACATTAACGGCCGGCGCCCCCCGGTGGACTGTGCAAAGCCGGTTTCAGTCACTACGCCTTTCCTTATCAGGTCAGTCAGCATTTTGGTTGTCAGCGGTATGCTCTTGCCTACGAGCAAACTAATTTCGAGGCAGGAAAGTACTGATCCGAAGTATAACTGTTTTAGTATCTTCTTTTGGTATTGCGCGTTCCTGTCAGCCATTCATAAATTTTAAACTAATTTTAAGTTAAGGTAATACATCTTTTTTATTTTTTTAAGAAGTGCCATACTATTTCTGAAAAATTTACCGCTTTTAAGCACTTTTTAATATTCCAGGGCTCAAACAGCCTTTTTATGGATAGTGATACCGGAAAGCCGGGCAAAAGATAGATTATTTACCCTAAATGCTTAGCCTCACATAGTGTCATTCAATTGTCAACTATCCTGCTGTCCGGTTGCAAGTGTGCCACTTTCGCTTTTCTTCCTATATTTTTGCAGCCGCTATGACGCAGGTAACAGACATATTGAAGGTGGCTTATAAAAGCGCAACACAGCCGCTGCTGGATGCCTTTTACGAAAAAGAACAGCACATCCCCGGTTCTATTCATTACACTATTACCCGCTTTTATACACAGCAACCCTGGATGGCAGATAATATGGGAATGCTGGTGTATCACATTAATAAACAGCAACCCGAAGAGAACCACCTGGAATTGTGCTATTGTATTGGCAATAACCGTTTTGCTACTGAGCAAAATAGCACATCGGGAGAACCCGATATTGTAGATGTGTTTTCTTTCCACTTTACCGCTGCTTTCTTAAAGCAGTTTGTACACAATATAAAGCTTACCAACCGCAAAGACGAAGTGCTGGCTTTCCAGCATCCGCAAGCATTTACAAAATTATTTCCACTATGCAGCCGCAAGCAAACGGTGCTGGAAGCCTTGCTTACACATGGTTATGCCGGTGCTTTGGAAAATGTGTTTGTCAATGCCAAAATACACGAGTTACTGCTCTACAGTATAGAGTGCCTGATAGATGAAAAAGAAGATGGTTTTACGTGCCGTTTTCTGGCAGATGAAAGTGGGCGCGAACGCATTTATCTTGCCCGCGAAATACTATTGCAGCGCATTGGCGAGCCGATTACCATCAAAGAATTAAGCCGTAAAGTAGCCATTAATGAGTGTTATTTAAAAAAAGGCTTTAAAGAAGTATTTGGCACTACGATATTCGACTTTTATCAGCAGCAACGCATGGAACACGCTAAATACCTGTTGTATGAAAAGGGATTGAGCGTTACCGATGTATCGGTGTTGCTGGGCTATTCCTCTATCTCCCATTTTTCTGCCGCTTTTAAAAAACATACCGGTTTAAAACCTTGCGATTTATTGCATTAGTGTTGATTGGCTACAAGCTTTAAGTCGCAAGCTACAAGTGCTAAAACCAAAATACGACGAGCTATACGTTTGTATCTTTCTTCTGCTTACTTATTTCCTAAACTGTTGAACTTACAGCCTGTACCTTGCCATTTGTAACTTCAAATACTATTTTTGTAGTCACACATGCAGCAATACACGCTTAAAAAATCGCTCGGTCAGCACTTCCTTAAGGATGAAGCTATTTGCAAAAAGATTATTGCTGCTTTGCAGCAAACTACTTTTTCGCAGTTGGCGGAAGTTGGCCCTGGTGCGGGCGCCATCACCAAATATTTACTGCAAATTCCTGATATTGATTTTAAAGCTATAGAAATTGATAGTGAAAAGGCTGCTTATTTGCGGGCTACTTATCCGGCTATCGAAGGCAAAATCATTCAGGAAGATTTCCTGAAAATTACTGCGCCATTTGAAGGTAGTTTTACGGTCATCGGCAATTTTCCATACAATATTTCGTCACAGATTTTATTTAAAATACTGGGGTGGAAAGAGCAGGTGCCGGTTATTATTGGTATGTTTCAAAAAGAAGTGGCACAGCGCGTTGCGGCTGCACCGGGCAGTAAAGTATATGGTGTAATCAGCGTGTTGATACAGGCTTATTACAGTGTAGAATATTTATTTGATGTACCGCCCGTTGCATTCAATCCGCCGCCAAAAGTAATGAGTGGTGTAATAAAGCTTACCAGAAAAAAAGAAGCATTACCCGTAAAAAGTGAAAAAACATTCACCACCTTAGTTAAAGCTGCTTTCAATCAACGCCGCAAAACGCTCCGCAATGCTACCCGCGCATTGTTTGATGAAACGGCTTTGCAGCAGGATATTTTTAATAAGCGCGCAGAACAATTAAGTATTCACGATTTTGCGCAGCTAACTTTAAATATGAAATAATGCCACTTATTCACAAAGACGAGAATGAATAATTACAACCATCTTTTGTGTCTTCGTGCTTTCGTGGCAAAAATTCTTTATAAATGAAAAAAGCATTAGTTACCGCCAAAGTGCACGACTATCTCATCGGCAGATTACAGGAAAATGGATATGAAGTAATATATGAGCCTGCTATCACTTACGATGAAGTGCTGCAAAATATTCGTGATATAGATGGATTAATCATTACTACCAGAATAAAAGTAGATAAAGCAATCTTGAATAATGCAACACAGTTAAAATGGATTGGCCGCCTGGGCAGCGGTATGGAGTTGATAGATGTACCGTATGCCGAGAGCAAAGGCATTACCTGCGTGAGCAGCCCCGAAGGCAACCGCAACGCCGTAGCCGAGCACAACCTGGGTTTGTTATTAAACCTGATGAATAAAATATGTAGCAGCTACGACGAAGTAAAGCGGGGCGAATGGATACGCGATGCCAACCGTGGCACCGAACTAAGCAGCAGAACAGTGGGTATTATTGGCTTTGGCAATACCGGCGCTGCCTTTGCCAAACTGCTGGAGCCTTTTGGCGTAACCGTTTTAGCACACGATAAATACAAGCACAGTTTTGCGCGGGGCTTTATACGTGAGTCCGGTGTTGAACAAATTGCCCGTTATGCCGATGTAGTGAGCCTGCACCTGCCGCTCACAGATGAAACTTTTCATTACGCCAATGACGCTTTTTTTGATGCCTTGCAGAAAAAACCATATTTTCTTACTGCCTGCCGTGGCAAAGTAACCGATACTGCAGCGCTCATTCGTGCCTTGCAAAACAGTAAAGTTGCCGGTGCGGGATTGGATGTATTGGAGAATGAGAAACTAAACACTTATACTACCGTGGAAACAGAGCAATTGCAATGGCTTACCTCGCAAACTAACGTTATCGTTACGCCGCATATTGCCGGCTATAGCCACGAGGCATTTTATAAGATGGGTAAGATAGTGTTGGACAAATTGGGTATGAAATAAGGACTCATAGCTTTTTATGTACAGTGTGTGACGTTTAATGTATAATATTATAAAACAGGCAGGACTTGAATAACGATATGATTTTGTATTGCTGCGCCGTTTAGCAACATAAAACCTTAAATGTTGACTCACTAAACTTTAAACATCTAAATATTAACACAATAGCTTTTCTTGCTCTGCATGATGTTTGATAAGTAAGCTATCTGTGTGCATGATACCCACTACTGCCGGTAAACCACTATTTATTATTCATTATTTATCATTGTTATGGAAGTATTACATACCAATCTTAGCCTCACCAAAAGCAGGGAAGAAACAGCAGAAGATACCGAACATTTTATTAATCCTTTACCACGTGCTGTGTTGCGGCACAACACACCTATCTTATTGGATGGCGAATGGAATTTTGCGCTGGATCCCGAAGATGTAGGTATAAGGGACGGCTGGTTTCTCGGGCACGATTATGAGCAAAAAGCAAGTTGGCCGGGCAGTGTGGAAGAACACATGTCGCAGGGCAAAGAACAGCAGCAGGCGGAGTTTTGGAAAGATAAAGTAGTAGCCTGGTACGAGCGTGATTTTCCGTTGCCCGACCAGAATGGCAATAAGCAAAAAACAATGATGCAGTTGACATTTGGTGCTTCGGGCTACGAAACGCGGGTATGGCTTAATGGTTATCCGTTAAAAACTATAGAAGGCGAAGAAGTGCACACCGGCGAATACACTTCGTTTTCTTATGAGTTAAATGAAAGGTTATTACGCCCTGTCAATCGCCTCACGGTACGCATCGCCAGCAGTATGGATGCCGATATTCCGCGCGGCAAGCAGGAGTCGCATGTGTATAAGCGTGGTGGCATTTGGTACCAAACCTATACGGGCGCGGTGCGTAGCATTTGGCTGGAAGTAGTAGAGCGCAACCGGCTGCGGTCGCGGGTTGGAGTGCTTAGCATTGTAGAAGATCAGTTTGTGCGCTTTAATGTAACTACCCGCATACAAGACCCCGGTTATTATACCCTAAAGCTAAAAATTTTTGAAAGAAGTGATAAAGAGAAAATGCAGCCGCTGGCGCAAAGTGATTTTCCCCTTCGTCTCGAGGTGGGGCAAAAGCAACAGCGTGTAGTAGTAGAACTGCCAGGCGCACAATTGTGGTCGCCGGTTAACCCGCACCTGTACCGGCTGATAGCGCAGTTGATTGATCCGGAAGGTTATATATCTGAAATTGAAGCACATTTTGGATTGCGAAAAGTAGAAGCACGCGGCTGCTGCGTGTATCTTAATAATAAGCAGGTTTATCTCGATGGAATCCTATACCAGCCTGGTACTTCGAGCTACGAAGAAATAAAAAAGCACATGCTGGCTATGAAAAAACTGGGTTGTAACCTGGTGCGCATACATATAGCTGGTGTGGACCCGCGTATTTACAATCTTGCCGATAAACTGGGTATGTTGCTGTGGGTAGAAGTGCCCAGCCCGCACCGCTCCAGCAAAACGAGCCGCGAAAATCATAAAGCCCAACTGCTGCGTATGTTAGCGTTGATTGAAACGCACCCATCGGTAATAATCTGGAGCTTATATAATGAAGACTGGGGCGCGCAGGATATTGCCACCAGCGAAGAAACGCGCAAATACATTATAGAAATGTATCATTTTATGCAGATTAATCACCCGCAATTTCTGGTGGTGGACAACGATGGCTGGCAGCATGTATCGTGTGAAGGCAGGCTGAAAAGTGATTTGCTGACGGCGCATTTATACACACCCGACATTAACCACTGGCGCGAACTACTGGATAAATTAGTTAATGGCGAGCTGGATAATGTAGCAGCTTTTCCGCTGGTAGTAGGCGACCCGTTTTTTTACCGCCACCAGATACCCATTGTAGTGAGCGAATGGGGGGGCTTTGGCTTTGCCGATTATGGCGGGCCAAAAGATGATGAAGCGCGTGCTACGCAAATAAAATTGTACAAGGAAGAATTGCGCAAGCGCAAAATAGCCGGCGATGTATATACCCAAGCCACCAATATTGAAGAGGAAAAGAATGGTTTAATTGATGCCCAAACCGGTGAGCTACGAGTGCCGGAGGGATTGTTGAATTCGGGAAAAAGGTAATCTTTTTTATAAAACAATATACACTTTACCGCCTCGCTCATTAACCGGGTAAGTGGCAATGTTCTCTTTTGCCGGACCGGCTTTTACTGCTCCGGTTGTTACATCAAAATGAGAACCATGCCACGGACATTGCACCGTGCCGCAAATCATGGCGCCACCGGCAAGGGAGCCACCCCGATGCGTGCAACGGTCATCGAAAGCCACATAGTTATTTTCTGTTTTGGCCAAAACAATGCGTTTTCCGTTGATGTGCAGCAACTTCATCTGGTTCAGCTTAAGTTCATCAGTATTAGCCACTTCAATTTCCTTATCTGAGGTATGTATCCGTTCTTCTTTCCATTTGCCGGCATTGGCATAGCGCGGGTCAACGCCTATCTGGTTACGATATACCAATGTTCCGCCCAGCCAGCCCGCAAAAAGCATGATTACAAAACCAACCAGTTCCAGACCAGTGATAAGATAGTAGGAATTGTGTTCCCCGCGCTTTAAGAGCCAGGCAATAAAAAACAGGATTAAAGTAGTGGTATTCAGCAATCCGTGTTTGGTAGCCCGCGTTTTGGCAGAGCTTTCGGGAGGTACGGTGTACAAATAATCTATAAAACCTGCAATCGCCGCTAAGACCGCTCCAATCATGCCGGCAATACTCATATAATAGGCAGTTACACTAAAACCGTCTCTAAAATTCGGTTTATCGCTCAACATTGCCAGCACATCAAACAATAAAGTACCTGTGAAAAATGCGATAGGAAAGGCAACAAGGATGGGATGGATAGGATGCGATTTTATTTGTGCAGTGCTTCTCATTGGTGTATGATTTTGTTTTATAAAAGATCTTAATATCTTTTTGGCTCAAAAGCTGTGCCTTTTGATAAAAAGAATATCAGGCAAATTAATTTGCATAGCATTTTCAATCTGGGGGCAACTACATTGCGCTTGATACCTTATCTCCTTATCTTTTGTACAACAGGTGAGCAATAAGATAAAAGCTATAAAACTTAGCAGCAATAGATTTAAAAAATAAAGATCTCTTGTAATTTTACTGTGACCAGCAATATAAGTATAACAATATGCTTAATGAACACTAACCAACGTGCAAAAAATGAAAAAGCATTTGAAACATGGATAGAAAAAAGAAGATGGGGGAAGAATTTATTCGTTTGAAGTAGCCGGTAAATTGGGGTGGAAGGCTAAATATTTGAAAGAGGTAAACAGCAAAGAAGAAACTATACGATTCTGGCAGGAGATTTATGATGAACATAATATTTTGAGAGATACATGAAAAATATCCTGTAGATAAAGGACATAAAAAGCTTTAAAAATGATTACAAAAGCTATAATAGCAGAAGAGTTGCTTGCTTATCTGCAGCATCGTTTATCAATAAACGGGTTAGTAGATTAGGCAGAGCAAAAATTGATGGAAGGAGCTTATGAAGATGACCAATTCCACACTGTTAGAAACATTTTAGCGCGGCTTGGTTTGGCTGATGTAAAAACCTTCGGGCTTGAATACCAAGATTGTGAGGCTATTATGCAACAACTTGGCTATACATTGGAAGTAAAGGCTTTATCGGTTGCATAAAATCTGGCGCAAGCATCTGCTTGTGCCGGGGGTAAATTTTCTTTTTTATTGATCTACACCAATCCTCAAATAGTACCCAAACTCAAAAACAATTCTTAAATAACATCTCCCTTCACCCAATCTTCCGGATTTCGCAATACGGTACACTTGTTTACGGTTATTTTTGCCGATTAATATAAAGAAGTACTGGCTTGGCAGCAAAACATTTGAATATAGCCCTCGTAGGCAACCCCAATTCCGGCAAATCATCTCTCTTTAACGCATTGACAGGCCTTAACCAAAAGGTGGGCAATTTTCCTGGCGTAACGGTAGATAAAAAAACCGGCTACAGCCAGTTGGATGATACAACAACTGCCAACATTATTGACCTGCCCGGCACGTACAGCCTCTATCCCCGCCGTGCCGACGAGTGGGTGGCTTATAAAGTACTAATGCACGCAGATGCTGAAATTAAACCCGATGTGATTTTGCTCATTGCCGATGCGAGTAATCTCAAGCGTAATCTCCTTTTTTGCAGTCAGATTATTGATTTGAAATATCCTGTAGTAATAGCCTTAACCATGATGGATATTGCCCGCAAAAAAGGTTACGAAATTGACATCAATGAACTGGAAAGAGAGTTGGGCGTGCCCGTTATTCCTATAAATCCACGAAAAAATAAAGGTATTTCTCAGGTAAAAAAAGCTTTGTTACAAACGGCGAAGCAAAAGTATCTGGCTCCCAAGTTCGACTTTATTGCCAATAAAGAACTGGCTTCTTTTGCAGTAGATGGTGTTAAGAAATTAGTACCTCACCTCAGCGATTATGCAGCCGTTCATTACCTCATCAACCACGAGAATTTTCCGCTGGACGATTTGACTCAAAAGGCAATTGAACACGTAGAAGTTACCAACGGCTTCAATCCTGTAAAAACGCAGGCAGACGAAATTGTGCAGCGTTATACACGCATCCGGCAAATCATGCAGCAGAGCGTGGTAGAGCCCGATCCGCTGCAGAAGAAATTATTTACCGAACAATTAGACAATATTTTACTCCATCGCGTTTGGGGCTACACTATTTTGTTAGCAGTTTTATTTTTATTGTTCCAAAGTATTTTTTGGCTGGCGCAATACCCAATGGAGTTTATTGACTGGAGTTTTACTAAACTCAACAGCGCACTCAGTGATGTATTGCCGCAAGCCTGGTGGAGCGATTTGCTCACTAATGGCGTACTCGCCGGCTTAAGCGGCATATTGGTATTTGTGCCGCAAATAATGATATTGTTTGGGCTGATAACCATTCTGGAAGATACCGGCTACATGGCGCGCATTTCTTTTCTTAGTGACAGGGTGATGCGGAAAGTAGGCTTAAACGGCAAAAGTGTGATGCCTATGATTAGCGGTTTTGCTTGTGCTGTACCGGCAATCATGAGCGCCCGTAATATTGAAAACAGAAAAGAGCGCCTGCTGACCATTATGGTTACGCCGCTCATGAGTTGCAGTGCACGATTACCGGTTTATACCATATTGATTGCCCTTGCTATCCCCAACCGTTACTACTTTGGTTTTTTAAGCCAGCAGGGTTTGGTAATGATGGGCTTGTATTTATTGGGTTTTGTAATGGCGCTTATCGTAAGCTATGTAATGAAATGGATGATAAAGCTACAGGAAAAGAGTTTTTTCATTCTGGAATTGCCGGTGTACCGCGCTCCGCGTTGGAAAAATGTAGGCATTACAATGGTTGAAAAAGCCAAAATATTTGTTACCGATGCCGGCCGCGTGATTATTGTTATCAGCCTGTTGCTGTGGTTTTTAAGCAGTTATGGGCCTACCCGCAGGATGAACGCAATAGATACTAAATATGCGCAACTGGAGCAGCAGGTTTCTACGCCTAATGCTAAAGCTGCAATAGAAAAAGAATATAAAACCGAAAAGCTGCAAAACTCTTTTGCAGGTATTGCCGGCAGAGCCATCGAGCCGGTGATTGCGCCTTTGGGCTTCGATTGGAAAATTGGTATTGCGCTCATTACTTCTTTTGCCGCACGCGAAGTGTTTGTCGGCACCATGGCTACGCTGTACAGTGTGGACGAAAGCGACGATGTCACGCTCAAACAAAAGATGCAAAATGCTACGCGTACCGATGGCAGCAAAGTATATACGCTGCCCACAGCGCTGTCGCTCATGGTGTTTTATGTACTTGCCATGCAGTGCATGAGCACGCTTGCCATTACCAAGCGCGAAACCCGCTCGTGGAAGTGGCCGGCAATACAGTTTACCTACATGACCGGGCTTGCATACCTAATGAGTTTTATTGTGTATCATATTTTTTAAAAATAAATGCCGGCAGGATTCAAAACCCTGTTGGCGTTTATATACTTACAACATATAACCTTATTCTTTTAGCAAAAAAACGCTAGTCTTTATTCCCATTCTTTTTGTTTAGCTCCTCCTGCTTTAAGTTGACATCTATCTTATCCTTTTTCAAATCCGTTCTTATCAGTCCAAACAAACTCATATAGATATTGGCTATCCATACCAAAGAAAAACCACTAATTATATAGCCACGCCAGTCCTCAAACAGTAACTGATAACCTGTAATAATTAAAATGAAAATAGTTACATAATGGCTGAAGCAATACTCACAGGTAAATAAATAAAAAAACTTTCTTTTCAATAACGTCTTGCCTTCTTTACTTCTTTTTACACAATACTCCCGCGGCTCTCTAAACACTTCTTCGTGCGTTACCGTCCATGCAATGCAGGCAATAGGTATGGCTAATAAAAACAGGTGAATGATTTGCTGCGGTAAGGAGGTGGACATTAAAAGTTAAGTATTTGTTTGTTATAAAGCTTTTCTTCTGGCATTTCTTCCCGGTTCAAAACTCCTGCCATTTTGTTGACTGATTGAATCAGAGGTTAAGCTGATGAAAATGCTAATGAAATTAATCTGGTTGTATAACTGATTGGACAGATATTAAACGTAAAACATTTATGCAAACGCTATAGGGGCAAAACCCTGCCAATGTTGAAATATAATAAAAAACTAAAAGGCGGATAAATGT
Source organism: Ilyomonas limi (assembly GCF_005233845.1). Lineage (GTDB taxonomy): Bacteria > Bacteroidota > Bacteroidia > Chitinophagales > Chitinophagaceae > Ilyomonas > Ilyomonas limi. The sequence goes on from NZ_SZQL01000001.1 coordinate 160,689, forward strand.
TTATCCGCCTTTTCAGTAAAAAATAGAAATACTGTTATTGCTTAATAAAGCTGGCTGTTTTTGTATCCTTTTCAGTAATCAGTTGCACAAAATAAGCACCGGCAGCAAAGCGCGATACATTGATGTATTGCTGCATAGCTGTAACGCCGTTTGTCTGCAACTGTTGCTGGTACACCTGTTTACCATTAGCATCCGTTACCCGCAATGTAATGCTCTTTGCATTGTTGGTAGAGAAGGCAACGGTCAATTGATCGTGTACAGGGTTGGGTGATAGTGTAATTTTAAACATACCACCTTGCAACTCTACGGATAAGATGGCAGTATATGAATATTTGCCATCGTTATCAATAATACGCAGGCGATAATACAAGGTAGAAGCGCCGGCCTGCAGTGCACTCGCATCGTTGTATTGATACTGATGTGCCGTATTGCTGTTGCCTGCCGCAGCCAATGTACCTACCGCACTAAAATGAACCGCATCGGTGCTGCGCTCTACTACAAAGTTCTTAGTGTTTGCTTCACTTGCAGTGGCCCAGTTAACTGCTACACCACCATCGCGCAGTGCCACATTAAAGTTCAGCAATTTAACAGGCAGTACAACTGTCTGGTTGATTTTGTACAAATCGGTATTGCCATTTGCATTATCCCCATTATCAGCATTCAGATAGATCTGGCTGTTGAACAGGAACATATAGGTAGGATCTGAACCATTACCGTTATGTGTATTAATGTCAGCAACTAGCTCCGTACCATCGGCGGTACCGTCGGTTATAAAAGGCTCGGAACCGGAGTCACCGTTATCGCCAATAAAGTAAATACCGGTAGTAGTGTAAAAAGCAAGATTGTTGTATTCAACACCATCATTATTACCTGGATTAATATCTTTTACCATCTGTGTGCCGCCCGATGTGCCATCGGTTGCCCACAACTCTATCCCGTGTGCACCATCATCGGCTATGAAATACCATTTGCCATTGTATTGGGTAGAATAAATTTGCTGAAAATTGAAGTTGTTGATGTTATTTTCAGTTTGAAATGAATTGACATAAGCACCATAGTTGGCTAAGAACGTTGGACTGGCATCACCTTTTCCATTGCTAGTAGTATTAATATCTTTAAAAAGCGTAGTGCCGTTTGGAGTTCCATCGGTCACCCATAGTTCATTGCCGTTGGCACTTGTAGTGGCGCCAAAATACATTTTGCCGTTAATAAGTGCAGAACCAATTAAAGTAGGATAAGAAGAATTGCCAGGTGAAGGGTCTAAATCTTTAAATAATTTGGTACCGCCGGGCGTGCCATCCGTTGTCCACAATTCTATGCCGCTTCCCGTCAGGTCGTATCCATCAAAGAACAATACGCCGTTGTAAGCCGTAAGTTGCGGGAACATAGTACCTGAGCCAAAACCAAAGTCTTTAAGCATTTTTGTGCCGCTTTCAGTGCCATCGGTTACCCAAAGCTGGGCAGTACCAGTAAGAAAATCGCCCGTTCTCACTGTAAACACCGTTTTATTGCCTAAGGCAGCACTATATAGAATAGAAAGTTCAATTTCGCCTTCAATATTTTTTACCAGTGTGGGGGTACCCGAAAGGTCTATTTTATAAAGACCGCTATTTGCTCCTGATGTGGCGCCAAAATAAATGTTGTTGCCATTCTGGAAAAAAGAGGCATCATCAGCAACACCGTCAGCATTGCCGCTATTGATATCGGCAACCAGTGTGGCATTGCCAACCGCACCATTACTCTTCCACAATTCTCTTCCATGCGAACCATCATCGGCAGTAAAATATAAAGTGTTATTGAACACGAAAAAGTTTTCTGGTACCGACGACCCGCTGGAAGAAATGTTTTTAATAAGCTTTGTGCCGCCTGCAGTGCCATCGGTTACCCACAATTCTACGTCTTTTGTGGTAGCATCGGCACCAGCAAAATACAACAGGTTGTTGTATAATGCGGCAGAGGATGTGTCGGAGTACAATACAGCAGTAGTTATTTTGGTAGCAGTAGTACCATTGGTGGTCCACATACCGCCATCGTCATCCAATAGCACGGGCCGGTTACCCGGTAGTACCAAACCCGACGTGATGTTGGTGTTGTTGGAAATTAAAGTGACTTGCGCATTTGATTGCTGCTGGAACATTAAGACTGAAAAAGCTGCCAGCAAAATGTGTAAAGGTTTTTTCATAAACGAAATATTGAATGGTATAAGGAATGCAAATTATACTGTGGCAATTACCTCAAAACCGCATATTTATGCGGTTTAAGACTGGAAAGAAAAAAGTAACAATCAGGCTCAGCAGAGGTATTTAGGAAGGCTTTTCATGCGGTTGACTTTTGGAAAGTGAAATTACAAATAAGAAAATTACATAAAAAAGAATTTATTGGTGTTTTAAAAAATAGTTGGCCGGCCTTTTTAATCGCTGGCTTTATGTGTATTTTTTTAGTGTTTTAATGTATGATGGGGGAAGTTGTCCTTAAAATTGGTCAACTACTATAGGGTATATAACCAAGGCTTCAGCCAGGGCGAATGCTTGAGTTAAAGCCCTGTAGCCTTTCCTGTCAACTTCCCAAAGCTGAGGCCCGGGATTATATGAAATTATCATTCACATTTTTATCCTTATATATTTAAAAACACTACCTTCTTTAACTGTAACACACTACATAATAAAAAAGCAGCTACAAAAGTGTAACTGCCCTGCATATGAAGTTTTACAGATAAACTGTTATTGAAAATACGCCTGCTCTACCCACTCGCAAATGATATGGCCAACCATAATATGCGACTCTTGTATGCGGGGTGTATTAATGGATGGAATATTTATCAGATAATCAGCAACAGCTTTCATGGCACCGCCGCTGTTGCCGGTGAAAGCAATGGTAACCATACCGGCAGTCCTGGCGGTTTTAAATGCTTCCACAATATTCTTTGAATTGCCTGAGGTGGATAACCCTATCAATACATCCCCTTTATTGCCAATGCCTTCTATGATGCGTGAATAAATGACATCAAAACTATAGTCATTGGCAACTGCTGTAAGGTAAGACGTGTTGCAATGCAGCGCCTCTGCCGGCAATGCTTTGCGGTTCATATAAAACCTGCCGCTAAACTCAGCCGCTAAGTGTTGCGCATCGGCTGCACTGCCGCCATTGCCGCAAAAGAGTACTTTATTGCCATTTTTCAACGCCTGTAATATAGCTGCACTTGCCCGTTCAATTGTTTGCAGCAATTGCTCATCGGCAAGCAATTTATTTTTTGTTTCAACCGACTCTTCAATGCGCTGCTGTATAAATGATTTCATGCTGATATTCTTTTTATTAAGGTCTGCTTCTCCTTTTACTTAATGGTCCAGCTTATTTGTCCATGCTTGGTGAATGAGAATTTAAATACTTGCCCGCCGTATTGGGCCAATGCTTTTTCTACTGCATATCTGTTATTACCAGGGCAATAAAAAAACATAAATCCACCGCCACCGGCACCGGATATTTTTCCGCCCGAAGCACCGGCTGCCTTAGCAGCATCATATATCTCATCCAGCGCAGCATTGCTGATGTTGGCAGCCATTTTTCTTTTTTCCTGAAAGCCATAATCCAGTATTGCACCTATTTCATTCAATTTTCCTTTCAGCAAGGCTTCCTTCATCAGTATTGCCTGCTCTTTCAGCCGGTGCATCGCTTCTATCGATTTTTCGTTTTTCTCGTTTACATTCTTTTGCTGCTCGGCAATAATTTTTGCCGATTCGCGACTGGTAGAAGTATAATATAAAACAAGGTTGTTCTCCAACTCATTCAGATACTCCGTGCGGATGCGCAATGGATTTACAATTACATTATCATCGCACAAAAACTCCATAAAATTAACGCCGCCAAAAGTAGCCGCATACTGATCTTGCTTGCCACCAGCCAATCCCAAATCTTCACGCTCAATTTCGTAAGCATAACGCGCCATATCATATTCGCCCAATGGCAGTTTCAAATACTCTACAAAAGCACCAAGCATAGAAACCATCAGTGTAGAGGAGGTGCCTAAGCCCGAACCCGCCGCCGCATCTACATAAGTGGACAAGCGAAAGCCTTGCTGTAGCAACTGATAATCCTGGCTAATACGGTTGATAATGCCTTTCGCCAGATCCAGATGACCATCAATGGGCAGTGGCGTTTGCAGATCGTAGGTTGCCGTTTCGCCACGATCGAGCGCCTGAAGTACTATTTTTTTTTCTGCTATAATCTCAATGCTGCTGTGCGCATACAACGAAATAGTAGCATTGAGAATAGCGCCGCCATACGTATCGCTGTACGGACTTACATCGGTGCCGCCGCCAGCCAAGCCAATGCGCAAGGGTGCTTTGGAACGGTATAACATACTAAACCCGGTTTTATGATGTGGCGGCAAAATAACGAATATGTATCTGCACCTATACATAATTTGCTTAGAGCGTTCTCATCTTACCACGCATTTAACAGCAGCTATTATTGAAAGAAATTCAAAATTTACCTGCTTATTTCCTTTATTCTTCCAATGCTAAAAACACTTCTTTGATTAACAATAAATAATACATATTGGGTAATGTATCTGTTTCAGGCTTTGATTAAAAATACAAGCTTTCAAAATGGCAGTCCGACGCATTTTCTAATTCAGAAAGTATCTTATCGCTACATCGTACATAATCAAATTCGTTTCATCCATGCTCCTGATATTCCCTACATCTCCCTATCATCCACTACTTTTGCTGCTTACAATTAATGCAACTTATGACTAAGCTAAGCAACATGGCAGACAGCATGACGGGTTCGGAGATTGTTCGTCTTGGCAACGAAATCAGCGCACGTATCCGCAATGGCGAGACTATTTACAACTACACCATCGGCGATTTTAATTCGCATATTTTTCCTATTCCGGCATTGCTGGAGCAACTGATAATAGAGGCTTATAAAGAACATTACACCAATTATCCCGCCGCCGAAGGCATTCTGGAACTGCGGCAGGCTGTTGCCGCTTTTATAAAAGAAAGGCAGGGACTGGAGTATGGTGTAAATGAAATTCAGGTAGCCAGTGGCGGACGTCCCTTAATTTATACCTTATTCAGAACCGTAGCAGATGCAGGTGATAAAATCATTTATGCAGTGCCTTCGTGGAATAACAACCACTACACGCACCTCAATGATGCACGGCACATAGCCATAGAAACTACGCCTGAAAATAATTTTATGCCCACGGCGGCTGACATTGCGCCACACTTGAATGGCGTAACGCTTCTTTGCCTGTGCACACCGCAAAACCCAACCGGCACTACACTGGGCAAAGAGGAGCTGGAAAAGATTTGCCACCTGGTGATAGAAGAAAATAACCGCCGTAGTGAGGGAGCAAAGAAGCTGTATGTAATGTTTGATCAGATGTACGGTGCGCTTACATTTGGCGATACACAGCATTACAATCCCGTATCACTTGTGCCTGCTATGCGCAATTACACCATTTTTATAGATGGCATTTCTAAAGTATTTGCTGCTACCGGCGTACGAGTGGGCTGGGCTTTTGGTCCGGCGCCTGTAATTGCTAAAATGAAAGCTTTTCTCTCTCACATAGGTGCATGGGCGCCTACGGCAGAGCAACATGCCACTGCCCGATTTCTTCCCAATGCCAAAGCAGTAAATGAATTTTTAGTTCCGTTTAAAAAAGCTATTGAAACGAGATTGCGCAATATTTACAAGGGTTTTATGCAACTAAAAGGGCTGGGTTTTCCGGTGGATGCCATTGCGCCGCAGGCAGCCATTTACTTAACTATACAATTAAACCTGGCAGGTAAAAAAACAAAGGCAGGAAAATTACTGGCTACACAGGCAGACGTAACCGATTATATATTAAGTGAAGCCAAACTGGCCGTGGTGCCCTTTTATGCGTTCGGCGCCGGCATACAATCGCCATGGTACCGGCTGAGTGTAGGTACCTGTAAGGAAGCGGAATTGACAGACATGCTGGGCAAATTGCAACAAGCATTGGAGCAGTTACAGTAAAAAGCAAAACGCTCCATCATGTTTTTGCAGCAGGTGGAGCGTTGCACAGGTATTGTAAGCACTATATGAATACTGCTTAAACAACAGAGTTAATTTTTACAATTGATAAATACAAAAGGAGGCAATACATCACTATTGATGATTTGCTGTACGAGATGCGGCTTTTGAACAATTCTGCATTTGTTCACATCTAAAATTTCATTGGCAGTGCAGAAAGCGTTCGTTTTTTCTACTACATTGTAAAGCAAATCGTTGAGAAACCGGACCTGTATTTCCAGTTCTTGCTCATTCATCGTCTTCTCCCCTGTAAGTACCAATAAGTCGTGATGTGGCGTTCTCATTACCTACCAGAAGTTTACAGTGATATAAATAATTTTAAAATCATCCTACAATACCGCGGTGCGTGGGACAGCCACAGTTCTTACTTTTTTTTCCGTTAAAGGTGTATCTGCCCGAACTGCATGAACTTAGCATGGTACCAACTATCAGCAATAATACAACACTTCCGGTAATTTTTCTTTTCATAATCAAATATATACTTCTATTTTTAGAAAATCGCTAAAACCAAACCATCATTCTTGTTTCAAAAGCAACAATTGCCACTTAAAGTATTGGTAGCGCCGCTTGATTGGGGACTTGGCCATGCAACCCGCTGTGTGCCGCTGATACAGTCCTTAAAACAAGCACAATGCCACGTTTATGTAGCCGGTAACCCAACAGCCTTGAAACTGCTGCAGCAGGAAGTAAGCGGCGTGGAATACCTGCCATTGGATGGCTATAATATCCAGTATTCTTCTAAACGACAATTAGCATGGAAAATTTTGAAACAAACTCCTAAAATACTCCTTGCTATATATAAAGAACATCGCTGGCTAAAAAACGTTGTTACCACTCATCAAATAAAGATTGTTTTTGCTGATAACCGTTATGGTTTATATCATAAAGATGCAATGAGCATCTTTATTACACATCAATTACGTATAAAAGCACCGTTTAGTTGGCTGGAGGGTGCAATACAAAAAGTTAATTATCGTTTTATCAACCGGTTCGATGCCTGCTGGGTACCCGACTATGCAGGCAAACTCAATATTGCCGGAAGGTTGTCGCATCCTGCGCAATTGCCGGCCGTGCCTGTGCAATATGTCGGACCGTTATCAAGATTGAAAGCACCTGATACACTGGTAAGCATACAATATAAATGGCTGATATTATTATCCGGCCCGGAACCGCAACGCAGCATATTGGAAAATTTATTACTACAGGCAATCGAAGCTGTACAGCACCCGGTTTTGCTGGTGCGCGGGCTGCCATTAGCAACAATAGTGCTTACCGTTCCGCCGCATTGCACAGTGATAAATCATGTACCTGCAAAGGAATTACAGCTTCTTTTTGCACAAAGCGAATATATCATCAGCCGCTCGGGTTATACAACCGTAATGGAACTTTTGGCTTTGGGAAAGAAAAGCATTTTAATACCCACTCCCGGGCAAACGGAGCAGGAATATTTAGCTAAACACTTGATGCAGCAGCAATGGTGCTATAGTTGTGAACAGCACGAGGACATTGCACAACATTTACAGCGGGCAGAAAAATTTTCGTATCAACTGCCCGAATTGCCGGGCAATTCGCTGCACGCTGCGGTGGAGTTACTTTTACAGCCTTAATTACATGGCTTTCTATAGTTATTATTAATGCGTGCTTGCCAATATCCTATATTTATTCCTTTTTACTCATTCTTTTCCATTCACTATTCTTACTTATCTTTACCCGCATACCTGCTAAATACTCTTTGCTTCAATTATATAAGCTAAAAATACTTGTCATGGGAATACTTAAGGAGAGATTTAAAGCGAAAGCGGATGCTGATAATGCAACCATTAAAGAACTGCTGAAAAATCACGGAACTAAAAAAATTGGAGAAGTGACGCTGTCGCAAATATACCAGGGCATGCGTGGCATTACCGGGCTGGTAAGCGAAACAAGCCTGCTGGATGCACAGGATGGCATTCGCTTTCGCGGCTATTCTATACCGGAGCTGCAAGCTAAGCTGCCTAAAGCACCCAACGGCACCGAGCCATTGCCCGAAGGCATTTTTTACCTGATGCTGGTGGGCGAATTGCCTACTGAAGAAGATGTGCAGTATATAACATCGGTATTGCAGCGCCGCAGCCATGTGCCTAATCATGTTTTTTCGGTAATTGATGCGCTGCCCCTCAGCACGCACCCCATGACCATGTTTGTAACCGGCGTGATGGCACTGCAAACGGAAAGTAATTTTGCAAAGGCGTATGCCAAAGGCATCAGTAAAAAGGATTATTGGGAGCCCATAATGGATGATGCCATGGATTTGATAGCCCGGCTGCCGCGCATTGCCGCTTACATCTACCGCCGTAAGTATAAAAATAATGAACATATAGAACCTAACGGACTGCTCGACTGGGCAGGCAATCTGGCTTATATGATGGGTTATGAGCAGCCTGGTTTTATGGCACTCATGCGCCTGTATATGACCATCCATGCCGATCATGAAGGGGGTAATGTATCGGCACACGCTACTCATCTTGTAGGTTCGGCACTGAGCGATCCTTACCTTAGCTATGCTGCCGGTATGAATGGACTTGCCGGCCCACTGCACGGACTTGCCAACCAGGAGGTGATAAAATGGATATTTGAAATGCGTAAAGAGTTGGGTACAGATTTACCTACTAAAGAACAGATTGGCGAATATGTAAAGAAAACGCTGTCTGAAGGTAAAGTGGTGCCCGGCTACGGTCATGCAGTGCTGCGCAGGACCGACCCGCGCTTTGAGGCACAGATGGAATTTGGCAAGAAACACATGCCCGACGATCCGCTGGTGCAAACGGTATGGAATATTTATGAAGTGGTGCCACCTATTCTTAAATCGCTGGGTAAAATAAAAAATCCCTGGCCCAATGTAGATGCACACAGTGGCGCGCTGCTGGTGCATTATGGCCTGGTAGAATACGAGTTTTATACCGTATTGTTTGCTGTTAGCCGTGCCCTGGGTGTATTAGCCAATCTTTGCTGGGACAGGGCTTTGGGCTTTCCGCTGGAGCGCCCGAAATCGGTAACTACAAGAGCGGTAAAGCTTTGGCTGGAGGGTAAGGAAGAGATCTGGGGAGACTAAAATGCCGTGAACCCGGCTGCGGGCGGCAAGTAGCAGGTAATGGTTAATTGTCAGTTACCTTTGGCAATTAACAAGTGTTGTTATGAAGCTGAAACCAAGAAGAACATTTTCTTATATAGCTAACAAGGCCTTGCAGCTTTTTTTGCAAGGCCTTATTGTTATTGTGCCTATTGCCGTTACGGTATATGCAGCCGTATGGCTCTTTACGGCAATTGATAGTATTTTGCCCAATATAGTTCGAACGCTATTTCCGGACCATGCACGCTTTCAGGAGAAGATTATTACGATCCCCGGCCTCAATTTCATCATCCTCATTCTGCTGATTATTTTTATTGGCTGGATTTCTTCCCTTTTTTTTATAAGCCGCCTTGTTGCCTTTTTCGATAGGATACTGGAACATACGCCCGGCATAAAATTTATCTACACCTCGGTAAAGGATTTCCTGGAAGCTTTTGCAGGCAATAAAAAGAAATTTGACAAGCCGGTATTGGTGAATGTAGATGGCGCCGATGTGTGGCGCGTAGGCTTTATTACACACGAAGATGCAGCCAGCTTTGGTTTAAACGACCATGCAGTTGTATATGTGCCGCATGCCTATGCCGTTTCGGGTATTACGTATATCGTGCCTAAGGAAAGAATAAAACTACTTACTCATACCAGTTCTGCCGATGCGATGAAATTTACTATTTCGGGCGGGGTGACAGAAGTGGAAGGATGAGATTTACTGCGGAGATGCTAAGACGCCGGGGTAACTAAATAATACCACTTTCATTAGATTGCTATACATAAGCTACATGCCGTGAGTTACGTGCTTTAATCAAAATACATCATGTGCCATGCTATTGAAAATAGTGCAAAAAGGTTCGGAACTTTAAGAATTCCGAACCTTTTCTCTATGCCTTAGCGTCTCCGGGGTTATCAATTAAAAATTAATCCATTTTACAATTTCTTCCAGGTATTGTTTATCCACCTCATCATAGTGCGCCAGATGCTCGCTGTCGGCATCCAGTACTGCTACCACTTCTTCATTTTTAAATACCGGCACCACTATTTCGCTGCGCGATAAACTGCTGCAGGCAATATGCCCCAAAAACTGGTTTACATCGGGTACTATAACTGTGTGTGCCAGTTGCCAGGCGGTACCGCATACGCCGCGGCCTTTCTTTATTCTTGTACAAGCTACCGGTCCCTGGAAAGGGCCTAACACCAATTCATCTTTTTTTACCAGATAAAAACCAACCCACCACCAGTTGAACTGCTCTTTTAGCGCACCGCAAATATTGGCTAAATTGGCAATGAGGTCTTCTTCGCCTTCTATCAATGCTTTTATTTGCGGCAGCAAAGCCTGGTATTGCTCTTCTTTGGTGCCTTGTTGTATATAGAGATCTTCTGCCATCAGAAATAAATTAATAGGTAGAGGTAAGTGTAATATTAAACACTAATATGGAGTTGGGCGGTACCGCTCCTGCTCCTGCGGCGCCATAGCCCAGCGAAGGCGGCAAATATAGAATAATAGAGCCACTTTTAGCAATCAGCGGAATACCCTCCTGCCAGCCGATGATGAGCGCGTAAAGATCCCAGGCTGCGTCGGTGCCGCTATCTACTTCGGTACCGTTGGTAAGCTTTGCAGTGTAAGTAACTATTACTCCCGAACATACGTTGGGATGATTGCCTGTACCTGCAGCGGTTATTTTATAGTAAAAACCACGCGGATCTGCCACCGCATCAATATGGTTGCTGTCAATATAGGCTTTCAATGCTGCCGTTTCATTAGCTGGTGCTACTACATTTACTGCAGAACAGTTTCGGTCATTATCCTTTTTTGAGCAACTGCTCAATAGCAGCATTACACACAAAGTACTCACCAAAACCCGTATTTTGTTCATAGTCCTCATTGTCGTTGGGGCGGCAATATAACGCATCTGCAGGTAATTTTGTACTTAAGCAATGCAGTCTGTTACATTATCAGTTTGTACATAGTGCAGCCATTAACAATGCCGTGCCTACCAAATGCATGGCTGTTATTTCAGCTATCTTTTTCTGTATTATAGCATTTCTTTTCCGCTCCTTTTTACTAGTTGAAGCTATGCACGTTGCAAGCTTATAGGAATGACTAACAGCATTACCGTAAAAAGCATTAGTAAAGTGTTGGGCCTGGCATGCTGAAAAGCAAATACCGGTACCAGAAATATAGATATTAAATGCATAGCTTTTGAAAACAGCATCACAGTTATAGCATAGACCACAGAGATGGCTGCCGAAATATAGCCTGCGCCAATAACTAAGATAAGTGAGATAATCAATGAGCGACGCCGAAAGTTGTGCTATAAGCAAGGTTAGAACAGCATTGGCTGGATGTTTAGGAACGGTGTAAATGCGAAAGGCGTTGGATGCTAATGCTGAAAACAGTATCTCCTGCCTGCTAAAATTATTCAATAATATAAATAAAATTATTCAATAATATAAAACGGTTATGGTGATGGCAGCGGGCATTATGGCTAATAAAATATCGGTTTATAAATCGTATCGGCAAAACAGGATTGTATAACTAAATAACAGCTATGACTTTGCAATACGGGACTACATTTTCGGAGATAACAATAATTAATGTTCTAACCATAGAGAGGAGTGATATAAATAATTAGCTTATCATATTTATGCAGCTTTATTCCGTGTTATCATACAGCATTAAGCGGAGCACTACTTACACTTATTGATGCAACAAATTCCCTCAATAATACCAATTACTGATTTTTTCATTAGCCTGCGAGGCATAGCTTTTGTAAACACTTTCGTATTCTATAATAAGGCTCAACTTCATTTGCCGTATCCTTGTCTGCTATCAGCATGTGTTGAGTATAAAATTCGTTTACTATGGCTGAAGCAAATGATAATGAACAACAGGGATTAACGTATTCAAAGAAAGTGTGGATAGCAGCCGGCATACTCGCTCTGGTAGTAGTTGTTTTGCTCCTTTTTAAAACGCTGCTCAGTCTTTTCTTACTGGTTTTTGCAGGTATATTAATAGCTATTTTTTTTCATGCTTTTGCGGGGCTGCTCCGGCGCTACCTGCATTTGCCACATACCGCAAGTGTAGTAGTTTCCGTTTTGTTTAATATACTGCTGCTGGTAGCATTTTTCTGGTTTGTAGGTAACCGGCTTTCGCAACAGATAACGCAGTTGTCTGATACATTGCCCGCCACCATTGAAAATGCAAAAGACAAACTGAATCAAAGCACCATAGGCAGGAAAGTATTGGATTACCTGAATGCATCGGGCAGCAACGAAAAAACAAGGCAGGTTGTAAAAAGCTTTTTTTCTTCCTCCTTTGGTGTTGTCAGCGATTTGTATATTGTTTTGCTGCTCGCCATGTTTTTTACCGCTGGTCCATCAACATATAAAAGAGGCATTGTGCACCTGCTGCCACCCAAAGCAAAGGACAAAGGAGATGAACTGCTGAAAAAGTTAGGAACTATACTGAAGAAGTGGCTGAAAGGGCAGATTATAGGTATTGTTTTTATTGCTGTGCTTACGGCCATTGGTTTGCTAATTGTGGGTATGCCTTTGGTACTTACATTAGCTTTGCTGGCAGGCCTGCTCAACTTTATACCCAATTTCGGACCTATTATCGCATTGGTACCTGCTGTGCTTATTGCATTCCTGCAAGGGCCCAATACTGCTATTATCATTATTTGTATGTACACCGGCATTCAAATTATTCAGAGTGCAGTGGAGCAGCCGCTTATACAAAAAAAGATGGTCAATATACCACCTGCACTAACCATTATGGGACAGGTGGCTATGGGCGCTTTAGGCGGTTTTTGGGGCGTGCTGCTGGCAACCCCTATTGTTGCTGTTATCATGACTATCGTAAATGATTTGTATGTTAAGCCACAGCCATATCATAAATATGAGATGCAGGATAAAAAGGACAAAAAATAATGTGGAATGTGATGCTGTGTACGATGTGATTTATCAACCAATAAGAATGCTGTAGAAACAGCTTCACTAAACTTATGGCATTTACTGAAATGATGTAATTTTCGGTTTTCTATTTTTATCTTAATAATATGTCTTTACTACTCAATCGCAACCAGTTTGGGAATGCCGCTAACAATGGAAAAACATTACCCCGAAACGAAGCAGAACAATTATTTAATGATTGGGTATTAAATCTGCGATTACAACTGCACATGAAGCAGGTTGCCGCGCTGATGCGTAGTTGGGCAAAGGAAAAGGAAGGCTTGGACGAAGAAGGGCAATGGCGCTGGGAAATGGCAGGGTTGCTGCACGATGCCGACTGGGATCAATGGCCGGAACAGCATTGTAAAAAGATAATTGAAGAACTGGAAAACAGAAATGTAGATCCGGAAATTTTACATGCCATTGCTTCGCATGGACCATTGCATTTTGGTGTGGAGCCCGAAACACCAATGGATAAAATGCTGTATGCTTTTGATGAATTAAGCGGTTTAATACATGCTTATTCGCTTATGCGCCCCGGTGGTTATGAAGGTATGGATGTAAAGGGTGTAAAGAAGCGGTTGAAAGAAAAATCGTTTGCTGCCAATGTATCGAGAGAAGATATTAATGATGCCTGCAACCGCGCCGGCATTGCTTTGGATGAATTGATTGCTTTTATTATTCCAAGGCAGGCAATAGTTATTTGATAAAGCAATAAATAAAGTAAGGGTTAAGAAAGCGCTCTCTGAAAATTTAATCCACTACCGTTGTATCAATCAATTTAATAGTTCTCCTTACATCATCATACTCGGCAGCACGGATAGCTTTAAGCAACAGTGAGATGAGCCAGCCTGGCGATTGTATTTTATGTGCTAATAGCCTCACCATGGTATCCATTTGATGAATGTAATGTTGTTGCGCTGTTTCGCTTGATTGTGCCAGATAAACGGCATTGCTCCAGGCGGCTTTTCTGGCAACACTAATACTAAAATTAAGCACAGCCTGCTCGCCTCTGTTAGCCAAACGGTTTATTATACGCATAGGAAACCACACCTGCTCCAGGCAGCTTTGTATATCATCTACCAGCGTGGCAATGATGTTGTTGATATTGTTGAAATCCTTTTCCAATGCGTGTATTGCATTACCCGGACAAACAGCTGCGGCTGCTATGGCAAGATCGAGGTTAATGTGTGTATTAATGCCTAAAATGAGATGTTGTAAAACGATGAGATGATTATTGTTTGTTGCATCAAAAGCGCATTGCCACGATGCAGAACAAGGCTGTTGCTGCCGGTAACATTGCCACGCACTTAAATATCTTTCTGCGAAACAAATGTCTAGTTTTTCCATGCGTGCGCCGTCTTCAAAAGCTCCGTTGCTAATGCCTTCGCTTACAGCTATCGTCATGCGTTTATACAAGGCAGCAAAATATCCTTCTGTATTTTGAGTTGCAATGCAGTCCTGCACAACAGCATCAATGGTTGTAATCACATCGCCGATGGTGTTTAACTTCATAAAGCAATTTTTCTGCATCTAATATACTGCTGTCATTTTATATCTTTAGAATTAATTGCTATGATAACTTGCTCTCCATTATTCATTATAGAAAACAGCAAAGCCACAGATGATGTCTGTGGCTTTGCCGGTAATCGTTAATACCTATAACGAAAATTTACGGTTAAACTCCGTTTATTTTTTATTTTGTTGTTCAGCAGTGCCGCTCAGGGTTCTGTTGCGGTAGTTCGACCAATCATTGCCATCTTGCGGGTTGTTATTTCCGTTTTCAGTATTGTTATTTACTACATCACTTCTATGTTGCATTTTTTGTCCACTCATGTTTGAAGAGCTATTGCCTTTGTTGTTCTGACTACGGGCCTGATTATTCTGTTCCATAACTATACAATTTAAATGTTCAACAATATGCTCTTTGTAGTACAAACACTTTGCCTGTATGCCAATCTGCTGTTGTATATATGTTAATAGTTTTTTGTAGCAGCAACATACACTTAAGAAGGAAAGTAAGCACTTAAAGAGCAACCTGCTTTTACTATCTGTGTTCGTCATTGCAAGCAAAGCGACCTGTGCTATACTGTAAATCTATACCAATGGTTTATATAGATCATTGTTTAGCAAAATAATACTAATGGATTATGTTAATTGTACCACTACATACAGGTTGCTTTGCTTGCAATAACGGTGATTGTTTATTTACTATAAATAATAATTCTGTCCTGCCCTTTCAATTGTTGCGCAGCATTATTTTCCACGCCATGATCGGTATAACTTCCAGTCAATAAATAAGCACCTTTTTTATTGGAGCGAATTTGAAAAGTACCGGTTGTGCCGACATAATAATCGGTGTTGTTATCAGTAGTAATTTGTAAAATCCATTGCACAATATTTGCAGCTTGTTCCTTATTCAATTCCGGGTGCGAAGGCATACTTACATTACCCCAAACGCCGGTAGAACCTTCCAGAATGTGCTTTTGCAGTAAAGCCGTATTGGCGGCGTTTGAAGCATACTTTTTACCAATATCATTGAATGAAGGGCCAATTAGCTTACTATTAAAATTATGACAGTTAAAACAATTGGAAGTTCTGATAGCTGCAAGGCCAGCCATATCCTTTTGAACAGACTCGCTCATCATTTTTGTAAGTGCCGATGTATCGCTTACATATTGTACTTCCAATAAAACTTCCTTTACATTAATTTCATCATATTTCGAATCACCATCTTCTTTATCCGACACCGTAATGGAATAATTGACCGGCGAAGCAGCATTTACAACAGCTTTATTTTTCGGGTTAATAATTTTTACGACCGGCACTGTATTTTGTTGCTGAATAATAAAAGGTTTATTGAATTTTTTAGAATAAGCGGTTGCATATAAAAAAGAAATCAGCACCATTGACAAACAAACAAACACCTGCGTTTTCTTCATACGTTTCTTTCTATTTTTACTATGCTTTATCAATTTCTACAGCCACACGTTGTGCCGAACGGATACACGATTCCATGCCGCGACTCATGTTATCGGCGTATGTGCCGGCAAAATAAATTCTGCCTTCGGGCATCATAATCTGTGGCCAAAACTTATGCATTTCACCAATTGGAAAAGGCTCCATTTCGCATACCGGTGCATACTTGTCTTTCGACCAGTCTTTAGTTAAAGCCTGTTCAATAGTATCTTTTTTCCCCGGGTATACTTCTCTGAAAGCAGCCAGCACGCGCTGTGCCGAAAGTCCGCTGGGTCCATATGCTTTTAAAATAATGCGGGTGGAAGCTACCTCATTTGTTTCCTGCCAAATAGAAGAAATATCCGGATGTTCAAACTCCATATTGATACTTTTAAAACCATCATCAAGCCAGAATTTAGTAGCCGCTTCAAACACATAAAACGGGTGTGACGAATAGCGCAGGTTGTCCACCACATATTGTTTTCCGGAAGAAAGCGCAGGTGTAACAGGAATGTTTTTAAACACCGGCAGCGTAATACAATTCACCAGATAATCAGCCGTTAGTTGCGCTTCTGTATCGCGGTAGGGTTTGCAGGTAACCGTTACTCCATTTGCATCGTGCTGTATAGCAATTACCGGATTATTTAATTTCAACCGATCTCCTAAACTTTTTGCAAAAGCAATCGGTAATTGTTCGTTGCCATCTTTCAAATGATAGGTGTCACCTTCCGAAAGCGGAATGTCTCTGTCTTTCATCATATACAACCGCCACACAGCATAAAGCGCAGATTCCCCTTTGCCGCCTAAGAAGCGCAATGCCGTATCGGATGCTCCCTCTTTTCTATACAAATCATACACAGCAATATTATCCAGCTCATCATAGCCCACACCAAACGGTTGGTAAGCATCTTTAAAATTAGCAGTGTATTTATCTATGTACAACGAGCGTAACGCATACCAGGGATTGTGTGCAAGAAACTGTATTTCCTTTTCATTAAAACCGAAGCGCTTCAGCACGCTTGTATCTGCCAGCATTTCCGGTGTATAAAACTTACCATCAATCATCCGGAGTGTGTGGCTATTGGGCGCTGCTTCAGAACCTTCTGCATGTGGGTAAGGAATAGCCGTAAGATTAAATTCTTTTATATACTCAAAGAAGCGTTCATAACCGGGTTTGGTGATATGATCGGCGCCATAATCGGCATACAACCCATCCGATAAACCATCTCTGCCGGTAAACACATGTCCGCCGTAACGGCCACTTGCTTCCAATACGGTTACATCATGTCCTTTTTTCATTAATTCATAGCCGCAGCACAAGCCGGTAATACCGGCACCAGCTACAATTATTTTCTTTTTGGCAGATGAAAAATATGTATTATTTATAATTGACTTTTCAATACTACTATTAGCTTGTAATAGTTGTGGCGTAAGCGTTGCACTTACTCCGGCGAGCAATGTGTTTTTGATAAACGTTCTTCTTTTCAGTTCGTTCATTATGATTAATTAATCAGATGGCAATTTGAAAAATAGGCAATCGTTACAAATATAATTTTCTGTGGAAATAATTTATATCCTTTTTGAATCACCTTTAAACCACAAACCTGTCTGTTAGCAGACAGGAATACATATAACACAGAGATATACGAAGTATTTATTCTTTATTACTTCTTTGTAAACTTTTTTACTCTTAGGGCCTTAATGGTTCAAAAGCAAAGCCGCTATTACAAATAAGTAAGCCATGTATATTGAGGATGATTGCGCCTGTAATTGCCATACCATTTGCAGGGGAAATATAAAATAACTACCGCACTTATCCATACTACATACACTACCCACAGCGGATAACCCGCATTGGGATGCACCTGGAAACCGGGGAGCAAAGCTTCGCCCGAACCCCGGCCGGAAATAAGCATAAAAATACGGGCAAGCGAATGTAGAACCAATATATGCAACATGTAATATACAAAAGGCACTCTGCCAAACACTACCACTATCCTTGTAAAAGCATTGACAATATTCTCAGTTACAGCCAATACAATCAATGCCGGCCCAATCGTCATCAGCATGTACAGTAAAGAGGGCGGATATTTGGTAGTATTTACAAAATCAAGCACTGTAAACAGCGGTGTTTGCTGTATTGACCAGTGTTGCCTGTCGCCATACACATTGATTAATCTTATAATGATAAACAGTGCAATGATGATAATGCCGGTAGTTAATAAAAATAGCTTTCTGTAAGCGGGATTGATGTTTTTAGCATATAATTTACCCAAGCAATATCCGCAAATCATCAACCCCAGCCAGGGCAGAAAAGGATAAGCTATGAGTATGGAATAGTTAGGAAAAGGTTGGTACAAATTGGGTGCATGCACCAGCGACCATGCCACCGATGCGGCAACAGGTTGCGTAACCTGAATGTTGTCTAATGCGTTATGCCCAACTACAATCAGTAATCCTATACCCAACAACAAGCGATAAGGTAAAAACTGCAAAAAGGACAAGCAAACCATAGACATACCGATTGCCCAAAACACTTCCAGCATGAGGAAACGGGTATACCCAAATTGCCATAAACCATTAACGATAATTATTTCCGCAATAATGAGCCAGATACCTCTTGTAAATAAAAAGAAGGCTACTTGTTTTTTTGTTTTGTTTCGTTGTGCATACAAAAAAACAGAAGTGCCTGACAAGAAAACAAATATGGGCGCGCAATAGTGCGTTATCCATCGTGTAAAAAACAGGAATGCAGAAGTTGTTTTAAAATTGAGCGGGTCATTGCCAATGAGCGCGTCATGATGAAAAAACTCACGGGTATGGTCAAGAGCCATTATGATCATTACAATACCGCGAAGTATGTCAATAGAGGCGATGCGGTGGGTGGTCTTTGGTGTTGGTGTTAATGCAATCGTATTCATAAACAGTTACGGGAATAGTAATAGTTAAAAGTACAATTTTAGCGTTGGCAGTTTTATTTATTCTTTATGCGGCATTACGCTTACATAGAAGGCTTACCGGCTGCACTTACATTGGCTAATACAACCTGTATATTGCTGGCGTAAATATTTGGCTTATTGGGCGAAAGTGTTGGGCTTTAACAATTATCTGCATACCATTTGCGCCAAAAAGCAAAAATTACAATCATGAAAAAAATCATTTTGTGTTTACTGATTATGTTATCATTAAATGCAACTGCAAAATTGTTTGCCCAGCAAAACGGTGGTGGGCAGCAACGAATGCAGGCCATGCGTGCCTATCTGAAAGATTCAGTTAACCTGTCTGATGCAATGGCAGATTCGGTAATGGCTATCCGTATGCAATACCAGCCGCAGATGCGCGACATTTATAGGGATCAGTCCGCCACCGATGCCGACAAGCAAACCAAAATGCAAAGTTTGCGAACTGAAATGGAAGCAAGGTATAAAGCAGCCGGCTTAACCGATGCACAGATACAACAAATGCGCGAGCATGACAACCGGATGCGGGCACAAATGCGTAGCCGGATGAATGGCGGCGGGCGGTAAAGTTTGATAAACGCACTTATGCGTAAAAGACTGCTCTTCCAGCAGTCTTTTTTGTGTGGATGATTTAAGGTGGAAGAATAGAAATCTTTTTATAAAGACAATCTTATAACTGCATAAACAATGCAGTATTTGGCTTGATGTTCACTAGCTTTCCTTTATAAAAGTATTTTCTATTACCATCTTATCAACCTCCCCGCTCACAACACTTTCTTATACTTTACCTTTACGCTTCATTCACAAGCATAAACACCTTTTCTCCATGTCCACATTATCCTATATACTCCAGCATAAGATTGTAGCCATCATGCGTGGCATGCCGCCGAAAGACTCCATTAGCCTTGCTAACGCATTGTATAAAGGCGGCATCAACATGTTAGAAATCACACTTAATTCTCCTGATGCATTAAGTGTGATAGAAGAGTTGTCGCAACAGTTTAAAGATAAAATGCTCATCGGGGCAGGCACGGTACTCACTGCACAGGAAGCAACTGATGCCATCAATGCCGGTGCACAGTTTATTATTTCACCGGCGTTAGATATTGATGTAATAAAAACTACTAAAAATGCAGGTAAAGTAAGCATTCCCGGGGCTTATACGCCCACCGAAATTGTACAGGCACAGCGCAGCGGTGCCGATATTATCAAAGTCTTTCCCGCGCCGAATGCGGCTTACATTAAAAACGTTTTGGCACCGTTGAATCAATTCAAATTAATGCCCACAGGCGGCATTAAGGTTGATAATATTAAAGATTTTGCAGCCGCAGGTGCTGTGGCATTTGGTATTGGCAGCGCATTGGTTAATAGTAAAGAAGAAGTGAACGAATTGTACCTGCAAAACTTAGAAGACAAAGCACGCCGTTTTACCGGCGCTATTCATGCAACGGAAGTACAGCCATGATGAAAATAACAAACTATACTTTATATCAGGTGCCACCGCGCTGGTTGTTCTTAAAAATAGAAACAAGCGAAGGCATTACCGGCTGGGGTGAGCCGGTGATTGAAGGCAAAGCTGCTACCGTTAAAACAGCAGTGGAAGAACTGATGACCTATTTGGTAGGCAAAGACCCGATGAACATAGAAGACCATTGGAACGTGCTATACCGTAGTGGTTTTTATCGCGGCGGACCTATTTTGATGAGCGCCATTGCAGGCATAGACCAGGCATTGTGGGATATAAAAGGGAAGTATTTCAATGCACCCGTTCACCAACTCATGGGTGGCAAAGCAAGAGATACGATCAAGGTGTATTCGTGGATAGGCGGCGACCGCCCGGCAGACGTGGCGAATGCTGCCAGAACCGCCGTGGCCGCGGGCTTCAGGGCAATTAAGATGAACGCTTCGGAAGAGCTGCAATACATAGATTCGTACGAAAAAGTAGATGCGGTATTGCAGCGCGTGGCAATGGTGCGCGAAGCTGGTGGCAGCGCATTGGGTATTGGTGTTGACTTTCACGGACGCGTACACAAGCCAATGGCTAAAGTGCTGGCAAAAGAACTGGAACCTTTTCATCCTATGTTTATTGAAGAGCCGGTGTTGCCCGAAAACAATGAAGCTTTGCGGGATATTGCACAGCACACCAGCATACCGATCGCTACCGGCGAAAGAATGTTTAGCCGTTGGCAGTTTAAAAATCTGTTGAAAGATGGTTATGCCGATATTATTCAGCCCGATTTGTCTCATGCAGGTGGCATTACGGAGTGCAAAAAAATCATTTCGATGGCAGAAGCTTTTGATGTTGCTGCTGCACCACATTGCCCGCTCGGCCCCATTGCGCTGGCAGCCTGCCTGCAGGTAGATGCCACTTGCCACAACGTGTTTATACAAGAGCAAAGCCTGGGTATCCACTACAATACCGGCAGCGATTTGCTCGATTATCTTACCGATAAAACTGTATTTAAATACGACAATGGTTTTGTAAAAATTCCATCGGGCGCGGGCTTAGGTATTGAAATAAATGAAGAGCAGGTAAGGAAAATGGCAGCTATAGGACACGACTGGCGTAACCCGCAATGGCGGCACGAAGATGGTAGTGTGGCGGAATGGTAAGGAGTTGATTTCTCACAAATGGCACAGATGAACACGCAGATAAAAAGCAAAATAATCTTTCATCTTATAAGGCCTTTTATTTGACTATTAGGATACGCTTTACCCGCTACTTAAACTCGATGCTATTATATATGATAATAATAAACAGCATCGGCGCCATTTGTGAGGCAAAACACAACACATGAATACATTTATTAGTTGCGATTGGGGCACTTCGGCTTTTCGTTTACGATTGATAGATGCAAATACAAAGGAAGTATTGGCTACCATCAAAACAGATTGGGGTATTGCTGCTGTGTATAATGATTGGAACAATAACCATCCTGCAACAGACCGGCTCCAATTTTACAGCAACATATTAGCTGATGGTGTACGAGCATTAGCGCAGGAGTGTAAGCATGCTTTAGAAGATATAACTATTGTTATCTCCGGCATGGCATCTTCGAGCATTGGTATGATGGACCTGCCTTACAAAGCATTGCCTTTTCATTTAGATGGTGCTGATGTATTGACCGAAGTTGTTTCCTCTTTACCCAACTTTCATCATCAACTATTATTCATTTCCGGTGCTAAAACAAGGGAAGATGTAATGCGCGGTGAAGAAACAAAGCTGCTGGGCTGTGACGTAAGTAATCAACAGGAAAAACAATTACTCATTTTACCTGGTACGCACACCAAGCATGTAGTGGTTGAAGATAAGGTGGCCGTTGATTTTAAAACTTACATGACCGGCGAATTGTTTAGCCTCCTATCCACAAAGAGTGTGTTAGCAGCTTCTGTAGAAAAAGGAGAAAAAGGGCAGGAAAATGATAATAAAGCTTTCTTTTTAAAAGGTGTTACCGAAGCAGCCAATAATAATTTCCTCAATAGTATTTTTCATGTAAGAACATACCACTTGTTTAATTATCATTCACCGCATCAAAGCTATCAATACCTTAGTGGGCTATTAATCGGGAATGAATTGAAGGAACTTTTAAATAAAAAATACAGCAGCATCACGCTGGTGGCTACCGGTGTATTAGCACCGCTTTACCGGCAGGCTTTGCAAGCATTAGGCATTCAAATAAATAAAGAAACAGATGCTGATGAAGCATTGATAGCAGGACAATGCAAAATGTATTTGCAGATGAAAAAGCAACAGTTTTGATAAAAAGAAAGTAACGCGACTTTATTTGTAAGTGTGCTAATGCAATTAAATTAGAACACAATGCACTACCGGTAGCGGCTATCAACGTATGCTTTTATACCTTCTGCCTGGACATTGCTTTAATTTGTTGCATGTATCGTAAACAATTATTCTTTGCTTTTGTCATGCTGAGGCACGAAGCATCTGTGCTTTAGCATAGATTAAAGTTTATTTACAGAATGATTTATCTACCACTTACAGATGCTTCCTTCGCCGATATAATAAACCCGGCGTGTGATTCAATACTACCGGCTTACTGGAATCTCAAACGTAAATGTAGAGCCAGCACCTGGTTTGCTGGAGACGGATAATTTGCCGCCATGCCGGTTGATAATTTCGTTGCAGATATACAGCCCGATGCCCAGGCCGGAGACGTGCGAAGCCACGTTTTTTACCCTGTAAAACCGTTCGAAAATAAATCGTTGCTCTTCTTCGGGAATACCAGCGCCAAAATCCTGTACCGATACGGTAGCATTGCCACCAGCGGCTAAACAACGGATGATAATATAGTTTGCGTTAGGCGAATATTTAATAGCATTGGAAACAAGATTGATAATTACCTGCTCTATTCGTTGCCTGTCGGCATACACCATCAGTTCGCTGGTGCTACATTCCAAAACAATACTGTGCAAGTTGCTCGTTTGCTGCATCATTTCCTTTACTTCATTCAGCAAATGCACCAGATCGAACGAAGTAAAATTAAACGGCATTTTGCCGGTATTAATTTTAGAAACATCCAGCAGATCGGCAATCAGCGAAGACAGCTTGTTGATTTGCTGTACTGCCTTATTTACAAACAATTTATTTTGGTTATCGCCTTTGAGTGTTCTTTGTAATATTTGCAAATAGCCCAAAACGCTGGTAACAGGTGTTTTTAACTCATGGCTGGCCAAACCAATAAACTCATCCTTTTTTATATTCAGTGCTTCTACCGTTTCAAACAACTTTGCGTTTTCGAGTGCCAGGGCTGCCTGTGGAGCAATGCCTGATACCAAATCTTCGTGCGCTTTGGTAAACTTTGCGGGTTGAGAATGTCCATAGAATAATCCGCCAATCACCAATCCCATTTTTGACAGTACAGGAACTGCCAGATAACTTACTACCGGCAAATGTCCCTCGGGCATGCCATTGTACGGTGTATTCTTTCCATATCTCGGGTCTTTTGTTATATCATCCGATCTTAAAATGCCTTCTCCTTTAAATGTAACCTTAAACACCTGCGTATTGCGTGGCATACCAAATTTATCAAAAGCCTCTTTGGATGCACCCGATAAAGTATAAAGCATTAAGCTTTCACCTTTTTCGTTTACAGTGTTGTAAAAGAAAGCACCGAACTCGGCATCAATCAACTGCGTAGTGGCATCGGTTACTTTTTGCAAAATAGCCTGCGTATCTAAGTTTTCCGAAATTGATTTAGCCAATGAATTAATAATCTGCAGACTTTTTACATGCGAGTGCATTCTTTCTTTCAGCGCTTTCTGCTCCGTAATGTCGCGCGCTATTTTGGATGCACCAATAATGTTGCCTTTATCATCTTTAATAGGCGAAATGGTAAGTGAAATATCAACTTCTTTTCCATCTTTAGTGAGGCGCACCGTTTCAAAATGATCTACTCTTTCGCCGCTTCTTATTTTACTAATAATTAAATCTTCTTCGCTCAATCTTTCGCGTGGAATAATCAAACTGATATGCCTGCCAATTGCTTCGGCAGCAGTATAGCCAAACAGGTGTTCTGCTTCTTTATTCCAGGTTTTTATAATGCCATTGAGGTTTTTACTTACAATCGCATCGTGCGAAGACTCCACGATAGCGGCAAGCCTGGCTTTGCTTTCTTCGTCAGTTTTCTGGTCGGTTATATCTATCAGCGTGTTGACTGCACCGGTTAATGCTCCATTTGCATCAAATAGAGGGTGAGGATTAGCAAGCACAAATCTCCTGTTGCCATCCGGGCGCTCTACAATAATCTCTTCGCCCTGAAAAGGCCTTTTCTCCTTTAGGGTTAGTGCCATCGGACAACTATCTAAGGGTAGCAGATTACCATCTACCTTAAAAATTTTCCATGCCCCACACCAAAGATCTCTGCCTAATACAGGTTCTCTGCCCCACAACTTTGCCGCAGCCCTGTTATAAGATTTTATATAACCGTCAGCATCACAGGTATATACAGCAATCGGTAAGTTTTGAAGTAAACTCTCCGAGAACTGTATATCACCAATTTCATTGTGTTTACTATTACCAGATATATGAATATAATCAAGAGAAGCAGAATCCAACATAATTTTTAATAAAAATTAAACTAGTGCTTTGTGCATACAAAACCTGTTAATAAATGAAAAATAAAGTTATACAAAACTATACTTATATATTTGAGTATTATGCAGTATGCAATGCTTTTGATTGATTTTAGTAAAAAGGATTGCAAAAATTATAGAATAGCATCGGCAAACTATAACACGTTTGTTAATACTGTTGTTATTGTAACACCATACGAATATAGCGCATGCAATTATTTATACTATTTCAAAATTGCTTTTATTACCCGTAATGGAATACGCACCCAATCGGGGCGGTTTACCAGTTCCTTGTTTACTTCAGCTACCGCTTTTTCCAGTAAATAGGTATGAATCATCAGCACCACTTCTTCCTTTTCTTTTGGTATCAGCGGGCTGCCGGCAACTGTATCCAAATACGCTTTCATGAAAAAGCTGGTCATGTAATGCACCCACAACAACAGCAGCGGCCGCAGGCTTTCCATTTCATTTTGGTGCAATTGTTTATTTATCAAAAAGCCTTCGTACGCTACATTGTACAGCGAATGAATCATCGTAGCCACGTCACGCAACGGCGAGCGCTTCAACCTTTTCTCGCTATAGCTGCGGTACGGGTTGCCGCTAAAATCTTTAATGGCAATATCTTTACCCGAAATTAATACCTGGCGCGTATTGTAGTTGCCATGAATGCGTATTTTTTCAACATCCAGCTTTTTTGCGTAGATCTTTTTAAACTCATTCAAAATATCCTGCCGGCGCGTTAAAACGGTTTCGGCATCCTGCCGCACCTCTCCCTGCAGTTGGTCCATGTATTTCTGCAGGTTGCCTGTAGCCTCGCGCACCAGCGCCTGCATAGATGAGAAGAGTGACCGCTGGTAGTGCAGCGAGAAGTCTTCCGGCTGAAAAGCTTTGGACATTTTATCGGCAGCCAGCGCCAGGTGCATTTGCCCGGTGCGTACACCCAGCAAGCTTATTTGCTCGGCAGCCGTTGGACTTAAAAACTCCTGCAAATCTTCGGGCAAGTCGCTAAAGCTCACCGGCCTGGTAAGTGAGCCGATGAACGGGTATTGCAACAGCTTTTCACGGTCGCGCGCCAGTATGCGTTCAATAAAATTGTTCAGTCGTTCCAGCATAAAGCTGTGGTAATCGCCGTGATTTTCTATCATCACCTGCATCATGCCCAGCGTCATGGTATCTCTTCCCAACTGCCACTCAATAGCACCTACAAACGCAGGCACATACGGAAAGTGCGCCTCTTCGGTGAGGTGCCGGGTGAGTTCCACATCGGGGTTTTCTGTCCTATCTACCTTGCGGTACAGTTTAAGAAAGAAACTATTGTTGTAAGTGATAGCTGTATTAATCACTTCGGTAGGATGCACGCGCGGTCTTATTTCGGGCTGCGATGCAACAAATTGCTGCAGGCTGTCATTTGCATAAAAACGAATAATGCCGTCTTTTACCTTTAACAGACTGCCGGAGGCTAATTTTTTAATTAATTCCTGCTGCACTGGTTCGGTATAAAAAGCATCGCACAAAAAACCTTCCTGCCCGTCTACTTTTATGTTGGCTATCAGCGCTTCCGGGCAATTGGTGTTTAATTTACCAGCCATTTTGTCTTTAGCAAATGCAACGGCTAACTGGTAAGTTTCGGGCAAGCCGCTGTCGTAATTCACTTCTACCAGCAACACCACAGCATTGCTTTCCTGTAGTGGAATGGTAGCGTAATTGGTGATAGCTAAGTGATGTATCTCGGCAACATTGCTGGTAAACCAGGTTGTTTTGGTAAGATAAGGCAGTAAAATATATTCTTCCAGCATACTCAACGCATCCCTGCTGGTAATGGCATCCCAGCTAACTAAGTTTAGCTCAGGCAGTTGGCTGCCCCCATCCGTTTCCACCTGCGATTTTTCCATTTCAAACCAATAAAAAGCATACGGACTTAAGGTGAGAATATACGGATGGTTATCTCTTATGGCAGGAAAGCGGTTTTTACTAAATAACTCTACCGGCACATAATTATTAAAAGCCGATAAATCTATCTCTGCTGCCTGCGCATATTTAGATAAATTAACTACAATCAGCAAGGTTTGATCCTGGTAGGTGCGGGTAAAAGCCAGTATTTTAGGATTACCTACATTCAAAAATTGCATATCGCCACGGCCAAATGCTTTGTGCTGCCGGCGCATGCTTAATATGCGCTTCATATACCAGAAAAGCGAAGAAGTATTGCTGCGCTGTACTTCTACATTCACGGCTTCGTAGTTGTACTCCGGATCGAGAATAAGTGGCAGATACAGCTTTTGCGGGTTAGCGGCTGAAAAGCCTCCGTTGCGGTCAGGCGACCATTGCATGGGAGTTCGAACCCCATCTCTGTCGCCTAAGTAAAAGTTATCGCCCATGCCTATTTCATCGCCATAATAAATCACCGGCGTACCAGGCAGTGAGAAAAGCAGCGAATTCATCAACTCTATTTTGTTGCGACTGTTACCCATTAGCGGTGCTAAGCGGTGGCGAATACCCAAGTTAATTTTAGCACGCGGATCTTTAGCATACACTTTATACATGTAATCGCGCTCCTCGTCAGTTACCATCTCCAGCGTCAGTTCATCGTGGTTGCGCAAAAATATGGCCCACTGGCAGGTTGCTGGTATAGCCGGCGTTTGGTCGAAAATATCGGTAATTGGATAACGGTCTTCCCTTTGCAACGCCATAAACATGCGTGGCATTACGGGGAAGTGATAATTCATGTGGCACTCATCACCGTTGCCAAAATAAGAGGCTGAATCTTCGGGCCACATGTTAGCTTCTGCAAGGAATACCGTGCCGGGAAAATGCTCATCTACATGCCTGCGCAATTTCTTTAAAAAAACATGTGTTTCGGGCAGGTTTTCGCCATTGGTGTCTTCGCGCTCAAAGAGGTAAGGCACGGCATCCAGCCTGAAGCCATCCACACCCATTGCACACCAGTAATCTAATATTTTAAACACTTCTTCCTGTACCAGCGGACTATCGTAGTTAAGATCGGGCTGATGATGAAAAAAGCGATGCCAGTAGTATTGCTGCGCTACCGGGTCCCAACTCCAGTTGCTCGCTTCAAAGTCCTGGAAAATGATACGCACATCTTTATACTTTGTGGGGTCATCTGTCCACACATAATAATCTCTTTCGGGCGAGCCTTTGGGTGCACGCCGCGCCCGCTGAAACCAGGGGTGCTGGTCGGAAGTATGATTGATGACTAATTCGGTTATTACTTTCAGGTTACGTTTATGGGCTTCATTCAGGAACTGTTTAAATTGCTCTACATTGCCATAAGTTGGGTTGATGCTGTAATAATCGGCTATGTCGTATCCATCATCGCGCAATGGCGATGGGTAAAAAGGCAATACCCAAATAGCCGTTATACCCAGATCTTGCAAATAATCCAGCTTTTGCAGCAGACCGGTAAAATCGCCAATACCATCGGCATTGCTATCGTTAAATGCTTTAATGTGCAGTTCGTAAATAATCGCGTCTTTATACCAATGCAACTTGTCGTCCAGTACTGTATGTAAAGCCATAGTGTATGTAATTGAATATGTTTATTATTTTAATAACAGATGCGCCAGGCCACACTCTCCAAATATGCACATAGGCAATTAAACAATAATCATGCAGGCTCGTTTTTTGATACGGCAAAACTTTAACGGCAGAGCACGATCCGTTAGAGGTTGTTTGGGAAAAACAGTTCAAGCTACTAAGGCTGTAAGGATGCAAAGCCACACAAAGAAATACTCGCAGCGTTCTATGAATAAAGAGTACTCTATGTAACTTTATTACTTTGAGATTTCGTAGCTTCCTGTTTTTAAAATGTAAACGACGGCTTAATTAAAAGCAACGGATTAAGTAGCTGAAGCCACAGGATAAATTTATACACTTTGAGTAAGCAACATGCTGTTCCCCGGGATTGCAGGATACAGTTTATAGTAAATTACAACAAGCGCATACCAATGCTGTATTCAGGCAAGTAGCATTGTCTGAATAAAATTTTAGTCTTATTAGTGGGTAAATAATTGCTTACAAATGCGAGTTCTTTACCTGCCTGTCCACAGAGTATGAGCCACTGCCTTCTATTAAAAATACAATGAGCAATATAAGGATAAGAATCGAGAACAATAAATCGGATTGGCCGGAGTAAACGCCACCACGCGTATTTACAAATATGATTGCCCCAATGAGGATAGGTATTTGCAGCAGGGCTGCCAGCCGTGTGAATAAGCCAATCACTATCAAAAAGCCGCCAAACAGGTGTGCCCACGGAATAAAATAAGCTAACCAATACAAGCCCTGCGGAATAGAAGATCTGGTAAAGATTTCCTGCAATATGGTGCTGTTGCGTATAAAAGTAATGCCTTTGGCAAGCAGGCACAAGCCCAATGCTATACGCACAATTACCAGCCATTGTGGCTGATGCTTAAGGCTCCAGTTGTTTATTCGTTGAAGAGTAAGCATAACGTTAGATTTTATAGGTGGGAGATATTATAAAGTTACATTTTATTACAACGGCTATCATTTTTTTTCTTATCACTGAAGGGAGATATCCCTCATCTATGCTAATACGCAAAAGCAACAAAAAGGTTCCAAACTTCTAAAAGCCTGGAACCTTTCATCTTATAATTGTATGTCGTAATTACTCAAATACAGCAGGCAGTTACTATCTTCTCCATAAAACCTTCGTTTACAACAATTTTTTAAAGAATGGCAACAATTGCGCCGCCATCTTTGCATGGTCTTCTACGCTGGGGTGACCACTGCAGCCGCCTGCCTGCATCGGCTCAAAGAAAAATACGGCTACCGGCCTGGCAGCAGAATATAAAGCATCTACTGCTTTCTTTACGGCAGTGAGGCAGTTTTGCAATAGCTCACGGTCGGCACCGTGCATCATAGGGCTGCTCAGTAATGCAATCTGCGCGTTGGGATATTTACTTTTTATAAGTTGCACAAATTGGATATAATGACTGGTAAACCGGGCACTATCAAACGGTAATCTCTTTTTTATGCCATCGCCGCGGCTCATATCATTGGTGCCCAGCGCAATGCTTACAATGGCAGGCGAATAAGTGGTAAAATTCCACTGTTGTGCACTGTCTAAGGTAAGGTCGGTTTTTTCATACACCTGCGGCATGGCAGGACCATCACTGTTCCAATTGCGATAAATACCAATGCCGCTTACACTGCTCAATATATAATTAGCCTGTAAAGCCCTTGCCACCCTTGGACCATACGCATTATATGCATTGTGATGGTCGTGGTAATCACCTGTACCGCATGGTACTTCCGACGTGTCGGCAGCAGCGCCGCAGGTAATGCTGTTACCAATAAATTCTATCAACGGTGCATTGCCTGCCTGTAGTGCGTGGAGGTGTTGCCCGGTTATTTTTTGTATATAAACGGGACCTGTTTGTGCTTCGGTGGCTTTGTATATCCACACGGTATGCGTGCCGTTACTATCTGCTGATAGGGTAATGGGCTGTGCCGCATTGCCGGCTACTTTTATTCTTTTTTGATACACACCATCGAGTTCGTATTGCAGGTAGTTGTGACTGTTGGCATCATTGATAAATGCATACATAGTACATTCCTTGCCTGTAAAAGTAAAACCAACATGTACGGCAGAACTAATGAGCTTTAAGTTGTGGCCGTTCATACTATAGCGGCCATAAGGCTTTAATGCATTACCATAAATTACCTGCTGGTCATGAGCTGGTCTGCTTTGCGCTGCAACGGTTATATACAGCAGAAAAAAAGAAAGCAGGAATACATTGGTTTTTTTAAGCATGGTGTTACTCATTAATACAAATGCAAGGTTAAGGTATTTAACGAGCGTAAAAGGCAGGTTGGTCTCTTATGACAGACAGCAAGCCCGATAAGCCGGATGCACATGGAGAGGCTATGCCCATGTAAATGCTGTTACCACCTGTTGTGAGTAAAGGGGAAATAAAATCTAAATTTCTATTTTACCTTTTATGTGTTTAATACGGTTCACAAATTCATCGCGCGAGTTGGACTTTGGAAAAGGTGTATTTGGAACGGGGACATTTAAGAAATTGCACAACGGCTCCCAGCCTTCTTTAGAGTTGAATATTAATAGCTTTTCCTCCGGAACCGTT
This sequence comes from Ilyomonas limi, assembly GCF_005233845.1. Taxonomy (GTDB): domain Bacteria; phylum Bacteroidota; class Bacteroidia; order Chitinophagales; family Chitinophagaceae; genus Ilyomonas; species Ilyomonas limi. Next base: position 191,939 of record NZ_SZQL01000001.1, read on the forward strand.
TTTAATACTTCCTCATTATGCTGGTTGTAGCGCCTGATGACTTCTTCTTTATTTTTATAATCTTTACCAAACTCCAGCTCTATAAGTTTCCCATTGTGCTTAAGTACCGGCATTTGCTTACGAAGCTCCGGAGAGAAAGGCAGTTTAAGCAGTAACTGCAAAATTCTGCCAAGTGACGGCTTGCTTGCCCAGATGATCGTTTGCGAAGCACTTTGATACCACGATTCGGCATCGCGGATGGTATGTATGATTTTAGCATTGGGATAATATGCCATCAACTGCTTGTAATAACGCGCCACCGGATAATCTACCGCCGACTGATACCCTTGGAACAAAGCCTCCCAGTTGACCGGCCCGCCCTTTTCTGCCTGTTCAAAATAAACTACCTGGTCTGGGTGCTCAAATAATTCGGCCATGTGATAACATTTGCCAAAACCTAACATTTCGAGGGCTAATTTTAAGGAGTGGGTACCGGTGCGACCAAGACCGGAACCAATAATCTGGAGTGGCATAGCATGTGTTTTGATTATTGAAAGGTAAGAAGTTTTGCAATACTAAAGCGTATGCAGTCATTTATTGTAAGTATAGTATCTTTTATTGCTGCAACGAGCGACGCCGGTTAATCTTTTGTATTATCCAAAACGACAGAATCACCCACATGATACCCAAACAAAAACCGGCAATCACATCGGTTGCAAAATGCACATTCAGTACAATCCTGCTGATGCCTATTGCAACGGCAAGCAGCAACAATAAAATGGTGTACAGCCATTTCCATACAATATGCCAGTTGCTCTTCCAAACAAGATAAGCGAGTATGCTGCAAAAGATAAATGCAGAAAGCGAATGACCACTGGGAAAGCTATAGGTATGAATAGCTTTGATAATAGGCAGCTCGGGGCGCTGGCGCTGAAATATTTGTTTTAATGCCTGCATCATCAGAAAACTGCTAAGTGCAACTGTGGAAATATCCAGCGCAGTGCGTTTTTTTTGAAAAATGATTAAAGTGCCAATAAGCAGTATATATGCTGGCAGCAAAAACAGATTGGAACCTAAAAAGGTCAGGTCTTGCGCAACTCCTGTAATTGCTGGCGTGGCGTGTTGCATAAAAAATTGGTGCACCTGCGCATCAAACACATCTTCCTGCTCCAAAACGGCTTCGTGGGCGATGTATGCAAACAGGAATAAAGCCAGCAAAAACAAGGCAGCTAACACCAGCAGTTTAAGCGATGCCTGTTGCAACAGCCATTGTATTCTTTTATTCATAATACCTGTTGAATGAAGTGACTATTTGTGAATATATCGCAGCCTTATTTTTACAAATAGAATGAGTATAGTGGATTATGATAACATACAATATCTGTGTTTATCTGTGCTATCCGTGAGCAACTACTCCGGCACAATCACTTCCAGTGCACCGGCAAGTATAGTAGCTTTGATGTTGTTGACCTTGCCCAGGTATTCGCCATCTACCTGGAAGTGCGCTCTCCTGCGCGACCGGATGTGTAAAGAGCTTGTCTGCAGCACTTCGGTCTTGCTTTTATCGTAAGGCGTGTGTGTAATCATCATTTTAAAAATTTCTTTTACCGACAGCTTTTTTACTACAATTACTTCAAACACTTCATCGTCCAGCCTGCCATGCGGGTTAATGAGTGCGCCGGTACCGTACTTGGTAGCATTGGCTATTACTACCATGGCGGCATTGCGCCTTACCCAGGTGTTATCGGTTTGAATTTTTACATGCATCCGCCGGTTATTCCACCATACTTTAAAGGCAGCCTTTATATAACTCCACATACCACGCTTAGGCTCTGCTTCAAACTTTTTTATTATAAAGGCATTAAAACCAATATCACTAAGATGGATACATATTTCATTATTTATCTTAACAAGATGTATCTTTTTTGTTCCGCCATTCACAGCCACATCAATTGCTTTGGTTACATTCAAGGGAATGTTTAGTTCTTTAGCCATGCCATTTGCCGAGCCGGCAGGCAATATGGCTAACGGAATAGCAGTGTGCAACAGGCATTGCGCAGCCAGCTTAACCGTGCCATCGCCACCAACAGCAATTACACGCTGTGGCTGATAGTCGTCTATTTGTTGCTTTATCTGTGCAGGATCGCAGGGATTGGGTAGTTCATAAATTTTGATGCAATCATTGGACGATTTAAAATAATCCTGTATTTGCTGATGCCAGTCTGTTCCGTTATTTCCCGACTTAGGATTAACTATAAACAGTAATTTCAAGCTGCTTCTTTCGTTCATAACATCAATATGGCATTATTATTCCGGGTAAAAGTAAATGTAATATGGCAGGATTATCAAAATATAAACACGCAGCGGTGAAAGTGTATAATGGCTATGGACATACACACGATTTGGTGGTGTATGGCCATGTATTTAAAAGCAAGCCGCACATACCGCACAAATACACCAATAATGTGCTGCTCAATATCTTGCACCTGATACGCTTATTTTTTGTGGAACCACTGCCCCACGCCAAAGTACAGTTGCAATGGAGAGACCAAACTTTTTATGCAGAGGCAGAAGATGATGGTTTTTTTAGGTTTGAATGGTCATCGAGCAATGTAAATGCAGGCTGGCATTCGCTGGTAGTTAATTGTATAGATGAAACAGGGAATGTTGTAGCCACCGGTGAAGGAAAAGTACTAGTGCCACACTCTACACAGTATGCCTTTATTTCGGATATTGACGATACCGTATTGGTGTCGCACTCGGCTACCATTGGTAAAAGACTGCGCGTGCTGTTTACCAAAAACCCGCGCACCCGCAAGGTGTTTAATAATGCGGTAAAATTTTACGGGTTGCTGGCAAGTGCCCATACTGCAACAGAAGTAACCAATCCGTTTTTCTATGTATCGAGCAGCGAGTGGAACTTGTACGGCTACCTGAATGAATTTTTTAAATACAACGGCTTGCCCAATGGTATCTTTTTGCTAAACCAGGTAAAGCGCTGGTACGAATTGTTGAAAACCGGCAAAACCAAACACGACGGAAAACTGGTAAGAGTTATCAGAATTTTGAAAGTATTTCAAAAGCAACAGTTTGTCTTATTAGGCGATAATTCGCAGCGCGATCCTGATATTTATGCGGCTATCGTTAACAAGTACCCGCAAAAAATTTTTGCCGTTTATATCCGCAACATCCGCAAAGAAAAAGAAGCAGCGACAAGAGAACTATTACAAACCCTGGAAACGGCAGGTGTACATACCTGTTTGTTTAATGACAATGCCGCAGCCATAGAACATGCTAAAAAAATAGGGCTTATCGGCGCTGCGGTGCAGGCAGAATAATGCCAGATACGAATAAGTTATGTATAAGCTGCTTAATTGAAAATAGTATAAAGTATGGTATAAAAGTATTTTCCGTTATACCACCTCGTTAGGAGCGGAGTTACTGTCTCAAAGCAATGTATACAATAAAAAAGACGAAGATTAAACCTTCGTCTTTCTGAGTGCGGAAGAGGAGATTCGAACTCCCACGCCCGTTACAGGCGCTACCACCTCAAAGTAGTGCGTCTACCAGTTTCGCCACCTCCGCAACTTTGGGAGTGCAAATGTAATTGTTTCGTTTTATATAGCACACGGGTAGCACGGACTGAAGCACACAAATTTTTTATATGAATTGTTCAAATGCGAATTGCACGAATTTGATAACACACGGATGAAATGGCTGCGATATGGATAAGAATGGTTGTATTAGGTGAATGAATCAGGTTCATCAGATTTCCTCATTGGTATAATCCTTATCCAATCCCACCTGTGTTCCAAAAAACGTGTATTATACATCGCCTTTATTTAGCTCAATCCTAAAAGTAGTGCCTTTACCCAATTCGCTGTTTTTAATAAAAATAGTGCCTTTGTGATATTGCTCTATAATGCGTTTGGTAAGCGTTAATCCCAGGCCCCAGCCGCGTTTTTTGGTAGTAAAGCCGGGCTTGAATACATTCTTAATATTGGCTTTGCTAATGCCTTTGCCGGTATCTGTTACTTCTATAATATTTTGCGTAGCAGTATGCAGCAAATTAACGGTGAGCGTGCCTTTTCCATCCATAGCATCCAGTCCGTTTTTCAGCAGGTTTTCAACAACCCAATCAAACAAAGGCGGCGAAATCATAGCTGGTATATTTTCTTCGCCATGCGTGTTAAATATAAACTGCACTTTACCACCGGCGCGCTTACGCATATAGTCCAGCATATATTGCACCTGTTCTACGAGGTTGCGCTCTTCCAGCCTGGGTGTGCTGCCTATTTTGCCAAAACGGTCGGTAATGAGCAGAAGCCTGTTTACATCTTTTTCAATCTCCGGTGCAATATAGCTGGCACCTTCTATTTCTTTCAGCATTTCTACCCAACCCTGCAGGCTCGTAACCGGCGTACCCAACTGGTGCGCCGTTTCTTTTGCCATGCCTGCCCACAACTGGTTTTGTGTACTGCGATAGCTACTGCGCTGCGCAATGATTACTACTGTAATAAACAAGCCAATAATTAATAACTGAACGATGGGATAATACCTTACTTCCTGCTGCAACCGGCTTTCGCCATAGTAGTAGCGGTTGGCAATATAGGGTGTATCAGAAAGTTTTAAGATAATGGGAGCGCGCTGTGCTTTAAACTGCCTTAGTTTATCTTTTAGATAATCAACATCGTTTGCTACCCTGGTGCTGTCGATGTTGCGATAATTGGTAATACTGTCTTTTTCATCAGTTTCAATAATGGGAATATCCACATTTTCCTGAATGAGTTTAATTGCCAGCGGCGGCACTGTTTGCGTTTCGGTATTCATAATGGTACGCTGCGCTTCCACCCAGTTTTCCACGCGTTGCTTTTCGTCTTTTGCAATTTTTTGCGACAGGTAGCGCGAATAGATAATACTGCCCGATACAATGATGATGGCTATAGCAGCCAGTATATTTCGTAAGTTGAGCCATCTAATCATGCGTTAAAAATAGAAAATTGTGAGTTGTGAATAGTGAATGGTGAATATTGTGCGCACAAGTACATTCACAGGCATTTGCCGGTAAGCTATATTTTTATTTTATGATACAGTTCATCAACTTCCAAAAACAATATGGTGATTACAAAGTAATGGATATTGCGCAGGCGCAAATAGAAGCTGGTATTTATTGGCTTAAAGGCATAAATGGAAGTGGAAAATCTACCTTGCTGCGATGCCTGGCTGGTTTAATACCGTTTGAAGGAGCGATTCACATTAATGCTATCAACATACGAAAAAGCAAAAGACTGCACCGGCAACTAGTAAATTATGGCGAAGCCGAACCGGTGTATCCACCCTTTTTAAACGGCAGTGAACTGATCCATTTTTATGCAGCTGCCAAAGGAGGTAATAAAAGTGAATGTATGCAATACGCAGAACAACTGCAACTGCACCACGCCTTGCAAAAACAAACCGGTTCGTACTCCAGCGGCATGCTTAAGAAACTGTCGTTAATACTTGCCTTTACCGGCAATCCTAAATGGATACTGCTTGATGAGCCATTGATTACGTTAGATGCAGAAGCAGTAGCAACAATGCTGCAAATAATAGAGCAGGCTTATAACCGGGGTATTTCTTTTTTACTTACTTCGCACCAGGATGTAGCATTTCCCGATCATACGTTGCCTTTACAAACGCTATATATAAAAGATAAAACTGTTACTGCTATACCATGAGGGCTGCCCTGCATATACTTTTAAAAATCTGGGTACAACAGTTTTACCAGCGTAATGCCGGTTTTTTCCTGTTTTTGTTTGTGGTGCTGTTTGGTGTAGTACAAAATCCCTTAGCATATCATTATAAGTTGATGCAGGGCATTGTAACTGCTTATACCACATTGGTAGTTGCACTGATTGTTTGGCTGTTGTATGCATGTAAATGCAGTGCAATAATTTTAAAGTCCATTGCCCGGGAAAAAACATGGTTGTACCAGTTGCAGGCGATGGATGCAAAGCGATTATTTTTATTATTAACTATTATACAGGTAATATTGTTTTTGCCGGCAGCCATTTATATACTGGTTACCATAAGCATTGGTATTCATGTGCAACAATATGTAGCGGTGATTATGCTATGCTTGTTTTTACTGTTGGTGCACGTGCTGAGTGCTGCATTGTATTACTACGCTTTATTTAACAATGGCATTCAATTTCAACTATTTAAAAAGCCGGTTTTTACTTATCCCTTTTCAAAAGGATTCTTTTCTTTTTTACTCTGGTATAACCTGTATAAAAGCAAACTAAAAACAGTAGCTGTTAAGTTCTTTTCCTTTGTATTACTCTTTATTCCCTTAGTATGGAACAGGGCACACATTGAACTGAGTGATTTTGTTATATTTTTTCAGATAAGTATTGCAACACATGCAGTGATCGTGTATGATAGTGTACAATTTTTAGAGAGAGACTTCCCAACGCTGCGTAATATGCCATTGCCTTTGTATAAGCTGTTTATGCTTTTTGCCAGCACTTATATTGTACTCTTACTTCCAGAAATATTTTTCCTTTGGTATTATGGCAATGCTGCACACTTGGGTGTAAGCATTTTTTTGCTGCTGCTGTATTATATAGGACAGTTATTATTATTTACTTCCCTCGCTTACGAAAAGCACCAAAAAATAGAACATTACCTGCTGTATATTGGTTTGATAACTGCTTGCTCACTCCTGCTTACACCACTTAAAAGTTTTGGGCTGATTGGGTGTGCTTTGATTATAATTGCTTTCGCTTTATTCTCCGGTAATTATTATCAATACGAGCCGGAGTATGAAGAGCATTAATCTACTTATAGATAACACAGAAAAGTGCAGATAAAATGATAGCAGCACAAGCATAAACAATTAACCCCGTACTTGTATAGTGCGGGGCAATATAATAGAGAATTATAGGTAAGATGGAATAATAGCTTATTGCCTGGCTGCTTATTCACCTTTAGGGGTTAGCGGCTTGCAAATGTGGCTTATATTTATCGGTTTTTACCTGTGCTCTTAAATCGTGTAAAATATTGTACAAACCAAAATTGGTACGGTTGATATAAATAAAATGCTTTACGCCGCGTGCCTGCTTAAATTCCGGCATTCTGGCTATCTGATCGCCATAGGCATACAGCCTGTCAAAATATTCCTCTTTACTAAAGTCAAAGGTCTCGCTGGCATACGGTTTCGCAAATAATTCAATCATTTCTTTGTAGGCTTTATAGTAAAATTCTACCTGCTGCGGCGTATCAGTAGGCCATATCATTTCCAGCTTGCGAAAAGCATCTATGGTCTTCGCTTTATCCGCCAACACATCGGCCGATACCAGGGAAAAGAAAGGATAATAAAAATCGTCAGGCAATTGTTTGATGCAGCCAAAGTCAATAATAGCCAGCCTTTCATCCGGTGTAATGAGGAAATTGCCGGGGTGCGGGTCTGCGTGTACTTTGCGTAACTCGTGCTGCTGAAAATTATAAAAATCCCAGAGTGCCTGACCTATTTTGTTGCGTAGTGCTTGTGATGGATCCGTCTGCAAAAATTCTTTCAGATGCAAGCCATTCATCCAATCCATCGTAATAACCCGGTGTCCCGACAAGGCAGGATAGTAGGTTGGAAAAACTACATTCTCCAAACTGCTGCAAGCCTGCGAAATCTCTATAGAGCGTTGTACTTCCAGCTCATAATCCGTTTCTTCCAGCAAGCGCTCCTCCACTTCTTTTACATACACCGTAAATTCCTTTTCGCTCATGCCCAACAGTCGGAAGGCAATAGGCTTTACCATTTTTATATCCGAAGAAATACTATCGCCTACACCGGGATATTGAATTTTTACAGCCAGTTCTTTTCCGTTCAGCACAGCCTTGTGCACCTGTCCTATAGAAGCTGCATTCTCCGACCTCAGATTAAACTTGTCAAAAATGAGGTCGGGCGCTTTGCCAAATAGTTTGGTAAAGGTGCGCACAATCAACGGACCTGATAGCGGCGGCGCATTGTATTGCGATAAAGAAAACTTATCTACATAAGCTCGTGGCAGCACATTTTTATCCATGCTCAGCATTTGCGCAATTTTGAGTGCGCTGCCTTTGAGTTCGCTTAACGAGTTGTATATATCAGCCGCATTATCTTCATTCAGTTCGTCGCGGCTTAGTTCCGGGTTGAATATTTTTTTAGAATAATGCTTTATATAATTTCCGCCTATCTGTATGCCTGTTTTTACAAATTTTGCACTGCGTGCTACTTTGGTTACAGGTATGCTTTCTTGTTCTTTCATAATGGTTAGAATCTCATCCTTTCTTTAAACCGGCTGTTGCGTGCTACAAATTTCCCATAGTCAATAATGTCATCCAAAGGTGAGCGCTGGAAAAGGTTAAACGTTACATTCACTCCACGCTCAATGGCTTCATCTGTTTTTTCGAAATTGGTACTGCTGTCATTTATCCAGAAGTTGAGGATAATGCCAAACTGTATCCACAATGCATCTTTGTATCTTTTGGAGAGAAAACGGCGGTCTGCCAGTTCGCCGCTATCCAGCCCGCTTTTAATGATGTTTTCGGCAAATGCTTCAAAGACTGTTCTTGTGCCATGTAATACTTCAGGTGTAGATACATGCGTGCGCGATTTTTTGAGGCTATATACCACAAAGCTGCGCTTGCTTTTAAGCAGTTCTATATAGGCATAAAAAAAGGCAAGTATTTTTTCGCGTGAGGTATAGGTTGCCCATACTTCCTGCTGTTGTATTTTGTCAATCGCTTCAATAGTAAGATCAACCCAGATGGCTTTTTCTACCGCTATAAAAGACGAATAAAAATTGTAAAACTCCTGCTCGGTAATGCCTATATTTTTTGCAAAAACATAAACCGATTTAGGCTCTTCGTTGTGTGTGAGCACATAATCTATATATGCATCCTGAATCTGCGCTGCTGTAGCCATAATGAGGTGTTTATTATTTGGTAATAAAAAGTATCTGCATGTTTAATGCCATTGTAAATAGCAGTATATAAAGGTAGTTTAGAATGATGGTTGTGTGGATGCTTGCATTGTTAAATTTTGAGCAGTTGTACAGCGTTAATAATCATGTAAGAAAATTAGATTGTAAACAACAGGTATGTGGGCAAACATAGACTCAGATTATTTAAAGCTACAGAATGACGGAAAGGCTTTGATTTCAAACCAAAACACTATACAAACAAAAAAGCGCAAGTATCAAACTTGCGCTGCCTATTTATGCCACCTGCTGTTCCTCTTTCAATAACTCATGAATAAATGCTCTGCCTTTTTCAGTCCAGTAGGTGTGAATATTGGATTGATAATTGCCCGCCGAATCTCTAAAAATAGCGGTCTTTGTTCCGGTGTAGCCTTTACCGGCATGTTCGGCATACAACACCCAGTGATTATCACTTTTATAAATCACTTTTTTAGCATTCAGCAATTTATTTAGCGCAATAGCACTCATGCCCAGTTCTTTTGCAATCACATTGGTGGTTATCAATGTTCTGCTTTGCAGTACCGAATCGTGATAATCCAGCTTGCGGGCTTGCTCCAGCACCGATTCTTCATACAGTGTTATTTGATGTATCAAGGGTGAAAAAGCATCGGGCAGCACTGCTTCAGTCTCCTGCTGTTCTACGGCTGTTTGCCCATTCAGCATGAGTTCTTTCATTCGCTGGTTGCTCCAGATAACAAAAGCCGGACTCAGCCAGCGTGCAAATTCCATAGCTGCGTCTTCCTGTAGTAAAAGGCTTCTTTCGCCACCTTCGGCAGCGCTTTTCTTTACCCGTTGCACCAGTTCCGAAACCGGTACTTTTTTCATTTCTCCCAATTCCAGGAGCAACCTTTTGGTAGACGACAAGCGCAGCCAATCAGCAGGCTTTTTACCAAAAGGCTTTGCCATTTGCGTAGCGTTTATCATTATCCCGGTGTTATTAAAAAGGGTTATATTATTATTGCCGTAATATACTGAAACCGGCGTATTCATTGCTTCCATCATTGTTTTCCTATATCTATAAAATTACTGAATTTTAAGCGTTTAATGAAGCGATAAGTGTTAAAGTATATTGTTGTAAATGAGTTTTTCTCCTTAAAAATCAATGGTTTATACGGGTAAAAAGGAGTGGTTTTAACTAAAAAGCCATCTTTAAGCAGCGCTGCAAGATCACAACCGATCTGCTTATTATACGGCCTGTATTTCTCAGATATTTGTAACGAATACTAAACCATTGAAATATAACATCGTCTGTATGCTTGTTAAACACATTTGTTGTCAACTATAATCTTAACTTACAACCTCAAAACTGTCGTACTTACATGATGCGTTCCCTTTTATCTCCCATTATTATTGCTGTAGCTGTTATCATCGCTGTAATCATCGCGGCTTCTGCTTTCCGCTACCATTTTACTGCTGCCGAAACAATTGCTGTTACCGGCTCTGCCGAAAAAGATTTTGCTTCGGACCAGATTGTGTGGAAAGCTACCTTTACCCGCCAGGGCTACGAATTGAAAGACGCGTATGCTATGCTGAAATCGGATGAAAATGCCATAAAACAATACCTCAATGCAGCCAATATTGCCGACTCCAACATTGTGTTTTCCAGTGTGGATGTACAGCGCAACTACAACAACCGGTATGATGAAAACGGACGCATGACAGGCAATGAATTCAGCGGCTACAGCCTCACCGGCACTGTTACGGTGGATAGCCGCAATATACCGGTAGTAGAAAAACTATCAAGGGAAATTACAGGACTATTACAAAAAGGCATTGAATTGAATTCTATTCCGCCCAGCTATTACTATTCAGGGCTGAATACATTGAAGATCGATTTGCTGGCCAATGCCTCTAAAGATGCCAAACAACGTGCAGAGAGCATTGCCGAAAACTCCGGCGCTTCGCTGGGCAATATTAAAAAAGCTACTATGGGCGTTTTTCAGATAACGGGCAAAAACATGAATGAAGACTACAGCTATGGTGGCGTATTCAATACAAGTGCAAAAGAAAAAACAGCCACCATCACATTACGGGTAGAATACCAGTTGAAGTAAATATATGGCCGGGCTTCTATCTTATCTTCCTGCTCACTTTTTGGAAGCCAAACAAACTGTTGCTTGTGATAAAATACATGCACGTACAGCTGAAAATAGTGCAACCGCTTTGATTAAAAAGAAAGCCGCTCCTGCGCAGTAGCGGCTTTCTCATGCATTCCGTACTTCAATTTTCTATTTTGTTCGGGGATAGCCTTTCATTTTGCTAAACCCAAAGCATACCATCCGGTACACTTAGCAGTAATGCTTCGGAAGAAGCATTTACCTCTTCCCTCATTTGTATTGACAGCCTTATTTATTTAATCTCGATGCTTTTGATGATGCGTTGAGCGCCTTCTTTTTTAGGAAGACTTACATGCAGCACACCGTTCCTGTATTGGGCAGAGATGTTATCAGCATTAACGGTGTCGTCAAGCGTAAAGCTGCGGGAGAAAGACTGCATGCGATACTCCTGACGCAGGTAGCCGTCTTTGCTGCTGCCCTGCTTATCTTCCTCTTTGTGCTCAAACGAAATGGTCAGCAGGTTATCGCTGATGTTCACGTTAAAGTCTTCTTTGCTGACACCCGGAGCTACAACTTCCATTTCATAACTCTTATAGGTTTCGCGGATGTTTACCGGAACCTGGTTATTGCTCAGCATACCGTTGAAGCCCCGGAAATCATCATCAAAGAAGCGGCTTAATGTGTTTTGAAGGGCGCCATCAACTAATCCTTCAAAAGGCATCATAGATTTGGTAGTAGCCACACTACCATTGCCATTTTTCCTTTTTACTATGTTAGCCATATTGACCTCCTTTTTTGGTTGCTTTTACAAATACACTAAGGTCTGTTCAAACCGTGTGCAAATGAAAAAAGAGGGGAAAAAATGACAATCAGAATGAAAAAATTGCTGTACTAATAAGTGTAAAAAGTGAAATTTTTTCAGTGTACAGCATTAAAAAAAATGCGCTTAGCCCAGCCAGTAATTTTTCTTTTTCACATAATCCCGGCTTATTTCCAGGCTCTCAAAAAGATCGCGTGTAGATTGGTCCTGCTCTACAAACCAGTGCTGCAAACCTGCCGTTTTGCGTTCAGCAAAAATGGGGTCAAAATCAATAATGCCGCGCCCCAGCTCTGCAAACTGTTCCGAGCCGCTTTCCATATCTTTTACATGCCACAATGGAAAGCGTCCGGGATACTTTTTGAAATAATCTACCGGGTTCACGCCCGCTTTGATGATCCAGAAAAGGTCGGCTTCCATTTTCACGAGGTCCTTATCGGTGCTTTGCAGCAGGAGGTCGTAAGGCACCACGCCATCAATGGGCGGAAACTCAAAATTATGACTGTGATAGCCAAATTGTATGTTGCTTTTACTACAGGTTTCGCCGGCTTTATTCAGCATCTCGGCAAGTTGCCGGTACAAGTCAAGGCTCGTACGCTCTTCTTTGTACAGCCACGCGCAAATCATATACGGCACACCCATCGCTGCCGAGTCGTCCACCGCTTTTTGCCAGCCATTCAGCAGTGTGCCCGGCAACTTGCCCCCATCGTGCCTGCCGGTCATGTAGTGCGAAGAGATAATTTTTAATCCCAGATCTTTACATATTTTGCTAAACTCCTTTGGCTGTTTGCCCCAATAGGTACCATCGTAGTCAAACAGTTCCACTTCGTTATAGCCCAGTTTTGCCAGCCTCGATAAAGAACCTATGAGGTCTTTTTGCAGGTAAGAACGGATGGTCCATAATTGCACGCCTAAGGGCTGACTGATTGGCGGCATTGCTTTTGCCAAAGGCGCTACACTTACAGCAGCGGCAGATAAAGCCACATTTTTTACAAAGTTTCTTCTAAGCATATCGTTAAGTGTTAAGTGCTAAAGATAAGAATTTGAAGGGCTTGTTTGCTTTGATAAAATCATTTGACGACGTGTTTTGTTTAAAAGCATTACGGTACCACTTGTGCCTGCTGCATGCAACAAAAAATAATACCTTATTGCTGAAGTGCCGGTAAGCAGTGAGGTGTAGCCGGGCAAATTAAAACGGCAGCATTTATGTAAATACATAGCCTGTTTTTAGCTTGTTTTTGCAACAGCGGGTAGCGCAGCAATCAAAAATAACCTGCTGGCTTTTAATAATTACTTACCCGGTTTTTGTAGCTGTTTTAAATGGCAGATGTTAATGTTATAATAGTGAAAACCGAAATTGAAATAATGATTTATGAAATTACTCTGGAAATACCTGAAGCCACATCGCACCTTGATTTTCTTTTCACTGTTGCTGGCGGCAGTAGCACAACTGCTCAGCCTGTTTGACCCGGTGATATTTGGAAAGATTATAGACCGCTATGCCACCCATAAAAGCAACCTGCCCGAAAACGAACTGGTACAAGGCGTACTCTCCTGGCTGGCATTGGCATTAGGCATTGCTATTTTATCAAAGCTTTGCAAAGCGGCACAGGAATACATTACCCGCAAAGCAGTGGCCCGCTTTGGCATGCACATCTTTAACGATGGGCTAAAGCAAACGCTGCGGCTCTCCTTCCAGGAATTTGAAGAAAGCCGCAGCGGCACTACGCTGTCTGTGTTGCAAAAAGTAAAAACAGATGCCGAACGGTTTATCAATTCTTTTATCAATGTGTTGTTTTCTTCACTGGTGGGCGTGGGTTTCCTGCTTTGGTACAGCATCAACCGCAACTGGCTGCTTGTGCCGGTGTTCTTTATAGGTGTGCTGCTGCTGGGTTCGCTTACGGGGCTGGTATCTAAAAAGATCAAAGGCATACAACGGTCTATCAACCGCCAAACCGATAAGCAGGCAGGCGTAATTACCGAAAGCCTGCGCAATATTGAGCTGGTTAAAAGCCTCGGCCTTACCTTCCCGGAAATCAGGCGACTTAATAAGCAAACATTGAACATCTTTAACCTGGAAATGCTGAAGGCAAAAAAAGTAAGCCTGCTTTCTTTTTTGCAGGGCAATATGCTCAACCTGCTTAAGCAATCTATCTTATTTATTTTACTGTGGCTCATCTTTCGTAAAGTGCTCAGCACCGGTGAATTAATTGCGATGCAGTTTATTTCCACTGCCATCTTCACGCCTCTGCAGGATTTGGGCAATATGATTATCCTATATCGCGAAGCAGACGCCTCCTTAAAGAGTTTTGACCGGCTGATGCAAAAGCCTGTCGAGCAACGCCCTGAAAATTCAATAGAAGTAGGCAGGCTGGAAAGTCTGCGTTTTAAGGACGTGGTTTTCAGGCATAAAACAGCAGGCTACAATGCCATTGACGGTATATCTTTTAGCATACAAACCGGGCAAACCATTGCTTTTGTAGGACCATCCGGCTCCGGCAAATCTACACTGGTTAAACTGCTGGTGGGGTTATATACGCCCGTGAGCGGCTGTATTTACTTTAATGATATTCTTTCTACCCAAATCCAGTATAATCCGCTGCGGCGGCAGATTGGTTTTGTAACACAGGATACCCAATTGTATGCGGGCTCCATTAAAGACAACCTCCTATTTGTAAAGCCCACTGCAACCGATGAAGAAATAGCCGAAGCACTGCGGAAAGCATCTGCATCTGCCTTGATTGCCAAAGCTTCGCATGGCGTAAATACACTATTAGGCGAAAGCGGTATGAAGTTGTCCGGTGGCGAAAAACAACGCTTGTCTATTGCACGGGCATTGTTGAGGCAGCCGCAACTGCTTATTTTTGATGAAGCCACTTCGGCGCTGGACTCGTTGACCGAAGAAGAAATTACCAATACCATTCGCAACATATCCAACAGCAGGGAGCAAATGACGATTTTGATTGCCCACCGGTTGTCTACGGTTATGCACGCCGATGTGATTTATGTGCTGGAGCGGGGCAAAATTATAGAGGTAGGCCCACACCACGATTTGCTGGCATTAACAGGCTTGTACTATGCCATGTGGCGCCAGCAGGTGGGCGAAAGAAAATAGTTATAGCATCAAGTGGCTATAAGGTGGATATAAGGAGCAGGGCTGAAGATTTTATTAGCCAAACCACTCACTCAACAACAAAAATCCCACTTAAGCAAAGTGGTGCGGAGGCACGGACGAACTATCTCACTGAGACCGATAAGAAACATTATTCATGAAGTAATGCGCGGAGCGATCATGCCGTCCTTGAACCCACGAAGTGGCTCATTGAGTCTATTGAAAATATTTACTATCCGAAATAATTAAGCGAAGCGTTCTCATGAATACCATTGAAAAACATCAATACATTCATAACTTCTTTGTTACTTTTTCTTTCAATGCCTGCCCCGACAAGTCGGGGAGAAAAAAGTAAAACGGGAAGCATAATTCTAAAATCATTCTCAAACACCTATTGTAGAGCTACTCGTTAATACAAGTTTATCGGATGATATTACACCATCCTAAAGTTTGTTGTTTAGGTTAAGCGCCTTTAGTTGGCAATGCACTTAGCAATTATTTTATTCTTTACCATACCAAACAGCTTAAGCCAAAAATTCACTTGCGCAATGGCAGCGTATTGGCATATACTACTTTTTTAAAGCCTTTCAACTTCTCTAATACCGGTTCGCCCAGCGTCAGTTCCTTCATTTGAAAAGGCGGATACACATAGCATATATTACCGTTTATATCATCGTACGCCACAAAGACTACCCAGGCATCCGGTTTTCTTAGAATAACATCACACCGGGAAGCTCCTGATTGAAATGTCCACGATAGCCCAAACCGTTGTGCCATCGAGCGCTTTTGTGTTTTTACTGCCAGCCCAATTCTATTTACATACAAATCATCACTCCACGATTTTTCTTTGCCGTGATAAATAGTATAATCCGGCCCACTTACCGGCACATATTTGCTAAACACCGTTTTTACTGCTTCTTCGCCAATTTTACTGATGAAATGATCGTTGGCAATCTTGGTGGTTGATAGCTGGTTGGAGTCGGCATAATTGGTAGTGGCAGTTACCTGCGCAGCAAAATTTTTTGCTTTTTGAATAAGGGCCTGCTCGATAGTCACCCGCTGAACGGCATGGAAATATCTCATGTTTTGGTTGCTTGGTATTGTACTGCATAAATGTAAGTTTTTATTTATAACCAACTCCTTTTATCAACTAAACTTGCGGCAGCGGTAAAAATGAATAATTTGGCTGCTTATTGCAAAGCGTATGATTAAAAGTCCGTTGCGTTATCCGGGAGGAAAATCAAGAGGAGTGAAGTTTTTAGCGGAGTTTATTCCGCCTTATAAATCGTTCAGGGAAGTTTTCTTTGGCGGTGGTTCGCTATCATTTTATTGTATTCAACAATATAAAGATGCACAGTATTCTGCTTCCGATTTAAACTATGAATTATATTGTTTTTGGTCGCAGTTGAAAGATAAGGGAGTGGAATTAATTAATGAAATCCAGAAAATATATAACCAATACAAAACAGATTCAAACGGTAAATTGTTGTTCAATATGCTGGTGGAAAGAAGGAATAACAATTTGACTGAGTTGCAGCGCGCAACCGATTTTTTTGTACTCAACCGCATTACTTTTTCGGGCGTGGTAGATAGCGGCGGCTATTCGCAAGGTTCTTTTGAAGGCCGGTTTACGCAATCCTCAATAGACCGGCTAAAACAAACCATTCCCATTATTCAACCTATTCAGTTTTATTGTGAAGACTTTTCTTACTTGGTAAAACGTCCGGGTGATGAGGTGTTTATTTTTTTAGACCCGCCTTATTACACTGCTACCAAATCAAAACTATATGGAAAGAAGGGCATCTTGCATACTTCTTTCGATCATCAACTATTGTTTGAAACATTGCAAAACAGTCCGCACCAATGGCTCATTACGTACGATAACAGTGAATACATCAAAAGCCTGTACAAAGACTTTTACCAGTGGGAATGGCAATTGCAATATGGTATGACCACGCGCACTAATGCGGCTTTCCCATTAGGCAACGAGCTGCTGATTGCTAATTATGATTTAGCAAAGGTGCGGGAGGCAAATACAAAAAATTTGAAAGTACAGTTAATAGGTTAATCTGCTTAACTGGAAGAATAATCCTGTTTTCAATTAAATGCACTTTGTAATTACTGTTTGCTGAAAACGTATTTACACATACAGGAAGTGTGTTGCCTGCTAAAAATAAATCGGGCATAAAGTAGAATATCTGTAAGCCACTTACCCTGTTACTGTTTGTACCAACTTCGCAGTGTAAGAACACCATCATCATTGCGGGCGGAGCAAAGCAATCTGTGCTATGCTTTAAATCATTATTGATGGCTTGTTTTGATTTTAATACAATTCACCAATTGCCTCGTGCCGCACAATGGCGAATCGTTAACGCTTATACTATAAAAGCTGTATCATCTATCATCACCAATAACACATACTATGCAAACGACACCCGAATGGCAGATTATGACTGTAATAGATACTTATTGACAATGCCGTAGACGCCAAAGACCGGACACAAGCCCGCTCCTGTTTTACCGACATTATTTATGCTGACTTTAGCCCACTGGGCGGCGGCAAGCCCGCCGAAATACGGGCGGATAACCTGATTGCTGCCTGGCAAACAAATTTGTATGCCGGCAAGTGATCTTTTCACCTGCGCGGCAGCCACGATGTCAGTATCAATGGTGAAACTGCTACCGATTATTCTAAAAGCTATGCCATTAATACGATTGATGGT
The DNA here is from genome assembly GCF_005233845.1 of Ilyomonas limi. Lineage (GTDB taxonomy): Bacteria > Bacteroidota > Bacteroidia > Chitinophagales > Chitinophagaceae > Ilyomonas > Ilyomonas limi. The sequence goes on from NZ_SZQL01000001.1 coordinate 209,623, forward strand.
GGACCAGTTGCGGGCATCTGGGAAATATGGGCAAACTATTCCTACACGCTGGTACGTGCCGGCAACGACTGGAAAGTAACCGGCATGAGCGTATAATAAAGTGCAAACCAGGGGTGATGACAGGATAAGAGCGTATGTGCCGGGTGGGGAGTAATACCTGCACAACACCAAAACATAAACGCTTCAGCTTGCCGGCCGGTACAGTTCATACCCACTATTTCTCCTTTCATCCATTTGCCTGTTGACACCCTTTTACAACAGCCATAACTTTGCGCCCGCAAAACCTAAACACTTAACAGCGAGGCCACCTGTGGCTTGCCCCGTAAAATAAATATGTATGAAAAAGGGTATCTTCTTTTTACTTGTACTTATTACCATCCTATTTGCAGCCTGCGCAAAAACCACCTATAAAGGTGTTGAGCGTGAGGTAATGATTCATCATGCGAATAATATTTTTAATTAAAGGGAGCGTATTGGAGCGGATGGAAGTACATTCCCTTTAAGCTTTTCTATGCTTCTCAGCAATGAGATGATAGATAGGCTTTGCTTTTAGCCAGGTACTTCGATGTAGCCGGTACAAGTGGAGGCTTGTGCCAATGGGTGCGAACAGGTCTTAAATCGGCTATTACAACAAGCAATACAGAGCCATTAGCAACAGGTATCCTGATGCAATTTGCCTGAAGGAACCAATTATTTACCTGCTGCTGTCTGCCAGTTAGCCTGTCGTAATTCAGGAAGGACGGCTGGTATTCCAGATATCGCGGTGCAGCTTCCATTCACCTGCCTCTCTTTTCCAGACAACAAGGAATTTACCCTCATCCATTATTTCGCTGCCTGCACCTTTAAGCCGGTACCTGCCCACTTCTATGGCAGTATCGCCTTGCTGCTCTACTTCCACAATGTCCAGCTTAGCTTCCTTAATTCCCATGTTCATGGCTCCCTGCCAGAAATCCCGGATGGCTGTGTTGCCTTTAACAACATCGCTGCCTGGTGGCAAAAGCATGGCTTCGCTGCTATAGAGTGCTGCAACGCCTGCAGCATCGCCCTGATTGAATTTTTGTTCAAAAGCGTCATCTGCGGTGCGGATGTCGCTGCGAATGTCAACGGTTTCAGTGGTCATAAGATTTGTTTATAGGTGGTAAGAATGAGGTATGGTGGGGTATTCAGATTAATTTTCAAGCACCCGGAAAGCAATATACTGTATAGGCTTAAGTATCAACCAAATATACTTATTTAGAACATCACTGAAAAATTTTTATAAGAAAGGGAGAATAATCCTGATACAGTTTATCCGTTTTGCAGCCTTCATTTCAGGAAGGTTATTGAAAGCAGATGCTTACGCCGGGTATGATACTTATTACTTTTGCAAAGCACCAGTAATATTGCCTTTTTTATGTTAACCGGGCATTCGGGCTATGCTTTATATTAAAACGTTGCTGCTTTGAATCATTTAAACCTAAGAAAGTTCAATTGCCCCATTCAGCCATGACAAGCTAATAATTGCCTGTACTGCAAACGAATGGATCAGCAATTGCGAAAATGAGCGGGCAGGTCCGAGACCTGGTTATTAACTTTTGCTTCCGGTGGGCTGGCATGTGGCAGAATGAGGTTCTGCAGTCCGCAAAAACAACAATTAAGAAATAACCGCTTCAAACTAAGCCCATGGTACTGAAGTCTTTGGATGTGCTATTCACTACTGTACACCTGGCTATTATCCTGTTTAATCTTTTTGGCTGGATACCAAAAGCTACCAGAAGAGCACATTTCATGGTTATTCTGCTTACGGCTGCTTCCTGGTTTTTGCTGGGTATCTGGTTTGGCATAGGTTATTGCCCCGTTACAGACTGGCAATGGCAGGTGAAAACAAGGTTAGGAGAGCGGAATTTACCCAACAGCTTCATTAAATATTATGCAGAAAAGTTATCCGGCCGGAATTTCGATTCCGGGTTTATAGATGCAGTAATAGCTACTGCTTTCGGCTTAACCACATTGCTATCCATGTATGTCAATTTCATGCTGCCCCGGATAAAAAGAAGAAAACGGGTTTAAGCATGGCCGGGCAATCTCTTCCTCATCATTCTTCAGGTACGTTAAGAAACGAACCTGGATGGAGGAATTATAATTTGATTGTCTGAATTTGATGGGTGAAAGCCCTTAAGAACAATAAGCGTTTCATGGCGCCTGATTGGCTGGCTTTGGGCGTTTACAACTTTTTGAAGTGTTTTGTACACTTCCTTTTTGAACTGATAGGTTATTTATAGTTTATCTACACTGGCGCAGGCGTCCAGCTATGATTTTGAACGGTAATAATCGTCCTTATCTGTCAACACTTTCTTCCATTGGCGCTGATGGCTCTCCTGCCATTTTTTATTGGGGTGAACTGCCCAGTTTACTTTCTGTAACTGCCCGCTTACAAAAGCTCTTTGCTCGGCATGTACATATAACGGGTGCTGGTAAAACCATTGCGGGTCTTTTATAAGCATTTGCCAGAAATCGGCAAAAGAAGCAAACGCCGTTTCAAATATTTTTATCTCATCGCGGTTATCATCATACGTGCTGTGCTGGTACAGAAAGCTGGTCTTGCCCCTGTCATCTTTTATTCGGTACAGGCTGCCACCGCTCTTTTCTGCGCTGATATCAAAATACAATTCTCTTTGCATGGTGTAAAGTAAAAGAATACAGTGATAGCAGGGGAATGTTTGCTTTATGTAAACAGAAGCAGCGCAGTAATACTTGTACCGTCATATGCCATTTGCTACAGCGCTGCAGAGAATCGATATGCTATAATGGATTGGGAAAAACACCTGAAATAACGGAGGATTACCCATCCGTTCATTAATACAGGCAGTTGGAAACCGGGCAATGCAGCATTTTGGAGGCCATATATGCTTCATAATCCCGTTTTCCTTCCAAATACTCCTCTATGGAGGGGGCAGCTACAAAAATATCGGTTAATAATTTCTTCTCCTCAAGGCTCATCGTAGCAGGGGGAGTTTGTGACTGTTAATACTCTGTAGCAGATAAGGATTTTTAAGGGTTTCTTCCGCTACCAGTTCTACCTTTTTTTGCAGCAATTGTTCCAGCGCGTCTGCCAGGGCAAAATAATTATTGGCATAGGTGGTATAATGCATGTTTTTAGGAAACCGGATAATAAAATCCACATCGCTGCTTTCGTGCATGGTGCCTTTGGCTGCGCTGCCAAAGAGGTAAGCCTGCTCTACCCCATATTGCCGCATCAGCTGCCTGATGGCTGGGAGTTGTTGTTCTATTATTGTTTCCATGGCAGTTAAAAATAACGCATTTTGGGTTTTGCTGCTGGCTTTTAAAAGTGTTATTGCAATGCACTTTAAATTAAGAGATAATGTAGTTCTCTAACCTGCTGCTTTATGCTGAATGATTCTGAAGAATCACTTTTGTCTTTCGCCCTTGTTGGTGTTCTTCACCAGCAACATATTCTTTAACCCCCTCCTTTTATGAGATTTAATCCACGCAGCCAGCAACTCATCTGCTGGTGAAGAACACCAACAACGGCATGAAACGTAAGATATTATGCTACACAAAAAAACAAAAACATCTCCCATAAAGTGCCCAACCATCAGGAAGTAGTGGCTTTGTGTTTTGCACCAATATTGGGTAAGAAGCCGGTGAGCAAACCAATGAGCGGCAGGTAAGCACAAATGGCATACACATAATAAATGCTGGTGCGATCAGCTAACTCGCCCAATACGGCAGAACCCAATCCGCCCATACCAAAAGCAAAACCAAAGAACAAACCCGACACCGTTCCCACTTTGCCGGGCAGCAACTCCTGTGCATATACCAGAATGGCAGAGAAGGCAGAAGCCAGGATAAGTCCGATGAACACACTTAAAATGGTTGTCCAAAAGAGGTTTACATGTGGAAGCAATAACGTAAAGGGTGCAACGCCCAGGATAGAAAACCAGATGACATATTTCCTTCCAAAGTGATCGCCAAGCGGACCACCGAGGAAGGTGCCAGCTGCGATGGAGAACAGGAAAATAAAGAGGTGCACCTGCGAGCTCTGCACCGATACGCCAAACTTATCAATGAGGTAAAAGGTATAATAAGACGTCATGCTGGCGAGATAAAAATATTTCGAAAAAATAAGCACCAGCAATATAGCAATAGAAGTTGCCACTTTCCTTTTTGATAAATGAACCTGCTCGCCATGCGCTACCACTTTTTTAGGACGGATCCGTTGCATATTTTGCCGGTACCATTTGCCGATGGCTATTAAAACAATAATAGCTATTAAAGCGAGTGCAGAAAACCATGCAATGCTCTTTTGCCCGGAAGGAACAATGATCAACGCTGCCAGCAAAGGGCCAATGGAACTGCCTGCATTGCCACCCACCTGAAAAATGGATTGCGCCAGCCCTCTTCTTCCGCCGGAAGCCATGTAAGCCACTTTGGATGCTTCGGGATGGAACACAGACGAACCCGTTCCGATCAAGCCCACCGATACCAATATCCACCCAAAAGAGGATGCAAACGCAAGACATACCAATCCAATTAATGTAAACGCCATTCCGGTTGCCAAAGAGAAGGGCTGTGGTTTTTTATCGGTATAAAAACCCACAAATGGCTGAAAAAGGGAAGCTGCCAGTTGAAAGGTGAGCGTGATTAACCCAACCTGCCCAAAGGTTAAATGAAACGAATCTTTTACAATGGGATAAATGGAAGGAATGAGCGATTGTATGGTATCGTTCAACAGGTGCGAAAAGGAGATGGTAAGCAGGATGGAGAAAACGGTTCCTTCGGCTGCTTTTTTGGTGATGCTGAGTTGCTGTGCTTCAATGGGCTGTTCCATAGTTAACGGTGTGCCTGTAAAAATAATGGCTATTCGTTTAAGATTAGGAATGTTTTACTTTTTTCCTTTCCTAGATTGTTGCTTTACTTTCTTTTCCACTGATGCCCGGTTAGTGTCTTCACAAACGGTTGGTTTCCTTATCCTGGAAGATGTTTTTTCAAAGGTGTATAACATATGTTGAATGCATATATTAAAACTTGGTGGCATGATTCACTTAGCCTAAAGAGCGGTTCGTGAAGACACGAACCGGGGCGGGGAAATTCTTCCGAACAGCTATAGTGCGACAACCCACAGCTATAGGCAAAGATGCTTATCCTGTTATTTGTTTTTGCCTGCATCCACATCGTAATGTAAGCCCAGTATAAACATATACAGCCCGTAAGAAATGGTACCCATAGCTATAATAAAAAAGGCAGCAACCCCTATGTGATCTCCTATGAAGTCAAAAGCTTTGTCGGTGTTTACTACGTAGCCACTGTTGCCCTTAAAGGCTGCTTTCAAAAAGAAAAAGCCAGTCACTCCCAGGATTACGCCACGCGAAAAGTACCCGAAATAAGCGATGCCATGTACAACACGTTTCCATCTTTTGGTGAAATCATTTGATTTGATCGTTTCTGTGAAGCGGCTCGACAAACCGTAAAATAGTAAAACCAATGCCGTTACCGCTACAATGAAGCCGGTGGCAAATACAACTACACGTCCCCAGTCTGTTTCCAACAAATGGGCTACCATGCTGCGCTGCCGGGTAGGTTCGCCGGTCAGTGACGCCACCTGCTTACTGAATAATGCCTGTAAAGCGGATACTGCAATAAATGCGTCGGCACCTGAGCTAAAAGCAGTACCTGTCCTCAGCAAAATAGCCTTCGCCCCATTTCCCAATTTATAAGGATCTGCAAATGCTTCATAAAAGCGCCACACAATAAAGCATACAGCACCTGCAATAATTACCCAGTTAAGAACTCGTCCAGGGGCAAAGCCTTCCAGCAAAACAAAGAAACTGCTTTCATCTGCACCTCCGTTCTTTAACTTTAACAAAGAAAGGATGGCGATAACACCAATGCTGCCGTAAATGATACCTGTTGAAAAGCAGCCAACCAAAGTAAGTGCCCTGAGCCATTTTCTTTTCACTGATGTATGCTTTGAATGGTACTGTGCAATTTCCTTTCCACACCTTTCTTTCAGCTAGTGTTACCATTTTCCTGCTGCCGGTTGGTGCTTCACCACAAGTGCTCGGAACAATTTTGTAAGCCAAACCATACACTTAAAAACAAAGAGACAATTTAAAGTAAGTGGTGCGGAGGCACGGACGGATGCGCGGAGCAATCATGCCGTCCTTGATTTTTTGGTTACTTTTTTTATCAAGAAAAAAAGTAAAAGGAGAATGATGAGACTGATAATGTATAAAGTCAAAATTCAAATAATTACTGCTCAAATAGCACATAAAAAATCTTCCGAACATTTGTGGTGTCTTACCAACAGATGTGAACTGATGTTTGTTGGAGCGATAAATAAGGAAACATGCATCTGATAGCATTATTTCAGTCACTGGGGCACCAGCCAATAGCGGAAGAACGGGTTTCCCTTCTGCTATTGCACCCTTGCTACCCTGCACACTCTGATACACAGCTTAAAAGTGCCCGTTCCGTTTGAATTGATTATAAATCGTATCAAAATCATACAGTTTTGTTCGCTTTTGTACATTTTAGTAAAGCCAAAAACTAATCGCTCCGATTTTTAGGATCAGGGTTATCAACCATTCATACCATTTCGCAAATCATTACCCGTCTTTTTCAACCACTCGTCACTATAAAACGGTTTGGCACCGGCAGTTGGTACGCCTTTGTAAGGTAGTAAGCATCAACACAAAAAAATAAAAATCATGAAAAAGTTTATCATCACAGCACTTTGCATATGCACCGCATTGTTCACATTTGCAAACCCTGCTGCAACCGACAAAAAGAAACACAATACTGCCACTGCTTCTATCCTCAATGCAGTAGTAACTACCACCGGCACTAATGTAATCATTACCGCTGTCAGCGAAACTCCTGGTGCGGTAGCTGTAACGCTGACAGACGATGCCGGAAATGAATTGTACCAGGGCAAACTGGTGAAAGGCAATCTTACCCAGCATGCCGTCTTCAACCTGGAACAGTTGGAGGAAGGTACTTACAGCATTGTACTGAGCAACGGTAAAAGTAAACTGGAAAAAAAGGTAACGGTTAATACCAATACCATCAGGCAATTGTCTGTAGAGTAAGCACGCACAAACAGGCGCTGCTGCAATGCACGGCAACTACCTGTTTGCCGTGCATCTTTTTGTGCGTTGTTATAGTAAACAGGTACCACATCCATAACACTATGATGAACGACAAGAGTCCATATTCGCTACCGGTTGGTGAGACACCAATTGGTGTGAAATGGGAATGAAATAGCAATCGGTGATTAGCAAGACAATATGGCTTAGTCTGGAGACTACCGCCAAGCAGGGGCGATTTATTGGCTATTAATGTACTGCAAAATCATGTAGCTCTGCAGAACGTGAAAGATATTTATAGTATTTATCTAAAAGTAATTTAGCACCAAACGCTTTGAAACGTAAACGTCTTTTTAAACCGAAAGAAAATACATTTTCTTTATAAGTTTCAGGCAAACCAACTTTCTTCATAGGTGATACTTGCAAATAAATTTTTTCTTTAAAACTCTTCAATGCATTACCATTAACTTTTGGCAATTCATTTAATAGAAGTTCTTGTTGCTTAGCTGCTGTTATATATTTATTTTTAAGCTTATTATATCTATGCTCCCAATTAGCACTTACTAAATCAACATCAAAAGAATTATTAAGATTAATGGTGGTTTTACCCTCCACATTGAAGACAGCTAAATCTAATACATCAAGATCAGCTAAAAAATTATTACCAAAGTTTACTATACCAATTTTATCAGTACCCTCTTCAATATAATATAAGTTAAACTTACCGGAAGAATCTTTCTGTTCTTGCATCTTTTTTTCTGCTTTTTCTTTTGAATTTATATCGAGCTTTAATAAAGTCCCATATTTGGCCCTTGGTCTAACACCTAGAGGATTGGTTCTCATCATCAAATCGCATTCTTGGGCAATTAAAATATAGTCAAACCCCTTGCCCTCACCCTCGCTTATACTAAAAATATCACCATTTTCTAACGGAAGATGTAAAGGATTGATGATACTACCCGGTTCATATATTTCATGATGTCTTAACTTAAAGGCTTTAGTATAAGGTAAAACGTTGGGATCTACACTGAAACGAATATCACTTAATGCTTTTGCCTCTTTAATTTGTTTGTTTACCTCTTTTGGATAGCTTTTATGAATCATTAAAGATTTTACTTCATTGTCATAAAGACTTTTTGAAATTCTAAAAAGTGTTTCCATCTCCCATACACCTTCATCATATGAACTGCGGAGAATCATATGATCAAAAGCATAAGTATCCATATTTTCTATTTGATCCTTAACATTCTTGTACGCTTGCTCAATAATATTTACAGAATTATTCTTTATACGTTCACAAAACGTGTTTAAAAGAGCTTTTTTAATACCATCACAGAATAATACATTATCATCGATTCGTTTTTTTGTAAGAGGGAAAAAATCGTCTTTCTGTAATTGCAATTCTTTCTTTTCTATGACTTCTTTGCGATATGATAGTTCTTCATTTGTGTCAGGTATTAGATGGGTCAAGAGAGTGCATATAATTCTTTCTCGGTTTGCATTCCGCTTTACTTCCGAAATTAGATTCTCACCTTTTGTAACAAAATATTTCCCACCAGCATGTTGAAGGTCTTGATCAAATAAAACAAGGATATTATCAACTTCATTATCAAATGAAATTTTATCTTTCAAAATGTCCCATTCTTGAGGACTTACTGGTATAAGAATATCTGGTGGAAACAAATCTTTAATTCTAAGAGATCTCTTAAAATCTATAATATTAGATGGGTTATCTGTGGTTGCAGCGATTATATTTTCAAATAAAGCTTTCTTTTTTTCATTCTCAATTTCTTCCCATTGAGGACGAAAAAAACCTGCGACTTCTTCTGGAGGAAGGTCTAACTCTAATCCTTCAATTTGTAGCTTTTGTAACTCAGAAATTTTACCGTTTTGTACAGCTGTATTAATTACAAAACTTAGTACCTCAAAATCAATGGTTTTTATATTTTCATCATCAACGTAATACACTGCTTTTATATTCAGGAGCTCTAATAATCTTTTAAGGCTTTTTAATAGGTTCTCAGTATTGTTTTGCTCGTTAGATTTATCTTCGTTATTATTGATATTTTCGTTTCGTAACGGTGCAGCTTCATTTGAAGGTTCTATAGGCCCCATAGTTAAATGATTGCAGTTGTAAAATTTATTTGAAAAATATATCTTCTATTATTTTCATTACGTTGGTTTAATAATAAAACCTCAGCACCAACAGTTTCTAATAATTGTTGAACAATAAATAATCCTAAACCCCTACCTTGATTTCTTGGCTTTGCAGTAATAAATGGCTGGAAGATTCTGTCTTCTAAGGTAGGATCAATACCTAATCCATTATCATAAATTCTTAGGAAGGGTTCATCAATTTCTATAGTGACGTTAGGTTTAAAATCATTAAATGATTTTTTCCTCTCTCTTAACCAAAAGTCCGAATTGATAATTATATTGTCAATTACTTGTGTCAATTTTCCCTTACTCATTCTTACTTTGAAATCCTGTTTAATAACTATACTTAATTTAATATCATCTTTAAATCTTTCAATATAGTATGAACCAACTTCATCAAAGTACTCCTTCAAACTAAATTCCTGTTTTGCTTCTCTAACATATCTTAGTGATGGTGCAAGATGACTTAATTGTTTTCTAAAGGATTGAATTGCAGTTTTAACGTATTCAATATATAAGTTTATGGATGAAACACTCACTGTCTCTTTACCTTTTATTCTTTTAATTAATGCATTCGTTTGATCAAGTAATCTGTCAACAATATTTGAAATTTCATGTGATAAAGCTTCGGCGGTAAGTCCTAAACCAGCCAATTCTGCAAATTCACTTAATTGATTTTCCAAATCATCTATCTTAGGTTTGATATAATTAGCATCGTGTTCTAACTTTTTTGCAACTTCTAAGATAGTGTTTACTTGCTCCATTACGCGCTTTGCATCATCAAGCAAAATATCAATATCTTGTAATAATTTTCTTTGTTCTGCATCTTCTACATTTTTGGGCTTTATATCTTTAACTTTAGCTATTACTTCCTTTACAGCAGATGAAATTCGTGAAAGAGAAATACTAACTCTGCTATTTTCATCCTGTAATTTCTTTGCTTTAGCAGCAGTATCTTGAAGTCTATTATAAGAGTCTTTAATGCTGTTAATGTTGCCACTTTGTTGTGCTATAAATGTCTTATAGTCATTGTAGCTCCGTCTTGTTTTTTCCAATAAACCGTTTATTTCAGCAACAACTCTATTCATAAGAAGAAAAAAGTTTTGAGAATATTGTGAATCAACAAAACCTTCCCTATCAGTCTTCTCTTGTAAGCATTTATTTTCTTTAGCAGATATTGCCACAAAGCCCATTGTATTTCTTGGACGTAAAGTATAAAAGGAGCCTCCTGAAGTTTGACCACTTCCTAATTTCAACCAGTCATCACCATCAATACCAAAAGGTTTGACTCCAAATCCATCTCTGTAAACTCTAACGCCAGTCTGATTTTTTACTATTTCTTTATATTGTGAAAAAGAATCAAACGTGCTGCTAAGAGTATCAGATTCGCGTAAGTTAAAATCATCTATCTCTCCACTAAAATCACCGGGATTTGCAAAAATCTCTTTTCCATGTTGATCGGAGATCAGTGCTTTACCTGAAATGTCTTGGATGTCAATACTTTTGCTAAATTCTAAAAGATATCCCTCTTTGCTATGATATTTTACGTTATCAATATAGTGTTTCTTATTCTTAATTTTGTCGGTTAAAAAGTTATAAAAATTTTTACCATCATCTACACTTATCAATTTTTCATAATCTTCTTTGTCTTCAACTTTAGTAGAACCTCCAAAAAGTTTATAATTCTTTATTTGCCCTTTCAATTGTAATTTTAAGTCGTTAAACACAAATTGGAAACGTGATACAGCCTGACTACGTAATGCTTCATTTATTTCGTCAAAATCAATTTTTTCTCCGTTAATTGTAAGAAATACATGAAATGTCCTCTTTTCTTTAAAAGGAAAAATTAACTGAGATAATTGCCCTATGAACCGACTACCGCTCTTGCCTTCCCAGCTATTAGCATCTCTTAGTTCTGTTAAAATGAGTTTTGTTCCTTTTTCTGTATCAATCTTTGGCAACACTTCAGAAAAAATTTCAACTTCAGTTAAGGGAGTTTCTTCTTTGAAATCATTCCAATCAAAAGCAATATGATTGATGTGTGTTTCTTCCTTTTTGCTAGTAAACATTTCTAATCTATGCGCTAACCTTTGTGTACTCAATCTACCTAATCCTTTATCACCTAAAGGCGTTCTTCCAAGTACAGTTGTTTCTCCTTTTGCTTTCATTTCTCTTTTTTTAGATAAAGAAATGATTAACCATCCTTCTGTTATATCTTTAGCAGTCATTCCATCACCTGCATCATCAATTATAATATAACCTATATCTCCCTTATAGCGTGCTTTTTCATCATCTAATGCGTTTTTTGTATCAACATTGATTCTTACCCATTTTGAATCAGCATCGTATGAATTCTTTACTAATTCCATTATAGCAGTTACTTCATCAGTAACAAGTTCTTCACCTAACTGTTTTACAACAGCGGCACTAATATTAAAGTGAGGGAGATTATTCGCCAACTTTTCTAAAAATTAAAATGTCTTCAGTATTCATTAAAGCAGTGTCTCTGTTTTTCTTTCCCATTCGTTTGTTGATAATTTCACGCTTGACTTGTGTCAACAATTTACCGCCTTTGGATTCAATTAATTCAATTATTATTTCATCATTAGGGACTTCAATCTTTGCCACATTTCGGTTCCCAACAGTCCAAATTTGATAACTATTTGGCTTCATTACTCTAAATACATTATCTAATGTTTGATTTAGGTCTATAAAAAAAGTGGCTACTTTCTTTACAGATTTTGAGGATTCCGCTTCAATTTTTTCATATGTTTTTTTAAATGTAGGGCTATATTCAAATAATTTATTTAAACCAGTATCAAAATCCTTCTTAAATACACCTCCTAAAGAACGAGTATCAATCTCAGAAGTTGATTTTAATAATTCAGAAGTTGCTTGGGAATCAATATCACTTAAATCAATCCATTGCAATGGCAAATATGAGTTTTGCCCATAGGTAACTGTTGTTTTGTTGTCACCATAAGGAGGTGATGTAACTAATAAATCATAAAATTCTTTACCTGTGGGGGAGAATATACTTTGTTTCGAGTCCCATAGGCGAATGTCTATATCTGATATATAGGCACGCTTACATACCTTATTTTTTTCTGCCAGAAGCGTAGCATGAGATTCAAAGTCATCTATTGACTTGTCCATATGTAATGCAAAAACCTTAATCGCAGAGAAATTCCTTTTGTCTATATCTTCTTGCTTACGGATATGAAGTTTATATGTGGATGTTCTGTCGTTTGAAGACACTCTAATTGTTTCAGCTAATACAACCCAAAAGAATCTTCTAGCAAATAATGAGCTTTCCTGTCTTATTCCGCGAACGATTTTAGAAAGTTGTATTTGAATATGTTCTTTAAACCATTTATTAATTCCTTTGAAGCTAACATCTATTGCATCACTTTCATCAGCATCTATTCTTAACTCAAGCTCATTCCATTTAGCTTTTAAAGCTGTTGTAAAATAAGGACCTGTCCGCGCTTTGCCAATTAAAACAGCTAAAGGATTAATATCTTGACCATAGCACTTCAAACCCGATTCCATACAGGTAACGAGCGTTGTGGCCGAACCCATGAATGGATCAATCATAGTTTGTATATCAGGTTTAGCCGTAGTTATTATTTCAATAAGTTTTCTTTGCACAGCTGGAATCATACGCGCAGGATATTGAAAAAAGCTGTGGATATACTCTCTTTTATTATAATCAGGACGAGTCCAAATATCCGAATCTTCTTCTGTAGCCTTATTAATGTTGTCTATAATGACTTTATCAATTTCTTCAATAGATAAAATTTTACTACTCTTTGAAGAAAGAACTTCATATGGGTTTTCACTTGCAGAGCCGTAAGCATTCATTTATTAAGTTAATTTTCCAAAAATAGTAACAATATTCTACAATTAAAAGCACACTATGTTAACAGTAAAGAAGCTTTCCTTTCCTTCAGCCCGGTACACGTCAATGTTCTACGAAGTATTATCAAAGCGCACCTCGAAGTAAACGACAAGTGTAGATTTGTAATCTAATTTTTCATCAACTCTTGTTTTAAGCGCAGCGGATATTTACAGCCTTCATGTCCATGCCAGAAACAACCATGCACAAAAATGACTGTCTTGTACTTCGGCAATACAATATCAGGTTTTCCCGGCAGGTCTTTTATATGCAGGCGATAGCGAAAGCCATGTGCATGCAAAAACTTACGCACCAGCATTTCGAGCTTTGTATTCTTGCCTTTAATGCGGCTCATATTATAGCTTCTTACTTCTTTACTATGCACATCTGCCATATACTATAAAATGCAAACAACGTGCAGATATATTAAAATATAATTTTCACCGTCTATACAAATACCCCAACTTCCCAACCCAACTCAGCGAAGTGGAACACTTCGCTGGCTTTTACCCCAAAGTTTATAACTTCCAATAAGGTTATGTGTATTAAAAGCATGCAGCAAACAGCAGTTATAAACTGCATGGTAAGATGCGGCGAAGCTACAAGCCACAAGTGTTCGAAACCTGGGATATTAAGGTTTTCAGCTCGTCATTGCGAACGGAGTGAAGCAATCTGTGAGTTGTAGAAAAATCAAGATGAGCCATCAGGCTTTGATTTACAGCTAAGCATAGACTGCTTCGTAAACCCGCAGTGACGATATTATTCTGCTTTCAAACATAAAATTCATGTTTCGAACACTTATGGTTTTGAAAACTTCGCCGAGTGGTGGGTGTACACTTTATCCTACCACCGCAATACCAGCTTAGCGAAGTGTTCAACTTCCCCAACCACTTTCTTCCAGGTATTAGCGCCAGCGCACCCGAAGTAAAAGATAAAGGCAGTTCTCCCGAACAGTCCATGTATGTACGGGCTATAGCTTATCTTTTCACAATGGAGCAGAAGGGAAAGCATGCTCTTTAAAATATGATTATAGTAGAAAACGAGCGGCCAATCACAACAGTCTTATTATAAGCTCCTGACTACTTTTTTGTTTAACATCAAACAGGTATTTCAAGCTCGGATACGAGGATATAACGGGGGTTGGCAATGGTGTATCCTGTAATTAATACAAAAAATCAGACTACACATCAGAATGCTCTTTTAATACCTGCCTGTAACGGTTCAATACCGCAGATTTGGAGATAAAGCCGATAAAATTATTGCTGTTGTCCACCACCGGCAATACCCAGGTGGAAGTCTCGTCAAATTTGTTTACCACCGAGATCATGTCCTCCTCTGCATGGATTACCTCAACGGGTATTTTCATCAGGTTCAAAACGTTTAACTGACCGCGAAATTCCGGGTTAAACAGGAGCGGTCGCACGTCATCCAGGTAAATGATGCCGGCAAGCTGGGTGTGATCCAATACCGGGATAACGTTCCGCTTGCCGGTCTTGATCACTTCCAAAAGATCGGAATAGGATGATGTTACATGGAGGGTGGCAGTAACCGGTTCGATGAGATCTTTGGTATTCATCACCAGGAAGATATTTTTATCATACGCACGTGTAAATATCTTGCCTTCATCGGCAAGCTTTTTCAGGTCGGGCGATATAGCAGAAAACCACTTGGCAATAAGGAAGGAGATAACGCAAACAATCATTAAAGGGATAAATAAATCGTACCCCGAGCTTGACTCTGCAATAAGGAATATTGCCGTAAGTGGTGCATACAATACCCCGCTCATAACGCCTGCCATGCCCACGATCGTAAGATTGATCACCGGCGCCTGAACGAATCCAGCCTGCGTGCAAATAATGCCGAACAGATAGCCAAGTGTTCCGCCGGCAAACAGGGAAGGTGCAAAATTACCACCATTACCACCTCCGTAAAGGGTTACCGGGGTTGCAAATGCCTTAAAAATGCAGACAAGGGTGAGAAAGAGAATAACGATCCACTCTTTATAGGCTACATACCCCAGGAAGCTGTGTTGTATAATCTGATGTATATCGCCATTAACGATCGATTTGATGCTGGAATAACCCTCGCCAAATAACGGAGGAAAAGCGACGCATAATAAGGAGAGGATGCTACCGCCAATCATCGCCTTTTTTATTTTGGATACCTTCAGCCTGTGAAAGAAGTGTTCCACCTTTTGTGCTACCACAATAAAGTATCTTCCATACAAGCCGCAAATGATGCCCAGCAGCAGGTAATAAGGGAGGTTGTAGTAGTTAAAATCGTGGCGGGCATTGAATTTAAACAACACCTCCTCGTTGAGTATAATACGGGAAAGCAGGCTTCCACAAACCGCAGCTACTACCAGCGGAATAAAGTCGGTAAAAACAACGCCTGTTAAAAGGATCTCAAATGCGAACATTACACCGGCAATAGGAGCATTGAATGCGGCCGCGATACCCGCTGAGGCACCGGAAGCCAGCAAAAGCGTACGATCCTTGTAACTCAGTTTATAGGTTTGTGCGAAATTCGATCCTATGGCAGCGCCGGTTACAGCCATCGGGCTTTCCAACCCTGCAGAGCCGCCCAGGCTAACAGTAACTGCACTTTGAACGATTTGAGAATACATTTTTACCGGCGAAACAAAGCTCGAATTCCGGGCAATCTCATAGAGGATCGCTGCAATACCTTTCCGGTCCTGTCCATGGAAGAAGTAGATAACAATAAGGGTGGTTAATACAATACCTAAGAAGGGAAAAAGAATATAAAAAAGGATCTGATCTTCAAAATGTACTTTGCTGGTGATTATATAATGGATATAATGGACAAGCGACTTTAAAATGATACCGGCGAGCCCTGCCGTACACCCCACCAACACACCAGATAAGATCAAAAACTGGCTATGCGACAGCTTTGTCTTGAGCCATAGAAGAATGAGTTCGTAACTTTTGACTTTTTTTAGTCCGTATTGCCGTGTTTTCCTGACAAGTCTGGTGAATTCGAGGTAGTTCCTGAATAATTTATATTTTTTAAACGGCATCGGGAAAAGATTAATCAATTTGTTTTATTCTCTAATCTGTACTTTTTGCAAAGGTAGCCCAACCCAACGAAGCGTTCCACTTCAAGTATTCTAAACCTGGATTTTAACTGGCAGTTTACAACTTCCAATAAGGTTATGTGTATTAAAAGCATGCAGCAAACAGCAGTTGTAAACTGCATGGTAAGATGCGGCGAAGCTTGTAGCCACAAGTGTTCGAAACCTGGGATATTAAGGTTTTCAGCTTGTCATTGCGAACGGAGTGAAGCAATCTGTGAGTTGTAGAAAAATCAAGATGACCCATCAGGCTTTGATTTACAGCTAAGCATAGACTGCTTCGTAAACCCGCAGTGACGATATTATTCTGCTTTCAAACATAAAATTCATGTTTCGAACACTTATGGTTGAAAGCTTCACCGGGTCGGGGGAATAAAGATGCTGCTTCAAAATGATGATACAACTAATATTTGATTTCTTATCATCAGTACAAGCGCCCGCTAACATACGCTTGCACCGGTGAACGGGACAAGGATTAGAACTATCCACCATTCTCAACCGCCATCACCCTACTGCTCCCTGCTCCAAATCTCGTAAATAGGGTTGCCGGTAGAACTATTGCCGCTGTGATGCCATTGGTTGTTTTTGATCTCGCCCTTAAAAGTGAGCGAGGCGCCTACTCTCGAACTATCACGTGAAAAGAATTCTATAAGCTCTGTGTATCGGCCATTTGTAAACGTGTACGTTCCGCCACCGGTGCCAAAAAATTCCTTTGTCTCCGGGTTGATGGCGGCCCACTGAAAACGGCTGCCTGATAATATTTTCAGTGTTTTTCTTGCTCCACGTTGCATTTGCCTGATGCTGTCTCCTTCTTTACGGCCGGTGATTCGCCAATTGCCGGCCAATGCTGTATTACCTTCATCAATGCTGCTCCAGCTTTGATAACCGGTTTTTTTCCCCGACAGGGTGATGCCGCTACTGTTTCGCTCCAGCCTGTAAGCACGTCGTTCTCCTGCTAACTCAGAAGCACGTGTTGAGAATTCAATGTGCTGAATCACAGAATCGCCGGAAACGGTGTACATACCGCCTTCACTATATTTAAATTCCTTGCTACCCACATTGTACACGGCATGCATGAAGTAGTTATCCTGCATAATCATGGCATGGTCGCCTTCATTGTTCTGCATGGCAAAGGCACCCTGGAGGGAGGTTGCCGGCTGGGATATACCAGCACTAAGCAATACCAGCAACAAAAAGGATAAGATGACAGGCTTTTTCATAATCTATGATTTAAAGTGAAGGAGACAGTGCTTCAGGTAGTAACTTCATTTTGCTATTCAGGAACTAAGTTAAAGAATTCTTTAACGTGGCAAAAGGAAGACATACAGATATGCACTTCAGCAGGTTTCGGATACTATGATCTACAACTTCAGATGTGCCTGATGCTGTCAAAGGCACGCAACAGGCAGCAGTTATAAACTGCTGATAAAGGGAGGAAGCTGCAACCTTTGCCCGGCGGTGTAAAATGATTATCTTGTAGCAGCCCTTTACCAACAAAATCTCCCTTTACTATTAAGTATATACCTGTACTAAGGTATTTTTACCTGCTTTCCTCTACCGGTTGGTGTCTCACCAACCGAAATGATGCTAGTTGATGTATGCTCCGTCCATCAGCCACTTCACCAAACCTATGCGCATCAGTTGATGGAGCACTAATGCTGTTCAGAAGAATTCTGAATGCCAAGCCACCTCATCAAGCATTAGAAATCCATCTCAGCGTAAGTGGGGCGCAGGCTTGGAAGGATGCGCGGAGCGATCATGCCGTCCTTGAACTAGCGAAGTGATTTCATGAATACCATTGAAAAAAACATTAATACGTTCATAACTTTTTTGTTTCTTTTTTCTTTCAATGCCTGTCCCGACAAGTCGGGGAGAAAAAAGAAAAATGGAGATAATATGTATGCAGTCATTTTAGCCCCTTTGCTCATCTAATTACCAGTTAGAAATTCTTCCGAACAGTATTAGTGAGACACCAGGCGACAGAGAATTATCCTCCGGTGTATGGCAGCGGGATTACCACCCTCCGCTGTATAGTTGCTTTGGGCGAAACATGCGTTACTCTTACTACATAGTAAAGCGTAGGTAAAGCCTACCCAAAGCCTGGGATAAGTGTAGTCAAAGCAAAGTCAGGATTTCAGAAATAAACAGACAGTTCGCCCTTATCCACCGCAACAGTAAAAGAGTGCCATACATCAAAAATAGGAGCAGGCGAAGTGTTCAGCACTTCGCCTGCAATAAGTATGTAGTTTACAAACTTCTGAAGAAACAGCCTTACATCCCCGCTACTTCCTTAAAGAATTGTACAATATAAGGTGGAACGGTAAAAGGATAGGAATGACCGCCCTTGTACTGCAGCGATACTACCTGGTTGTTGATAGAAGATGCATATTCTGTTCCTGCGAGCCCGCCCGTACCTTTAGCCCATGGGGTGCCGGTAGAAGAACAAATATTTACTGTCCGGTCTTTATCTACACTCTGCTGCTGGTTGTTAAAACGTACTTTGTTATCCTCTGTACCTGCCACGTGCATTACGGGCAGCGGTTTTTTTCCGTTGATAGTGCCCACCGTTGCTGCTGCCGGAGCCAGCGCCGTTAACTTATCTCCACGGGCTGTCCAAAGCACATCATAAACAAACTCACCGCCATTCGACCAGCCATGCACGAAAACGAGTTGCGCATCGCCGTGGTAAGTATTGTTAACAGTAGCTAACATGGCATCGAAGAACTTAAGGTCCTGATCTGCTATGCCGGTTCTGCCGTTTACTTCGCCCACCGAATGCTGCCAGCCGTTGCCCTTACCTGTCTTATCGCCGGGGCTTGTTGTAGGCAAGCCTTGCGGATACACCACAATAGCTTCGGGCCAGTTTACTTCAAATGCTCTTTCTGCAAAACCAAGGTCGGTTCCACCATGCCCGTGAAAGGCAAACATCACCGGAGCTGCACCGGAGCCGCCGGTAGGCAGATGTACCAATGCCTCCCTGGTAGTGCCTTCAACGGTCCAGGTCATCTTCTGGAGTACGCTTACATACGTAGAATCGCTGCGCGAAACACCTTTAGCATCTGTTGCCGTAAGCACAAATGTGTAAATACCCGAAGTGAGTCCGCTTACGTTGGTAGTGATGCTGGTTGGATCGGCAATGGTAGCAATAGAATTACCGCCGGTCTGCGTCCATTTTATTGTTACCGGACCTTCATTGTCCGATGCGCGTCCCGAAAGGATGGCTGAATTGGCAGGAGCCACTATTCTTTTTACGCCGCCCGCATCTACCTTAGGTGGCATATCCGAGCGTACAGCGGCAGACAAATCATCTGATGCGGTGCTATTAAGAACAGGGTTGGCTAATTGTTCTTTCTGGCAACTTGCCAAAAACAGGGTTGCAATCATTACAGCAAAAAAGAAATACCTGCTTACAGCATTCCCTTTTTTAAAGGGAGCCGTTGTTGATGCAGGTTCTACAACCTGGGGTTCATCGGTAATAGAACACATTAATCCCGGTGCGCTCACCGACAATTCTTTTATTACACGGATTTGTGTTGACATGATATTGGATTTTAAAAAAGTGATAAAAACTATCTTTATTGGATACTGCAAAGTAACAACCGGCTATTGGAACAGGTATTTAAAGGAGAATTAGGTCTTTATTAAATACTTTATTAAAAAATATTTATTTTCCATTATAATTTATTGCCCGCAGAAGGAAGTGTAATGGGGTTGTAGCATGTATTTTAAGGACAATTAGGTCTTTATTAAAGACTGATATAAAAATGGTTTGCCGGATATTGCTCCGGTACGTGCAGGCTGCACCGGGTGGCAGCTATGCAGTATGCTTCTTTTGAGATAGCGCTGTGTGCACCACTCATAAGTTTTAGTCATTATGGGTCTCAAGCTGTGCTGCAATAGCTGTGCGATGAACAACCAATCTATGCAAAAAGCCATTTTAGTGCTATTCCTATAAGTGCAGCCACCAGAATAATAGCCGGCTCTTTTACCTTTTTTGTTTTTAATAAAATAACGATAGTGGCCAATGCTATAATAGCTGTTGGCAGGTCTTTGATGGTACGTACCGCAATGACTATTACCGAGCCGGCTAATGCACCTATTACTGCTGCGGTGATGCCATCTACAAAGGCTTTGATGCTGGGGTGTTTACCATATTTATGAAAGTAGGGAGCAGGTAAAATAGTGAATAAATAACACGGCAAAAAAGTAGCTAAAGCAGCTACCGTTGCACCTGCAAAACCGGCTACCAGATAACCAATAAAACCTACCGTAATCACTACCGGCCCGGGGGTAATCATAGCCACTGCCACTGCATCTATAAACTCATGCTCATTCAGCCAGTGATAATCGGTAACCACGCCGCCATGCAAAAAAGGGACAATAGCCAATCCACTGCCAAATACAAATGCACCTGCTTTGGCAAAAAACAAGGCAATTTTTACAAGCGTATTATTTTCAACATCGCCAAGGCCAAGTCCGGCTATCAGAACAACATTTACAACGGCTGGTTTTTTAAACCACCCCGGCGGCGCCTTTACAAACATGTATAACAGGCCTGCTGCAATAAACAGCAGTATTTCTTCCTGTTGCGTTGCAATGGTAATGGCAGCAGCTAAAAGAAAGAACAGCCACAGCATCCACTTTTCTGCGAATGCCTTAGCTGTAAACTTGCTGATAGACTTCTCGGTAAGTTTATAACTGCTGATGGATATGATACCTACAACGGCGGCACCTACGCCGTAGAAGATAGCTTGCATCCACGGCAAGCCACCAAACAGTTTATACGCAATGCCTATTGCTACAACCATTAAAAAGGAGGGAAGTACAAATGCAAGCCCGCATAGTGTTGCGCCCCATATCCGGTAGTGCACATACCCTATATAAATGCCTAACTGGGCTGCCAGCGGACCGGGCGCAAGCTGTGCCAGTGCTAAGCCATCTTTGTATTCTTCTTCACTTATCCACTTCCTTTCTTCCACCAAATCCCGGTGCATATAGCCTACCAGTGCAACCGGGCCGCCAAAGCCTGCATAGCCCAGTTTTAAAAAATATAATACCAGTTGCTTAAGTGTATAAGCAGGTTTGTATGTTGTAGAAATTGCTTCCATCACAAATATTTAGAGATAGGTTTGTAGTAAGATCAATTTTCTCTGTTATTCATTGCTGCTTCTAAGTGGAGTAAGCTTATATCGGTACTTGCTTTAGCAAGAGGCGTCTCTTGATTGAGCCAGCCTGCCGTTCCACCCAGGAGGTAAAAAGTATTTTTAAACCCTTGATGATAGAGCAATTCTGCAGCCTGCTGAGAGCGCTCTTTACCATGAGTACAGATGCAAACAATAATATCTTCTCTATCAAATACTATAAGGTTATCATTAAGATGCTCTGCCGGAATATTCATAACCCTGGGTATATGCTGCTTTTCATATTCCTCTATAGCACGTATATCAACCATTTTTACACTGGCATTGGTCTGCTGCAACAATTGCACTTCTTGTTTGGTAATAGCTGGCCGCATAAATTATCGGGCTTGAAATGTTTTATAATTAAAATACATTGCTTAGGCATTTACCGCTAAGCTTTCCAAATGTGTTTTTCGTCCTGAACGTATTTTGCCCAACTATATAAAGCATCATACATCTTCATACCGATAGAGAGCATTTCATAATCATCTGTATAGTTGTAAGAAAGTCCTGCCGAAATTGCCCAAAGTCCCGCAGCCTGTGGTGCAAGCTGAAAGCTATCAGTATCGGCACCACGAACAATAGCTGCTATTTGCCGGATAGCCGGATCTGTAAGATTGTGCTTTTTAACAATGTAGTCAAAAGTGCAATAGTCGCCTTCGTGGGTGTATTCTGCGCCGGGAATGTCGTAAGGGATAGCCTGTAATTCATCAGCTTTTATAAATACTTTGTCTTTCGGTACATAAATAAATTGTGCTTCTTTATCTACGAAGTTCTTTATCAGCCAGGGGCAGGCAATTCTGTCTATTTTGGGGCGCTCCCTTGTTATCCATTTCATGTTATACCGTTTAGACGCAAATATTGCTTAACCATACACGTTTAAATAGAATGGAATTAACCTTTTGTATCCTTTTTACTTTTATCCCATTCTTTTTTATAAAGGGAGGGGCTTTTGCCCGTATGCTGTTTGAAAATCCTGGTGAAGTGGCTTTGATCGGAAAAGCCTGTGAGATAGGCAATTTCTGTAAGCGTGTATTTGTTTTGTTGCATCAATTCAATCGCTTTTTCAATGCGTAGCTTTCGGATGTATTCACCAAAAGAAAGATTGTTGAAGTGTTTTGAAAATTCCCTGGATAGATAAGATGGGTTGATATCAAGGCTTTTTGAAATCTGGGTAAGATTGATATTGCTATCTATCTGGTCTTGTATAATCTGTTTTAATTCTTTCACCCAGGCTGGCGTTTTCTTTTGTGCAGATTGCTGTTTGATGAACTTATTATATACATCTATAAAAACGTGATCTACCGGGTTTTGAGTATGCTTTACTTTTTGCAAATACTTTGCCCAGTTATATAAGGCATCGTACAGCATCATCCCTTTTTGTAGTAGCTCGTAATCATCCTGAATATTGTAAGCCAGCCCTGCCGATATAGCCCATAAGCCCGCTGCCTGGCTGGCAATATCGTGCCGGTCGGTATCGGCACCCCTTACAATCAAGGCCATGGTTTGCAGCGCCGGATCTGTTAAGCTATACTTCTCAATGATGTAATCGAAAGTGCATTTATCTTCATGATGAGAAAACTCCACATCGGGAATATCAAACGGAATGGCGCCGATTGCCTGGGCTCGCTCCTTTACCTGCTCAGCCGGAACATACATAAATTCCGCTTCCTTATCCACAAAATGCTTTATCAGCCAGGGGCAGGCAATGCGGTCTATTTTTGGTCGTTCTCTGGTAATCCACTTCATCTTTTAACGGCTTAAAATTTGGTAGTTTTCAACATACAAGCTACAGGAAATATTGGTTGTTATAAAGAAAATATCGGCAGCAATAGAGAAGTTGTACAAAAAGGTAAATAATATACAAAAGGTTATTTATATACAATTTTAAGATAAAGGATTGGTGCACCTTACAAGGTTTCATCCACAATTGTAAAAGCACTAAAAAATTAATCTTTATGAAAAGCGCACCGAGCGTAACCAGGCATGCAGTACTATGCTTATCGTTTATTAGCATTACTGCATTGTATCAAACAACAATTGCACAGGTAAACCAGCAACAAACAAACGCCAATAGTACTATTAAGTGGGTTGATACAACAGCTATAGCAAAGATTACCGGCAGGAAAGGCACTTCCAAAAACGGCGAGTTTAAAATCACTATTCCGCAGAATGATTTGAATGTAATGGTAGATAGCTTTCAAATTATTCCTGCTATGGGTTTAGGCACCTGGGTGGCTTTTTCACCATCAGATGACGGCGTAATGGCAATGGGCGATCTGGTACTTACCGAAACAGACCTCAAGCCCGTGCAACAGGAAGTTATCCGGCAAGGCTTAACCATCACTGCCATTCACAACCATTTCATCCGCAATCATCCCAATATCATGTACATGCACATCGGCGGCTCGGGAAGTACAGAGGCGATGGCTCAAAAGGTAAAAGCCGTATTGGATAAAATAAATGAAGTAAGAGGTAGCGACCCGGCAAAAGGAACAGCATCAAACGGCAGTGTTACCAATACCCTGAATACCCAAAAGCTGGATGATATGTTAGGTAGTAAAGGAGAGATGAGTAAAGGCGTGTATAAATATACCATTGGCCGCCCGGATGTACAACTGATGGAACATGGTATGCCGGTATCAACTTTTTTAGGGTTTAATACCTGGGCTGCTTTTCAGGGCACACCCGACAGGGCGGCAGTAGCCGGCGACTTTACCATGCTGGAAGACGAAGTAGCACCGGTAGTAAAAGCATTGATAGAAAATGGAATAGAAGTAGTGGCATTACACAATCACATGGTGCATGAACAGCCACGCATTTTCTTTCTGCATTATTGGGGTGTTGGCAATGCTGAACAACTGGCTAAAGGGCTCAAAGCGGCATTAAGCCAAACCGGAAAAAAGCAAATGGAGCATGGTACAAAAATGTAAACAGTAGTTACAGGTAATAATACATGTAAATTGCTACTCCTGTAAGGGTAACTTTTTAGATTGTGTTTTTAAACGTATGATGATAAGATATGAACGCTGTTCTTTATAACCCAGGGCTTTAGCCCTGGGTTATATTACAGCAGTTGAGGGAATTAAACAATACACTTTTAACCCTCATCATACAATTGGAAACACTACCGCTTTTTAAAGTCATGTTTATGAAAACAATCCCTTTCTTCATCCTGCTTTACTGCTGCATAAGCTGCAATGGTCAGCCACCTCTTGGCACCGATCACCTGACGCTGGAAAAATCCATTGAAATGCCGGAGGTAAGTGGCAGGATCGACCATTTAACAATTAATCTGAAAGATAATCTGGTGTATGTAGCTGCATTGGGGAGCAACACCGTGGAAGTAGTTGATTTAAACAGGGGTAAAGTAATACACAGCATCAAAGGACTGGATGAGCCCCAAGGTGTTTGCTACCTGCCTGTACAAAACGAACTGGTAGTAGCCAATGGTGGCAATGGCAATTGCATGTTTTATAATGCCGTTACGTATGCCACTATTGCCACGGTGCATTTAGGCAGCGATGCTGATAACGTACGATATGATGCCGGTAATAAAAAGATATATGTTGGTTATGGCAGTGGCGGCATAGCAGTAATTGATGCAGCTACCCATCAGCAAACAGCTAATATACCATTACCTGTCCATCCTGAAAGCCTGCAGATAGATGAAAAGAACAAGCTGTTATTCGTTAATCTTCCGGATAACAACAGCGTTGCAGTTATTGACATGCCAACAGCAAAAGTGATTCACACCTGGAAAATAGACAGCCTGAAGGCAAACTTCCCTATGGCATTGGACACTGCCGGCAACAGCGT
Source organism: Ilyomonas limi (assembly GCF_005233845.1). GTDB lineage: Bacteria > Bacteroidota > Bacteroidia > Chitinophagales > Chitinophagaceae > Ilyomonas > Ilyomonas limi. The sequence continues at coordinate 234,856 of NZ_SZQL01000001.1, forward strand.
TATTATTGGTTATCGCAATCCACCAATGTTGGTAAGTTATAATGCTACAACAGGCAAAGAGCGAAGCCGTACAGCACTGATAGGTGATGTGGATGATGTGTTTTATTATGAACCAAAACAGGAAATTTTTGCAAGTGGTGGCGATGGCGCTATTAATATTTTCAAAAAAGCAAGCAACTCCGGCTTTACAAGAATTGCAAACATACCTACGAGGTCTGGTGCGAGGACTTCTTTGCTTATTCCTTCTTTGCAAAGATTTGTCGTAGCAGAAAGGCCTTCTGGTGGGAAATATGCGGCATTAGCCGTATATAAAATCAATGATTAAACACGCAACTGGGCGTAAGCTGCAAACAACTTTGCTCTTTTATATCCTTTTTATCCGTATGTAAAATCATTCCGGTTCTCCTGAGTGTAATTACCCAAACAAAAGCCGGCTAGAAGTGCAATCATCAGCTAATTATTCCATGCGCTTTTAACCAGCTTATTATTCAACCCAATCCGTTATATCATCACTTTAATAGCGGTAATTCTATATTGGAAGGATAGGTGGCACTGTGGTAAATTTTAATGTCAGCCTTCTTAAAATCTTTCTCGGTTGCCGTGTAAATGTTTACAAACTGCTGCGGATTTCTATCTGCCAGCGGAAACCAGCTACTCTGTATCTGTATCATAATGCGGTGTCCTTTTTGGAACGTATGGGCTAAATCCGCCAGCTTAAAGCTTACTTTCTCTACTTTGCCAGGTGTAAAAGGTGCCGGTTTCTCGAAGCTGTTGCGGAAGCGTCCACGGAATATTTCGCCATGCACCAGCATTTCATAACCTCCCATCGGGTAGCTGCGCGAAAAGGCATCGCCATCGCTACCAGTAGTATGCTCGGGATAAGCAAATACATTTGGAAATACATCAATCACCTTTACTACAAAGTCCGCATCGGTACCCGAAATACTGGTGTATAGGTTAGCAACTACATTGCCTGTTACAGTTACGTCATCGGGTAGTGTATCCGTTTGAAAAACGAGCACATCGGGGCGGCGGGCAGCAAAGCGCTGGTCGTCGGTCATGTACTCACGGGTACGTTCAAAATGCACCGCATCTGTATAAGGCACCGGTTTAGCCGGATCGCTGGTGTATTGGGCATAAGCGCTTTTACCAATAGCTTTATTCCAGCCCAAACGCCCGCTGTCCTGCAGATACAGGTTGGTGCGTTGTGCATTAGCAGGTGGCCACTGGTCATACTGTTTCCACTCATTGCTGCCGCTGAGAAAAATAGTAGCTTCTGCCAGTTTGGAAATATCCCCTTTGCCCAAAAGAAAAAAATTGAAGAATGGAACTTCTATGTTTTGCTGATACCACGTGGAAGTGTTGGCGCCCCACCATACATTACCAAGGTGTGTGCCGTCCTTGCTTGCCCATTGCCCATGATACCAGGGACCCATCACAATCTTATTAAACGGCTTGGCAGGATTGTTTTGTTCTGCGGCTTTGTAGGCATTCCAGGCACCCCAGTTATCTTCTGCATCAAAGTTGCCGCCCACCCACAGCATCGCCGGTTCTAAATGCGCGGTAGCCCTGCGCGCATCGCGTGCCTGCCACCATGCATCGTAGATGGGATGCGCGTATAAGTCTTTCCAAAAATGTATACTATCTCCCATCAGCTTCGCCAAATTGGGCAGTGTACCGGTTTCTAAATAAAATTGGTAATTATCGTGCGTGTAGTAGTCAAACGGCGTAGGGCCAACAGTGGTAGGCTTCGGGCGTGGCTTGCCAAAAGAAGAATAAAATGCAAAAGCATCCATAGCAAAGAAAGCGCCATTGTGATGGAAATCATCGCCAATAAACCAGTTAGTAACGGGTGCCTGCGGACTTACCGCCTTCAGTGCCGGATGGTTGCTCGCGGCCGCCATGGTAGAGTAAAAACCGGGATACGAAATACCGAATACACCCACCTTGCCGTTGTTGCCGGGAATGTTTTTTACCAACCAATCTATGGCATCGTACGTGTCGCTGGATTCATCTGTTTCAGTACCTTTTTTATCGGGGTTAAAAGGACGCACATCCATAAAAGTACCCTCGCTCATCCAGCGGCCACGCACGTCCTGCGTAATCATAATAAAACCTTCTTTCAGGTAAGTCATGGTATAGCTATTCCAATAGGCTTTCCATGCACTGTCACCATACGGTGCGCAGGAGTACGGTGTGCGCGTCATCAATATAGGATGCTTTTCGGTAGTGTCTTTGGGCATATACACTGAGGTAAATAGTTTAACGCCATCGCGCATGGGTATGTACACTTCTTTTTTGGTATAATGTTCCCGCATCCAGGTACTGTCTTCATTTTGTGCGCTTACTGCGAGGATAAAGAATAAAGAGCAAAAGAGTAAAAGTGGTTTCAGCATATTGCTAGCATTATGATTAACAAAAAGGAACGTCTAAAGTACAAAAGGAGCAAGTGGCAATAAAATTATTCTTGCTAATAGCTTACCGCCACTTGCTCCTTTGCATCTTATAGCACATACCGCAAAACAAAGTCTTTACAGTATTCCTTTATCATTTCTCTTACTTTTCTAAACTGTTCTCTAATCTCCGCTTCGGTACCGGTGGCTTTTGCAGGATCAGGAAAATTATGGTGAAATTGTTGTGCTTTTGAAGGGAAATAAGGACAACGTTCTTTGGCATTATCGCATACTGTAATCACATACTCGAAGTCTATATTGCGGTACTCATTTACGTTATTGGAAGTGTGCTGCGAAATATCTATTCCGTCTTCTTTCATCGTGGCAATAGCACGCGGATTTACACCATGTGTTTCTACACCGGCACTATACACTTCGGCTTTGCCGTTTGCAAAATGGCGTAGATATCCTTCTGCTATCTGGCTGCGGCAACTATTGCCGGTGCAGAGCACTAATATCTTCTTCATGTACAAATAATGCTGTTTATTTTATATTCAAAAAGTGAATAAAAGTAGTTATCACAATGGTATAATCTATCTGCAACAATCATCCCCGCAGCAGTCCTTGTTTTCCGCAACCGGTTTTTCGGCATATACAGTAATGCTGAATATACCGGTATTGCCTTCTTTGAATTGTTGTATAGCTCCTTCGCTTAAGTAGTTCTTCAATATCTCATCAGGTATAACTATCGTTTTTTCTTTTTGAACGGTTATGTTGGTGAAGCCATTACCTTTTATCAATTGTAAATAGCTCTCTTTTTGTATAGCGCCTGCCACACAGCCGGCATACATTTCAGCCGCTTCCTGCAAGGCATTTGGCAACGCTCCTCTCAGCACCACATCCGAAATACTGAAGTGTCCACCGGGCTTTAATACCCTGTATATTTCTTTAAAAACAGCATCTTTGTCGGGCACGAGGTTCAATACGCAATTGCTTACTACTACATCAGCTACGTTAGCAGTTACAGGTAGCCTTTGTATATCGCCTTCTCTGAACTCTACATTATTATAACCTCTTTTCTCTGCGTTGGCCCTCGCTTTTTCAATCATGGCAGGTGTAAAATCAACGCCAATAATTTTGCCTTCAGCACCAGCTTCTGCGCGGGCAATAAAGCAATCATTGCCGGCACCGCTACCCAAGTCTATTACCGTATCTCCGTTTTTTATTTGGGCAAATTGTGTAGGCAATCCACAACCTAAACCTAAGTCTGCGTCGGGGTTGTAGCCCTTTAATTCAGTATAATCATCATTCATAATGCTATGCACTTCGGTGCTGCAGCAGCCCGAGCCGCAACACGAAGCGGCATTGGTTTCTTTGCTTTGTAAAGCAATGGCTGCATACTTTTGTTTTACCAGTTCTTTTAATTGTTCTTCTGTTTGCATAATAGTTGTTTTATGTGTTAATACTATTCTTCGTTTTTCCTTCTATATTTCAGAATACTATCGTAATATTACGATAGTATTATTCAAAAAAAATCAGCAGCAATTACTGCTGTTTGTTTTATTATAACTTTCAAATAAGTCATTTAACGCTGTCTGTGCCTTTTTCCATTGCTTTTCATCAATGCAATAGCACACTCTGGCACCTTCTATTTCGCCTTTTATCAGTCCTGCTGCTTTCAGTTCTTTTAAGTGCTGTGAAATGGTGCTTTGCGATAAGGGCAGTTCCTCTACAATATCGCCGCAAATGCAAGCCTGCCGCTTGGTCAGCAGTTTTAGTATGGCAATACGCGCCGGGTGCGATAAAGCCTTTGCATATTTGGCAATACTGTTGTCTTTTATTGAAAATTCGGTTGATTTAGCTGCTCCCATATTCTCTATTCTTATCGCAATATTACGATAGAATTTGAAAATAGCAAATTAAATATGTATGTTCTTAATGCCAATGAATCAACACAGCTACACTGCATTCATTCAGTTTATTAATTAAATGGTACGATAATTTGTATATATCCATTATGCAATCTTTGTCAATACAAAAAACTATACGGGCATTACTGCTGTTGGGTCTGCTTGTTGCTTTAGCAGTTCTTGCCAAGCCTTTCTTAGTGCCGCTCCTGTTTGCGGTTGTGGTAGCTATGCTGCTGCTGCCTGTAACCGTGTGGCTTCAAAAGAAACGGCTGCCCCAATGGCTGGCGGTTTTACTTTCCGTCTTAGTGTTCCTGTCAGCTATCGGGATTATTATTTATGTGCTATCGTGGCAGGTATCCAACCTGGTAGAAGAATCGGGTAATATAGAACAACAGGCTACTAAAAAAGTCAATGAGTTCCAGCATTACATACAGCAAACATTTGGCGTACCGGTTAAGGAGCAAAGCAAAATTGCCAGCGGACAAAGTGGTACTTCATCGGGCAGTTATATTGCTGATGGAGTAGCCAAACTGTTAGCCGGCATAGGTGGTTTTATTACCGATTTTATCCTGTTTATCGTATATACATTCCTGCTTATTTACTATCGCGGGCACCTTAAAGAATTTATGCTTCGCATGTTTTTTTCTAAGAGCCGTTTTAAGGCAGATAAAGTAATAGACGATTGCCGGCTGGTGGCGCAACAGTATATTACCGGGCTGGCATTGATGATTCTTTCCCTTTGCATCATGTACGGCATTGGCTTTAGTATAGTTGGTGTAAAAAATGCAATACTCTTTGCTACATTGGCGGCTGTGCTGGAAACAGTGCCTTTTGTAGGTAATATCACCGGCACTTTATTAGCTATACTTATGACTATTGTGCAAGGCGGCAGCAACACAATGATAGTAGGCGTTATTATTACGTATGCAGCTGTTCAATTTATTCAAACCTATTTATTGGAGCCATTAGTAGTAGGCAAAAAAGTAGATATTAACCCGCTGATAACGATAGCGGGACTTGTATTGGCCGAGCTTATTTGGGGAATACCTGGTATGGTGCTGGCAATACCGCTGATGGGTATTGCCAAAATTATTTTTGATAATGTAGAACCGTTGCAGCCACTGGGATTTTTGATGGGAAAAGTGGAAAAATAAAGCAATAATATGCTGCTTAAAGGATATAGAAGAGCATTAAGCGGCTGTTTAAAAATGATTATTTGGCTCACAAAGTCACGAAGAACACAGAGACTATAATAAGGAATAAAATAGTACTTTGTGCCACTTCTTTTCTTCATGACTTTGTGGTTGCATATACTTAGCGATATATGCAACTGTTAATAGAAAAAGCGGCCACCAGACTTTAACTCAAACGTACATCAAACAAAAGTTTACTCCTCTTCTTCACCAGTATTCTTTAGTTTCATTAAAGCAGAATAAGCATTCTTTTTAATAATGGTTTTATTTATCAAACTATTATTGTCACTGCTAAGTGCAACAAAACCACCACCGCTCACTATTGTTTGCACAGGCGTCATTTCAAACTGTCCCGAATCTTTTTCAACAAACACATATTCTTCACTTCCCGAGCGTACAATGGCATCTTCGGGCACGACAATGCTATTGGTGTTTGAAACCTGTACCTGTGCATTCATAAACATGCCGGGCAGCAATGGTGGCTCTGCGCCAATGAAGTGGCAATGCACTGTTGCACTGCGGTTACTATCCAGTGTTTTGCCTACCAGTATTATTTCTGCAGGATACATTTTAGTGGTATCGGAGGTTAAGTAAGCCTGCACTTTTTGCCCGGAATGAATATGGGGCAAATCTTTCTGGAATATTGTTAATGCCAGATGCAGATCGCTTGTATTCACCAGTTCAAACAACACATCAGATGGATTGACGTATTTGCCCACATTCACATTTACCGATGATACATAACCGCTGATAGGCGAAGGAATGGCAACCGTACTACTAATGTTGGCATCAGTTAAACCATCGGGTTGTATGCCAATAAGCAGCAACTTTTGACGCAGCGCACTTACCAATACTTTTTGCGATTCATAATCGCTTATCGTTTGCTCATATACTTTATCGCTGGTGGCTTTGGTAGTGTTTAATAATTTCTGTCGCTCTGCTTCTTTCTGTAAAAACGAGAGCTTTGTTTTTGCCATTAAATAATCTTCCTGCATCTGCACAAACGAAGGGTCTTGCATTACTGCAAGCGTTTGTCCTTTGCGGATGTGCATGCCGGGCAACAATTCGGTACTTTTTACATAACCACCCAAAGGAAAGCTAACGGTGACCATGCCTTCTGGCGGCACATCAATCAGTCCGTTTACTTTCAGTTGCAAAGGCATGCTGCGCATTTCGGGCTTTCCGGTTTCAATACCTGCGTTTTTCAGTTGTGCATTGGTAAGCATTACGATGTTGGAGGCAGTATCCTGCTGTGTAGTTGTTGTATTGGTTTCTGCCTGTTTTTGCGAGCAGGAAAACAGAAAAATGCAACAGGTAAATATTAATATCTTATTCATTGTTTTCTTTTTAAAAATCAGGACTATAACTGTTCAGTTCGGCAACCGTTTTGTTGCGTTCATTCAGTGCATCTATATAGCTTGCCTCCAGGCTGATGGCCTGGTTGATAAGCATTGCCCATTCTAAATAACTGATGGCGCCGTTCACAAACTGCAATGTTGCATTTTCGTAAATAACCGCTACCTGTTTTGTTACTGCCTGCCGGTAATTATTCAATGTTTGCTCTTGCTTTTGGTATTGCAGTATCAACTGTTGCAATGCGGCTTTTTGCAAAGCCAGTGTATCGGCATATTCCGCCTGTACCGCCCTGTACTGCGCCTCACTGCCGCGGATACGGGCATTGAGTGATTTGCTGAAAATAGGAATACCAATGCCTGCTATCACCGAAGAGAACCGTTTCGAAGCATTGAAATATTTTTCTGTTCCGTTTACATGCTGATAGCCGATAATAGATTGGTTGGAATAACCTGCATTGAGTAATGGCAGCTTCTTTGCACGATTCAGTTTAATTTCCTGCAAGGCAATATGTTGTTGCTGTTGCTTGCGCAATATTGCCGGATATTGACTGACAAAAGAAGTATCGGGCAATGACAGTAAAGGAGTGATGGATTCACTTTCTTCGGGCAGCCATAGTGTATTGCTGTTAAGCAAATAGCTAAAGCGGTTCTGTACGATGCGAAAATCTGCTGCTGCCTGTTGCAGTTGAATAAGCGCCTGCATACGTTGTGTTTCTGCTGAAGTCTTTTCCAGCACGTTCACTTCACCGGCATTAAAGCGTTGTTGCTGCCGTTGCAGAAAAGCAGCATAAATACTATCGGCTTTCGTTAGCAACTTTATTTTTTGCAGCATTGTTGCCATATCGTAATACAAAATGGTAACTTCTTTTTTTATATTCAGCCTGACAACTTTTTCATTCAACAGCCCGCTTTTTGTATGTGCCTCATACAAGGCCCTTTGCCGGTTGTACACCTGCGGAAAAGCCATAGATTGCGATACGTTAATACGGGTATCATTAGCAATAGAATTCATTTGTCCATACTCTGCCTGTACAGTAGTAAAAGGAAGGTCCCAGGCTGTGTTTTCGGTTCGCTTCAACACCGCTGTTTGCAATCTTGCCGCCTGAATGCTTAGGTTTTGGTTTAATGCAGTATCAATAGCCGCCTGCAAGGAAATAGTATGCTCCTGCGCACGTACTGCAAGCGATGATGCGCCGGTAAGTAAGAACAGTATAACGATAGCTTTTGTACTAATGTTTTTTGATAAAACCGCTTTGTGTTTACGCTTTGTTTTGATGTTTTGAAATACGCCATACAATACCGGCAATACTACCAGCGTAAGCAATGTGGCACTGATTAAACCGCCAATCACCACTGTTGCCAATGGTCGTTGCACCTCGGCGCCCGCGCCGGTACTGATTGCCATTGGTAAAAAACCAAGTGATGCTACCGAAGCTGTCATTAATACAGGACGAAGCCGGTTGCGTGTGCCTTCTTTGATGCGCTGCAAAGGGTCTTTTATACCATTTTTTTCCAATTGGTTAAATTCGCTTAAGAGTACAATGCCATTTAACACAGCAATACCAAACAGGGCAATAAAACCAACACCTGCCGATATACTAAAAGGCATACCGCGTATGAAAAGCGCAAACACGCCGCCAATGGCAGAAAGGGGAATAGCCGTAAAAATGAGCAGGCTTTCGCCGAGTGAATGAAAGGCAAAATACAGCATGATAAAGATGAGTGCGAGTGAAACGGGTACGGCAATGCTCAACCGTTGTTTGGCTTCTATCAGGTTTTCAAACTGACCGCCGTACGTAACGTAATAAGCCGGTGGAAGCTTGAGTTGTGCAGCCATTTTTTCCTGTAGTTCTTTTACTACTGTTTGCACGTCTTTTCCGCGCACATTAAAGCCCACGGTTGTTCTCCGTTGTGCATTCTCGCGTTGTATCTGGTTGGGTCCTACTTTTATCTGCACATCAGCTATTTGCTGCAACGGAATCTGTTCGCCGCGCGAAGTAGGAATCAGCAGGTTTTGAACATCAGCCAGATTTTGCCGTTCCGCATTTGCTAAACGAACCGCCAGATCGAACCGGCGCTCATTTTCATACACTTGCCCTGCCACCGCGCCGGCAAACGCCGATTGTACAATGTTGTTTACATCGCTGATGGCAATACCATATTGCGCAAGCGCCTGGCGGTTGTAATTGATTTCAATTTGTGGCAGCCCGGTTTGCGATTCTACATACATATCTTTTGCCCCTTCAATCTTGCTGATGATGTTGCCAATGCGCCCGGCATAATGCGCCAATGTATCGAGGTTTTCTCCAAATATTTTACAGATCACATCCTGCCGTCCGCCGGTCATTAGTTCATTAAAACGCATTTGCACCGGAAACTGAAAGCCGGTGGTAATGCCGGGCACTTCTTCCAAAGAAGTACTCATTTTTTCGGCGAGTTCATCAAAACTTTTGGCAGAAGTCCATTCCTTTTTTGGATTCAATACTACCATCATATCCGATGCTTCCATTGGCATCGGGTCGGTAGGTATTTCGCCGCTGCCAATCTTGGTCACTACCTTTTGCACTTCGGGAAATTGTTGTAATAAAATACGCGCCGCCTGTTGTGTTGATTGAATGGTAGTAGTGATCGAGCTGCCGGTTAATACGCGTGTATCCACTGCAAAATCTCCTTCTTCCAGCTTTGGTATAAACTCACCACCCATGTTGAGGATGATGTACAGTGCCACCGAAAACAGGCTTGCCGCCAGCAACAAAACCGTCCCGGGAAAAGAGAGTGCTTTTTGCAATACAGGCCGGTACCAGCTTTCAAACCGCTTCATCATTTTATCGGAGAATGTTTGCTTTGTAATAAGTTTTTTACTCAATACCAAAGAACTCATCATGGGCACATACGTAAGCGAAAGCAGGAATGCGCCTATAATGGCAAATATCACTGTTTGCGCCATTGGCTTAAACATCTTTCCTTCTATGCCTTGCAGCGATAAAATGGGGAAGTAAACAATAAGAATAATGATTTGTCCAAAGATGGCAGCATTCATCAGTTTGCCGGCAGCATGTTCCACTTCGGTGTTCATTTCCTCCTGACTCAACTGCAGTTTATTCTTGAAAAGACTCTTTTGATGCAAGTGGTGCATCACTGTCTCTACAATAATCACAGCGCCATCTACTATCAGCCCAAAATCAAGCGCACCAAGGCTCATTAAGTTGCCGCTTACACCAAAGAGATTCATCATACTGATGGCAAACAACATGGACAATGGAATGATGGAAGCCACAAGCAAGCCTGCTCTTATATTGCCCAAAAACAGCACTAATATAAACACCACAATAAGCGCTCCTTCAATGAGGTTTTTTTCTACTGTGCCAATTGCATTGTTGACCATTTTGGTTCTGTCCAAAAAGGGCTCAATTATTACCCCTTCGGGCAGTGTTTTGGATATATCGGCAATCTTAGCTTTTACATCTTTTATTACTTTCGAAGAATTGCCACCTTTTAACATCATCACTATTGCACCGGCAACTTCACCCTGATCGTTGTAAGTCATAGCGCCATAGCGCGTGGCAAAACCAATCCCAACTGTAGCAATATCGTTGATGGTAGCCGGTGTGCCATCAGGCAGTGTTTTTACAACGATACTTTTTATATCTTCTTCCTGCTGCACCAATCCTTCACTTCTGATAAACAGCGCGGTTGGACCTTTTTCTATGTAAGCACCGCCGGTATTCTGGTTATTGTTTTGCAACGCATTAAACAAATCGGAGATGGTGAGGTGATAGCTTTTCAGCTTATCAGTATTCACTGCTATTTCGTATTGCTTTAGCTTGCCGCCAAACGAACTGACATCGGCAACACCGGGCGTGCCTAAGAGTTGCCTTCTCACAATCCAATCCTGGATGGTACGCAATTCTACGGGCGTATATTTTCCTTCGTAGCCCCGCTTGGGACGAACCACGTATTGAAAAATTTCGCCCAAGCCGGTAGTAACCGGCCCAAGCGTTGGCGTGCCTAAACCCTCCGGAATCTGGCTTTTGGCTTCGGTCAGCCGTTCACTTACCTGTTGCCGTGCCCAATACACATCGGTCTTATCATCAAATACAATGGTGATAATAGAAAGTCCGAAACGCGAGAATGAGCGTTGCTCAATGATGCCGGGAATATTGCGCGTGGCAATTTCTATGGGGAAGGTGATAAGCCGTTCTATGTCTGCTGCGCCCAGCGAAGGCGAGGAGGTAATAACGAGCACCTGATTGTTGGTAATATCCGGCACCGCATCTATCGGCAACCGGGTAACGTTATAAATGCCCCAGCCAATGAGTGCCAGTATAAGCATACCCACAATGAGTTTGTTGCGGATAGAAAATGCAATAATTCTATTAAGCATGTTGCTGTTTTCTGAAATAAAAAAATGGAAAGTCTCTCACAAATGAGGTATAAGCTGCAAGCTGGAAGCAATGAGCTTCGGGCTATCAATAACATACATGATATGTTTTGATAGCACAGCATTAGTCAGAGCGCTACCACTCTTCTACTAAAGCATTTTACAGAGCAACAGTATCTCAATAAATTATCTGTACTTATCTATGTCTGCCAGCGGGCAGGCATGTCATCTGTGAGAACGAAAGCAAATAATCCTATGCCTCAGCGGCCCGGGGAGGTTGAAAAATAGTATTAATAATTTGAGAAGGTTGCCAGTCACCCTTAAAGCTTTGATATTGCTTTTCTATTTCGAAAGCCGGTGCAGGAGGCACAATAGTAAAACCGGGTATTGGTATAGAAATGCTATGACTTGCCAGGAGCACGCCGGCACAGCTTTTAAACGGTAGCTGCATATCCCGTGCATAATCGGGGTTACGCTCATCGCTGTTGAAGTAATGCTCACGGAGGTAAGATAAAAAAGTAAGGCTTTCATCGCCGCCTTTATGCTCGCGGTAATGCTCTAATAAAACAGGCGCCTTGAACAACTGGCACAGTTCGGTGCCGGTGAACAGTTGTAAGCAAAGTAAAAATATAGCAATAACTCGGCGCAAATTGGTTTGTTTAGCAGGTACAAAAATAAGTCTGGACGAGGATTTTAGGAGAACTTTCTGGTGTGGCAGATTGTTCGGTGCGATTTTAAGAATTAATTTACCGCATCCGGTGTGGCAGATGATAACTGTGGTGAGTGAGTCCACGCGCCATAGCAGCAGAAATCTGCACTATTATATTCTAAAGTAAAGCACCTGCTGTAAGTACTTACAGCAGGTGCTTTACTCTTTTACCATATTCTTTTACTTCGTTATGCCATACTTTGTTTTATAACGTTCATACAACTGCTTTTGCTTATTGTCGAGATTGATTTCACTGCCTTTGATGAAGGCGTTAGTTATTTTATTTGTTTCAATATCCAGCACATCGCCTTCGCTTACAATGATGTTGGCATCTTTGCCAGCTTCGAGCGAGCCGGTGGTTTTATCTATACCGAGAATTTTGGCAGCGTTGAGTGTAATGGCTTGCAATGCCTGCTCTTTCGTTAAACCAAAACCTACTGCTACCCCGGCATTAAACATCAGGTTGCGACCGCGATTCATTTCATCAAAATCATTAATGCAGTATAACACACCAGTTTCTTGTAGCTGGTAGGGCAGCTTTGCATACATATCAATATCATCGTCCTGCATTACAGGCAGCGTATGCATTTGGTTTAGTACCACTGCTATGTTATTTTGCTTCAGGTAATCTGCAATTTTATAGCTGTCGGTACCACCCACAATTACGGTGCGAAAGCCAAACTCTTTTGCCAGTTCTACCGCAATCATCATTTCGTTTACAAGATTGCAATGCACAAAGAATATTTTAGAACCATCAAACAAACCTTTTACTGATTCAAACTTGATATTGGTTTGGACATGTGTTGGCTCATTCAAATATGCTTTTGCTTCGCGGAAAAAAGTTCGTACCCCATCAATCTGGTCGTAGGCTTTTTTGAGTAAATCTGTCGCTGGACTTTTGGTGGATTGTGGCGCTAAACCGGGCATGCGAAAATGAATGCCATTATCCATTTTATACACCGCATCTTCCCAGTTCCAGCCATCCAGTTGCATTACCGAAGAAGTGCCGCTGAGAATGCCGCCATCGGGTACTACATTAGCCAATAAAACCCCATTGCTGCGAACCGTATTGATGATTTTTGAATCGGTATTATACGCCACTACCGAGCGCACATCGGGGTTCAGGTTGCCTATTTCATCCTCATCCCTTTCTGCCCGTACGGCGCCAATTTCTATCAATCCAAGATAGCTGTCGGCTAATATTAGACCTGGGTAAACCTGCTTGCCAGTGCAATCAATTACTTTGGCATCACTTGCTGGCGCAGCGGTTCCTACGCTGGTTATTTTGCCATTGGTAAATACAATGGTCCCATTATTAATTACCTGACCGTTACCTACATGGATGGTAGCATGCGTTAAAGCAATGATGCCTTGCTGCGGCGGAGCAGGTAGTACATTGGCTTGTGAAAAAGCGGTTGAAAGACTTGTTGTTAAAAATATGATGAATGCTATTTTTTTCATGGTTTGATTTTTTGTGTTTAAAGTTTAAGGTTTAATGTTTAAAGTTGGAGTGGCACGAGGCACTTCTTTTTTCGTATCCCGCTTATTTTTGTGGTTAGGAGGTATTCAATAAATTTTTGAATGCAACTGCTGATGTAAATGATATGAGCATATAACTCATTGAATTCTTCCTGTAAAAGATACTTTCTGTCTAACACACGGTAAAGCTGTGAGCGCACTTCGCCCGCAGAACCTTTTGCATAGCCTAAGAAAACAATAAATCCAGCTCTGCTGCCCCTTTCAAATCCTTCGGCAATGTTATCCATAATAGAGCCGCTTGCCCTGTCTGTCTGGTCTATTAGCCCGAAATTATTTTTAAACTTTCCACTATCAATAACATTTCCAATCACGTTATAAAAGCTTCTTGCCAGCTTCCATGCTTCAATCTCTTCAAAACATTTAATCATTGCCATAACATTAAACATTAAACTTTGAACGTTAAACCTGTAAATTGTTATTGAATCCCCGAACTAACACGCCTGTCTTCTTCACATTCGTTAATCACATCCGGTGTAAGTACCGCAGGTGTGGTTTTGGCGCCGCCTTTCTTGGCAGTCAGCATTTTTTGAATGAGGCGATTGCGTTCAGCGGCTATGCGTGTGCGCATGATGGAATCTCTTCCCCTATCAAAATACTCGATGCCATCTACCCATGTTTTTTCTACCGTGGCATACACGCTCAATGGGTTCGCATTCCATAATACTACATCAGCATCTTTACCTACTTTAATGCTGCCGACGCGGTCGGCGATATGCAGCATAGTGGCAGGATTTAATGTGCAGGTTTTAAATGCCTGTTCTTCGCTTAAACCGCCATATTTGATAGACTTTGCAGCTTCCTGGTTGAGGTGCCGCGCCTGCTCGGGATCATCGCTGTTTACGGCAACAGTTAAACCTACATCAGTCATCAAAGCAATGTTGTACGGGATAGCATCCTGCACTTCGGCTTTATAAGCCCACCAGTCGCTAAAGGTGGAAGCATAAGCACCGTGTGCTTTCATCTTATCAGCCATTTTATAACCTTCCAGGATGTGCGTAAAAGTATTTACGGTAAAGTTGAAAGAGTCGGCTACATGCAGCAGCATATTGATTTCGCTTTGCACATACGAATGGCAGGTAATGAATCGCTTGTGATGGAGTATTTCGGAAAGCGCATCTAACTCTAAATCGCGCCTTTTATTAGCGTCCATTTTTTGATAATCTTCAGCACGGGTAAAAGCATCTACCAATACTTGCTCAACACCCATGCGTGTATCCGGAAAACGGTTGTTATTGTTAACGAAAGTGCGCTTTACATTTTCGCCCAAAGCAAACTTGATAAACGGGTCCCAATCTGCAAACTTCAGGTCTTCGGCATCCTTACCCCAGCGCATTTTTATCAGCTGCGTTTGTCCGCCAATGGTGTTGCAGCTACCGTGCAGGAGGTGCGCGCTGGTAACGCCATCTGAGAGCTGGCGGTATATCTGAATATCCTCGGGGTCTATTACATCCGCTACACGTACTTCGGAGGTAACGGATTGAGAACATTCATTGACGCCACCGGTGATGGCAATATGCGAGTGTTCGTCAATAATACCAGGCGACAAATACTTGCCGGTTGCATCAATTTGCTTAGTGCCCGATGCGCTTATATTTTTACCAATAGCTGCAATTTTTCCACCTTTAATTAATACATCGGTATTGGGTAAAATGCCAGCGGATTCATTCGTCCAAACAGTTGCATTTTTTATGAGTATATCTTCCTGCTTCGGCATTTCGGCAAAGCCATAGCCATTAAATGGATAATACACTGTTTTATTAATATCCTGCTTCTTTGCCGTATCTTTTTTAGCCGTATCTGCTTTGGCTATATATGCACTGTTGTACAGCATATTCCAGGTTAACGGCTCGCCGTTAGCTGCATAGCCGGTGCCCACCCAGGTGTTGCCACTGATGATGCCGGTTAAGTGATTTACTTTGCTGCTATCCGTTTTATTGCTCCAGCTAAGATTTACCGAATTGTTAAGGATATTAATTTTTATATCGGTTTTAGCAGTATCGCCGGAAGCTTTCAGCGTGGCAGATATTTTGCCGGGTTTGCCGCCTACTTCTACCGTATATTCTTTGGTTTGATTTGGCTGCTTTACAGTCAGTTTGTAATTGCCGCGATAGTCATTCCAGCCGGCATCATCAATAATAAATTTTTTGCCCTGAATCCAGTTTTGCAAAAACACCGTGCTGTCTTCAAATATGGGTCCGGTAGCGATGATAAAATTTGCGAGCTTACCGGCATCTAAACTGCCAATTTTATCATACACACCAATGAGTGTAGCCGGTGTTTTGGTTAATGCATCCAAAGCTTTGGTGGTGCTCAAACCATTATCAATGGCTTTGCGCAGGTTTTGTAAAAATTCTTTGCTGGTAGTGCCGCTGGCAGTGAGGGTAAAATTGAGTCCTGCCTTATCAAACATACCGGGTTCGAGCGGCGCCATTTCCCAATGTTTCATTACACTTAATGCCACCAATCTTACAGCATTCGGGTCTTCTACATCTATCGCATCGGGAAAGTTTAAGGGCAGAATAAAAGAGGCTTTGGTAGCTTTCATTTCGTCCATACGCTGGTACTCGTTGCCACCGCCGCGAAGGATATAGGGTACGCCAAATTCGTTGGCTATCTTTTGCGCGCGCAATACATTCCATTTATCGGCAGCGTCAAAAATTTGTGGTAAAGATTGGTTATTATTCCATGCTTCGAGTGAAAGATTAGTGCCTTCGCTGGTAGACTTTTCCTTTTGTACAGGCGTGAGGTTTTTATACCATTGTGCATCTAAATATGTTTGCCGCAGCAGCGCAATCGCGCCCATCAGCGAGGTGGGATAATCCTGTGTGGAACTGCCCTTATTAAAAGAATAAAAAGCGGCTGCTTTATCCTTCAGCATATCCATATTCTCCTTATCATCACTTAGCGTTACCAGCGTACCGGTACCCCGCGCAATGCCATCCTGCACATGCGATACGACAGTGCCAAAGCCCATGCTGCGCAGGTCTTTGGCTTTATCGTCATTTACCTTAAACAGTTTGGAGGCGTCGGTTTCCGGCCTAATGGCTTGGTTCCAGCCATACGCGCCTTTGGTATTGCTCACCATTTGCTGGCTAAAGCCGCTACGTTGCGGCTGCTCCTGCGGCGCTACACCGTAATCGCTGTAGAGATCTATAAAAGAAGGATAAATATACTTGCCCTTGCAGTCTATCACGGCGGCATCTTTGGGCACCGCGCCTCCATTTTCGATGCTGATGATTTTGCCTTCTTTAATGATAAGCGTTGCGTTGGGAATGGTGGTTTTTGAATCCTTTACCACCGTGGCATGGGTAAAAGCAAAATAGTTGGTTCGATAGTCGTGTACGCCATTCACCGGGAATGTTTCCTGCGCCGATGCTGCCATAAACAGGCATAGGCACCAACAAAGCAGTCGGTATTTTTTCATGTACAAAATATTAAAATGAAAAGATAAGTAGCGCTGCAAATGTAGAGGTTAGGAGGAAAGAATGACATTTCAACAAACGGTAGTTTTTCATCAAACTGTTACAAGCAGCAGCTATGTTCAATATAAATAGATAAACTGGATTTGTTGACATTGATGTTGTAAGAATATAATGAAGACCTCAACGCTGGGATTAGAAAATAAAGAATAATTGTTTAGCCAAAGTGAGCACAGAGGTTAAAATCAACAAAATTTACTTTGACTCTGAAGATTAAAGTACTGGGCTAATAAATACCACTACTGGACACTTATTTACTATCCCTTAGCTGTTTGAAGTTTTTCGATAATTTTATTCATCTAAAATTTAATGCCCATGAGAAAACACTACTTATTATTGGTGCTTTGCAGTATTTGCATATCTGCCTTCTCCCAGACCGGCAGGCAAATATCAGGAACCGTTACCGCTTCCGGCACCAAACAACCACTTGACAAAGTAACGGTAACAGAAAAGGGAACCAGAAATTTTACGCTTACCGATTCGCTGGGTAATTTCAGCATGGTGCTGAGCACCAATGACGCAACGCTGGTATTCTCATATATTGGTTATCAGGACCTGGAAATTAAAGCAGGTAATGCTACCAATGTGGATGTGCAACTGCTGCCCAACACCAGCGATCTGAGTGAAGTGGTAGTAACTGCTTTAGGCATCAAGCGCGAACTGAGAAGTTTGGGCTATGCTTCGCAGCAGGTAAGCAGTCAACAAATAACACAATCTAAACAGCCTAATCTCATCAATGCACTGCAGGGCAAAGTAGCCGGCGTTACGATCTCCAGCACCGGCGGCGGACCTGGCCAGAGTGCCAGCATTTTAATAAGAGGTATCAATTCTTTAGACCCCGGAAAAAATAACCAGCCGCTCTTTGTAATTGATGGATTGCCCATAGATAATTCCACTTTTACAACCGGCACTGAAGGCGGCCGAGGTGTGCAAATGCCTAACCGCGTATCCGATATTAACCCCGAAGATATTGAGAGTGTAAACATTTTGCGCGGCGGTGCGGCTACGGCTTTGTATGGTTTGCGCGGGGCAAATGGCGTTGTAGTCATTACCACTAAATCGGGGCAGGCAGGCACGCTGAAAGTAAATTATTCTTCTACTTACAGCATTGATAATGTAAACAAGATACCCGATATACAACTGAAATATACACAGGGCTTTTCCGGTGAGTATGACTCAAGTAACTTTTGGCCGGCATGGGGGCCAACGATAGCAGAAGCAAAAGCAATTGATCCCTCTCATCCCGATAAACTCTTTAATAACTGGAAGCGGGCTTATCAAACAGGGCATCAGTACAAGAATGCCGTGACCTTCTCGGGTGGCAGCGAAAAAGCTACTTTTTCTTCCTCGCTCTCGCACTTCAGGCAGGACGGCACTATTCCTTTTACCTGGTACCAGGATGTAACTGCCCGCGTAAATGGTCAGTTGAAATTCAGTGATAAATTTCGCATGGGTACGTCCATCATTTATGCAAATACCGATGGTAACTTTTACGATGCCGACCGCTACAACGAAGAACTGATTTACTGGGCGCCCCGATGGGATGTAATGGATTATAAAAAACCGGATGGCACACAAAAGACTTATGGCAACGGCAACCCGGTGTACCTTGCAGCTACCAACAAGTTTCGCACGAGAGTGGATCATGTGATTGGCAGTCTCAACTTTGCGTATTCGCCCTTTACATGGCTTACCGCCAGCTACCTGCTGGGTATGGATGAATATAGTGATGCCCGCACGGCAACTGCACCGGGCCCGCAAGGTATTCCCGGTGAAATACCAGGCGAAGACAATGGGTTGGGCTTTGTGCATGAATACCGGCTGAATTATCACCAGTTGAATTCTAATTTACTCTTAACCTTTGATAAAACCTGGGCAGGAAAATTCCAGACTACTTTACGCATTGGTAATGATGTATTGAATAGAAAGCTCGACCGTACCAGTGCGATTGGCGATGAACTGGATGTATATAATTTATTTAACCTGAGTAATGCAAAACAAGTAAGCATTGCCCAATATAAAGAAAACTACCGCATTGTGGGCGCCTATGGCGATTTAACGCTTGGCTACGATAATTTCTTATACTTAAATCTCACCGCTAGAAACGACTGGACTTCCACCCTGGAAACAGCTAACCGCTCATTCTTTTATCCATCGGTAAATCTGAGTTACATTTTTACCCAAAACCTCCAATTGCCTGCATGGATTGGATACGGGAAATTGAGGGCTTCGCTTGCCGGTATTGGTAAAGATGCAGCACCCTATCAAACCAGCATTACCTATTCGCCTTCGTTTGGTACGCCGGTAAATGGGGTAATTGGCTGGAGCCGCGATGATAATGGTGGTATTGCTTCATTACAACCAGAGAAAACAACATCATTTGAAGCAGGAACCGATCTGAACTTTTTCAAGGACCGGGTTGGATTGAATTTTACCTGGTATAAATCTAATAGTAAACAGCAAATTATTCCGGTGTCCACCGCACCTTCTACCGGCGGCACTTCGTTTACGCTTAACTCGGGCGAAATAGAGAATAAGGGCGTTGAACTCACCCTGCGCGGAACGCCGGTGAAAACTAAAGATTTTAATTGGGATGTAACTATTAATTATTCTGCCAACCGAAGCAAAATATTATCTATTTATCCCGGATTGGCAGAAATTGTAGTGGGTAGCCAGTTTGGTTATTCCAATTCTACTGTAACCATGAAGTATGTGCCGGGGCAATCGGCAGGCGATATTTTTGGTACGCCGTGGGCAAGATATAATGATACAAAAGATCCTTTATATTCTGATAAAAGCCTGCCTTTGCTGATCGGCGATGATGGCTTCCCGGTGCTAACACCTTATTCTACACAACGCGTGTTGGGCAATGCGTATCCAAAATGGATTGGCTCTATTGGTAACACCTTTAACTATAAAAACTGGAGCCTGTACATGCTTTGGGATGCCAGGCAGGGGCTGGAGAAGTACGACCAGTTCTCCAACTTTATGGCAGCATTTGGTATATCTGAGATAACACTGAACAGAGACCAGACGATTGTATTTGATGGCGTGCTGGCAGATGGTACCAAAAACACCAAGCCCGTTTACCTGGGGCAAGGTGTTGGCCCGGATGGTGTGGACTATAGTGCCGGCTATTACCGCAACCGATACCGGGGCATTGCCGAGAATTTTGTAGAAGATGCATCGTGGGTGCGGCTGCGATCAGCTTCGCTGTCTTATACATTTCCCAATAAAATGTTTGGCAACTCTATTGTAAAGAACCTGAGCCTTGGCGTTACGGGCAACAACCTGCTGCTCTTTACCAAATACAAAGGCTTCGATCCCGAATCAAGCTCTACGCCTGCAGGCAGCAATGCCAATGGCTTTGCCGGCTTTACGTATCCTGCCTTGCGCAGCGTTGTCTTCTCCTTAAATGTTGGCTTTTAAAAAGAAACTACTTATGAAAAAATTATTGCGATATAGTACCGTTTGCCTCCTTTTACTTACCGCTTTCGGCAGTTGTAAAAAGTATTTAGACATCAATAAAAACCCCAATGCGGCCGAAGAGCCGCCCATAAGCGGCTTGCTGGCAAATACCACTTACAATACTGCTTATGAAGTGTACAGTGCCAGCAACTATACTTCGTATTACGTGCAGTATTTAGCATCGCCCAACCCTGCCAGCGATGTGGATATATATAACACCGTTGACCCCAGCACTACATGGTATCGCTTTTACAACATTATGACCGATTTGTATGATATGCGGAAATTTGCTGTGCAAAAAGGGCAAACCGATCATGTTGCCATAAGCGATATACTAATGGCTTTGCACATCAATATGGCTACCAACCTCTGGGGGGATATTCCCTATAGTGAGGCATTTATTGGCGTTAATAACTTAACACCTGCATTTGATAATCAGCAGGCTTTATTTGATACCGCTTTAAATATGCTTGATGCTGGTATTACCCTTTTGCAGCCGATAAACGATACAACAATAGTAGACTCTACCAGCGATTTTATTCACAATGGACAAACTTCGGCATGGCTTAAAACAGCCCATGCTCTTAAAGCCAGAATGTTGAATCAACTATCTAAAACGAACTCTTATAGCCCTGATGCAGTACTGGCAGAACTACAAAATGCTTATACTTCCAACAGAGATGATGCACAGGTTACTTCTTTTGAAGTACGTAATCCCTGGGCGCAGGTAGCTTTAGATAATGCAGGCTTGGACCTTGATGGCTGGCTGTCTGCTTATTTTGTAGGAGTTACCAAAGATTCTATTTATGATGTATTTGACCCCAGGCTTCCCTTAATAGGGACCATTACGCGTTATGGTGACTATCGCGGCACACCAAACGGTAAAGGGCGTACTGGTACCGGTACCGAAAATAAAGAAAGCTATCTTGCCGTAGGTGGCTGGTATTCCTCCGATAACTCGCCTTTGCAGATTATTACGTATTCGGAATGTAAGTTTATAGAAGCAGAAGCGCAATTTAGAAAGGGCAATAAAAATACGGCTTATGCAGCGTATATGGAGGGTATTACAGCCAATATGGAAAAGATGGGCGTTGCTGAAACTGCCATTACAGACTATACCACCAATCCTGTGGTGGCGGTAGGTGCGGATGCACTTACCCTGCAGCGCATCATGGCAGAAAAATATGTAGCTTGTTTCCTGAGCCCCGTAACCTGGGATGATATGCGCCGGATGGATTATGACTACAAAGGTTTTATGCTGCCGCAAAATGCTGCTTTAAACACCTTTATCCGGCGGTTGAGCTATCCGGTAAATGAATCTTCGGCCAACAGCGCCCATGTGCCGGACGTGCAGCTTACAGATAAGTTGTGGTGGGACCAATAATGTGAGTAGCGAGTTGTGAATTATTGTAGGTCGAAAGCTTAAAATAAGTAGTGTTGAAGGCAGTGTGAATACAATATGTGAAGGACATAAAAAATTAGTTTATAAAAAAGTACCTGGATTTTAAATTCAGGCACTTTTTTATATGTATTATGACTATAAAATACCCGGTATGAACAGGACCAAACCAATGTATAGCTTGTTAAGCGCTTTTTTATTGGCAATATGTATTGCATTTACTTTACCCGCCTGTACTGCCAAAACAGATGATGCTTCCATTCAGCAACGGGTGAATGAGGAATTGAAGAAAGACCGCGCAGGTGCGGCATTAAATGCAACAGTAGATAACGGTGTAGTTACCATTACCGGTGAGTGCAGCGGCGATAACTGTGCGCAAGATGTAGCCGACAAAGTAAGAAAGATGCAGGGCGTAAAGGACGTGCAAGTGCAGGTGATTGCCAAACCTTAGTATCAATTTTTATGAAGCATCTTCCATAGCTCCCGAACTGATCTCAACGGGTTGTTTGCAATTGTTACCACACGCAAAGCAATGCCAGATTTGTTCTGCAGCTTTTGTTTTATTGCCAAACAATTTATTGATTAATACAGCAAACAGATTAGTCTCTTTTTGTGGTATGTCAACCATTTGGATCTCGTGGCTGCTGCAATGGGGGCAGGCATAATGCGGATGTTTATTGCCTGCTGCCTGCTTTAATATTTCGACAGCACGGGGCACCTGCACTTTTGCCACCATCAGTTTAATGCCGCCAACCGCATTAGCAAGTATCGGATCAATCGTTACAGTGTATTCATCCTTCAGCCAGCAATTGATGTGCTGCTGCTGCAAATTGCCCATAGCGATATGCGCTTCTACATAATTATTGAAAGACTGTACGGGAATAAATTCCATATTGCTCATGCTTTAGTAATAGCTTTTACATTTATAAGAAAAGATATACAATTAATAGTTCACGAAAGGTTAAACCTATACGCGCCGTTTGAGCGGCGGGTAATGCGGTGTAATACCATTCTCAAATAAGTTACACTGCATAAGCTGCAAGCAGGAAGCTTAGAAGTAAGTATTTGCCGGTGAAGAACACCGGCAAAGGCATGAAATACTATTTTCAATTAAGTTGCCCTATATTTAAGCTGCAAGCGGGAAGCTTAGAGCTTTGAGTCAGGCATATATTATGCTACTTGATCTCACCGCTGCCGGTGTTCTTCACGATAAGTAAAGTATTTGCCGGTGAAGAACACCGGCAAACGCGTGAACACCGGCAAACGCATGAAAAAGGTTCGAAATTTTATCTATCCACCCTTGTAATAGCTGCATTTTTTGTGTACTCCTCCCATAGCTCGCTGAATGTTTTACCGGTATGCTCTCTGGCAAAATCATCTGTATATGTTTTGCTCCGCATAGCAGCATCCAGTTGCTTTACAAAATCTTTATCATGGTTTTGCTCTATCCATACAAAAAAGCGGGCAGTAATGCGGTAGCTGTTATCATAGTTTTGCTTTGCATTATATTCAGTCAGTTTCCAGTTGGCACCGGCATTATCTACGCCCATTTTATAACGCACATAATCGGCAATACCTTCTGTTATCCAACCCGGCCCGGCGTCATCGGGATATGCCTGCACAATATGCATTACTTCGTGCGTTACCACATCAATATCGCCGGGGTGCTTGTGAAACCATTCCGGGTTAAAACGTACTATATCGCCGCTGGTAGCTGCCACACCATCATAGGCCGGGTCTATAATAAATGTTACTTTTTTTGCCGTATTCGGGTTATACATATCGGACTCTTTAGGATATACTGCAAAGAAAGCATCTATCAGGCGCTGCTTTACAGTAGCATCAAGTGCAGTGTCTTTATTAATAAACAGCAAGGTATATTTCCCTTTGGTAATGCTATTGGTGGATATCGTTTTATATTCCTTTGCGGTATCCTGCGCGGAAGAAGAAATGACTGCTGCCAGCAATATGCATAACAGCAAAAAAGAGACTTTTTGATTTTTCATTAGTTATTATTTGAAAAAGAATACGGATAATCTTTTGCATCGGTGCCTTTTGAAGTGTTAGGTTTATTGCCCATTACCACACTAAAGCTGCCGCCAGCTTGTATATCGGGCTGGCTTATCCAGTTATGTGTGTACTGCTTACCATTTAATGTAGCACTTTGCACATAACGGTTGCTATCGCTGTTGTTGGGTGCACTAATAACAAACTGTTTCCCGTTATCCAATGTAAGCGTTACTTTTTTGAACAGCGGCGTACCCAGCACATACTGGTCGGTTGCAGGGCATACGGGATAAAAACCTAATGCCGAAAATACATACCATGCAGAGGTTTGCCCGTTGTCTTCATCGCCGCAATAACCATCGGGTGTGGCTCTGTATAAGCGGTTCATTGCTTCGCGCACCCAATACTGTGTTTTCCACGGTTCACCGGCGTAGTTGTATAAATAAAGCATGTGCTGTATAGGCTGGTTGCCATGCGCGTACTGCCCCATATTGGCTATCTGCATTTCGCGTATTTCGTGTATCACACCCCTATAATAACTATCATCAAAAACGGGTGGCATTTTAAAGACAGAATCGAGCATATTTACAAATACCTTTCTGCCACCCATCAAGTCAATCAAGCCCTGCACATCATGAAATACGCTCCACGAGTAATGCCAGCTATTGCCTTCGGTAAATGCATCGCCCCACTTGAATGGATTGAAAGGCGTTGCAAAAGTGCCATCTTCGTTTTTGCCGCGCATCAGGTTGTGCGAGGAATCAAATAAGTGACGATAGTTCTGACTTCTTTTTGCAAATACATCAATTTCTGTCTGCGGGCGCTTCAATGCTTTCGCCAATTGATAAATGGTAAAATCGTCATACGCATATTCCAATGTGCGCGCTGCATTCTCTCTTATCTTTACATCATAAGGCACATAACCCAGTTTGTTGTAATAGGCAACGCCGGTTCTGCCGGTACCTTCGGGACCTTCGTTGTTGGCACCATGCACCAGTGCTTCATACAGGGTGTTAATATCGTAGCCACGCAAGCCTTTGATATACGCATCCGATACCACTGATGCGGAATTATTGCCTACCATTACATTGGCATAACCGGGACTGCTCCATTCGGGCAAGAAGCCACCTTCTTTATAATCGTTAATCAAGCCTTCCTGCATCTCTCTGTTGATGGATGGGAACATGAGATTTAGAAAAGGATATAAAGCACGGAACGTATCCCAAAAGCCGGTGCCTGCAAACATATAACCGGGTAACACCTGCCCGTTGTAAGGACTCCAATGTACCGGCTTACCATTAGCATCTATCTCATATAATTTGTTGGGAAACATTACCATGCGATATAAGCAAGAGTAAAGTGTACGCACCTGATCTACGCTGCCGCCTGATACGGCTATTTTACCCAGCACTTTGTTCCATGCAGCTTTGGCTTTCCGTTCTACTGTTTCAAAATTGTCGTTACCTATTTCCTTCAGGTTTTGTGCTGCCTGTTCCGGGCTAATGAAAGAGGAAGCTACTTTTACATTTACCTGTCCGCCTTTATTTTTTATGCTAAAGCCCACCAATGCGCCCACATGATCCTGCTGCATTTCCAGGCTATTTTTTTCCAGCACGCTATCGTGCCAGGTGTAGGTAATGGTAAATGGCTGATCGAACTCCATTACAAAGTAATTTTTGAAATTGGTGAGCTTGCCGGCAGCGTATTTGGTAGAATAACCAACAATCTTATTCTCTCCCGGAATTACCTTGATATATGAACCTTTATTAAAAGCATCTACTACTACAAAGGCGCTATCGGTTTTGGGAAAAGTAAAGCGAAAACGTGCGGCGCGTTCGGTAGGCGTTATTTCGGTGGTTACATCGTGGTCGGCAAGATATACGCTGTAATAATAAGGCTTTGCCACTTCGGCTTTGTGTGAAAACCAGCTTGCACGGTCGTCTTCTTTAAACACTGCGTTGCCGGTCACCGGCATAATGGCAAACTGACCATAATCGTTCATCCATGGCGAGGGCTGATGCGTTTGCTTAAAGCCTTTTATTTTATCGGCATCATACGTGTATTGCCAGCCGCTGCCCATATTGCCCGTTTGCGGTGTCCAAAAGTTCATGCCCCAGGGCACAGCAACAGCAGGATAGGTATTCCCGTTGGAAAGTGAAGGTTTGGAATCGGTGCCCATTAAGGTGTTTACATATTCTACGGGGTCTTGTACTTCATTAACCAATTGTGCATTGGTGATAGTGCATACACACATGCACATCATTAATACAAAAAAGCTTTTCATGTTGTTTTATTGGTGTTTTTTGTTTGAATCACAAACCTGCCTGTTGGCAGACAGGGCGTCAAAGTAAAGAAGATTCACAAAGAAGTATCTTGCTTATTTCAAAATTCTTTATGCTCAGCGCACTTTCAGCTAAATATGTTTAGTGTAGGATAAATCTGTTTAGGTTGTAAGTGTTTTTGAGTGTGATTTCTTATAATCAATTATTGTTTTCCTTTTTTCTCCTGAAAGAAAAAGTAACAAAAAAGTATGAATGTATTGATGTCTTTTTAATGGTATTCATGAGAATGCTTCGCTTAGTTATTTCGTGAACTACTATTTTCTTTTGCCTCAATGAGCTACTCCGTGGGTTCAAGGACGGCATGATCGCTCCGCGCGTTTGTCCGGCCAACGCCTCCACTTACTCTAAGATGGATTTTTGTTATTGAGTTTATGGTTTGGCTAATATAAAATATTCTTGACCTTAGCGCCTTTGCATCTTAGCGGTTCAACAAAAAACTACCGATCACCTGCCACCTGCCACTTATATGTTGCAGCAACTGAAAGGAGTTGACTTCAAATGAAGCATTGTATTGTTGGGTTGCATATTCTTTCCAGGCTTCTTTAAATTGTTGCAGATGCAAATCGCGGTAAGCAATGGTAATGTGTGGCGAAAAATGGTATTCATTATTACTAATGAATTCTTTAGAATAAGCTTTTGCAAACTGATGCAACACTTCTTTTTGTAAATGAACAAGTGGTTCGTTCATTACCGGCTGCACATATATTACCGGATTGTGTTTGTTGCTGAAAGCACCAAAGTCTTTTATTTCCTGCGTAAAAGGAGGAGTGGCAATATTCATTTCATTAAACCACTGCAATACCTCTTCGTGCATGTTTGCAGGCACTTTAAACGGTGCCTTGAGTGTGATGTGCGATGCCGTTCTTAATGCCCCTTTGCTTTGGAAACGTTGTGCCATATCGTTTTTAAATCGTATGATTTCCTCATCAATTGAATAGGGCAGCATAATGGCAATAAAGTAAAGCTGTTGCTGTTTCATGTTATTTATTATACGTCAGCCTGTAAGGCGTTTATTACATTTTTGTGCCGGTGTATATTTGCCTGAATAAAATTTTATTGATAGAAACTTATTACCACAGCACAAAGGGAGTATAGGCACGGTGGAACACAGAGTAATTAAAACATACTTTGTGAATTTTTGTGCCGTTGTGACTTCGGGATTCAAAAAGAAGCAGGTGGCTTATAAAAATTACAAAGGCGGCATATACAGCCGCCTTTGTATGTTGTGTTAATAAGAGCATATTTAATCGCGTGTTACCAGTCCTTCGTCATTGCTGGGCAATATAACACTGTCTGATGCATAAGAAGGTTCAATGGCAATCGCCGTGCCGGTGGTAATAAAACTTACCAAATGATTGCTAAGACGATTTTTATCGGTGTAAAACAAACCATGTGGCGACCCTTCATAATTGATGCACTGGTTAACAGGTATCAGTTTGGAAGATTGCTGGCTGCTGGTTTCAGGCGGCACTATCTTATCGGCATCGCCATGAATGATGAGCGCAGGCACATTGATGGCGGTTGCATCTTTACGGAAATCGGTATAGCTGAATGATTTGATACACTCCAAAGTAGCCCTTGGCGATGCCATTGCTGCAATAGTGCGATAATATTGCAGAGAGGCGTCGCTTACCGGATGGCTGAGGAAATGAACACCAAAAAACTCTTTACCAAAATTGTCTAAAAAACCAATGCGATCTTCCTTTACGCCTGCGAGCATACCATCTATGGCATCTGCCGGAACACCGTCTGGGTTATCATCTGTTTTAAGTACAAAAGGTACTATCGAAGATACAAGTACTGCTTTGCTAACCCTTTCGCCGCCATACCTCGTAAAATAACGGGCTACTTCGCCGCCGCCCATAGAGAAGCCCACCAGCGTTATATCATTAAGATCCAGTTGCTCTATCACTGCACGTAAGTCGTCGGTTAAAGTGTCGTAGTCGTAGCCAAACCACGGACGGTCGGACATACCAAAGCCGCGGCGGTCGTAGGCTATTACACGCAAGCCTGCATTGATTAGATCATCTACCTGGTATTCCCACATTTCTTTACTTAATGGCCAGCCATGTATCAATATCACGGGCTTGCCGGTACCATAATCAAAGTAAGCCAGTTGTACTGCTTCGCCGGTGGTCTTGTCTGTTGATTTTATAAATTTCATAGGAGGAGTTTTTAGATGTGTAAGAAGCAGTAGTAAAAGTATGCCATTTTTAAAGAAGGATTTGATAAGGAATAGAACGAAGGTACCAAGACAATGGAAAGACATATCCGTTTTTAACCAAATACAAAATCAGATTTATATTTACTTTATGCTACCTACAGATTCCGTACAAAGCCGCCGCTGAGTTTGATTGTATTTAAGTTTTTGTACTGGCGGCAATTGCGGAATGACGGTGTCAATTATTACATTAGTAGAAAATAATTCTCCGCAGGCACTTAATAAAACATTCGTAGTATATTTATCCATCTATATTTACCGCTGCTGCTTTTATAACCGCCACACTTATACTTTGCTTTAAATCTACATTAAAAAGACGAAGGATGGACGCAGGATGAACGAAGGAACTATGGCTTTACTATAACTTTATCATAAAGCATTCTACGCTATGGCCAAGACTACTGACCCCTTATTTAAACAGGTGAAGGGTACCATTGGAAAGCAAATCGTAATAAAACAATACGGTGATACAACAGTCATCAGCAAGCACCCGGACATGAGCAGGGTGAAGCCGAGTAAACTGCAGCAAAATGGCAGAAAGCTGTTTGCCGAAGCAGTGGCTTATGCAAGAGCTGTTAACAGGAATCCCGAGCAAAAAGCGACTTATATACAAAAGGTACCCTGCGGGCAAAGTGTATATCATTATGCATTGAAGGAGTACTTGGAGAAGAACAGGGAGGGGTGATATCCTTGTATGAGTTTGTTGCAATTGCAACATTATCAGCAGCGATTTTTGATTGCAGAACTATGAAGTTAGAGAAGATACGATTCCGGGTAGAAATCCTTATTTTGTCAATATCTTACTTTGTTTAATATCACCTTTACCGAAAAGGCAATTTTGCTTTTTGCATAGGCTATTGCAATTACCTAACTTGACAGCAAAATCCTACAACTTAATACTATATGAGAAAACAACTTAGCACCACCTGGCTATAATAAACAAGGCGACTTGCGCCGCCTTACATGTTTTCACAACGGAATAATCCTTATTGTGATTTGCTTTCAAATTAGAATGCTAAAATAAAAAATATTAATCAATGAATAAGAAAATTCTTGGACTTGACTTGGGTACTAATTCTATCGGCTGGGCTTTAATTGAGGAAGATTTTGACAAACGTATTGGTAGCATTATTGGAATGGGAAGTCGTATTCTTCCAATGTCGCAAGATGAACTTGGAAAGTTTGATAGCGGTGCGCCTATCAATACAGGTACTGCCGAACGCACTAACTTCAGAGGCATTCGTCGGTTAAGAGAAAGACATTTGTTAAGGCGTGAAAGACTGCATCGTGTTTTAAACCTCTTACGCTTTTTGCCCGAACATTATGCTGCTCAGATTGATTTTAAAAAAAGAGTAGGTCAATTTAAGGAGGAATCGGAGCCCAAATTGGCTTATGCTTTTGATGCTGCAACCAACAAAGCTGAGTTCATTTTTAAAACTTCTTTTAAGGAGATGCTGAACGATTTTGCACAGCATCAACCGCCACTTGTTTCCGATAACAGGAAAGTGCCGTATGATTGGACCATTTATCACCTACGCAAAAAGGCATTAACTGCGAAAATACAAAAGGAAGAGCTTGCATGGATTCTGCTTAATTTCAATCAAAAACGCGGCTATTACCAGTTGCGCGGCGAAGAAGAAGCAAATGAAACGCCTGAGAAAAAGGTGGAATTTTACTCGTTGTTAGTTACAGATGTAGAAGCAGCCGAAGACAAAAAAGGTGCTGATACCTGGTATAACGTGCATCTTGAAAATGGCTGGATTTACAGACGTACCAGCAAAGTGCCATTGGATTGGGCAGGTAAGATGAAAGAGTTTATCGTAACTACCGATTTAAATGAAGATGGTACGGAGAAAACAGATAAGGAAGGGAAAGTAAAAAGATCTTTCAGAGCACCATTGGAGAATGATTGGACACTCATCAAAAAGAAAACAGAGCATGATATTGATAAAAGCCATAAAACCGTTGGCGAATACATTTATGACACCTTGCTTGCCACGCCTAATCAAAAAATCAAAGGCAGGCTGGTAAGAGTAGTAGAACGTAAGTTTTACAAAGAAGAATTAAAAGCTATTTTAGAAAAGCAAAAGGAGTTTCATCCTGAATTGAATGACGGAGATTTATACAATGCCTGCCTTGAAGAATTGTATCAAAATAATGAAGCGCACCAGAATAGTATTGCCAAGAAAGATTTCACACATTTGCTTTTGAATGACATCATTTTTTATCAACGACCACTCAAGAGCAAGAAATCATTAATCAGTAATTGCAAATTTGAAGAGCGCACTTTTGTAAAAGATGGCATTAAGCAAACACAGCCCTTAAAAGGAATTGCAAAGTCTCATCCTTTGTTTCAGGAGTTTAGGTTGTGGCAGTTTATTCAGAATTTAAAGATTTATAAAAAAGCCACACCGGAAGATGAAAATATTACCGACACTTACCTTTCTACAGAAGACGATTATGTAAAGCTGTTTGACTGGTTGAACAGTCGAAAAGACATTGATCAGAAAACACTGCTTAAACAATATTTCAAAGTAAAAAATGCGGATGCTTACCGCTGGAATTATGTAGAAAATAAAATTTATCCTGCCAATGAAACAAGAGCAGAAATACTAAAGCGTTTACATAAAGCCAATGTGCCCGAAGATTTTTTAACTAAAGAAAAACAAGAAGCTCTATGGCATATTCTGTACTCGGTAGAAGATAAAAGTGAAATACAAAAAGCGCTTACAACATTTGCATATAAGAACAGCTTGCCCGATGAATTTATAGAGCAGTTTAAAAGATTTCCACATCTGGAGAAAGAGTATGGTTCTTATTCAGCCAAAGCTTTAAAGAAATTACTCCCGCTGATGCGTATGGGGAAATATTGGGATGAACAAACCATTATTGATAGTACGCCTTTATATCAGCACAATATTCAACAGGTAATAACCAATCTTCAGAATAAAGAAAAAAAACTGACAGAAGAAGATAGGCAAAGAGGTAAAACAATTAATAATAAGCTACTCGAAAAGCTGCAGCGGCTTGCTGATGATCCAGCCGCTTATAAAGGTTTGGAGCATTTCTTAGCCTCCTATCTCGTATATGGAAAACATTCAGAAGATAGTGATGTATTGCAATGGAAAACACCGGCAGCTATTGAAGATTATTTGCGGGAATTTAAGCAACATTCGCTGCGCAACCCGATAGTGGAGCAGGTAATTACAGAAACATTGCGGGTAGTAAAAGATGTATGGAATTTTTATGGAAATGGAGAAGAAAACTTCTTTGATGAGATACATATAGAACTTGGCAGAGAAATGAAAAATCCGGCCGAAGAACGTAAAAAGATTACTGCTCAAATGAATGACAATGAAAATACCAACTTACGTTTGAAGGCCTTATTATCGGAGTTGATGAGGGATAGTGAAGTAGAAAATATACGTTCTTATTCGCCTTATCAGCAGGACATTTTAAAGATATACGAGGAAGGTGTTTTAAATGCCAATGATGGAAATATTCCCGATGATATTTTAAATATTTCCAAACAGGCACTTCCTACTGCTTCTGAATTGAAGCGGTATAAATTGTGGCTGGAACAAGGTTATCGTTCTCCTTACACCGGTTTAATCATTCCGCTAAACAAGCTATTTACACCGGCTTATCAGATAGAACATATCATTCCGCAATCAAGGTATTTTGATGATTCGTTAAGCAATAAAGTGATTTGCGAGGCAGAAGTGAATGCGGATAAAGGCAACATGACTGCTTTTGAATACATAAAGAAAAAAGGTGGTTCTAAAGTAAACGGCTCACCAATAACGCTTCTTGCTCAAAATGACTACGAAGATTTGGTAAAAAGAAGTTTCTCAAAAAGCCGTAGTAAAGCCAAAAAATTGTTGATGGAAGATATACCAGAAGGCTTTATAGAACGGCAATTAAATGATAGCCGATATATCAGTAAAATAGTAAAAAATTTGCTTAGCAATATTGTACGCGAAGATGATGAGCGGGAAGCCATATCCAAAAATGTAGTGCCTGTAACCGGAGCGGTAACTTCGCAATTAAAGCACAACTGGGGCCTGGAACATATTTGGAATGAATCGGTAACACCGCGTTTCATCCGATTAAACACTCTTACCGGCACTACCAACTTTGGTAGTATCAATCCAACAACAAATAAATTTTTACCACAAGTTCCATTGGAGCTACAAAAAGGTTTTAATAAAAAAAGAATTGACCACCGGCATCATGCTTTGGATGCTTTGGTAATTGCATGTACCACCAAAGATCACATCAACTATTTACATTCCCTTAATTCTGAGAGAAAGAACTTCAGTTTGGTTTCAAAGCTGCGTGAAATAGAAGAAGCCCAGGTAAATGGTACTATTCGTAAAGTACCAAAAGCCTTTATTAAGCCCTGGGAAACTTTTACGCAGGATGCTAAAGAAAAGTTTCAACACATTATTGTGAGCTTTAAACAAAATACACGGGTAATTACCAAAACAAACAACAGGTATGAGCACTGGGAAAAAGATACAGACGGTAATTTGAAGAAAGTGCCTATCAGGCAAACCAAGGGTGAAAATAAGGCAATCAGAAAGCCGATGCATAAAGATACAGTAGCTGGTTTGGTTAAGTTGGGATTCAGGAAGATGGTTTCGCTTGCAGCAGCATTAGACAGTTGGGAAATGATTACAGATAAGGAGCTAAGAAATGAAATAAAGCTGCTTGTAAGTAAGGGATATGATAAAAAGAAGCTGCTACATTTTTTTAAGACTAAAGAAAACAAGTGGAATAATAAAGAGATGAGCAAAGTAGAAATTTTTTATTGGGATGTAGATAAATACGGCAAGCCCAACAATGCCGCCTCAAGAGTAAAGCTGGATGAAACATTTAACCCTGTAATGATTGCTTGCATTACCGATACCGGTATTCAAAGAATCCTGTACAATCATCTGTATAAATACAATGAAGAGAAAGGAGGTAAAATTATTGAACATCCTGAATTAGCTTTTTCTCCGGACGGCATTGATGAGCTCAATAAAAATATTCAGGAACTAAATGGGGGTAAATGGCATCAACCTATTTATAAAGTGCGCACGTATGAGCCACGGGGCAATAAGTTTAGCATTGGACACACAGGAAACAAGAAAGACAAATACGTAGAAGCTGCCAAAGGCACTAATTTGTTCTTTGCTATTTATAGAAATGAAAAAGAAAAGCGAAGCTTTGATACCATTCCGTTAAACATAGTAATTGAAAGAAAGAAGCAGCATTTATCGCCTGTACCCGAAAAGAACGAACAGGGAGATATATTGGAAATGTATTTATCACCAAACGATTTGGTGTATGTGCCGGAGGAAGGTGAAAAGCAAAATATTCATTCAATTAATTTTAAAGACTTGTGTAAGGAACAGGTAGATAGAATCTATAAAATAGTTAGTTTTACCAATAACAGATTGTATGCAATTCCTTTTGCAGTTGCAAAATCAATTGTTGACAAAGTAGAGTTTACACAGCTAAATAAACTTGAATTTTCTCTGGACAAACGATCCATAAAAGATGGATGTATTAAGCTAAAAGCCGACCGTCTCGGAAACATAACACTCGCATAAGTTTAATGCTATGGTAAAACGCACTCTCTACTTCGGCAATCCAGCTTATCTCAAAACCAAAACCGAACAACTCGTCATTGAATCGGCAGAAAGAGACGAGCCGGTAACTGTACCTATTGAAGATATTGGATTGCTCATTGTAGATCATGCACAGGTGACCATCACATCGGGACTGATGGCAAAACTGCTGGAAAAGAATGTAGCTTTAGTTACCTGCGATGCCACGCATCATCCCACCGGGCTAATGCTGAACCTTGACGGGCATACGCTGCAAAGCAAGCAATTTGCTGCCCAGTTGGAAGCGCCTTTACCTGTAAAAAAGCAGCTTTGGCAGCAAACCGTAACGGCAAAAATCTATAACCAGGCAATGCTGCTAAAGCAGCAGGGAAGAGAAAATAAGTTGTTGCTCAACTATGCAAAGGATGTAAAAAGCGGCGACAGCGAAAACCACGAGGCTAAAGCTGCCGGCTACTACTGGAAAAATTTGTTTCCGCCAATTATTGAATTTAAACGCGACAGGTTTGGGATGCCACCCAATAATATGCTCAATTACGGTTATGCTGTGTTGCGTGCGGTGGTCGCCCGTAGTTTGGTGGGCAGCGGCTTGTTGCCTACGCTCGGCATTTTTCACCGTAACCAGTACAATGCCTATTGTCTTGCCGATGATATTATGGAGCCTTACCGCCCATTTGTAGATAAGCTCATCTGCACAATGGTGAACCCGCTGGAACCGGAATTTGACCTGACACCAGCGCATAAAAAGCAACTGCTTACAGTGCCTGCCATGGACGTGTGTGTAGATGGCGAAAAAAGTCCGCTGATGGTGGCAATCCAACGCACTACTGCATCACTTGCCAAATGCTTTGAGGGCAAAGCAAAAAAGATAATATATGCCGAACTGGAGTAATTTTTTTGAACCACAAAGAATAAAAGGTACTAAGATTCACAAAGTAGTGGTTTGTGTTTTCCATTGATTTGACAATGAACACTTATACATTTCATGATTGAATGGTAATTCATCAAAACAGCTTGAATGTTTGAAAGACTAAACGCTTACCGCATTATGTGGGTACTTGTACATTTTGATTTGCCTACCGAAACGAAGAAAGAACGGAAAGCTTATACAGAGTTCCGGAAAAAAATTATGCAGGATGGGTTTCAGATGTTTCAGTTCAGCATGTATATACGCCATTGCAGCAGCAAGGAAAATGCAGAAGTACACATGAAAAGAGTAAAGAAAATATTACCAGCAAAGGGGCATATAGGCATCCTTTGCATTACCGATAAGCAGTTTGGGATGATGGAAATTTACCACGGTAAGGAAAACGTAAAAGCGCCAGGAACAATTCAACAACTGGAGATGTTCTGAAGAAAAAAATGTCAAAAAACGAAAAAAGAGGCTCAAATTGCCTCTTTTTTCGTTTGAATAATTTAGTTCTAATGCAGTTCTGATGGGGGATTTAGCAAATGCTGATGCAAAAGAACTAAAGTTGAAAGCAAATCACAACACTTGTCGCGTGATTGGTGAATAATATAGTGATGCAAAAGAACTAAAGTTGAAAGCAAATCACAACTTGTGCCAGTTTTATCAGTGCGTGCCTGTGATGCAAAAGAACTAAAGTTGAAAGCAAATCACAACGCTCTTTCACCCTACTTCCGGCTCAGTGGGATGCAAAAGAACTAAAGTTGAAAGCAAATCACAACTACTAAACGAGGGCAACGAAAAGGATGGGCGATGCAAAAGAACTAAAGTTGAAAGCAAATCACAACGGACACTACGCCCGATAATGTAAAATCATGGATGCAAAAGAACTAAAGTTGAAAGCAAATCACAACTACACTGCCTGATGATTCCGCTATCAGTCTGATGCAAAAGAACTAAAGTTGAAAGCAAATCACAACTAGTTTGCCCTATATATCGCACATTTAAAGGATGCAAAAGAACTAAAGTTGAAAGCAAATCACAACGCCATTCTTGCATACTACTTTACCACAACGATGCAAAAGAACTAAAGTTGAAAGCAAATCACAACAACAGCACATAGGTTTGCGCGTGCCTGATAGATGCAAAAGAACTAAAGTTGAAAGCAAATCACAACGACCCCTTCGGTGGAAGCGGAACAGTGTGGATGCAAAAGAACTAAAGTTGAAAGCAAATCACAACATGTTACTTGTCCCTGCCGCGTTGCTTTGAGATGCAAAAGAACTAAAGTTGAAAGCAAATCACAACAATCCTTCACCTAACCTGTAGTGTTCAAAAGATGCAAAAGAACTAAAGTTGAAAGCAAATCACAACGAAAAGCTGAACGGATTGTGATAGCTTACGATGCAAAAGAACTAAAGTTGAAAGCAAATCACAACGTAGCTGCTACGCCAATTCTCAGTAACCAGATGCAAAAGAACTAAAGTTGAAAGCAAATCACAACGGACTTGCAGCGATAATCCGCTTAATACCGGATGCAAAAGAACTAAAGTTGAAAGCAAATCACAACTATGATGGTGCAGGTAGAACTGCCCACCGGGATGCAAAAGAACTAAAGTTGAAAGCAAATCACAACGCAAGCAGACATTAACAGCCACGAATGTAGATGCAAAAGAACTAAAGTTGAAAGCAAATCACAACAAGCGAATCAAGAATGCCTTGCATTTCATTGATGCAAAAGAACTAAAGTTGAAAGCAAATCACAACTTGAATGTTACTGATGGCAGTTGCCCGCCAGATGCAAAAGAACTAAAGTTGAAAGCAAATCACAACAAGTAAATACTCCAGCATGGCCTTTATATGGATGCAAAAGAACTAAAGTTGAAAGCAAATCACAACCACATCGACGAGTAGGAAAAACGGCTTGCAGATGCAAAAGAACTAAAGTTGAAAGCAAATCACAACCAATACCGCCATCGGGCGAATAGCCTTTAGGATGCAAAAGAACTAAAGTTGAAAGCAAATCACAACGGCACTCTATGCAGTTGCCACACCCTACTGGATGCAAAAGAACTAAAGTTGAAAGCAAATCACAACAATAATGAGACCATTACCATTATGACGGAGATGCAAAAGAACTAAAGTTGAAAGCAAATCACAACATGCACCGATACGCTTTAAATGATTTACGGATGCAAAAGAACTAAAGTTGAAAGCAAATCACAACACCCAAAACAAAGGCGTCGTATTCACCCCCGATGCAAAAGAACTAAAGTTGAAAGCAAATCACAACTCATCTATTACCATTACAAATAAGTCAAAAGATGCAAGAGAACTAAAGTTGAAAGCAAATCACAACCTGGCTCATTAAGACCTATTCCAATGAAAAGATGCAAAAGAACTAAAGTTGAAAGCAAATCACAACTCCTATTTGCAAGGAAACATTACACCTGTTGATGCAAAAGAACTAAAGTTGAAAGCAAATCACAACGCGCAAATAGGTCGCGCATCGGAAACAGAAGATGCAAAAGAACTAAAGTTGAAAGCAAATCACAACTTATATGCAGCATAATTGCAAAAAAACAAGATGCAAAAGAACTAAAGTTGAAAGCAAATCACAACATGTTCGCCGATACGCTGCATAGCATCATTGATGCAAAAGAACTAAAGTTGAAAGCAAATCACAACGGCTTCATGTTCGTGGAGCTTTATTTTCCTGATGCAAAAGAACTAAAGTTGAAAGCAAATCACAACTGATTTGTGAGCGGTTTATAATCTCAAAGGATGCAAAAGAACTAAAGTTGAAAGCAAATCACAACCAATATAGGAGTTGGGACAAATGGTTAAAAGATGCAAAAGAACTAAAGTTGAAAGCAAATCACAACTCATACCACAACAGCACCTCTTCAAAATCAGATGCAAAAGAACTAAAGTTGAAAGCAAATCACAACTTAAATGCTTCTACAAGCGACAGATAGGTGATGCAAAAGAACTAAAGTTGAAAGCAAATCACAACTCGGGCAGTGGTGGTACAAGTGGTTTATCGATGCAAAAGAACTAAAGTTGAAAGCAAATCACAACATGCCTTGTGCGTTGCTGTTTGCTGCCAGTGATGCAAAAGAACTAAAGTTGAAAGCAAATCACAACTATTGCCCTCACAGGGGCTTTGTATTAGATGATGCAAAAGAACTAAAGTTGAAAGCAAATCACAACAGCTTCTTATCCTTCATTCTGCCATCCCAAGATGCAAAAGAACTAAAGTTGAAAGCAAATCACAACACCTTTCTTCAACAGGCTTACCAACGAATAGATGCAAAAGAACTAAAGTTGAAAGCAAATCACAACGGTGTTTGATTGGTTGTAAATGCGCCTAAAGATGCAAAAGAACTAAAGTTGAAAGCAAATCACAACATTATGAGGGCAGACTCTATAACAGTGAGGGATGCAAAAGAACTAAAGTTGAAAGCAAATCACAACATCTTTTTATGCTCGAGCACCACGAGGGATGATGCAAAAGAACTAAAGTTGAAAGCAAATCACAACCTACTATAAATTGGCATGGTGAACAGGATGGATGCAAAAGAACTAAAGTTGAAAGCAAATCACAACCCTTAATCCGCGATGCCGATACGCATGGTAGATGCAAAAGAACTAAAGTTGAAAGCAAATCACAACCTTTCTGCATAATATACGCATCACAGGTAGGATGCAAAAGAACTAAAGTTGAAAGCAAATCACAACGAGCAGTACGGTAAGGCCGCACCGGATATTGATGCAAAAGAACTAAAGTTGAAAGCAAATCACAACGCAGTGTCCATTACTACAGTATCTCTGTACGATGCAAAAGAACTAAAGTTGAAAGCAAATCACAACGAGGACAGGAACCGGATGTCGGGGCCCTCCGATGCAAAAGAACTAAAGTTGAAAGCAAATCACAACAGCTCTACTGCGTACCGCACAAAACGCAAAGATGCAAAAGAACTAAAGTTGAAAGCAAATCACAACCAAGTGGCGTGGTAATACCCAAGCCCCATTGATGCAAAAGAACTAAAGTTGAAAGCAAATCACAACTTCTATATTGTTATTATAACTCATACCATGGATGCAAAAGAACTAAAGTTGAAAGCAAATCACAACACTATCAATAAAGATGTCTTGCCATCTGATGATGCAAAAGAACTAAAGTTGAAAGCAAATCACAACATAATCGGTTATGTCACATCCTTTGAAGATGATGCAAAAGAACTAAAGTTGAATGCAAATCACAACAAAGAGCTTCTTTTTATGTTGCGGGTGCAGGATGCAAAAGAACTAAAGTTGAAAGCAAATCACAACCCGATTGATAAATGGGTGCTAATGCTTTTAGATGCAAAAGAACTAAAGTTGAAAGCAAATCATAACTGTCTGCTATGAAGGCTTAAAGTTTGTCGTGATGCAAAAGAACTAAAGTTGAAAGCAAATCACAACTGCTATTAGAGCATTAATAACATTTACAACGATGCAAAAGAACTAAAGTTGAAAGCAAATCACAACAAGCATTGCGGAAAGGAAGTACCGGTTGGTGATGCAAAAGAACTAAAGTTGAAAGCAAATCACAACTATCTTCCAGAATAATAAGGATTGAAATGCCTTTCGTCCGGAACAGATGCTATTTTATCATTGTGATATAAGGTAATTTCCTTCGTCAGCATAACAAAGCCGGAGTTTGATTACTGAATGTAAATGCAATAAATTCCAGGCATTTTAATGTTTCGGACACCTATGGTAATACACTCCGCCGGGTTTGTAAAATAGAAGCCCTACTAAACCAAGGGTAACAGAACAGTAACAAAAGCAAACAATGCCTTATTCCCCCTCCACATTGTCGCAATTGCACACCCTGCACACGGGTGGTTACCATTAGTTTTGCCATAAATAAATACTATATGAGAAAACTAAAATTACAAATGCAACTATCCGTGGACGGGTATGTTGCAGGACCTAATGGAGAACTGGACTGGATGACCTGGAACCTGGATGACGGGTTAATACAATTCATCAACGATTTAACAGACAGTTCCGGTACCATTTTGCTCGGCAGAAAAATGACCGACGGATTCATGAACTATTGGGAGGGTGTGGTAAATAACCAGCCGGAAAGCCCTGAATACCCGTTTGCTAAAAAGATGGTGGACACTCCTAAAGTTGTTTTCAGCAAAACCCTGCCCGCATCCAAATGGACCAATACGACGCTGGCAAACGGTAACCTGGCTGATGAAATTGCCAACCTGAAAAACCAAAGCGGAAAAGATATTATTGTATATGGCGGAGCCGGCTTTGTTTCGTCTCTCATTAAAGAAGGACATATAGATGAGTTCAACCTGTTTGTAAACCCTGTAATGATTAACAAAGGCATGCGGATTTTTGACCTCGCCGACAAACGGCAAAAGCTGTCTCTAATGGATACCACAGCCTATCCATGCGGCATTACCGTATTGCGCTACCAGCTCGCGCGGGAATAATAATTTATCCTGTACCCATGCCTATGTTCTTCAGAGTGTTGGCGGTGTACGCCCTGAAGAACATAGGATTTTTTACACATACCCTGTGGTATTAACCGGGACAACCCACCGGTTGGCATTTACAGCCGGTTACCTATTTCTTAGCAGGATTTTAGATAGCTATTAGTTAAAAACTGTATTCCCTTAAAGAGGACAGCAGGATTAAAATAGGATGAAAATAGATGGAAGGCAGCTAAAGGTATCCCCTGTTTACATATTTTTATTTTTTTAAATACATTTTGTACATCGTATGTTTAACAGGATATTGCTGACTGCTTGTATCTGCCTTTATTTTTTTTCAACCTTTGCCCAGCCTAAAGTTCCGGAACATGTATTTTATCAAAAGCTGGAAAACGGATTAGAAGTGCTTGTTCTGGAAGACCATACCATTCCATTTACTACCATCGAAATTGCCTGTAAAAATGGCTCGTTTACAGAAACTCCGGACTTCAACGGGTTAAGCCATTTGTACGAACACCTGTTTTTTAAATCGAACAAGGACTACAAAACACAGGATGATTATTTGAAAGAGATAAGTGACCTGAATATAGAATTTAATGGCCGCACGCGGGAAGAAGTGGTTACCTACTATTTTACCCTGCCTAAAGCAAATACGGAAAAAGGTATGCAATTTATGAACGCTGCCATAAGATACCCGGTCTTTAAAAAGAAGGATATGCAGAAGGAAAACAGTACCGTAGATGCAGAGTTTCAAAGACAGGAATCGAGCCCGTACTATATGTTGATTGATACCCTCGACCATATGCTATGGGGCAGCAACTACAGCCGTAAAAACATGATAGGCAACCATAACATTATTCTTACTGCTACTCCCGAAAAAATGGAAACCATACAAAACAGGTATTATTATCCTAATAATTGTTTGCTTGTTGTTGCCGGCGATGTGGAGCACACCGAAATTTTTACAGAAGCAAAAGGCATTTTTGGTTCGTGGAAGCCATCGGAAAGAGACCCTTTTACAAAATGGCCGATACCGGAGGTAACACCTTTACAGCAAAATAAATTTGTAGTTATCGAATCGGAGCTTGCGCAGATGCCTTTGCTGCTTTTTCGCTGGCAAGGCCCCGATACGAGGCACGACTTACAGGCAACTTATACTGCTG
This sequence comes from Ilyomonas limi, assembly GCF_005233845.1. GTDB lineage: Bacteria > Bacteroidota > Bacteroidia > Chitinophagales > Chitinophagaceae > Ilyomonas > Ilyomonas limi. Next base: position 276,438 of record NZ_SZQL01000001.1, read on the forward strand.
ATGTGTTTTCTTATATCCTCAACCAGCGGTTGTCTAAACTAACAGCCGCATTGGAGGATAAAGGGCTGGCAACAAACATTGGGGTAAATTATTACTCGCAAAAATATACAGGGCCTATCACCCTATCGCTTACTCCCAATCCACATAAAATTAAAGAATGTTACGAGGCCATACAAAAGGAAATAGCACAATGGGACGACGATAGTTATATAACAGATCAACAGATTGAACGGGCTAAAAAGATATTGTACATTACCCAGGTGGAAGAACGCGAAGAAGTACAAAGTTATGCCGACCTGCTTTGTTTCTGGTGGGCTTCTGCATCCATAGAATACTACACGTTTTACCGGGAAAATCTCAATAAAGTTTCCCGCCAGGATATAAAGGACTATGTGAGAAAATATATTAAAGGAAAACCTTTTTGCGCCGGACTTATTGTTCCGCAAGGTGCAGACATGAATGCTGCCAACAATTTTTACTCGTCTAAATAAATAAGATAATGCAATTGATTGTATGTAAAACCGGTAAGTTAATGAGCTTGCTGGCGCTGCTGTTTTTATCATTCACTGCTTTTGCTCAAACCACTACGGTAGCATTTGAAGTAAATGGCTTAAAAGTGATATTGAAACAAACCCAGAAAGAAACCTTGGTAATGAGTATGTATTATAAGGGTGGCTTAACGAACTACCCGGCTGCGGATGCAGGTATAGAATCGTTGGCCTTATCGGGCATTATAGATGGTGGCAACCATACCTTTTCTGCTAATGATTTTAATGACCAACGGGACGAGTATGGAATACACCTCACCGGGGAAGCTGCCAATGATTATGGCGTTGTTAAGTTAAGATGCATTACCAGGTATGCCGAAGAAGGCTGGAAGTTATTTGCATCGGCTATTACGGCTCCCATCTTTGATGCAAAGAAGTTTGATATTTTAAAACAACAAAAAACAGACGAATTAAATGCAGGGCTTTCCAATGCCGATGCAAGATTGAGCCAACTGGCTACAGCAACAGCTTTTGCCGGCACTCCTTACGCCAATAATCCCGCCGGTACTGTTGAAAACATAGCCCGTTTAACACGCGATGCGGTAGAAGATTACTATTACAATATCCTGTTGAACAGAAAAAGAATGTTCCTGGTAGTTGCCGGCAATATTTCGAAGGAAGATCTTGAACAGAAAGTGAAAAATGCTTTTTCGGACATTCCCGAAAAAGCGTACACACCTGTGCCTGTTAAAGAGGAGCCCTTTACAAGAGATGTGTATAAAATAGAAGGCAGGTCATTGGCTACCAATTATGTTTGTGGTATTGTGAATGCTCCAGGTTTAAACAGCCCGGACTACCCGGCATACAGATTAGCCGTTACTATTTTGCACAGCACGCTATTCAGGGAAATACGGTTATCAAAGCGCCTCTCTTATGCACCTGCCGCCTACCTGTCGGGAGGTAAAATCTCGTATCTTACGATGTATGCCAGTACAACACAACCACAGGAAACGGTAAAAGCAATGTATAATGTGTTATCGCATGTAAGAGCATCCATTTATACAGATAAAACAGTTGCCGACCTGCAGAATAGTGTGTCGCTGAGTTATCTTAAACAGCAGGAATCTATGTCGAATATCGTGGATGCATTGGGTGAAGCGGAAATAATGGGCGACTGGAGACTGGCAGAGAATTTTGATGTCCGGGTGAGTGCAGTTACGGCAAAAGAGATTCAAAGCGTATTCAAGGCTTATACAAACAATATTACCTGGGCTTATATCGGAAATCCTGGTTTAGGGGAGCAGGCGTTTACGCAGTAAGCGCTTGTTGCCGGAAGGAAGGATGCTACAGAGCATTGCAGCATACTTGAGATTCTTTTTATCCTTTTTTCTTCGGGCATCTTCGTCTCCCCGTTATGCAGTGTGGTAATGAAAGAAAGATTCACAAGACGACTATGGAGTTGATATAACGTTGCTGAGTTAGTAGCCTTGGCGACGGCCAAAAGTTGAGATTGCCCCGACGGCTGTACAACCCTATGACATCTTAGCAATCAGATGGTACAAAAGCATATAAAACTTTGTTGAACTGGCAGATTAAAAGTATTTTTCGGTACTATTACTCAAAAATATCAGCCAGACAATACAAGCCTATGCCTGTACAAACAAAGAAACATTGGCAGCAGCGATTGCACGATGTGGTGTATGAGTCTAATACAATAGCGGGCAAAGCATTCGATATTACACTGTTGCTATTGATTTTTACAAGCATACTCGTAGTGATGCTGGATAGTGTAGAAGCATGGCATTCGCGCTATGGTTATATCTTCAACATACTGGAATGGGTTTTTACCTTTTTATTTACTATTGAATATATACTGCGCCTCATTTGCATAAAAAAACCGTGGCGTTATGTTACCAGTTTTTTAGGCATGGTAGATTTAATAGCTATTATTCCCTCTTACCTCAGTGTATTCTTTGCCGGGGCAAATTCGCTGCTGGTGTTCCGGTCGCTACGGCTGTTACGCGTATTCAGAATATTCAAGCTGACGAATTTTATTTCCGAAATGCAGTTTTTAGGTGCTGCCATCAGGGCGAGCCTTAAAAAGATAAGCATCTTCATGTCTATTGTACTGATGCTGGTGGTTATACTCGGTTCGGTGATGTATCTCGTAGAAGGCAGGCAGCATGGCTTTACCTCTATTCCCGAAAGTATTTACTGGGCTATCGTAACCATTACTACGGTAGGTTACGGAGATATATCGCCCGCTACACCGCTGGGCAAGCTGGTAGCCAGTCTTATTATGCTTATGGGCTATGGTATTATAGCGGTGCCTACCGGTATTGTAACCAACGAAATGGTAAATGCCGTACGAAACAAAAAGCTGCATACCGAAACCTGCCCTGTATGTGGCAGGGAAAGCCACGATGCAGATGCGAAATACTGTAAGTACTGCGGTGCCAAGCTGTAAGCCGGTATGTTAGAGAATCTATTACAATTGCTGTTTCTACAGGAATAAATGGATTCGCTTTTGTGCTAAGCCGTGTTAGCGGTAGTAGTTCCATTCATTTGTTCCAATACTTTTGGCAATTTCTTTCTTAGTTGTTTTTTCCAACCCATTTGCATAATCAAACTGATAATTACAAGCTTTAGTCCCTTGTAACCTGAATGCTCCAAAGAGAGAATCGTGCCGCCACAAGTTGGTTCTAATGTAAAATTTAGTACGGTGTCTAACTTTGTAAAAATTCCTTTTGTTAGTTTGTCTGCTCTGTCGGAATGAATACCTGCACAAGCTAATGCCTTTTCGCCTGTTGCTTCGCCACGATAAGTATAAGCAATGTGTTTTTGTGGTTCAACCGCTATTACTTCACAATGTGTTATTCCATCCCAACCTTTTTGCGGGTTCATTTTAAATGTGAAATAATGTCCTACCGTTGGTTCAATATTGTTTTCCATAAACCAGTTGCCCAATTGTTTTGACTCTGTCAATGCCTGCCAAACTCTATCCTGAGAATACGGCAATACCGTTCTTAGTTTAATTGTCCGTGTCATTGGTTATTGCTTACAAAGTGATGATCATATCATTACCGCCAACAAATCAATCAGATGCAAATGTAAAAGCATATCGTAAGATACGCTTTTACATTTGCTTAAGGGTGTACTGAATAGTGAAGCTATGCTATGTATGCTTTACCTGCCAAACGTTCAAATTCCTGCATTAAATTAATGCGTGCCTGTTGCTCATATTTATCGGCGAAATAACGGGTCTTATAAATCTGGTCCATTTGTAAAAAATGCGCTACTACCTTTAGCCTTCCCCGTTTATAAACTGCATCCGGGTAGCAGCGATATTCTTTTCTTATTTGCTCTGTATAAAGCAGATAATTATCACTACCCGCACCTAAAATGGACAGGTCGGCATCGGTGAAGTAGTTGATGTCTGTATCTATACTTTTACTGTGCGATGCAGTAGCCATAATAAACCGGCTTAATTGTTCCAACTGTTCTGTATGAAGTATAGCTGCCAATTCCTTCTGAGCGTACATAGCACTTTCTTCTTCATTATTATGCTTTAGCACATTATAAATTACATCGTGATAAACTATCGCTAACACCAATATATCCCAGTCTTTAATCTGCGGTTGAACCGGTAACAGTTCACTAATAAGATGATCTAAATGTTGGATGGTATGATAGTGGCGTGGAGCAGATGTGTAATGATTAACAATGCTGTTCCATAGCAATGTCACTTCCGATTCATTATTGGTATATTTAGCCAGTATTTCTTTGAAGAGTTGCTCTATCATACAAGAAAATGGTGTTATAGGAACGTACAGTTTGCAATAATACTCAAGGGGATAATATTAGTTGTGTTTTTAAATGTATGAAAAGCAAAAGGAACAGTTCTCCAGCGAGATAAATGATTACATCTTAAAGCATAGTTGCTAACCCGCCGGCATTTCCGGTGAGAAAAATAATTACAGGCTGTTACATACCTATTGTTTCAATTTGTAATTCAGGTAATGGTGAGTGTAAATAAACTGCCTCACCATTCACTCCTCACTATTTCCATTATTTCAATACACACAACGCCAGCACCTTCAAAGAACATTAGCCCTTTTGCCAGGGGCAGGTTGAAAACTGCCTTTATCTTGTACTCCTGCACTGGCGTTAATACCTCGAAAAACAAGGGTATTTATTGAACGAGGCGAATGCCTGTGGATAGGGTACTGAATTTTGTTTCTAATCTATTAATACATTGCTGCATTTCGTCTTTGGCGGCAGTGCCTTTGCGTGTTAAGCCATACAGTGTTTCTGAAAGATTTTTTAAGCCGGTGGCAAGTATAAATAAGTTTTGCTTCCCATCGGTTTTAAGCAGCAGTATAAGGTCACTTATTTTAAGTGATGCATTTGCAATGCTACCTGCATGCGCTTCCATTTCGCCAAACTTGTCTTTATTCATTGCAAGGTGAATACTATTTATCCGCTGTTCTATTTGCTGCAACGATTGATATATTGTATCCAGCAACGGCGCGTTGTTGGAGGTGGTAATGGCAGTAGGATCTACCGCTTCTACCAGCACCGCATGACTGCTGTTTGCTGCCGTGGAGTTGCTGGCTGAACTGTGTTGTTCAACCACCGGCATGCTGTCTGCTTCCACTGCTTCGTTACTCTCTTTGTTGTCCATACCGGATGGCTGCTGTAGTGCCGTTTGATAAGCGGAACGGAGTGCCTTGCGGAAGCTACTTTGCGCCTGTTGCAAAGTGTTGAAAGCCCTGGTTATGAATTTATCCTTGCCCGAAAAAGCATTGTTTAATACTAATTTCTCAAACTCCTCTATATCAGTGCGGCAAGCACTTACAAGCGGGGATAAACGATAGTAATATTCATCGGGCAGGTATTCCATTTCTGCTTCTATCGAATCGATGTACACCTTTATATTTTCTGCCTGTTGCATCGTTGCCTGCTGTTGACCACCTGCTATGCTACTGCTAATTGTTGAAAGGAATTGTTCTATGCGGCCTGCATATTTTTGAATATTACCGAGTGTATAGCCGGTTGAATCGTCCTGGCTTTTTGCCAATGAAAAACACAAGGCTAGTATCAGGAGCATTCCTATCTTTTGCATACTATTTCACTTAAATAATTATAGCGCAGCGGGAGCCGTCGTAACGTATTCTGCTGATACAGACCTTGGAAATTGCAATAAGTTTATACTGCTTTCTATCTTATCAAAACGTTATGGAATTGAATAAAATTTTGCTGTGGGTGCGGGATTCGATTAAAATGGAAGATGCGGGCATAAGAGCTTATTGGACAGGTGGGAAAGAGTTATTTTAATCCTTACTTTGAGGTGCGCTGGCATGGCATCTGCCGCTCCGGTTCGTGTCTTCACGAACCGCAGTTGAGTTAAGTAAAAAGGCCATTTAGTGGTAAAGAGAACACATTCGAAATGTTTAGTACTTTTGAAAAATCATCTTCTGATATAACGCAGTCGGCGGTTCGTGAAGACACGAACCGCGGCGGAGGGATTAAGTAAATAAGGCTATTTAGTGGTAAAGAGCATGCAATCGGATGTTTAGTATTATTGAAGAAAGGTCTTCTAATATAACGCAGTTAGCGGTTCGTGAAGACACGAACCGGAGCTAAGGCTTTTACTTTGATGTGGTGATTCAAGGAAAAAAATCTTTATCATTCTCTTCCAGGTGCGCAGCGCACCTGGAAGAGAATGGGGATAAAAGCGTTCACACAACCTGCTGTTTTATTTCCACCAAATACTTCTCTTTTATCCTTTTACAATTTTATATATCGCGCCACGAACGCCTGCTTTGGAACTATAGAATCCTGATAGGTACAACTCATTATCATACCCTCTGTTGCAATTACAGATAAGAAAAGTTTCTTTGGAAGGATTAGCAACCTTCAATGTTGCTCTTACCCACTTTCCTGCATCATTTTTTGATAAAGAAAAAAGTTTACCTGTAAGATCGGCAAACACATAATTATTCCGGAGAAAAGGAACGCCTTCGCCGTAATAAAAATCACCTCCTATTACACAAATACCTTCTTTGTGCGAATAGGTATTAATGGGCGCGGCATACAGCCCGTGAACTACTTTTGTTGTAGTATCATAAATGGAATCACCTTCCATTGCAGGCCATCCGTAGTTACCGCCCTTTTCAACCGAATCAATTTCTTCCTGGTTTATATCGCCCACGTCACCACCAAACAAAGCACTTGTTTTAGGATCGAATGAAAAATGCCAAAGCCGCCTGAAGCCGTAAGCATAAATTTCGGGCTTTGCATCTTTCCTGTTTATAAAAGGGTTATCGTTGGGTATCGCATAAGGTGCAGCGTTCACATTTATACGCAACAGTTTGCCGTTATAAACGTGCAGGTCTTCCGCCCTGTTAACATAGGCAGGACTTCCATGATCGCCGATGGCGATGTAGAGATAACCATCTGGCCCGAATGCGATCTGACCGGCAAGATCATACACTTCCTTACATTCAAATGAAAATATGCGACGTTCTGATTGTAGATCCGCCTCATCCTTCCTTCCGTTTGTACTAAACTCAGCAATAAGAAGCATGCAATCATCAGCCGTGTCTTTTGCAGGTGCATTGTAACACACATACAACTTACCGTTTTTAGCAAAGTCGGGATGCAGCGCAATGCTGAACATAGAATGCGCACGACCCGTTGCGACTTTCTGTTCAAGCTTTGTACTAAGGTTAAGAAAAGGTTTCTTATTTACAGAATCGTTGTTGAGCATCCATATTTTACCCGATTGATCGGTAATCAACATGCTGTGTGAGTTACCGGGCAAAGGCGTTACCTGTATCGGCATAATATCGACGGCTGAAGTAATCAATTGAAGTTTGATGGAGTCTTGTGCGGATTGCTCCGCTCCATTTTTATCAATTGAATTACAGGCACAGAAAAGGAGGGCAAAAGAGGAAAGGAGGAAGAGAGAAAGCAATTTCATAAAGCGGCTGTTGATGGCGCAATGTAGCTTAGTTTAAGCCGCGCTGCAAATAACCCGCAATGTTTTTCAATGTGTTAGCGTATTAAAAAAATAGCTCTACTGTGAAACGATGTGTAAAGTACTATAGCACTTCATTATTTCAACACATCATTGTTCTTTTAAAATCAGGTAAGATTATTCAACGCTGTTTCGTGCGGTTTTCATAGCCGGTAGGTGCAAGCAGGAGACTTTCCGTTGTAAGAGGTTGCCGTCATGCTGAATTTATTTCAGCATCTCTTGACAAAATGCTTAGGTTCTTCGAAGTATTAGCGCAGAAGTAAAAGATAAAAATATATCTCTAATATGCTCATTCTTCAGATAAGTGGAAGCAGTGCCATTTGCTTTCTTATTATGCTAGCTTACAGTATAAAGAACGATTCTGAAGAATTATTTTTATCCTTCTCTTCGAGGTGCGCTGGGCTAACACCTCGAAGAACGTGGGACGTTGTTGAATAAATTAAATTCTTTCCATTTCTTCGTAAATATTTGATATTATATTACCTAAGACCTTTCCATAGATTTTTTGTACTTGGTTAGGCTGTTTACTTTCCATAGTCTTTAAGTATTCAAAAAAAAGTTTTACGAATCCTTTCCTAAATTCTAAATTTCTAACACCTTCTGAATTTGATTTTGGAAAATCTTCTTTTAATGAGTTAAAATAATTGATATCAAAAATGGGAGTATCTTGAAAAATTAAATCATAATAAAGAAATCTATTAATAAGCTCATTTAAATAATAATGTCCCTTGAGAGTTAAATACAAGTTGAAAGATGTGGGTAGCTCATTCCAGTTTATATCTGACAATTGTTCATCTGTATCAATGAGAGCGCCTTTGATTAAACTTGATAAAGCTGAATTGACGACATTAGATTTATATCCCCTGCTTGGCGTAGTCTCCAGACTACGTCACACCGTCAGCAAATCTCCTGATTTGCATAACGTTTTACAACAAATCTATCTCCAGTACACTCTTCAATCCTGCATAGTTTCTCGCACTGCTATATAAATAATCCTCCGGCTTTTCTACTATACCTGTTCGTACCGGATTGTTGTGAATATACTCCATCTTTTGTTGCGTAAAAGCAGGTGTAAACAATTCAACAGCATGGTTCTCATGCGTCCATAACTGATAATGACTATTTCGTTGATGCTCACGTGCGGCAAACTCAAAACGCTTCATTATCCAATCGCTGCGGCTTTCCTGTGGTAGTTGCAACAGCGGTAACAGTTGATTGGCTGTAAACTTTTTAAAATCACGGATGATATCAGATAATTGAAAAGGTTCTTTGGCACGTGCAATCAGGTGAATGTGGTTGGTCATCAGCACATACGCGTACAGTTCCAACCCTTTATGTTTACGGCAATAATCAAAGCTGTTGATGACGATTTGCTTGTATTCGTTTCTCGTAAAAACATCTACCCATTTCACAACTTGAAACGTGAGATAATAGGGGTTATTCTGGTCGTAGATTTGGAAGCCTTGGCTCATATAGCAAAATAAGAAAAAGGTGGTATATGCAAATCTGGAGATTTGCTGACGGTGTGACGTAGTCGGGAGACTACGCCAAGCGGGGCGCCAGCGCAACCTCGAAGTAAAAGATAAAAGCATATCTCCAGATTTGCTCAAAGCCCTGCCGAAACACAATCATTCATCCTCCAACCCTCTTCCACTCCACAACACTATATTGATTCACACCCCCCTTTGCAACGCCACTTCTTTTTATACTGCCTTTCTTTGCAGCAGCAGCCCACAACAGTTCCACTTTTACCAGAGTTGGATTCAACTGTTCATCACTTTCATATAGCGTAGCAGGTTGAATGTTATTACCAAATACCCATGCAGTTAATTGATAGCTGTCGGGGTCTGCTGTATGCAACGTGGCTTTTGCAAGTGGCAAAATAGTGCCCGATTTAATAAACACCGGAATCTCTTCCAGCGGTACCTCTATTTCGTACTCCTTTTTACCGCTGTACCTTTGATACGACCAGAAATGAAACCACTCACCTTCAGGCAGATATATTTTACGCATCTTTTCTCCTTCCACCACCGGAGCCGCCAGCATGCTGTCACCTACTAAAAACTGGTTGCTGATATCTCTTACTGCTTCATCACTGGGATAATCCATCACTAATGCCCTGAACGGCGGAATACCTTCTTTTTTATAGCGTACAAAAGCTGCATGGAGGTAAGGGATGAGGCTCATTCGTAGCTCAATAATAGCGCGGCATTGTGCTTCCAGTTGTTGCCAGCCTTCGGCAAACTGTCCTTTATTGTTTGCCTCTCTTTCAATCTGCTTCCACGGCGCATTCTTCAGGTACCACGCATTCACCATAGCAAGGGGCGAAAAGATAACAGACTGTAATCTTCTGATAAGGTCTTCATTGCTGCTTGCATCCCGTACTTCGGGTGTCCACAACAGCCCGGTAAAGCCCGATTGTGCAATGGCATGAATAAAGGTGCGATGGTTATACAAATCGCTGTACAACACAAACGGGTAAGGTGCTGCTAATGCACCGGAAGAACGCACCAATCCATACGTAGGCACACCTTTTTGATTGAATACATTCAACAGCGTATCCTGGTAACGCAATCCAAACAAGCTGTGCATTTGCTCACCATCTGCACCGGAAGGAAAGCGGCTTAGTTCGGGAAAAGACCAGTTGCGGGTGAAGTCCGAATTATCACATTCATCTGCTTTATAGCCCGATACACCAATATCCACATGTTCCTTTTTGTGAAAGGCGCCGAATATATTTCTCCCTTCTTTTTGCAGAAAATCAGGCACCAGCCCATCCCACACCAGGTAATCACCGGAGTAAGGTATTAACGCATCATAAAAAGGAGCAGTGGGATGCACAAACGCATGTTCCCACAGGTTTACTCTAAAGTGGTTGTCTTTTAAATCAGCCAGCATTTGTGCAGGATCAGGAAAGTTACTACTCCACACATACGAGCAGGAATAAGAATGTGTTTGCCAGTGCGGTTCCAGCCCTAATACATCACAGGGTATTTTACTATTGCGAAAGTAGTTGCCCATTCCTTTTACTTCCTCCTGGGTAAGATTAGATTCCACTCTATACCAAAAGCCCAGTCCCCAGCGTGGCGGCACAACGCCTCCACCCGAAAATAAGTTGTAGCGCTGCACGGCATTGAGTAGTGTTGGACCACCAAAAATATATACGTCAACACCCTTAGCTACCGGCACTTCAACCAATATTGCACTATCGTCTCCCAAGCCATATCTATCCTCTTTATTTAACCCATTCCATCCGGCAGTACCTTCTTTTGCATTGTCGGGTTTAGCTGCATTGGCAGGCTGTTTCTTTTTATTGCCCATGTAAAAAGTAGCATACCGGGCGGTATCTACCAACACACCATAGCCACCTGTAGATACAAAAAAAGGCACGGGTGCATGGGAGTCGCCGGAGTCTATCACAGGGTCAGCGTTCACCCGTAATTTCTTCTTTAATCCTCTTTGCTGAAACGACTGGAACTGCAATCCTAAACCATATAAATATTCATTTGGCTGTAGTGGCATGCTGATGATAACACCACGTTCATTGATGTCACTGGTAACTGTAACAGGACAATCTTTCACGCCGGGTAAGTGCTGTAGTGATGCAGCGTCGGGAGCTATTAGCCTGGTGGATTGTGGTGTAATATTTTCCGGGGTGCCGAAAGTGAACTTCCAGATGCCCGGATGTACCTGTTGTGGATCGCTAACGGGCGTATCTGCTGATGCAGTCCCTTGTTCAGCAAATGCCGGCGGCATCAGCATCATACCGGATAAAGCACTCACGGTATTGATAAATTTTCTTCTTTGCATAATGCATGTAATCGTTTTTTATTTCGCTATCGGTAGGTGTTTCGCCAACCGGAATAATACATATTGATGAATTGCGGGCTTATCCGTTGCTCCTGAATAATATCAGGTGCTTCGTTGAGACATCAACTAATAGCAATTTGATTTTTTATTGCCTGTAAGAAATCTATCCCCAACCTAATTATCCCCTTTTTCTGATCAACTCCAGCAGTTTCCTATCCAGTTGATGACCATGCCAGTCTTCATACGCCACATCGCTCCTGCCGGAGTCCAGGATGCCGAAATCACCTATAAAGTTCCACAGGGCAAAACCAATCTGGTGAGCATGTAAAATATCTACCACATCACCAAACCATGCAAGAAATACATCATGTGGCGTACGCTTCCAGCAGCCACCTTCGCCACAATGCACGCCCACCCCCTTACCAGCCAATTCAATCCAGGGTTTATAAAAAGCTTCCAGTTTAGCCCTGTCGAAGTACGTATTACCCATTTGTCCCGGATACACAGGTGTAGGCAGGTTGGTGGTGTCTTTATTAGCCCACGGTGCTTTATAATGCGATATCTGCCCGGGATAATACGCGCGGCAGCTTTGCGCTATGTCCAGATCGGTAATTTCGGGTATTACGTCGCTGCCCACGTTGTTGCCATCGGCAATTACCAACCGGTCGGGCGTTTCTTTACGAATGGCATCAAGCGCACCCTTCGCCACTTTGCGGTACACGTCCCCAGGCACAGCGCTACGCTTTGAGTGTTGATCGTTCATGTCTTCGCGCATACTGGGCTCGTTCACCAGGTCGAAGCTTACCAGCTTGTTCGATACATTTTTATACCTTTTTGCCCACATGTTCCAGTGATAATAAAACGCATCCTGCGCTGCTGCATCCCTCCACAGATTGAAAGGTTCATTAAAGCCGGCGTTTACACAATAACCGGGTGCCCGGTGCAGGTTGATGCTCGTGTGCAGGTTGTATGTATGCGCCATTTGCACCAGCTTGTCTATTTTATCAACGGCTTTGTCGTCGATCTTATAAGTATCTTCTGCGGTAATGTCTTTGGTTCTATCTATGTTGAGATAACAGGGATAAGCAATGGGAATGCGCACAAAGTCAAAGCCCCAGTCGCGCATCCATTTAAAGTGCTCTTCGGTAGTGGTATTGTGATTATTGGCAGGAGCCGGATTAAAGAAATCCAGCAGGTTAAAGCCACGCCACTCGGGTAGTGGATTAGTCGCTTTATTGGTAAAGGCAAGAGAGGCTCCGGCAGTAGCTACAGCAGCGGCTGCCATACTGGTGTTTTTGAGGAATGCGCGGCGTTGCATATCATTAGTGATGTTACAGGTAAATAAAAGTTGTTCATCTGCTTTACAGCAAGCGGGATAAAGATAGTGGGAAGGTGTAGTTTATCCAAAGAGCAGGCTTTCCTTTACCATTAAATAAGTACAGGTATCTGATGTGTTTTTCTAATGCGATAATAAGCGCTGGTTATAATTGCATCATTAGCCGGCAGATGATTGTGACTTCCGTTCCGGTGTATGTTCTGGATTACATTTTCCTGAATATCGGATATTTCTGGTTAAAAACGTCACGGTGTGTTTATCACTATTTGGTTTAAAAGTATAGCTACTCAATGGCTTCAACCGATGTGGTTAGCTACTTTACCTATTTTAACAGGATAACCTGGTTCAAATAATTACTTTCCCTTGCACTTCAATGGCTTAGGCTATACTGAAGTAGGATGGCTCCCATAAACCACCAACTATTTCTTAGTATGTTAGTTTTTTCTAAAAAGGAAAAGCGATGCATTAAGCCTTCGGAATTTGAGTATCGACAATTATAGGATTTTATAAGGAAGACGACGGATGCAGAAATGTTGATCCTGCGATAAAACTAATAGACATGTTTGACCACGGTTGTACCAAATAAAAAAGCAGCTATGAAAAACTATCATAACTGCCTGATTTAAAGCGTGGTGTGGGGCGGGATCGAACCGCCGACACAAGGATTTTCAGTCCTTTGCTCTACCGACTGAGCTACCGCACCATCCGTAAAGGGCTGCAAATATAAGCCGCATTTACAAATATCAAAATTCAATTTGCAAAAAATAGCAAGCCAGTGTTAAAACTCACAGTTTTGCGGGGTACGGGCAAACGGAATCACGTCGCGGATGTTGGTCATGCCCGTTACAAACTGCACCATGCGCTCGAAACCCAGTCCAAAGCCCGCATGTGGCACCGAGCCAAAGCGACGCGTGTCTAAGTACCAGCTCATTTCTGCTACCGGTACATGCATTTTCTCCATACGACTGATCAGTTTATCTAAGCGCTCCTCACGCTGGCTGCCACCCACGATTTCGCCAATACCCGGTGCTAAAATATCCATGGCGGCTACCGTTTTACTATCCTCATTTTGCCGCATGTAAAATGCTTTGATACCTTCGGGATAGTTGATTACAATTACCGGCTTTTTAAAATGCTTTTCTACCAAATAACGCTCATGCTCACTTTGCATATCTATGCCCCATTTCACCTCGTACTTAAACTTTTTCTTTTTATAAGCAGGCGATTGCAGCAAAATATCTATTGCTTCGGTATAGGTAATGCGTTCAAAATTATTATCCACCACAAAACGCAATTTTTCCAGCAATCCCATTTCGTTGCGCTCTGCCTGTGGCTTGCTTTTTTCCTCTTCTGCCAGTCGTTGGTCCAAAAAAGCAAGATCATCCGCATTGTTTTGCAACACATAATTGATGAGGTATTTGATGAACTCCTCGGCTAAATTCATATTGTCTTCCAAATCGTAAAACGCCATTTCCGGCTCTATCATCCAAAACTCCGCAAGGTGGCGGGTAGTGTTGCTGTTCTCTGCACGAAAGGTAGGACCGAATGTGTAAATGTCACTAAACGCCATGGCGCCCAACTCGCCTTCCAACTGACCGCTTACAGTAAGATTGGTACTCTTGCCAAAAAAATCTTCTTTAAAATCAATGGAACCGTCTTCTAAAGTCGGCGCACTATTCAGCGGCAAAGTGGTTACCTTAAACATTTCGCCCGCGCCTTCGGCATCCGAAGCAGTGATGATAGGAGTGTGCAAATACACAAAACCTCTTTCGTTGAAAAACTGGTGCACGGCAAATGCCAGTGAGTGCCGCACGCGAAACACGGCACCGAATGTATTGGTACGAAAGCGTAAATGCGCAATCTCCCGCAAAAACTCAAGGCTGTGTTTTTTAGGCTGCAACGGATATTTTTCGGCATCGCTATCACCCAGTATTTCTATGCTGTTGGCTTTCACCTCTACGCTTTGCCCTTTGCCAATGCTCGGTACCACTTCGCCCGTTACTTTCACCGAAGCACCGGTGGTAATACGTTTTAGTGTGTCATCGTCTGCTAATCCCAATGGTACTACTACCTGCAGGTTATTATTGGTGCTGCCATCGTTGAGTGCTATAAACTGGTTGTTTCTAAACGTGCGTACCCAACCCATTACGGTTACTTCCCTGCCTGTTTCGCCGGCATCGAGTATGCTTTTTATTTTTGTCCGGTTGTTGAACATACAAACTCCAAAATTTTTGCAAATAACCTAAAACTGCTACACAATTCCATATACAAATATTACCGCAGGCTTTAAACCGGGTACACCTAAGCTTTATTTTGCAACAAATTGAATTGATTTTTTGTTTGGAAATGCGCACACTACCGCTTTACAATACGGAAGTTTTGCAATTACTACAGATGAAAGTTTTAGTTCTATATTGAGCAATTATCCTTGCAAATTATTCTTTTCCTTCCCTAAACCGTTCTACATCTCTTATGGTATCAATATCAATTATACCTTTCTCAAAAGGTACCAAAGCCACATCTTCCTGGTGTTGAAGCATTATCTTTTTGGCGCCGGTATCTCCACTCAAATGCATGAGTGCATCAAAATACTTGTTACTAAATAAAGCTGGTACACCCTCTGTTTCAGCGTAGGTACTGGCAACAATGCCTCTACCTGTTTGTTCCTGTTGTGCTATCAACGTTCGCAGTAAAGCAGCATCTGCATAAGGCTGGTCGCAAACCATCATTATTGCAGCAGTAACCGTATTTTCAGCCTGCTGCAACGCTTTTATTCCAGCAGCAATAGAAGTGCCTATGCCTTGCTTCCAATGATCATTATGAACAATAGCAGTGGGTGAAAAATGAAAATGTGCTAAATGTGCCAGAATAGCATCAGCATGAGCGCCGAGCACCACTACAACCGGCTGGCAACCTGCGTCTTGTGCTGCAGCTACGGCATGTTGCAACAATGGCTTGCCTTCGTAAAGTATGGTTTGCTTAGGCGTGCCCAGCCTTACAGAAGCACCTGCTGCCAATATAACTGCACCAGTCATAATAATGTTGTTATATATGAGAGTGAATAGTATGTAGTTTGCTTCTTAACGGCGAACCATTGCTACCTGCCATTACTGCTTTTATCTCTGCCAAAACAGATAAAGCAATCTCTTCTGATGTTTCGGCACCCACATCCAGCCCCATTGGACCATAAACAGATTGAAGCTGCTGTGGTGTTATTTCCATGCCCTTTTCCTCTAATTCATGCAACATTCTGTCCAGCTTTTTCCTGGGGCCCAAAACGCCTGTATAAGGCAACTGCAAAGGCAACAATTGCTGTAATAAAGCTATGTCGTAATTGTAATTATGCGTCATTAATACAACAGCAGTTTTAGTGTCGAAGGATACGTGAGCGAGTGCGGTATCTGCTTTGGCAATGATTACCTGTTGTGCTAACGGAAAGCGCTGTTGGGTAGCATAATTACTTCTGCCATCAACTACTGTTAGCTGCCAGCCTAATACCGCCGCCATTTGCATAACCGGCAGTGCATCGTTACCGGCACCAAAAAGGATTAGTGCAACAGGTGGGCTTATCAATTCTATAAAGCCGGTAAGTATTGTATGACTACAATATTCTTTTATGGCAGAGCGATTTTCCTGCAGGGCTGCCTGCATATCGCGGAGCAGTTTTTCCTTTAATTCCGGTTGTAAGCAGGCACTCTTTATTACTCCATCTTCCGTAAGCAATAAGCAGGTGCCCGGCTGCGCAGCTTTGCGGTCTTGTAAGGAAAATAAGGTCGCAATTACTGCGCTTCTTCGTTTGCCGGTAACAATTTTCAGCAATTCAACCGGGTTGTTTTCATCTGCTGTATTAATTGGTTCAATCAATATATGCACAATGCCATTGCAGCCCAGTTGCACACCAAGTTTGGCATCATCCTCATCCGTGGTATCATACGTTGCCAGCATGGGCTTTTGCTGTTGCATTACCAGCAAGGCTTTGCGCAAAGCATCCCCTTCGAGGCAGCCGCCGCTAATGGCACCGGTAAGCATGCCATCATCGGTCACCAGCATGCGTGCACCTGGCCGGCGGTACGATGAGCCTTCTACACTTACTACCGTTGCCAGCGCACTTTGCCTGCCCGCTTTTACTGCTTCGTTATATGCCTTAATGATGTCTGTTATTTCTTTCATGCACTTTATGCTTAGCAATACGTTACTTCAAAAATATCACCTTCCTCAAAGGTATCCTTTTCTGCAGGTAATGTAATAATGCCGCCTGCATTGATAAGGCTTGGCATGTCTCCTGAGTTAGCTCCAATGATAGGATTTGCATAGCATATTCCTTCCTGATACTCCAGCGTAACCAATACATGGAAAGAGAGCTTGGGCTGGAAACTTATTGGCTTTTCTAAACGGGCTGTTATCTTTTTTGTTGCGCGATGCAATGAAGTATGCAGCCATGTTTTGAAGTGAATATGATAACATACAAAAGTAGAAACAGGATTGCCCGGAAAGCCAAATACCAGTTTGCCATTGGCAAAAGCACCAAACAAAAAAGGCTTGCCTGGCCGTTGCGCCACCCGGTGAAAAACAGTTTGCATGCCTAATGAAGTAAGTACTTCTGGTAAATAATCAAACTTGCCTTTTGATACGGCACCGGATAAGAGCAGTACATGACATTCATTGAGGATGGTTGTAAGCTGTTCCTGCATTGCCTCTTTATCATCCTTTAAGTGATGCAACTGCGCTGCGATCCCTTCCTGCTGCAATGCAGCCGCGAGCATATATACGTTTGATTTTCGTATCTGGTGTGGTAAAGGTGTTGCTGCGATATCAACCAACTCATCTCCGGTAGAACATATGGCAACAACAGGATTTTTATACACCATAACTTTATGCAAGCCAACCGTTGCCATAATACCAATATGTGCTGGTGTAATGACAGTGTCCTTTGGAATTAAAACAGTTTCTTTTTTACAGTCTGTACCTTGCAGATGTACATTTTGATATTGCCTGATACTTGGTGACTGTACCGTGGCAATGCCATTTGTTATATTACATTCCTCATAAGGAATTACGGCATCGGCACCACCGGGCAAAACAGCACCGGTCATTACTTCTATGCAATTAGCATCGTCTTTTAGTACCTGTAAAGGCGTTCCGGCGGCTTGTATATTTTCTATGTAAAAGTCTCTTTTTCCTGCATCAAAAGCTTTGGTATTAATGGCAATGCCATCCATGGTTACGCGATGATACGGTGGAAAATCGCGGTCGGCAATTACATCATCAGCCAACACGCTTGCTGTTGCTGATAATAATGGTATTTCTTCTTTTCCAAAATTTTTTGCACAGGCTGTAATCTGTGTAAGCGCTTCGTGTACGGTAATCATGAAGGAAGTAAATTGATTGAACTGCTAAAACAAGAAGTAAATATAAAAGGATAACTGCTTTATGCAGTTTTTTGCCTGCTTTCGGGCAGGTTTGCGGTTCGATAAAATTATCCCCCCAAAACAGACATAGAATCATGTACTGTTTTTGTATTCACCCTCTCTGCTGCAAAACCGTCTTTCAGCCTGTTGCTTACAGCTAATAAGATCATTTCCCTTATTGCCGCTTCATCAGCCCCGTTGCGCAGTACATCGCGCAAATTAGCAGCGGGTGCACCATACAGGCAGGTTCTTAGTTCTCCGGTTGCAGAAAGGCGTATTCTATTGCAGGTACCACAAAAAGTCCGGCTGAAAGAAGGAATAATGCCAAACGTGCCTTTATAGCCCGGAATGGCATAATTAAGTGAGGTGGAAGTTGGGCTGTTTTCCAGCGTAATCACTTCGTCGTAATGCTGACTTATATGGTTGTAAATATCTTTATAATTCCAGTTAATGTCATCAAAAGCAGCACTGCCGTTAAAAGGCATTTCTTCTAAAAAACGAACAGATAACGGATGTGCTTTAGTAAGCTCTATAAATGGAATAATATCATTCACATTTTTAGCAGCGGATAATACGCAATTCAGCTTTACTTCAAATCCCTCATTCAACAACGCAAATACTGTATTGTACACTGCATCAAAGCTATCGCGCCGGGTGATTTGATAAAATCGCTGCCGGTCCAAAGAGTCAAGACTTACATTAATTTTCCGGATGCCAGCAGCTTTTAACTGCTGAATATATTTGCCGGTTAATGTGGCATTAGTAGTAATGGTTATCTCCTCTAAACCTTCTAACGTACTGATGTTTTCTAAGAAAGGCATAATGCCATTTCTCACAAAAGGCTCTCCGCCGGTAATTCTTATTTTAGACACGCCCAGGCTGCAAAAAACAGCAGTGAGCATATACATTTCTTCAAAATTTAGCAAATCCTTTCGCTGTGCAAAGTGCATTCCCTCTTCGGGCATACAGTAGTAACACCTGAGATTGCACCGGTCTGTTACCGATAACCTCAGGTAGTTTAACTGCCTGCCATATTTATCAATCAGCGCCTGCTTCATTGCCTTACAACTTATTGCTTATTATTGTATACACTGTCAACTGTCAACTAATTCACGGGTGCGCATTCACCCACACACTATTGTCCTTAAAAAATTCATGTTTCCAGATGGGCACTGTCTTCTTTAACTCATCTATTAAAAATTCACATGCTTCAAAAGCTGCTTTGCGATGCACGGATGAAGCGCCTGTTATCACTACTGCTTCACCGGGCAACTTTTCACCTACCGCGTGTATCATCACTATTTTATCCAGTATCCATTTTTCCTGCGCAGCAACAGCAATTTTATGCATTTCTTTCAAAGCCATTACCTCGTATGCTTCAAACACCAGCTTTACCACTTCTTTTCCATGCGAATGATTGCGCACCGTACCTACAAACAAATTAACTGCGCCCGACGTTGGTGATTGTAAATATTGATACGCTTCAGCCAAATTTATATTATCAACAATTCTTATCAGCATATCTGTTTATTATCCGCCGCTTACAGGCGGGATAAGTGCAATTTCATACGCGTTCTGTAAACTTTGATTATCTTCTGCATACTCACTGTTTACGGCCACCGCTACGGAGCGTAGCTGCTGCAACTTTGGGTACTGCTGCGACAGCCATTGCTTCAATTCGCCTACCGTTGCAAAATCTTCAGCAGTAATAGATAGTTTATTACTCCCGATTATATCTTTTGCAACACCAAATAACTTCAGTTCCATATAACAAAGTAACAGCAATTGTATGAACCGGACGGGGATTTAGGGGATTTTTGGGATTAATGCGATGAATTACTAATCACTTATTTAAACACCACTTTTTATTTTGTTGACTGCTATATGTTCTCCCTCTTGGCGGCTGGGGAGAGCCGATCAATCGGGAGGCCGGGTGAAATTATATCAACTTATCCGGTGTTATCGGCAATTCTCTTATTCTTTTTCCGGTAGCATTAAAAATAGCATTGGCAATAGCAGGCGCTACCCCAATAATGGCTATTTCACCCAAACCCTTAGAGCCTATCGGATCTACCAGCAAATCGGGTTTATCTACAAACAATACTTCCACTTTCGGCACATCAGCATGTACGGCTACATGATAATCGGCAAGATCTTTTGTTATATAGCGGCCAAAACGGTCGTCTATTACAGCTTCCTCTTCCAGCGCCATACCAATGCCACCGCTTACGCCACCAATCATCTGGTTGCCGGCTGTTTTTTTATTAATAATCCTGCCGGCGTCAGCACAGGCAACCACTTTTGCAACCTTGGTTTGCCCGGTTACTGCATGTACATGCACTTCGGCAAAGTGCATAGAAAAAGCATACATGGCATATTGCTGCCGTTCACTGCCGGGCCGGGCGCCTTCAATTACATCAATATCTCTCGCGCCGCCACCTTTCAAAATATCTTCGTAAGCAATGCTGGTACTTTTATCCTTAGGGAATAATTTGCCCTCTTCAAACATTACTTCTTCCATTTTCGCATTGGCAAACTCCTGCTTATTCCTGCCCGCCATTTCCAACAGTTTTTGCTTAATGCTGTTGCAGGCAGCCACCACAGCCGGACCTACACTGTTTACTGTACTGGAACCGCCTTGATTACCCATTTCCGGGAAATCGGAATTGCCCCACTGGAATGTTACTTTCTCTACCGGAAGGCTCATGTTATCAGCCGCAATCTGTGTCATAGCGGTGCCGGTACCCGGGCCAATATCAGTAACTGCGCATTGCATCAGTACAGTGCCATCGCCATACAACTTGCCCCGCACTTTGGCTGCTTGCCGGTTGGCACCAAACATGCCTATGGCCATACCATAGCCAATCTGCCAGTCGCCATCGCGCAACATACCGGGCTGCTGTTTTCGGTTTTTCCAGCCAATAGCCTCTGCACCCATTTTGTAGCAATCTCTTATGTAGTTGCTGCTCCAGGGCTTACCATTATCGGGGTCTTTTTCCGGGTAGTTGCGGAGCCTGAATTCAATAGGGTCTATGTTTAAGGCATGTGCCATTTCGTCTATCGCACATTCCAGTGCCCAGGCACCGGTGGCCTCGCCCGGACCGCGCATGGGCGTTGGCGTGCTTACATGCAGCGGCAGTAAGCGATAGCGGGTGCTTATATTAGGGCATTCGTACAACGTGCGTGTTTGCTGTAAAGTACCTTCGGTGAATTGTTCATAGGAAGAGGTTTGTCCCACTACGCTGTGCGTAATGCCTACCAGTTTACCGTCCTGTGTAGCGCCCATGTTTATTTTTTGCCATGTGCGCGGGCGATAGCCTACCATATAAAACATCTGCTCGCGGGTAAGCATGAGCTTTACCGGGCGGTTGACCATTTTGGCAGCAATAATAGCTGCTGTTTCGTGCGGCCAATTGCGCAATCCATTGCCAAAAGCGCCGCCTACAAAAGTGGAAATCACCTTAATGTTTTCTACGGGTATCTGCCATTCTCTGGCAAAGTTTTGCTGTGTGGGTTGTGTGCCTTGCACTTTGTCGTATAGTGTAAGCCGGTCATCCGTTTCCCAATGCGCAATAATGCTTTGCAATTCCATGGGATTGTGAAACTCTGTTGGCTGAAAATATTCCGTTTCGATCTTTACCGGCGCCGATGCATAGCCATCCGGTGTGCCGCGGGTGTAGTCTGCCACCGCTGCTTTTGGGTTTTGCTTTGCCTGCTCCGGCACAATTGCCTTGTTCATATTTTCCTCAAAAGCGGTTTGCGGCGTTTCCTTATCGTATTGCACCTTCACCAGCGATGCGGCATACCGCGCCCGCTCAAAGGTGCCGGCAACTACTACAGCAATTGGCTGTCCGTTGAAATATACCTTATTATCATAGAATACTCTCAGGGGACGTCCGGCTGGCTTGGGTTGTCCGGGTTCGCCATGCTGCTCCTGGTAGCCCGGTACTTTTATGGAGTTTACGTGCGAGATAACAGCGATAACGCCCGGCGCGTTTTCAGCCGCTTTAGTATCTATATTTTTGATAGTGCCTTTGGTAATGGTACTGCTTACCAACACTGCATAAGCGATATTTGCCAGCTTATATTCTGCCGAGTAAGTAGCCGCGCCGGTTACCTTCAGCTTGCCATCTACCCGGTTCATCGGCTCTCCAATCACCTTATTACTTTTTGTACTCATCGGTTAGCTTTTTGTAATACAATTTATTCTTCTTTACCTGTTATTTTATAATGATTTGGACGTGCCCGCACCGCCAGTTCGTAGCTCGGAAACATTCAATTTCAAAATTATTTCAAAATAATTCAGCGGTGCGGTCGGGCTTTCTGCACTACTCCGGCACAGCGCCTTAGCGCAAAACCTTCACCGGGGTAGATGCTGCCAATCCCTCACGCGCTCCGCAACTACAGCTTTGTAACTTATAGTTTTATAGGCTATAATGCTATGTTTGAAAGATGAGCAATTATTGTTATTGCGAGCGGTAGCGAAATAATCTGTGAATGGTAGTATAATCAAAATGAGCCATCTGATAATCTAACCTGCCAAGTTTAAGAGCCTGACAGTTATACTTCAAACGAAGCCATCAATAATGATTCTTAATAAAACAACTCACAGATTGCTTCGCTACCGCTCGCAGCACGGCTTCTCACACCAGCTTATCTGGTGTAATAGGCAAATCGCGCACCCGTTTGCCCGTAGCATGGTACACCGCATTGGCGATGGCTGCAGCAACCCCTACAATGCCTATTTCACCCAAACCTTTTGCGCCGATTGGCGTAAGAATATCATCGCTTTTATCAATGAACAGTACTTCAATTGCAGGAATATCAGCATTGACCGGTACATGATAATCGGCTAAATCTTTTACCATCCAACGTCCATACCGGTCGTCTATAACCGATTCTTCTGTAAGCGCCATGCCAATACCCCAGGTAACGGAGCCGTACACCTGGCTACGTGCCGTCTTCTTATTCATGATTTTACCGGCATCAATTGCCGAGACTACACGGTTTACCTTTAGCTGATTGGTGAGCGCATGTACGCCTACTTCCACAAAAGTGGCGTTGTAAGAATAACTGCTGTATTTATCTGCTTCTTCGCTGCCTTTGGAATCTACGGTTACCTCAATAGAAGGCAAATGCTGCTGCTGTAAAAGATCTGCATACGAAATGCTAACAGCATCATCTTTTGTCTTAATCTTTCCATCACCAAATGCAAAGTTTTCAACAGGTGTATTTTGTAATGAAGATTGACTCTTCTTTAAATACTCAATAGCCTTTTGCCTCAATGCCACGCACGCATCATTCACCGCCGAACCAACAGAAGTAGTCGTTAATGAGCCAAACTGCCCAATAGCAGGGGGCAGGCGCGAATCGCCCAATTCAAATTTTATTTTTTCCACCGGGATACCCGTTGCATCCGCCGCTATCTGGCTCATGATGGTAGCGGTACCTACGCCTACATCTGCCGTCGCGCTTTGTACTACCAGCGTACCGTCGCTATTAAGCACTGCTCTCGCAGACGAAGGTGCTCGCCAGGCGCCGTAAATGCCCGTTGCCATACCATAACCAATCAGCCAATTGCCGTTGGTTGTGGAGCGCGGTTGAGGGTTACGCTTTTCCCAGCCAAACTGTGCTGCACCACGCTCGTAGCATTCGTTTAAAAATTTGGTACTCCAGGGCTGTTTGGTATCAGGGTTTTGCGCAGCATAATTTCTTTTGCGCAGCTCCAGCGGATCTATTTTTAGTGTATAAGAAAGCTCATCGAGCGCTGATTCCAAAGCAAAAGATCCGGGCGCTTCGCCGGGTGCACGCGTCCAGCAAGGCGTGCTTACATCCAGGGGTACCAGCCGGTATAGCGTGCTCACATTATCACAAGCATACAATGCCTGTGTAAGAGAGGTCATGTTAGCGGTGAACTGCTCATATGTGGAAGTGTTACCATACGCTTCATGGTGTATACCGATGAGTTTACCGTCTTTATCAGCACCTAATTTTATTTTTTGAAGCGATTGCGGACGATAACCTACCATGTTGAATAGCTGGTCGCGGTTGAATACTACTTTTAATGGTCTGCCAATCTTTTTGGCACCAATGGTAGCTGCCATTTCCTCCGGCCATACCCGCGATGCACCACCAAATGCACCTCCTACAAATTTGGATACAATATGCACGTTTTCTTTCTGAAGTTTCCAGGCTTTGGCTATATCTTCCTGTGCTATGGGCGACGATTGGGTTTTGTTGTAAACCGTAATGGCATCAGCTCCTTCCCAAACAGCAATCGCCGCGTGCGGCTCCATTGGGTTGTGCACCTGCAGCTGCGTTTGATATTCCTGTTCAAAAGTGAAAGCAGCATTATCGAAAGCATTTTTATCACCACGATTGTAATCCGGATCTGACTCTTTTGGTACAACAGCTTTATCCATATTCGACAGCATGTCTGTTTGGGGCGGCTCTTTTACATACTGCACTTTTACGAGGGATGCTGCATACCGTGCCCGCTCAAAGGTGTCCGCAATAGCTAAGGCTACCGGCTGGCCACTGTATAAAATAACATCGTTATAAAACACGCGGTATTCCCCGCCTTCGGTTCTCGGGTCGCTGCTTTCTTTGCCACCAAAGTAGCCGGGTGGTTTGGGTGCATTTAAATGGGTAATAATGGCAATGACGCCGGGTGCTTTTTCTGCCGCAGCCGTATCTATACTTTTGATGCGGCCGCGTGCAATAGCGCCCGATGCCAGCACACCATAAGCTAAGTTGGGAATAATGTACTCAGCAGCGTATTTGGCAGCGCCGGTGACCTTTAGCTTACCATCTACGCGACTTAGCGGCTGTCCTGCCATTTTTATGTCATCGCCCATAGCTGAATGTGGTATAAAAGGGTGAATGTTTGAATGGAATACAATGGATTATTGAACCATGAAGACAAAAAACACAAAGGTTCACTAAGAAAAATAAGCGTAAAAACTCTTTGTGTAACTTCTTCTTTTTTGTGCTTTTTTGGTTCAAAGAAAAATCTTACACGCTCTTCAATCCCGATGCTACACTCAATGCCTGTACAATGGTATTGGGCCCAAGCTTTAACTTATATTGATTATGCTTAAATGCCTTTGCTCCCTGAAAGGCTATTTGCGCTGCCTGTTGAAAGTTTTCTTCCGTTGCTGTTTTACTTTTTAAGAAGGTTTCTGCATCAGTTAACCGCCAGGGCTTGTGTGCTACGCCACCCATTGCGAGCCTTGCTTCTTTTATGGTATTGCCGTCCATATTTAGTGCGGCAGCTACCGATACGAGCGCAAAAGCATACGAATTGCGGTCGCGCACTTTTAAGTAATACGCATTTTTACTGAATGGCGAAATGGGAATAGTAACCGCCGTTATCAATTCATTTTTATCCAAGTTGGTGTCTTTCTCCGGTGTATCGCCGGGCAGGCGGTGAAAATCGGCTATTGGAATTTTACGCTCGCCCTTAGGACCGTTTACAACAACGGTTGCATCCAAAGCACGCAATGCCACATTCATGTCGCTGGGGTTTACGGCAATACATTTATCACTAAAACCAAAGATGGCATGCATGCGGTTGAAGCCTTCCAAGGCGCCGCATCCGGTACCTGGCTCGCGTTTGTTGCAGGGCATGGCGGTATCGTAAAAATAAGGGCATCGTGTACGTTGCAACAGGTTGCCGCCTGTGGTTGCCATGTTGCGTATTTGTGCCGATGCGCCGGCATTGATAGCCATTGCTAAAAGGGGCAGGTTTTGCAAAATGGTTTTGTCTTCGGCTATTTCGGTATTGCGTGTGAGTGCGCCAATGCGAATGATATTGCCTTGCTGCGTAATGCCTTTGAGTGGCAGGCGCGTAACATCCACGAGCTTTTCGGGCTGCATAATGTGGCGCTTCATGAGATCAAGCAAATTAGTGCCGCCACCTAAGAACCTGGCAGTTGGCTCGGCAGCAACGGCTGCGATAGCGGTTTTTTGTTCGGCAGGGCGAACATATTGAAACAGGTTCATACTTTTTGCCCTCCTTTTTGTACTTCTTCTATGGCGTCAACAATATTTGGATAAGCACCGCAACGGCAGATATTGCCACTCATATACTCGCGTATCTGATCGCGGCTGCTGGCATGTCCTTCGCGAATACAAGCCACCGCACTCATGATTTGTCCCGGTGTGCAATAGCCACACTGGAAGCCATCATGCTTAATGAAAGCAGCTTGCATCGGGTGCAATTCATCACCATTCGCCAAACCTTCAATGGTAGTAACTTTGCTGCCATCGGTAGTAGCGGCAAGCGTAAGACAAGACAGGACGCGCTCACCATTAACATGCACGGTACAGGCGCCGCACTGACCATAATCGCAACCTTTTTTGGTGCCGGTAAGGTGCAGATTTTCACGTAGCAAATCGAGCAGCGAAGTGCGTGGATCAATGTCCATCGTGTGCCTGGTACCATTAATTTCTACACTGAGCGATACATTTTCTATAGCAGCAGCAATATGCTCATCCCAGTGGTTGTTGGCGGCATTGATGGCGGCAGCCGGGGTGAGCGCAACCGCTGTAATAACGGTTGATTTTTTAAGAAAGCTACGCCGCGATTCGTTGGGACAAAAAGGCTCTTGTTCGTTCATGATCAGCGTTTTGTTTTTGAACCACAGACCTGCCTGCCGATAGACAGAGACACAGAAAACATAGAGGACTTAATGTTTACAGGTGTGGTTGTTTACAATTTAATGTGTAAAGTGTAATGTTGCTTAACTGTGTGCCATTTGGACACACCAGAATGAACTAAAAACAGCAACCATTAATAACACTACTAAAATATGGAAATTGCAAATAAAAGCATCAAGAATTATGCTTGTTGTGAAGAATAGTTAGTGCTTCGTTGTATTCTTCTGTAGTATTGACATTTTTAAAGGCGAATGCGTCGGGCGCTTTTAAAATTTTTACATCGGAGTTGATGAGTGCTTTGCGTGGACAGCTGTATCCCTGACTTAAAAATTGTAATAAAACAGGATAAGCACGCGGCTCCCAGATAGTCACCAGTGGTTCAGGAAATACACCTTCAGCATCTAAGAAGGCGGTAGCCATTTTGGAAGGATTGCGACTATTAATAAGATACTGAATAATATCTGTTGAGAGTAAAGGTAAATCGCAGGCGACGGTGAGCCATGCTACATTCGGATTCTGCTGAAAAGCGGATAATATGCCGCCTAAAGGTCCTAAACCTAAAAAACTATCTTGTATAATGGGTAAATCAGCAATGGTTTTTGCCTGCTCCCCATTGCAGGAAACAAACACCTCTTTGCAATGAGCAGCTAATAAGTTGAACACATGCCGGCGCTGTGTAGTGCCGTGATATTGTATCTCACCCTTATCGCTGCCCATGCGTGTGCTCTTTCCGCCAGACAACACCAAGCCATTGATAGCGGGTATTTGCTGCTGCAGAAAGCCGGATACAAAAGCAATAATCGCATACGTATCGTTGAACGAAAGCACCGGAATGGAAGAAAAACCAGGCAAATGATTGGTGATGTAATCAGGAATGGCTCCGGTATAACCTTTTAACAAAATGAGCTGCACATTGGTGAGCTTCTCTAATTTGTTTTGCAATGATTTGGCCGGGTCTAACACCAGGATTTGCTTAGATGCAGCAAAGTGATTACCGTTAATCAGCACCAGATCACAATCGTTGAGCATTGCCCTTTTTTGAAAAACATTGGGTTGCTTATTAATGTCTAAACGGGTAAAAAAAATTTTATTGATATACTCCGCATAACCGTTATTGTTAATAGCTGAGATACGTTGCCTACCCGATTCTGCGTTTTTGTGATCGGCATCCGCGTATGCTATTTTATAGGCGTTTAACTGCGAAATAATCTGATAAGCCAAATGCTGTATATTTTCGCAGGTAGTGCCTACAATACTTAATTCGTTGCGTCCAAATTCACCTCCTTCTGGTCGTGTAAGTTTTGCATGTTTCTGATATAGTTCATTTGCTGGTGAAGTCATTTTTACCTCCGGTTTTAGAAATGAGTTTGGTTTCTTTTATTACAATGGCATGGCTCATGGCCTTACACATATCGTAAATAGTGAGCGCTGCAACGGATGCACCAGTTAGCGCTTCCATTTCTACGCCGGTTTTGGACGTGATAGTGGTAGTGCATTGGATAACAACTTCATTCATTTCATTTATTGTAATAGTAATCTTGCAATTTTCCAATGCTAACGGATGACAAAGCGGAATCAAATCCCACGTCTTTTTTGCAGCCATCGTGCCGGCGATGATTGCTGTTTGAAACACGGGACCTTTTTTGGTGGGAATCTCATTTCCTGCTAAATGCTGCATAATTTCATTACCCAACACCACAATGCTTTGTGCTGTAGCGGTGCGCTTGGTGATTTGTTTATCGCTTACATCCACCATAGCAGCGTTTCCATTAGCGTCTATATGTGAGAGAGAAGGTTCGCTCATAAATTTTGCGTTGCTAATGGCAAAGTTCCGGATTTGTATCGTTTTTAAAGCAAGGAAAATAGAATCCAGTACAATACCAGAGTTTATCCACTATCTTTTCAACCACAGAATAACAGGAGTAAAGACATGGGGTAGGCACCGGGTTTAGTATTGAATATCACAGGCCTGGCGTAAACAGGTTTTACTCGTTAAGAAACTCCGTACATAAAACTTGCGTAAACAAGAATGCCGCTTGTTACGGCGGCATTTATTTATATAAATAATATTTAAAGCAGATATAAATAACGGATTACTTTACTTCCTCAAAATCTATATACTCGCCATCGGTAGTGGTACTGTCGTGGCGTTTGCCAGCCGAAGCAGTATAGCTATTGTTGGGCGGTTGCTGATAATTTTGCTGATTGCGCATTTGCTCCTGCTGCATTTGCTGCATACGGTTGCGTACTGTTGTAGTAGCCTTTGACACCGGTACAATTACGTTATACACCAGCTTGTACAGCAGGTATAAAATAAAGATGATAAAAATTAATTCACCAAGTTTCATAATGGGGCAAAGATACTTACATTACAGGTTGACGGGGTATTAATATTTTGATTTCTGCAAACCTTAACAGAAAGCAGGTAAATAGCTGATAGTTATTTAGTTAGGCGTCTTTTATCGCTCCGGATATGACTATAATTTGCTGTAAAATTGCACGCCTATATGCGGCTGCTGCAAGCTGCAATAATGAAGTGCTGCCGGCGCAAATGCAGGCAGGATAAGGCTTTCAGCAGTTTATAATACAGTTAAGGATGAGAAAATTTATTTTGCTGCTTCGCAAAAGCTAATAAATTTGCGACCATTAATTTATAAACAACAAAAAAACGATTATGAACAAAGCTGAATTGGTTGCCAAAATAGCTGAGGATGCAGGCATCTCTAAAACACAGGCTAACGATGCACTCGACTCTTTTGTAGATGCCGTAACCAAAACTTTAAAGAGCGGCGATAAAGTAACACTGGTTGGTTTTGGTACTTTCTCGGTGAGCAAGCGCCAGGCACGCACCGGACGCAACCCGCAAACCGGTGAATCCATTAAAATAAAGGCGAAGAAAGTTGCCCGTTTTAAAGCCGGTAAAGAACTTTCTGCAAAAATCTAAAAATAGTTTTAGTAATACACCTGAAAAGCAGAGGCAAGCACCCTTCTGCTTTTTTGTTGTACTACCTGCTATAATTTATTCAACTTTGTAACAAATAAATAAACAATACTATGGGAAGAGGTGATAAAAAGACGAAGAAAGGTAAAATCTTTAAAGGCTCTTTTGGCAAGAGCCGTCCGGCACGTCGTGCTAAGAAAGCCACAGACGCTGCAAAAAAAGAAGCTTAGCATTTTTTAAGTTGATATGAAGGCTGGTAAACATTGTACAAAAGCAATGCTTACCAGTGTATCAGCTTTTGTTTATGGCGCCAGCCGTTCTACTTTCCAGGTATTATTACCAGGCTGTAGTGTGTACAATATTCTATCGTGCAGCCGGTTACTGCGCCCCTGCCAAAACTCTACTTTTAAAGGCTTCACTATATAACCGCCCCAGTGCGGCGGGCGGGGTATGCCTTCTTTAAAC
This sequence comes from Ilyomonas limi, assembly GCF_005233845.1. Taxonomy (GTDB): domain Bacteria; phylum Bacteroidota; class Bacteroidia; order Chitinophagales; family Chitinophagaceae; genus Ilyomonas; species Ilyomonas limi. The sequence continues at coordinate 306,589 of NZ_SZQL01000001.1, forward strand.
TGCGCCACATATTGCTCTACATTTTCTTCCAGTACATGCCGGCTGGGTATTACTGCGCTTTGCGGCGATGCCCAGGCACCAATACGGCTGCCTACCGGCCGCGAGTTAAAGTACGTGTCGCTTTCTTCACTGCTTAGTTTTACTACATCGCCTTCTATGCGTACCTGCCGTTCCAGTTCTTTCCAAAAAAATACCAGTGCTGCTTTGGCGTTTGCTTCCAGCATTTTGCCTTTGACACTATTGTAATTGGTAAAAAAAGTAAAGCCTGTTTCATCGAAACTTTTAAGCAATACAATTCTTGCCGATGGTATGCCATTTGGCGTTGCCGTGGCAAGTGTCATGGCATTTACTTCATCTATCTCGCTGGTTACTGCTTCTGTCCACCAGCGGCCGAACTGCTGTATAGCGGTAGTAGCAACATCTTCTTCGTTCAATGTTTTTAGGCGGTAATCTTTGCGCAATGCAGCAATTTGTTCGTTCATAGTTGGTGTGATGATTATTGTAATTAAGCAGGCTGCTAACGGGTAAATTGGTTATTATGAGCCTGCAGCAAAGATACGTGCAACAAAAAACCCAAAGCTTACACTTTGGGCTCACACGTTTATAAGGAGGATTGTAAATTATTATTACTATTACTACTCTTTCACTTTGGTAAAATAGTAGCTCATGCCATCGTAGCCGGGCTCGTACATCACTAAAGTATCACTATAAATGCGGTCGGGCGACAGGTGGTGCATAATTTGGTCGTTGGCAAAAAACTCCATTACATTTATCTGCTTGCCAATCCATTCCTGCTTAAACCAAGTAATACTGGTATCTGCCCAAATGGTCTTGTCAATTGTCCATTTAATATGGCTGCTGGCCTGGCTGAACGTATAAAATTCGTTGAAGCGCTGGTATTCGCACATGCCGCAAAAGCCCCCTTTCAGAAAATGCAGTTGCCATTTGCCATTCAGGATAGCCCGCACTTCGGGCAGTGGCTTGTTGCTCAGGTTAATATTATGTGGTGTAGGAAGGTTGTGCGTTTTATCGCAACCAGCAATAGTGGCTGCAATAACAATGACAGCAAATGCAAAAAACAGGGCTTTTTTCATAAAACAGAATGGTATTTTTTAGTGTTGTGCATAATAGAGGCTGCACAAATCGCAAATGTTGCCTGCTAAGAAAAATTTTTTTATGGTTTTTTGCAGAGGAATAGTTTATAAAAAAATGAACATCAGCACTATTAGTCTGATCAGCATCGTTGTATTTAGCTGTTATTACTTTCCTATCAGTTATCCCTAACTCACCGTTAAATTCTGCCCTTGGGAAAGCCTGGTATCATTTTTTAGCTGTTGCTGCGTACATAGTTTGTATTTTCACGCGCAACAATTTATTATAAAGAGGACATGCAAACCGGCGAAGACATCCGCCTGCTGAATGAATCTATTGCGCAGCAGGCAACATTTATAGATATACTCAGGCACGAACTTAAAAAAGTAATTATTGGTCAGCAATACATGGTTGACCGGCTGCTTATCGGGCTGCTCAGCAACGGACATGTGCTGCTCGAGGGCGTGCCGGGGCTGGCTAAAACACTCACCATCAAATCGCTGGCGCAGGCGGTACAGGCAAAATTCAGCCGGATACAATTTACGCCCGATCTGTTGCCTGCCGATGTAGTGGGTACCGTTATTTACAACCAGCAGCGTAATGAGTTTACGGTGCGTAAGGGTCCCATTTTTGCCAACTTTATTCTTGCAGATGAAATTAACCGCGCACCTGCCAAAGTGCAAAGTGCCTTGCTGGAAGCGATGCAGGAACGGCAGGTTACCATTGGCGAAACCACCTTTAAACTGGAAGAGCCTTTTTTGGTATTGGCTACGCAAAACCCGCTGGAGCAGGAGGGCACCTATCCGCTGCCCGAAGCGCAGGTAGACCGCTTTATGCTGAAAGTAGTGGTAGGTTATCCCGATAAGCAGGAAGAGCAAATCATCATACGCCAGCAGGTACAGGGCGTTGACGCACCACAGGTAAAAGCGGCTATTAATTTGCAGCAAATTATTGCGGGAAGAGATCTTACCAGAAAAATTTATATGGATGAGAAGATAGAAAAATACATTATTGATATTGTATTTGCCACGCGCTATCCGGATGAATATGGACTTAGCAAAATGAAGAATCTGATAAGCTATGGCGGCTCGCCACGGGCCAGCATCAACCTTGCTTTGGCTGCCAAAGCCCATGCGTTTATGGAGCGTCGCGGCTTTGTAATACCCGATGATATAAAAGCTATTTGCAAAGATGTACTGCGCCACCGCATTGGACTTACCTACGAGGCAGAAGCTGAAAATATTAAAGCCGAGCAATTAATAGATGATATTTTGAGAGTGGTGCAAGTGCCGTAGGGAGGGGAGAAGCAGCCCCCAGCCCTAAAGGGAGCTTAGATACAGCCAAACAAGTTAAACTTTAACTACATGAAATCATTCTTTATACCAAATCACTTTCAATACTCCCCTTCCGGGGCTGGGGCTTTGGGGGCATGCACTATGGTGCTCATCCTCTGATATTTAAGAAAGCGGAAGATTTGAGAAATAAAATGACACATGCAGAGGAGTTGTTGTGGAATTATTTAAAAACAAATGAATGGGGTTATAAGTTTAGAAGACAGCATCCCATCTTTATGTATGTGGCAGATTTTTATTGTCATCAGCTAAAGCTTATCATAGAAGTTGATGGCAGCATACATGAATCAGAAGATGTAAAACGTGATGATGCAATCAGAGAAAATCACTTAAAAAACTTAGGCTTAAAAAGCTTTCGTTTTAAGAATGAAAAAGTAATGAATAATTTAGAAAGTGTACTCAATCAAATAAAACAAATCATTCAACATGAACAATAACTCCCCTTCCACCTCAGCAGCTACAAGCTCCCCTTCAGGGGCGGGGGGGCATGATGGTATCACTTCGCTTCTCAAGAAAGTGCGCGAGCTGGAAATCATCAGCAAGCGGCTCACCAATCATTTATTTACGGGCGAATATCATACGGCTTTTAAAGGCAAGGGCATGTCTTTTAAAGAAGTGCGCGAGTACCAGCCGGGCGACGACATCCGCTTTATAGAGTGGAATGTATCGGCGCGCATGGGACATACCTACAGTAAATTATTTGAAGAAGAGCGGGAACTGAGCGTGTACTTATTGATAGATGTAAGTGCCAGCAGTTTGTTTGGTACGTTCAGGCAAACAAAAAGGGATTTGATTACGGAAATAGGCGCGGTGCTGGCTTTTTCAGCCATCAGCAATAACGATAAGGCAGGACTGATTTTTTTTAGCGATAAAGTAGAAAAATTTATTCCGGCAAAAGGAGGTCGCGACCATGTACTGTATATGGTGCGCGAGTTGCTTACGTTTCAGCCACATTCTGCTAGTACTGATATTGTAAAAGCCATCCGTTTTTTAAATAATATTACGAGGCACAAAAGTATTGTATTTATCATGAGCGATTTTGCCGATGCGGGTTATAAAGATGTATTACGCGTAACGGCACGGCGGCACGATGTAGTAGGCATACAGGTGTATGACAAAAGAGATAGAGAACTGCCGCGCATAGGCTTGATACAGGTGCGCGATGCCGAAACCGGTAAAACCGTATGGCTCGATACCAACGATACGTACACAAGATTTCAATACAACAAGCAGTTTCACCAGATAATAGATGATGCAAAACTCACCTTTCGGAATGCCGGTGCCGACTTGCTGCAAATTGCTACCGGCGAAGATTATGTAAAAGTGTTACAACAATTCTTTATCAGGAGAGCATGAGAAGGAGAGGGCAGCTACAAGACACAAGCAATAAGCAGCAGGCGGCAGGCAATAAAAGGCAAATTGTAAGTTATAAAGCATTAGCTACAGGCTTGCTATTGTATGCTTTTTGCCTTCGGCTCACAACCCGCACTTCAAGGCTTATCACCCGCAGCTTGCCACTTGTAGCCTGTAGCTTCTTCTTTCTTTCCCTTGCTTCTGCCCAGCAGGTCTCTGCCTCTATTGACCGTGATAAGATATTGATTGGTGAACAAATTACGCTACAGTTGAAAGCAGAGGGAATTCGTACAGGGGACAACCCTATCGTTATGTGGTTTAACCTGCCCGATACCATCAATCATCTGGAAGTAGTAAAGCGCTCGCCTGTTGACACGCTGGATGTAGATGGCAGCACTACCTACATGCAAAATTTCACTATTACTTCTTTCGATTCAGGTAAATGGGTATTGCCGGCAATGCAGTTGAATTTGCAAAACAGCAATACTGTTTTAATTACCGATTCGTTTGCCATAGAAGTATTGCCGGTAGATGTAAGCAACCTGAAGCAATATCACGAGATGAAGGACATCATTCCGGTGGAAGTAAAAACCAACTGGTGGCGCGTTGCCATTTTTGCAATCATTTTGCTTGCAATGGCAATCTTCATTTATTATTTAACCAAAAGAAAAAAGAAACAACCTGCCGTAAAACAACTTACCGTAAAGCCTTCGCTTTTTGAAGAAACTATTGCCAAATTAGAAGCTTTGCAAAAGGAAAATTTACCTGCAACCATTTTTTATGCAAAGCTGGATGCTATATGCCGCCAGTATTTGCAGGAACAATTGTACATACGTGCCTTACACCTTACGCAGGATGAACTGACACAGCAACTAAATGTTTACCTGCAACAACAGGATGTTCGCATTACATTTTATCAATTGTTACGATTGATAAATGCAGTAAAGTTTGCAAAATATACACCGCCGGCAGCACAGCAAACCGAAAGTATCAACACGGCAAAGGCAACTGTTCAATATATACATTATCAACTGCAACGTACTACACAACAACATGCTCAATCACTGGTTTCAAAATATTGAATTTGCTTATCCCTGGGTATTTACGCTGCTTATTCTTATACCAGCATTGATATATGAATACAGCCTTAGACATAACCGGCAGCAGGCATCTATGCTGGTAACTACCACCCACTTTGTAGGCAATGCACGCAGCTATAAAACACTCCTGTTGCACGTGCCGTTTATGCTGCGTTGCCTGGCATTGATATGCCTGGTTGTAGCGCTTGCCCGACCACAACAGCGCTTTACCGAAAGTGAAACAACAGGTGAAGGCATAGACATTATTTTGTGCTTCGACATCAGCGGCAGCATGACCGAAAAGGATTTTTTGCCCAACCGCCTGGAAGCAGCTAAAGATGTAGCCGCCGACTTTGTACAGCAGCGCCCCGGCGACCGTATTGGCATTACTATTTTCAGCAGTATTTCTTTTACACTTTGCCCTATAACTACCGACCATAATGCGGTGCTTACGCAAATTAATAATATACAAAGCGGGTATTTAAACGATGAAGGCACAGCAATTGGCTCGGGGCTGGCTACAAGTGTGGACCGGCTGCGCAATAACAAAACGAAAACAAAAATTATTATTCTGCTTACCGATGGGGTGGACTTTGGCGGCACCATACCACCGGACATTGCCCGCGATATGGCAAAGCAATACGGCATAAAAGTATATACCATTGGTATTGGCAGTGAAAGGGAAATACAGCAAACCGTTGACTCGCCCTTTGGACCTATGACACAAACCAAAAAGCTGGAGTACAACGAAGCTTTATTGAAAAATCTGGCAGAAACTACCGGCGGACAATACTTTCATGCTACGGATAAAGATGCATTGCAAAAGATTTATGCCAGTATCAACCAATTGGAAAAATCGAAGATTGAAGTAACCACGTATAATCGTTTTACCGATAAATACTTGCCGTGGCTGATAGCCGGATTGAGTGTGCTGCTGCTGGAGATTAGTTTGAGATATACAGTGTTCAGGAAGTTTCCGTAAGGGAAATAATAAAATATTACAGTAGCAGAAAGTTATTAGTAATTTTACCTGGTGTTTTTCTAACCTATCATTAGTTTTAGAAATTACCATCACATGCGATTATTTGCTATTATTCTACTCACCCTCATTCCTTCCGCTATGATTTTTGGGCAACGATACCTGTTTTATTTACATGGGAAAATTATAGAAGACCAGGGTGTACATGCAGTTGATACAATCAACGGATTTGGAGCTTATCAATATGAAGACATACTGAATGCTTTTGCAAAAGCAAATTTTACAGTTTTGAGTGAAGTAAGGCAACAGAATACAGACGTTGTTGAGTACGCTCAAAAAGTGGTTAATCAGATTGATAGTTTGATAAAAGGGGGAGTGAATGCTAATAATATAACTGTTGTGGGTGCTTCCAAAGGTGCTGTTATTGCAATGCTTGTTTCTTCTTACCTGAATAATAAAGAGGTAAATTTTGTATTACTGGCAGGTTGTAATAAAAGTATGCTGCAAGCCTTTCCGGATCTGCAGTTTTGTGGCAACATTTTATCCGTCTATGAAAAAAGTGATGATATAGGACATTCCTGTGCCGAGTTTAAAAACAACACATCCGGGGCTATTCCACATTACAAAGAAATAGCGTTGAATACCAGACTTAAACACGGGTTTATTTATAAGCCTTTACCAGTGTGGCTGGAGCCTGCGATTCAATGGGCAAATGGAAACTATCAATAAAGTACATTAATAGGGGCCGTGTATGAATGGCATCAAGCAATAAATTAGTCTCATCTTTTACCAAAACTCCTGCTGAAACAAAATGGCATAATGCTGTTGCATCCGGGCTTGCTCATCAGGGCTTAATGAATCATAAGGCTTCCGGTATTTATCTTTTGCTATATAATTTTTCATATCGTTTTGTGCTTTCAGTACTTCGTCCATAATATCGCCCCGGGCGCCCATCATTACCGTACCTATATAGGTGATGTGCAAAGTAGCCGGCACACGGCGCACCAAGGTGTAAGCATGTAACCAGTTGTAATATAAAGCATGATACACCACATTCCGGCTTCGTTGCAATGCTGTTCCGTTGATGGTAATGTTTACGGCAGAATCCACCACCAGTTTGGTAGTATCCATATTGGCTAAAGTATCCGGTCCTTTGGTGTCGGTTACTACTGCATCGTTCCGGGCGGTGCTGTCGATAATTGCCGTTACGGAGGGCGAATTGCTGTCTCTGCAGGCTACTGCAAAAAATGTGGTTATTGGTAAGATGTATAAAAAAGCTTTCATGCTATTAACTTTGCATATTTGGTACCAGAGATTTCCCTCACAATGTCATACATTTATTTTGGCCACAACTATTACCATATATTGAGATAATAATTTAGTGCTATCCCCTTCTTTTATAAAAGCAAGATGTGCTGCTGCATTTTACAATACCCAAAGTGGTTGCTTACCTGCAATCAGTAGCTTAACAAGGACTTTACAGCAGTCGAAAACAAAGCTTTGATGTATAAAAAATATTCAACTTCCGGCATTCAACTAAAATTTCGTTGCTCAAGCATCCATTAAGTGGTTATAGCTTTGATTAGTCAGGCTTTCAAACGCAGCAGGTTATTAACAATATGCATGGAAAGAACAGAATTGCTTTTGACTATAATGGTAAGCAAATAACATTTGGTAACAACATCTATTCATGGGACTTTAGCGAGCCTGAAGTTTTGCTCTATGAAGTAACAGGTAATGACTTTAGATATGATAACGAATTTGAAAGAACATTCTGGCCGGATGGTGAAAACTATCGGGAAACATAAAGTTTGGCAAAAAGTTCGCTGATTCAAGTCATTCAGCTTTTGTAATTCAATTAATCTTTTGTACTATATTCGGCTGACGTATAGCTATTGCCATATCTTCACAAATGCTTCAACGTTAGTCAGAAGCATAACAAGTAAAACAGTAAATGCCAGAAACATTCAGACAAATGAGAAAAACATCATTGTTAATTTTAGTTATTGCGGCATCATTCTGTTTAGGTTTCGCGTTTAAGACCATAATTTCAAAACAATCTAATAAGCAGATAACAATGAAAAAAGTAACAGGTATTGGCGGCATTTTTTTCAAATGCAAAGATCCTAACAAAATGAAAGCGTGGTATCAAGAGCATCTTGGTTTAAGCACAAATCAATACGGGGCAGTTTTTGAATGGCATCAAGGTGCAGACAGCACAAAAAAAGGATTTACGACCTGGAGTCCTTTTAATGAAACAACGAAATACTTTGAGCCTTCGGCAAGAGACTTTATGATAAATTACCGGGTTGAAAACATAGAAGTACTTGTAGAGGAATTGAAGAAAAGCGGAGTAACCATTTTGGATACTATCGAAACTTACGACTACGGTAAATTTGTGCATATTCTTGACGCGGAAGGAAACAAGGTAGAACTTTGGGAGCCGAATGACATCGAATATGAAAAGTTAGGGAAAGAACTTGGTAGCGAGACAACCAAATAACAAACTGACAATAACGCCATACAGCTAAAGGTATTGCTAAAAACGGAGCGGACATTGGTTAATTCACCATTTGGTATCTATAGGTTAATAGCAAAATAATATAACCAAGGCATCAACTTATTTACCAAACTTTCATCAAATAAAAATCAGGATAAAACGCATAAGCTGCACTTTATTTAAGTATATAAAGAAAACGATTACCTTGGAATAACTTTTGGAACCAGTTATTTAACCTTAATAATAGTATGGACAAGAAACTTCGAGGACAGGTAGCCATTGTTACGGGCAGCAGCAGCGGCATAGGCGAAGGTGTTGCAAGAGCATTTGGCGAAGCCGGCGCTAAAGTAGTCATCAATCATACACGTATCTCTTCGGCAAACGAGGCAGAAAAGGTAAAGGAATACATAGAGCAAGCGGGTAGCAAAGCCATTATTGTAAGGGCCGATGTAAGCAGGGAAGAAGAGGTAAAAGATATGTTTGCACAGGCAATACAACAATTTGGAACAGTGGATATTCTGGTGAATAATTCGGGCATTCAAAGGGATGCACTTTTTCACGAAATGACATTGGAACAATGGAATGAAGTGATTGGGGTAAATCTTACGGGGCAATTTCTGTGTGCCCGCGAGGCCATTAAGGAATTTTTGAAAAGAGGTGTAGATGAAAAACGTTCCATTGCCGCAGGCAAAATTATATGTATGAGCAGCGTGCATGATGTAATACCGTGGGCAGGGCACGCCAATTATGCTGCATCCAAAGGCGGTATTAATATGCTGATGAAAACCATTGCGCAGGAATATGCATCCCAAAAAATCCGCGTCAACAGCATTTGCCCTGGTGCTATCAAAACGGCTATCAACCGTATAGCCTGGGAGACAGATGACGCATTAAATAAGCTGATGGAACTAATACCATATAAGCGCATTGGGCAGCCGGAAGATATAGGCAAACTGGCGGTATGGCTTGCAAGTGACGATAGCGATTATATAACCGGCGCCAACATTTATATAGATGGCGGTATGACGTTGTATCCGGGCTTTGCAGATAATGGATAAATTAATTTAGCTGCGAAGGCGCAAAGATACAAAATTGGAAAGTTTATACTTCTTCGTGCTTTTAGTTCAATTCAAAAAACTAATCGTAAATCCGCTCTATTGCAGCTTTGTATTTGTCCATTACCACCTTTCGTTTCAGGCTCATCTTAGGCGTCATTTCGCCGGTATCGATACCCCATTCTTTTGGCAATAATTCAAACTTTTTTACCTGTTCTACATGATTGAAGAAAGGGTTGTATTTATCGCGTATAGACCTGTATAAGTCCAGCACTTTCGGCTCTTTTATCAGTTGTTCATTGCTGGTGAAAGGAATGCCTTGCTGCGCCGCCCAGGCTTTCAGGTTTGCAAACGAAGGAACTATTAATGCGCCTACAAACTTTTGACCAGCGCCAACTATCATCACCTGCTCAATGTACATGCTTTCCTTCAGCTTGTTTTCAATAGGCTGCGGTGCTACGTATTTACCGCCGCTCGTTTTAAACAGCTCTTTCTTGCGGTCGGTTATTCTTAAAAACTTACCATCTTCCAGCACCCCAATATCGCCGGTATGCAGCCAGCCATCTATGATGGTTTCTGCTGTTAAATCGGGGCGTTTGTAATAGCCTTTCATTACACTGGCACCACGCACACATATCTCACCGTCTTCTTCCAGCTTTAATTCTACGCCTTTGATTACCGGCCCTACAGTACCAAATTTTCTGTCTTCATTCTTTCTGCGGTTAACGGCTATTACCGGGCTGTTTTCTGTAGGTCCGTAGCCCTCATACACCGGTATGCCCGCGCCGTTGAAGATGCGCAATAAACGCTCCTGGCAGGCAGCACCGCCGGTTACAATAAAGGAGATATTGCCACCCAATGCCGCGCGCCACTTGCTGAAAATTAATTTATTAGCAAGCTTTAGTTTGAGGTTATATATCGCGCCGCCATCTTTCAAATTATCGTATTGCGCCGCCAGCCGGACCGCCCAAAAAAACAGTACTTTTTTCATGCCTTTTAGTTGCGAGCCGGTGTGCATTATTTTTTCAAATACTTTCTCCAGCAGGCGCGGCACAGTAGTAAAGCCATCGGGTTTTACTTCTTTTAAATTATCGCCAATTGCCTCCAGGCTTTCGGCATAATAAATACTGTTGCCGCTAAACATATAAATGTAAGAAACACACTTTTCAAAAATGTGATTGAGCGGCAGAAAGCTTAATACTTTGTAATGTGGTGCATCTATAAACGGAAAAGTTTCTTTTGAGTACAGGACATTACTCACAATATTTTTATGCGTGAGCATTACCCCTTTGGGGGTGCCCGTAGTGCCCGATGTATAAATGATGGTAGCCACATGCTCTTCGGGGATAGATGTCTTTAATGTTTCCACTTGTAGCAGCAATGCCTCATTGCTCAATGCCGTTACCTCGCTCCAATGTTTAGCACCTTTTATTACATCAAACGTGTAAATTTCTTTTAACGAGGGCACCAGCGGTTTAATGGCACTTATTTTATCAAATAAATCGTCGCTGCTTACGAATATGTATTTTACCTCTGCATTGTTGAGTATAAATTCAATCTCCAGCGGGTTGGTAGTGGGATACAATGGCACCAATATAGCCCCAATCTGCTGCACTGCCATATCTGCAAATAACCACTCCGGGCGGTTATTACTGATGATGGCAATTTTATCGGAACCTTCGGGTGTAAAATCATTACCGCTCACACCCAATTGCAGCAATCCAGCCGATAGCTTGTTTACATTTTCTGCTACCTGTTGTGTGCTGTAGTGTTTCCAGGCACCCTTTTCTTTGGCATTCAGCATGTCGGGCTTTGGAAATTGTTGCAGTTGCCAGGCAATGGCATCAAAGAGGCGGCGCGGCTTATCCATCATATTTCAACGCTTTGTATTGTAGCGAAAACAAATATAATAGATAGGTTGGGATTTTTTCTTTTTGAACCATAAAGGCTCCAGGAAAGAAAGTTGCACGAAGTACCTTTTTGTTTAAAGCAGTCAGTTGCAAATATTTTAAATCGTCTTTTGGATTAAAAACCAACGTCATTGCGAATGGAGGGAAGCAATCTGTACTATACTGTAAGTCAATATAAGCGATCTGTTTTAAACTTCATAGTAGGGTTTAGTAATATACCATTTCGAATTGAGTTGTGCAGATTAATAAAATTATGCAACTCATTTATCTTTACTGATTAGCCGAACTATCTACGTTGAAATGGTATTAGTAGCAATTATTAATGAAGGAACATTTTGATTATACTACAATCCACAGATTGCTTCGCTGCGCCCGCAAAGACGTCCTTTCTCTGCTCCAACTCCTTTTACACTGTGGCTCAACAAACACGTAATCGCATAAATGCTCCATCTTTATTCTAAAGGAGTGTGCAATGTAACTAAAGTTTAATAGTAGCATGCAGTTCACCTCAAAAGAAGAATGCCGGTTTTTAAGCCGGCATTGCAAAGTAAAGAGATCTAAAATATTAGTAATTTTTCCTTCCTACCTATCCCAACAATCTCTCCAAATTTCCGTCTAATGTTGGAAGTATTGCCCTTCGGGAATTTTATACACTACGCTGCGCAAATATGTTTGCCAGTCTTTCATTTCCTGCGGGTGGTTGCTGGTCCAGTATTGATACGAACTGCTACTGGCAGATGCGCCAAACAGCCACTGGTTATACGCGTCAAACATACCCTGCCCCAGCAGCAAACGCTGATGGTCGAACAGGCGGAAGGCAAAAGGAGCGCTTCCATTGGCATACCAGTCCAAAATAAAGCGTGCGCGAACGGCAGTGAGCGCTTCAGGCGACAACTCCTCATCGTACATGCCGGTGTATTTGAGATAATTGTTGGCAACCGCTTTTTCAAATGGGCTGCCATCTTTTGACAATGACTGTAGTAGCTGGGTATTTAACAACTTGCGATAGTTACTCAGCAAAATATCTTTTATCTCTACAGTGCGTGGCGTAAGGCTTTCGATATTTACAAATGTTTCGCTGTAAATAACCGCCCAAAGCGGACGGTTTTTTGACGAATAATAACGCGCAGCGTAATAGTAATTATTGTTGTTATTAGGATCTACCTGTATGCCTTTTTCCCACAGCTTAATAGCATCGTCGGGACGGTTTTGCTGTGCCAGCAAATCACCATACTCGCTGTATATAACACCGCTGTTGGGAAATTGCTTTATCCCTTTTTTATACAGCTTTTCAGCATCAGTATAGTTGGCTATAGCTTTGTAGGCAAGCCCCAGTATCTGGTAGCTTTGCACATCGGCATCAGAGCGGCTGGTGATTTGTTTGCCTATTTCTATTGCTTTTGCAAAGTTGCGTTGCAGGTAATAAATGTAAGCTTCATCCTTTAGGATATCCTTATTACTCGCATCCATTTCCGCAGCATGGTTGAGCACCGATAAAGCATTGTCGTAATCGCCTTTAATAAGAAAAGCCTGCGCCCTTGCACGCAAGGTATCGGTATTGGCCTGTGCGTGTGCCACCAGTACACTGCAAAAGAGAAAAGCTATCAAAAAGTATCGCTTCATAAATTGTTTATTCATCAATAAGGTGCGTTAATAAGCCGTCGCGCAGCTTTGGTTCAAACCAGGTGCTTTTGGGAGGCATTACTTCGCCGCTGTCTGCAATATCAAACAATTGCTCCAAACTTACAGGATACAGGCTGAAGGCTACTGCCATTTCACCACTATTAACACGTTGTTGTAATGCCTGTAAGCCACGGATGCCGCCCACAAAATCTATCCGGCTGTCGGTACGCACATCTTTTATGCCAAGCAGTTTATGCAAAATGTTATTTTGCAGAATGGTTACATCCAGCAAGCCGATAGGGTCGTTGGTGTAAGTGCCTTCTTTGGCTGTAAGTAAATACCAGGTGCCGGCGAGGTACATGCCAAACTGATGCAGTGCCGTTGGCTTTACCGGTTCGCTGCCTTTATTTTCTACTGTAAAATCTGCTTCTATTTTTTGTAATAATGTATCTGGTGTAAACCCATTAAGGTCTTTTACCAACCGGTTGTAATCCATAATATGCAACTGCGAAGCCGGAAATAAAGTGGTTAAAAAGTAGTTGGATGCCGGTGTGGCTTTGCTGCCCATGGCTTGCCTTACTTTGGCAGCAGAAGCAGCGCGGTGGTGACCATCGGCAATGTAGGTGGCGGGCACCTCGGTTGCAAATAATTGTGTAATGCTGTTTACAATTTTGTCATCACTGATAAGCCAGATTGTATGCTCAATGCCGTCGTCCGAAGTAAAATTATACACGGGATTTTTGCTCATGCAATTGCTTAGCAAATCATTCACTGCTTCTACATCGCGGTAAGCAAGAAATACATTGCCGGTTTGCGCACCAATTGTTTTCATGTGGTTGATGCGGTCCAGCTCTTTCTCGGGGCGTGTAAACTCGTGCTTTTTAATGACGTTATTTTCGTAATCATCCACACTGCTTACACACACCAAACCTGCCTGGCTGCGGCCATTCATGGTGAGGCGATAAATATAGTAGCACTCTTTATTTTCTTTAAACAGCACGTCGCGCTTAATAAAAGCCTGCAGGTTCTCTTTGGCTTTGTCATACACCGCCTGCGAGTGAATATCTGTTGACTCCGGTAAATCAATTTCGCTTTTAGTGATATGTAAAAAAGAATAATGATTACCCTGCGCTTCTGTTTTTGCTTCGTTACTGTTCAGTACATCATAAGGACGACTGGCAACCTGCTTTGCGAGCTGCGCCTGCGGGCGAAGGGCTTTGAAAGGTTTAATAACACTCATTTTATTTTATATAATGGCTTCTATTTTATTTTGATAAATGTTTACAAGATTATAATTTTCTATTAATACTTCTACATCATGCCAGCAGGAATTAATAATTTGGAAGAATACTTTCAACTTCTTATTACCAAACTTTACATGAATAATTTTTGGCGGCGCTCCGCTTACAAATTGCTTTATTGAGAAATCCTCTTGTCTTTCGTTATAATAATTAAATGATGCTCCTTCTCATATTGTCAAATCCTTTCATCGGTCCACATGTCGTCAATATCTATTTGATGAATAAAATCCGGTGTATTCCATAAGGGAAAATAATAAGGCAGATTTACATTAATCAAATACTTAGGCATGTTGCTGTATTGGATGAATGTGATAATGTAAACCTGAAATTTTTGCAGCGAATACTAAACATGCTTCTATGTGTTTTTCTTCTAAAGAAGGATATTGATATAAAAGGATATTGATATAAAATATCTTCATGGCTGTCGCCTGCACTTAAGAATTCTAAAATAGTTTGAACGGAAATCCGCTTTCCGCGAATACAGGGCTTACCATCCAATATATTGTTATCAACCGTTATTCTTTTTAAAGGCTCTTCCATAGAAATTGTTTAGTAATTTTCCAAAATTAGGTTGATTTAAATTCATTCACAGATTCTGTACAAAGCCACAGATAGTTTGTTTGTAATAACACTTTCTAATTGGCGGCTTTGCGGAACGACAGCATTAATTACCAAATTTAATTTCAATCAACACATTCATCTAAAATCTTCGTGCAACTTCGTGTCTTCGCGGTTCAAAAACTATTGTTTATTCTGAAAATCCTTCATCAACTCAACAATAGCTTCCACACTGCTCAGCGGCATGGCATTGTACATAGATAAGCGCAAACCGCCTACACTGCGATGTCCCTTTACACCCACCATGCCGTTTTGCTTGCAGAGATCTAAAAACTGCTGTTCTTTTGCTGAATCTTCAATCACAAAAGTTGCATTCATCAGGCTGCGGTCTTCTTTGGCAACCAGCGGTTTGAAAAGAGGTAATGTATCCAGGGCATTATAAAATAAATCTGCACGCTCCTTTGCCCGCTTTTCCATTTCTCCCAGCCCACCTTCTTTTTTTATCCAGCGCATTGTAAGCATTGCTACATATACTGCAAACACCGGCGGCGTATTAAGTAAAGAACCAGCTTCTATATGCGGGCGATAGTCTAAAATGGTGGGAATGGCGCGTTGTACTTTGCCTAATAAATCTTTGCGCACTACCACAAGTGTAACGCCTGCCGCACCTGCATTTTTTTGTGCCCCTGCATAAATCAGTGCATGCTTGTTGTACGGAAATGGTTTGCTGAAAATATCACTGCTCATATCGGCAATCAACGGCACATCACCAGCATTTGGCAGTTGATGCCATTCGGTACCTTCTACCGTGTTGTTGGTAGTATAATGCAGGTACACGGCATCTGGTGGCACCGTAAAATCTTTAGCTATATAAGAATGATTTTTATCTTTTGTAGAAGACACTTCGGCAACATTGCCAAAGAGTTTTGCTTCTTTGATGGCTTTGTTGCCCCAGATACCGTTGTTGATGTAAGCCGCCGTTTTATTCTGAGGCAGCAGGTTCATGGGTACCTGCATAAACTGTGTGGTAGCACCACCATGCAAAAACAAAACGGCATACTCATCGCCAATTTGCATCAGATCTTTTACCAGACTTTGCGCTTCGTCCATCACCTGCTGAAACCACGATGTGCGGTGACCAATTTCAAGAATGGATAAGCCAATACCATTAAAGTTGTGGATAGCATCGGCAGCCTGCTGCAATACTTCTTTAGGCAGGATAGAAGGACCTGAATTGAAATTGTGCATCATCATATTTTGCATTTTGAGGCTGCAAAGTAAACGGATTTTTGGATGATGATGTTTCGGGATAATTTTTCTCCTGCCCTGCAGAAGCCATTCAGGCCAGGATTAAACCGCTTATCTGAACCGGGATGTATAGGATTTATGGCATTACCGTATTAAAGAAAGTTTTTGCGTCATGGTTCAAAACCTTTTGCTTTTAATGGTGAATTTAGACCTACTCTCTTATTCACAAGCACACAAGTAGGAGACACTTTGTATAGCAAAACTTCTCTATGCAACTTAGTATTTCATGCCTTCGTGATTCAATGCTTACCATAAAAAAATCCCACCGTGCGAAAGCGGTGGGATTATTATCAAAACTAACTGCCAAATGAACGATGTTATTTATTAACTCTTAAAGTTATAATAGAAAGTTTATCGGGCGAACTCTTAATCATAGCGGTGAGATTGTAATCGGTAGTGCCTATCAGCTTGCCGGTTACGTACATGGTGCCGCCGAGTTCGCGCTGCGAAGTAACATCAAATTTGGTAATGCCGTTATCTGCAAAAAAACTCCTCAATGTATTGGCAGCCTCTGTTTTCTGCACGCCTTTCATTTCATCGCTATCGGGCATTTTAATATCTATCGTATTATCCAAATATTTAATAAACTGCTCTGCATTGCCTTGCTTCAGGGCGGTAATCATTTCTTCCCTGCCGCTCTGAAACAGCGTAAAGGACATCAAAGAAAAACCTATCAGCAACAGGGGTAAAATCTTTTTCATAATTGTAAATTTATTGCAACTTGGTCAATAAAACTAATTAACCAGGCTATAGATCTGACCTTCTTTTAACGTACAGGTTAAAAAATAATGTTGTTTTGCTGTAGTTTTAACAAATGGAAAAGAAAGTCATACTCATTATTATGGACGGCTGGGGACTGGGAAAAGTAAAAGCCGCCGATGCGATTCAGCACGCTAATGTGCCTTTTGTAACCTCTTTGTATAGCAAGTACCCAAACACTACGCTGGTGACTTGTGGTGAAGCCGTAGGTTTGCCCGAAGGGCAAATGGGCAATAGTGAAGTAGGCCATTTAAACCTTGGTGCAGGACGAATTGTATATCAGGAATTACAACGCATCAATGTGGCTATCCGTGATGGAGAATTTTACCAGAATGAGCAGTTGCTGGCGGCTATTCACACCGCAAAAAACAGCAATAAGCCGCTGCATTTGCTGGGTTTGGTGAGCGATGGCGGCGTGCACTCGCACATTAATCATCTGAAAGCTATTACTTCTTTGTGTGCTACAGAAGGAGTGGAGAAAGTATATATCCATGCCTTTACCGATGGACGTGATACCGACCCAAAAAGCGGCCTTGGCTTTATTAAGGGTTTACAGATGCATTTAGATGAAACGGTTGGCAGGATTGCTACCGTAAGTGGCCGCTATTATGCTATGGACAGGGATAAACGCTGGGACCGCATTAAGCTGGCGTACGATGCTATGGTAAATGGCGTAGGTGAATATGCCACTAATCCTTTAACCGCAATAGAAGAATCGTATGTAAAACACGTAACAGACGAGTTTATTTTACCAACAGTAATTACGGATGCGAGCGGCCAATCCATTGCTACTATACAGGATGGCGATGTGGCCATCTGCTTTAACTTCCGTACCGACCGCTGCCGCGAAATCACGTATGTGCTTACGCAGGCAGATATGCATGAGTTTAACATGCACAAGCTCAACCTGCATTATACTACCATGACGGAGTATGATAAATCGTTTAAAAATGTGCATGTGATTTTTGAAACAGATAACCTCATTCATACGCTGGGCGAAGTAATAAGTACAAATGGTTTAAAGCAGATACGCATTGCCGAAACGGAGAAATACCCGCATGTGAGCTTCTTTTTTAGCGGCGGACGTGAAGTGCCGTTTGAAGGGGAAACCCGTATTATGGTGCCTTCGCCCAAAGTAGCTACTTACGATTTGCAGCCGGAGATGAGCGCCCTGGAAGTAACTGATAAACTGGTTGCAGAAATAGAACAGGAATATGCCGGTTTTATTTGCCTCAACTTTGCCAATACGGATATGGTTGGGCATACCGGCGTGTGGCAGGCAGTGATAAAGGCAGCCGAAACAGTTGACCAGTGTGTTGAGCGCGTAGTAAAAGCAGGGCTGGCACACGGCTATACCATTTTGCTTACTGCCGACCATGGCAATGCCGATTATATGGTAAATGAAGATGGCTCGCCCAATACACAACACTCGCTCAATTTAGTTCCGCTGTTTATCATCAGCAATGATTTTAACGGCACTGTAAAGCCAGGAAAACTGGGCGATATAGCACCTACAATTTTAAAGATTATGGGCTTACCTATACCGGCAGAAATGAAGGGAGAACCGTTGATTGATAAGTAAAGTTGCTTGTTATTAATTAAAAGGCAGTACGGTAGCTCCTTACTTAATTTTTGAAAAAATATTTATTGTTAATAAAAGGCAGCAGCTTAGCCGCTGCCTTTTATTATTCTCTTCCTCACCTGTAGATAAGGATTAAGGGCAAGGCAAAAGTGGGCACAAGCTTGGCATATTTATTTGTGCCCATTCTACATGTATCTTTTTTATTTATCAAAGACCTGTTTGCTTATCCTCCTTATCGCACTTCTCCTGTTTGCATCTGCCTGCAGGCAAAAAGAAAAAGAACGCGATTTGCCAGCCACTATCTTAGCCATCCAGCAAACAGGCAAATTGGCTACTGCTGAATATACGCTCACCAAAATCATTCGTGCCAGCGACGACCAAACCTGGTATAAAATAGGCGACCGTAAGATACTCATGCATTGCGAAGCACACCTCAAAGCTGGCATTGATTTGCAACAGGTCAGTAGAAACAATTTTGAGGTAGAAGGGGATAGCCTGATTACAGTAACATTACCTCATGCACAGCTATTCAGCATAGCTATTCCGCCCAATAAAATACAAGTGGCGTATCAGGATATTGGCTTATTAAGAGACCCTTTTTCGGCAGCAGAGCGCGAACAGCTATTGGCGCAAGCCGAGCAGCAGATAAGGAAGCTGGCAACCTCACTTGGTATTTTGCAAACCGCCGAGACGAATGCCGTTACCTACATACAGCATCTTTTGCAGCAGGTAGGTTACAAACATGTAAGTGTAATATTTGAGTAAACATAACAGGATGAAACGGGTAAGAAACATATTGATGATTGTTGTAGTATTAATAGTAGCATACTGGCTGTTTACTAAATATAAAGCATTGCCTTCAGTCGGCAGTTTATTTAAACCCAAACCTGTAACCATTGAAAACACACCAGTGGTAATAAAACAAATACAAGCTATCGCACAGTTAGTTACTATATCGGCTTACGAAGAAATGGTGGCAGATACCACCGTTGCCGATACTAAAACCATCGATATTCCATTACTGCCTGCTATTGAACTGCCGGCGTCCACCCGCAAGCTGGTGATTATTGGCAAATCTACTACCAACGTTGGTATTGATATGCAGCAGTTGCGTGATACGGATATAAGCGGCACCAAAGATTCTATCCATATCATCTTGCCCGCGGCACAAATACTCGATGTAATAGTTAATCCATCAGATGTAGAAGTGTTTATAGAAGTAGGCGCATGGGATAATACTGCCGTTGCCAACCTTAAAAATAAGATACGTTATTTAGCCATATCCGATGCGATGAGCAGAGGCTTGCTGGCACAATCAGAAAAGAAAGCAGTGGATGTATTGACTAGTTTTTTCAAAGCTGCCGGATACCAAAAAGTGATAATACAGTTTAGAGGTAATGCCATAAAAATGGAGTAATATAAGATAAGCTGCAAGCTTCGGGTACGGAGTACTGAACAGTACTGAATAAAAACGGTATAGAGTACAGTATGTATATTTTAAAAGAATAAAAATACTTATGGTGTGCTTTTAAACCACAAAGCTATTAGTAAGGAAGTGGCACAAAGCATAATTATCTATTTCAACAAATCCCTTCATACACCTTAGCGGCTTCGCGACTTTGCGGCTCAAAAAAATCTTTGCGCTTCACCTTACCTTTGCTCCACATACAACAACAATTAAACTATGAACGAGCAATTGGTAAGCCGTATTAAAAATGAACTGCAAGGCATAGAAGACGCAGGCTTGTATAAAAATGAAAGGATTATCACCAGCGAGCAAGGCGCGGAAATAGAAGTGAATGGTAGAACTGTATTGAATTTTTGTGCTAATAATTATCTGGGTTTATCTTCCAACCCCAAAGTGATAGAAGCTGCGCATAAAGCTATAGATACACACGGCTATGGCATGAGCAGCGTACGTTTTATTTGCGGTACGCAGGACCTTCACAAAGAACTCGAAGATAAAATATCAGCCTTCTTAGGCACCGAAGATACCATTTTGTATGTTGCCTGCTTTGATGCCAATGGTGGTGTATTTGAACCCCTTTTTAATGAAGAAGATGCCATCATCAGCGACGCATTAAACCATGCTTCCTTAATTGATGGTATACGGCTTTGCAAAGCACAACGCTACCGCTACGAGCACAACAATATGGAAGACCTTGAAAATAAACTGAAAGAAACACAACACCTCCGCAGCCGCATTATTGTTACCGATGGTTCGTTTAGTATGGATGGTACCATTGCACAGTTGGATAAAATTTGTGACCTTGCTGATACATACAACGCCGCTGTGCTGGTGGATGACTCGCATAGTACCGGTTTTTTAGGTAAAAATGGTCGCGGTACGCATGAGTACCGTGGTGTGATGGGCAAAATTGATATTATTACGGGCACGCTTGGCAAAGCATTGGGCGGCGCTAATGGTGGCTTTACTTCGGGACGCAAAGAAGTCATTGAAATGTTGCGCCAGCGCAGCCGGCCTTACCTGTTCTCCAATAGCGTGGCGCCTAATATTGTAGGTGCTTCTATTGCTGTGCTGGATATGCTTACCGAAACTACTGCCTTGCGCGACAAGCTGGAGTACAACACCAGGTGTTTTCGTACCAAAATGACCGAAGCCGGCTTCGACATTAAACCCGGCGACCACCCGATTGTGCCCATCATGCTGTACGATGCGGTAGTGGCGCAAAACTTTGCCGCACAACTGTTGGACGAGGGGGTTTATGTTATCGGCTTTTTTTACCCTGTAGTACCCAAAGGCCAGGCACGCATACGTGTGCAGTTGAGTGCAGCGCACGAGCAGGCACATTTAGATAAAGCTATAGCAGCCTTTACCAAAGTTGGCAAAGAACTCGGCGTACTTAAATAATTTGAATAAGTAAGATTTAATATAGAATAATGAAAGGACATACATTCATAAATATTGGTATAGCACTGTTGGTAACCATTTTATTCAGTGCCTGCATACAAAGCAACGTTTCGGTAAATAACGATTTAAAGCAATACTTCGATAGTAATGGGGTAAAGGGCTGTTTTGGTATGTTTGACAACGCACATGGAGAATTTACCGTTTACAACTTGTTGCGCTTTAGAGACTCTTCGTATTTGCCGGCTTCTACTTTCAAGATTGTCAACTCGCTCATTGGTTTACAAACCGGCATCATCAGCAGCGAAAAAATGGTGATTCCCTGGGATGGTGTTGTACGCAGACCTGAGTGGGATAAGGATCTTACAATGGAAGAAGCTTTTAAGGTATCTGCCGTTCCGTATTACCAGGAAGTAGCAAGGCGCATTGGTAAAGATACCATGCAGCAATGGCTCGACAGCCTGCATTACGGAACAGAAAAAATAACCAGTGCTATTGACACTTTTTGGCTCGATAATTCACTGAAGGTAAAACCGGATGAACAATTAGGGCTGGCAAAAAAGCTATATTTTGGACAACTTCCTTTTGATAAGCGCCCACAAAGCATTGTAAAAAAAATAATGCTGCAGGAAAGCAACGCCAATTACCAATTGAGCTACAAAACCGGCTGGGGCTATACGGAAAATGGCAATTCACTTGGCTGGATGGTAGGCTGGATAGAAGAAAACGTGCATGTTTATTTTTTTGTGTTGAATATAGAAGGTCCGCATAATATGGACATGGTTGCCGTACGCATGAATATACTGAAAGGCATACTAAAGCATCAAGGTTTTATGCAGGGAAAAAAATGATACGATGTTGGATGTCAGATGTGTGATGTACGATGTATTGGAATGTAAATTCATCGTCATTGCGAGCGGAGCGAAGCAATCTGCGGTATTATTACAATCAAAATAAGCCTGTAAAAATGATTCAGGTTTTATCATTTTAAGTTCTAAGTAAGTCATCAATAATGATTTACAGCATAGCGCAGATGGCTCCGCTCTGCTTATAATGATGGCAATTTGCTAAACAGAACGTGAAAATTGTATAAGCTGGCGGTAACTTTGCATAGTTCAATTGTTACTGCTTTATTTTTGAACAGATGCTGACATTTGAATACACGACATTTTTACTTGGGCTGCTGGTATTAATACCATTGGCATTGCTGTTTGCAGGCGTGTTGCGCTGGAAGCGTAATACGCGCAAGGCACTCGGCGACGAGCAATTGATTGATGCCCTCACGGCTAATTATTCTCCACGCTTATACAACATCAAATTTGTACTGGTTGCCATTACACTCGCATTGGGCATTTTGGCAATGGCAAATCTGCGCAAGCCAAAAGCCGGCAGCAGCAACGAAAAACGCGGCGGCATAGATGTAATGATTGCATTGGATGTAAGTAAAAGTATGCTAAGCGAAGATGTAAAACCATCAAGGCTTGAAAAAGCAAAGCAATGCGTAAACATGCTGATAGATCAGATAGATAACAACCGCATTGGGCTGGTATTATTTGCCGGCCAGGCTTACTTACAAATGCCATTAACATCGGATATTACTGCATCTAAACTATACCTCAGCAATGCCTCTGCCGATGCGGTAGCGGTGCAGGGAACAGATATTAGCAGTGCCTTGCAATTGTGTCAAAACTCACTGGATACAAAGGAAAAAAAATACAAGGCAGTGGTTTTGATTTCGGATGGTGAAGACCACGATCCAAAAACGAAAGACATATTGCAGGACTTGTACGATAATGGCGTGATGGTTTATCCCATTGGTATTGGCACGGCTGCCGGTTCACCCATTATTGAAGCGGGCAATGTATATAAAACCGACATCAACGGGCAAACGGTGATTTCTAAACTTAATGAAGCAGAATTGAAAATGATTGCTGAAAAGACCGGCGGCGTTTATTATCATTTAGACAATTCACTTACAACAGCCGGTGCGGTAGCTGCACAGCTTAACAGCATGGATAAAAAACAACTCGAAGGCAACGGCGGTGCGCGGCAGTACACTTCGTTTTTCCCGTATTTTATAGCTTTGATGATTGTTATTTTAATTGCAGAAGTTTTTATTCCTGAAACAAAGAAGCAGTTGGTATATGGAAACAAATGAAAGTAAAGTTGCAAGCCACAAGCGGCAAGCCTTGAGCTTTGAGTTGTGTGCCGGGAGCAGTGAGGAAAAAACTGTAAGCTGCAAGTTGCAAGCTGCAAGCAATAGGGGGCGAGTTGTAAGCTATAAAACATTAGCAACAGTCCTGCAACTTCATATCTTACGCTCACTACTCAAAGCTCGTAGCCCGAAGCTCACCGGTTGTAGTTTGCTGCTTATAGTTTGCAGCTTCTCTTCTTCTTTTGCTCAGCAAAATAATAAAATCATACAGCAAGGCAATGAAGCATATAAAAATGGTAATTATAATGCAGCTATAAAAGATTATTCCAGGGCATTGGAGACCGATAAAAAAAATACGACTGCATGGTTTAATATGGGTAATGCCTTGCAAAAAACAATGAACTCCGAAGATGCTGCTAAAAGTTATGATGAAGCTATCAATAATGCTACAGATGACGACCTGCGCTCGAAGGCATACTACAACAAAGCATTGGCCATGTTGCAGCAAAAGAAGTTGCAGTCTGCCATCAATGCATTGAAGCAGTCGCTGCGCCTTACACCAGAGGATAATGATGCGCGTGAAAACCTGCAAAAAGCATTGAACGAACAAAAAAAACAGCAGCAACAACAGCAGCAGCAAAATCAAAAACAAAATAACACACAACAACAGCAGCAACAAAAACAAAAGCAGCAAAAGATGATGGATAAGCGAATGATGGAACAAAAATTTCAGGAGCTGCGCAATCAGGAGAAGGAAATACAAAAACAACTGCAACAACAAAAAGCCAGCACACAACAGCAGGAGAAAGACTGGTAAGTTTTTTCTTTGGATCGCCCGATGTTCCTGATGAGGAAATAGTTGTGATTTTGCCTGATATGCCTTACTGATAAAACTGATGGAAGAAGCGCTGTGTTCCTCTGTGTACGCTTGTGCCGCTGTGGTTCAAAAAAAGTACCCGCATAAAGCCTAATTCTTGCACTACAGCCCGCCCCTATAAAAAAGAAAAACACTGCCAGGTGTTTTCTTATACTATCTTCAAAAATAATCTTTGTGCTTTAGCAACTTCGTGGCTACAACCATTACTTCACCGTGAATGTTTTTTGTAAAATGTACTCATTGGCATTCTTTGCAATAGCAATAGTGTAAGTGCCTTTATACAACTTCCAGCCATGTTGTTGTGCGTCCCATTTTTGCAATTCGCTCATAGGTATGTGGAGTGTTACATTGGTAGTGCCGTTTTTACTAACAGCCACTTTTTTAAGTGCCTTTAATTCTTTCACCGGCATGTCCTTGCTATTGGGATAGGCTATGTATGCCTGTACTACTTCGTTGCCATCCATAGCGCCGGTATTGCGCACTTGTACAGCAAACCGGATTGTATCTTTTAAAGTATAAGCAGCCAGTGGCTGTTGCTTCCAGGTATAATCAAATGAAGTATAGCTTAAGCCATAGCCAAACGGATACTGCACCGGCTTAGTAAAATAGCGATACGTTCTGCCCTGCATATTGTAATCTTTATAGTCGGGCAAATCGCTCAATGATTTATAAAAAGTAACCGGCAGCCTGCCCGAAGGCGATACATTGCCAAACAGAATATTAGCGAGTGCGGTGCCACCTTCTTCGCCGGGATACCACGCGAGTATAACTGCATCGGCATATGGCGCTATAGCAGCTATGTCCACATCGCTGCCGGCAGTTACTACGGCAACAATGGGTTTTTTGGTAGCGGCTCTTAATTTTTGCAAAAACAAAATATGCGGCTTAGGCAAAGAAAGCGTGGCTTTATCACCACCGGAAAGCGATAAAAAGGCATCTCCTTCCTCACCTTCCAGTACCGGTGTTAAGCCAATAACTGCAATTGTTATATCGCTGTTGCCTGCCGCCCAAATGCCACCAAAACGCGCAGTATCGGTATAGTCACTTCCCTGGTCGTAGTTCACGGCAGTGGCCGGCCCGGCGGCTTTGGCAATGCCTTCTACAAACGTGTGCATATTGTTGTTTACACCATGATAATTACCAAACAGCACTTCGCTGGAAGCTGCATTAGCACCTGCCACCATAATGGATGCATAATTATCTTTTTGCAACGGCAGTATGCCATCATTCTTTAATAATACCATACTTTCTTCTGCCATTTGCAGTGCCAGTTTTCTGTGGTAATTATTGTTTACACTATCAGCGCCATAACTGCTATAGGGATTGGTAGCCGCACTATCGTAAAAGCCCAGTTTCATTTGTGTGCGCAGGTTGCCACGCAAAGCATTGTTTACATCTCCTTCGGTAAGCAGTTTTTTATCCAAAGCAGCTTGTACATCGCTTTGCAAAATAGAGCCACATTCCAGGTTGATGCCGGCTTTAATAGCTGCTGCGGCCAATGCTGCTTTATTATCAAACATTTTGTGCCCGTCTATTATATCATTCAGGGCACCGCAATCAGTTACCAATTGCCCTTTGTAGTTCCATTCTTTTTGCAGGATGGTTTGCAGCAAGGTTTCGCTGATACAGCAAGGTTCGCCATTCACGCGGTTGTAAGCACACATCACCGAAGCTACCCCAGCATTCACCAGCTTATGAAAGGCATACAAATACGTTTCTCTTAAATCCTTTTCATCTATTATAGCATTAAAACTATGGCGGTCTGCTTCGGGACCGCTATGCACAGCAAAATGCTTGGCACAAGCAGCTACTTTTAAATAGGTTGGATCGCTGCCTTGCATACCGGTTACATAAGCCGTGCCCATGGTAGCAGTAAGGAACGGATCTTCGCCGTAGGTTTCCTGGCCACGTCCCCAGCGTGGATCGCGAAAGATATTAATGTTGGGCGACCAGAAAGTTAAGCCCATATACCATAAACGCCGGTTCATAGCAACCGATAAGTTGTATTTGGCTCTTGCTTCGGTGGAAATTGCTGCCGCCACATCGTGCAGTAAAGAATCGTTGAATGAAGCTGCCATACCTATTGCCTGTGGAAACACTGTTGCTTCGCCGGCACGTGCCACGCCGTGCAAACCTTCATTCCACCAGTTGTAAGCGGGTATATCCAGGCGCTGTACACCAGGACTTACATACCCCAGCATGTCTATTTTTTCTTTCAGTGTAAGGGTATGCAATAAATCATTTACGCGGGCATCTTCTGGTGCGTTAGCATCGTGGTACAGCGGTGTGGTTTGTGCGCTGGAGAAAGTTATACTCAGCAATAACAAAACAGCAGTAATAACTTGTTTGATCAGGTAATTCATAGGTGTGAAAATAGGATATATGATTACAGGGCAAATTAAATGAAAATCAGTACTCAATCTCCATGCTTTTGATCAAGCCACTTTCGATGGTATAAATATGTTTTACCATTCCATTAAACAGTGGTTTTCCATGCTTATCTTTTACTTGCTGGCGTACATTTACTACTATTTTTTCATCTTCTCTCTGGTGTATGGATATAGGTTGCACGTATGGGTCAAGTTCCTTCCATTGTCTCGTCCAGTAAGCCCTTACATCATCATGCCCTTCTACATATCCGCCTTCCCAGCCGTTTGGCCAATGCACATCAGGTGTCATTAACATCAAAACAGCATCTATATCTCTGTTGTTAAAAGCAGTGTAGGCTTGTTTGATAAGCGTTTCGACAGTGGGCCTCATTTGGAATATATTTACCTAAAGATAGTAATCAAAAAAGCTGCTCTTATAAGAAGCAGCTTTTTGCATGTATATAGGTTGTAAGTATGTAAGTGAGTGGGATAAATTAGTTTTTATTAAGGCAGCATGCAGCAAGGTAAAGCCTTCCTGCATTCCGTCTGATCTACTTTAAATCAATGCTGCCTCTTGCAGTTTTTTTACAACATTTTTATACTTATTTTCCAATGCCTCCGCAACGTAATGCGCACCTAATTGCAATGGTTTGTATTCGCTAAATTCTTTGCAGAGATGTTCAATGTTATTTTTATATGCATCATTATCCAATACTTCCTGCACCGCTTTTCTTAGCTGTAGTACAGATGGCGTTTCAGTATGCAGATTGATACCCAGATTAAAG
This sequence comes from Ilyomonas limi, assembly GCF_005233845.1. Classification (GTDB taxonomy): domain Bacteria; phylum Bacteroidota; class Bacteroidia; order Chitinophagales; family Chitinophagaceae; genus Ilyomonas; species Ilyomonas limi. The sequence goes on from NZ_SZQL01000001.1 coordinate 334,095, forward strand.
TAACCAACCCGCGCATTAATCTCATTTTTGCCTTCGTGCACGCCGGCTACTACGAGTGGCAACCTGTTGGTGATAGACAGCAACACACCGCCATAGCCACCATTGGTAATGTACACATTGGCATAAGGCATCACATCGCTAAAGGGAATAAAATCTTCGATGATGATGTTATCGTACGGATATTGTTTTCTTAGTTCTTCGGTATGCGAGCCCCCTGTTGTAACAATCAATAAAGCATTTGTTTGTTTAAATGCCTCGAGTGCAGGCTTTATCAGCTTATTGATGTCTTTCTCCACTGTGCCTTGCGTTACAAGAATTACTTTATTGTATTGCTCTACTTTTTTGTTATACCAATGTGTTGTTTTGTGTTTGATATAGGGTAATAATGGTCCAACAAAGCGGATATTAGGTGCCAGATTTTTACGCTTGTATTCAAAGCCGGGTGTGCCTATCTGCAACAGCAGGGTTGATTTTTTAATAATTACATCAAACACGCCCTGGTTCTCGCTGCTCACGTTATGCTTTGCAAATGTTTCGTGCATGCACTTATTTGCTTTGGCAAACAAAACATGATCTGCCAGAAAGTGCAACAATCGCTGTTTTATTTTGCCGGTGAATGTTATAGCCGGCGTTAAACCTAAGCCGGATGGCGCTACTTCCCTGGAAGTCTGGCACAGCGGAACAACACCTACCGAAATCACCGGAATATTCATTTTATCCTTAATAAACGGGATGCCGGTAAAGCAATTATCTGCCACTATAATATCAAAACTAAACTCCTTATCATGTATTGATTTGATGTCTTCGTAATATTCCGGAGCACGGTTGATAAAGCAATTAATCATATCGAAGTTCAGCTTGGTCACTTTATTTTTTATCCTTTTTCTTTCAGGAAAAACCTCATCTATCCTGGTAATGTCCACTTCCTTTGCTTTATCAAAAAGGTAATAGGGAATGTTGAGCTTATCAAGCCTTGCAGCAAAATATTTGCTGGCATACCAGCGTACATCGCAGCCAATAGCAATGAGGTGTTTGGCTAAACCGGTTAGTGGATTAAAATGTCCATCTGCCGGAAAACAAGCAAATAAAATTTTGGTGCCGGGTGCAGGCGACTGATACATAGTTGTAAGGGTTTGGGTTGAATGCATGGGTTTAAGGTTGAATGTTTTTGCTAACGAATACGAAAGTAACAGGTACGAAAAACAGTGTCAATGCGGTTTTGCATCAATTGATAATTATGAAGGATGAACGGAGCAGGAAAGCATGTTTTACGGTAATAAGGGAGCCGCGCCTAATAAAATACAGGTACATACTTTAAATGTTTATTTTTATATAGCTATACTTACTTCAAACAAAACACACTATATGAAAACGAACCCGGTAACGCCCGGCACTATTGATGCGTATATCATCAGCTTTCCCGAAAATATTCAGCAAATGCTGGAAGTAATGAGGATGACTATCCGCAAAGCAGCGCCCGATGCGGTGGAAATAATCAATTACGGCATACCTACTTTTTATTTAAAAGGTAATCTTGTGCATTTTGCTGCTTACAAAAACCATATTGGCTTTTACCCGTCGCCATCAGGCATCATAGCTTTTAAAGAAGAAGTATCCGCGTACAAAAGCTCCAAAGGTGCAGTGCAATTTCCTGTTGATAAGCCATTGCCATTAAGCTTGATCAGCAAAATAGTAAAGTACCGGGTAAAGGAAAATCTGGAAAGAGCGGAGGTGAAAGAGAAGGCTAAAAAAGTAAAGAGCAAACGAAATAGTGAGTCGATGAGTAAGTAAGTGCGGTTTTAATTAGGTTAACTCATACAAGCTGCATGCGTTGAGCTAAGCGCATATTATGCCATCTATTTGAAACCGGTATAGGATAAAATAACAAACCATTCTTAGTACTTTTTCGTATAATTTAAGCTGCAACAATATCTCTGTAAAAGAGTTGCAATGGAAAAATGCCAAACTAAGAGGCCGCTGCTTGCTTTTATACTGCTTTGTACAGGCCTTTCCACAAAAGCGCAACTATTGTTAAACATCAATACACTCAATGGCGATACTATTGTCGGCACATCATATCAGATGCTTCGTACCGATACATTGGTTGGTGCGACAAATGAGCAACCGGGTACTCATAGCAGTAATAAAGTTTGTAACATAAAAAGAGAAAAACACCTTATGGTGTTTTTACACGCTTAAAGAAAAGGAGTATCATACAGGCACACAGTACTATAGCAGCAACATAAATGCACTTTTGCCGCTGTAACGCATTATAAATTAACTTCAATAAAAGGAGCTGATTGTTATCTAAATCAGCAATAGCCCAACGCCCAGTAAATGATACAAAATACAATAATAGTTCCCAGGCAACCGCCGCCCCAGCGATAAGCGCCATAGCCTGCAAGTAGAGTTCTTAGCCAGTCACGCATATAATTGGTTTTTTTGAATAAGTATAAGATGATGATAACAGGGTAGGTAAGACAAGTATTGTGCTAATAATTTATTATTGAGCGATTTACCTGCAAAAAATATCAATTATCTTTTGCAACACGGCTGGTTGTTTGGCGGTAACGAAACAAAAGCTGCTTGTTAATGTCCTCTCGATTCACCGGAAGGATAGCGGCGGTGTGAAAGGCCTGCCCTGCCACCAGGCGAAAGTATTGTTCTTTCGGTAATGATGGCTCCCGTATGGGCATTTTCCGGTACGCCTGTACTACCGGCTTCTTCATTTTCAGACGATTTTATGCTATCTACATCCCAGCCTTCGGGTATGCCTTCTTTGTTAAGTGCAGCCGTTGCCAAAGCAGTCAATAAATCATCCACATCGTATTCTTCATCCAGTGTTTCGCGCAGCAACTCCGCAGTTTTGTGAAGATGCAGTTGCATGGCGTAAGCAAGTGCAGTTCCGTAAGTGCATATCTCGTAGTGCTCTATCTTTTGCACACAACCAATAATGGCAGCATCGTTTACCGTTTTATTAATGTCTTGATGCAGCAGGTCATTCGCCTCATTTATTAGTCCTGCTATTCCACTGCTTACAGCACTTTCGTGTATGTTTGTTTCCTGTTCATTTTCTCCGGCTGTATCGCTTGTATTTTCATTAAGCAGCGCAATTATTTTTTGTAGGCGGCTGCAATGTTTTTTGCTGATGGTAAGATGGTGCTGTAGTGCATTTTTAAGGCTTTGATGCTGTGCCTTTTCTACAATAGCCGGCATAGCGGCGGCTATCTGCTTTTCGGCAGCATACAGGTTTTTAATGTAGTACGTAAACAAATCTTCAAGTCCTTCAATTAGGTGCATATAAATGAGTTATAAGAGTTAAAAATGGATGCCGATGACAGAGTACTATAGTGTGTGAAGTAAGATACAGTGCGCTTTGTTATTGTAGCATATATCTTGTATTTATAACATTTTTTATTCTTTAAAAATAAGCTTTACCCGAGAAACAAACAATCGCTTTATGTATGTTTAAGAACTTTTCTGTACAAAAGTTGTAAGGCACTTGCTTGCTAACCTCATTACCCTATTTTCGCTATTATTATGCCTGCTTTTTCCAATCTGCATATTGCTGTTGCTACAATGGACGATATTCCTGCTATTACATTGTTACTCAATCATGCTTATCGTGGTGAGACATCAAAACAAGGCTGGACTACCGAAGCGCACCTGATAGCCGGTGATACGCGCACTGATGAAGCCAATACAAAACAGGTAATGGAACAGGCTGGGAGTGTTTTTTTGAAATACACCAACGAACAGCAACAGCTTATTGGTTGTGTAAACCTGCAACAGCACCAAAATAAATTGTATTTGGGCATGTTTAGCGTAGCACCAGAGCTACAGGGCGGCGGTATTGGAAAACAATTGTTGCAGGCAGCCGAAGAACACGCACAGCATTTACATTGCATTGCTATTTACTTGTCTGTTATTTCCGTTCGTACCGAACTCATTCAATGGTATCAGCGGCATGGCTATCAGGATACCGGCGAAAGAAAATTCTTTAAAGAAGACGACCTCACCGGCAAACATCTGCAACCGCTGGAATTTATGATAATGGAGAAAGTGCTGGCAAAAAAAGCTATTAGCCAATAGCAATTAATACCTCTTCATCACCGCTACCAGCATATCTGCAATAATCTGATAACCTTTATCGGATGGATGCAGCCCGTCATACGTCATATCAATCGCATCTACAGGATAGGGATATTCGTCCGTTTCGGGGTTGAAGGGTACACCAATATAAGCGGGATAAGCGTAGTTTGTATAATTGCCCGTTTGCGGATCTTTCAGTCGCTTGTACTTTACTAAGTTGGGCAATGTCATGCCGCTTTTATTGTACAAGTCTATTACTGCTGCATGCTCATACTTACCTATCGCATCTACGGCTGCGGCAAACTGTGCAAGGCTTTGTCCGTTTTTTTCTTTATAACAACCATAGGCATTGTTTTTATAATTGGCGATATATATAAAATCGGTTCGCTGCATGGGCGTTATCAGTATCAGCTTTGCATCTTTATTAAGTGCATGCAGCTTGTTGATAATAATACGAAAGGAGCCATACACGGTGCCATTGCCAGTGTTGTTTTTGTAATCGTCAAATGTGCCCAGTGGCCTGCCTGCCCACCAGTCGTTGGTGCCAAGAAAAACGGAATAAATATTGGCTTTGGTGATTCCTAAAGTATGAATGCTGTCTGCAATACCACCGGCTGTCCAGCCATTATGGCCCTGGTTGATGTAATGCAAGCGTGGCAATTGCTCGGTTACACGTGTCATGTATCCTTTAGTTACACGGTTGCCTGTTTCGGCAAGATGATCGTTTAAATAGGTGATGGAATCGCCGATGGCAACCCAAGTTTTTTCTTTTGGGGCAAAAGAAAAAAACAGGCTTACAGCAATAAGGATTAGCAGTTTATTCATACCTGGGTGAAATAAGTAATGACCGTATTTAATAGCCGCATAAAGATAAAGCGCTCCATTGTAAAGCATGATTAATTATGTATGAGCATGGAATTTGTAAGTTATATTCATAATTAATACTTTATTCAATGCTGCCAATGAATGCCTCTGTAAAATATGTTGGTATAGTTGGTGGAATTTTGCTGCTGTCTATACAACCGGGTTGTGTAGCACCTCCCAGCCAGTCTGCCGTTTCCGGTATCACCGGACTGCTGGTGCTGGGGTTGATACTGGGTGCTGTAATTATGTTTTTTATCATGTTTTACATCAACAAATTTACCCGCCGCAACCGTAAAGCAGAAGTAGGAAAAGAAAGCTCGCATACAGTAGTAGAAAGTATGCGCCGGGTGTTTAAAATTGTGTTTGCCGAAGGTCATTTCAATGAGATATATACGTTTGAAGACACAAAAAAATTATTTGGTTTTATCCCATCCACCCGGCGCGCACTCGTTATTATAGAAGCCAAGGTGCTGGTAGGATATGATTTTCAAAAATGTGCGTGGGAAATTGATGAACAAAACCAAAAAGTAAAGCTTCTTTCTTTTCCCGAACCCGAGATACTGAGTATAGAACCAGATTATAAATACTACAATTTTGATGAAAATATTTTCAATCTGCTCAACCGCGAAGACCTTGGCCGCATACAAACGAATGGTAAAAAACAGGTAGAGGTGGCCGCCATGAAAAGCCATTTGCCAAGGATAGCAGCCGATCAAATGCGTACACTACTGCTGGAGGTGGTACAATCTAAAAACTGGCAGTTGGAAAATATTTATAAAATTACCGAAAGCGAAGCCAAAGTGATTACTGCCAATAAGTAAATGATCGTCATTGCGAGTAGAGGGAAGCAATCTGTGGATGGTGGTATAATCAAGGTAACTATCTGAGTGTACCACCTATCAGGTTAATGAATCTGACGGGTGAATGTTTTCCAAAAGAGAGCCATCTGTATTGATGTACAGCTACTCACAGATTGCTTCGCTGCGCTCACAATGAAGGCATCTTACTTCACCTGCCGCCGCCGCTCCATCAGCTCACGCCAGGTAGTGAGAATAATATGCTGGTCGTTTAATGCTTTTTTAAAAACAGGATCAACCATTGCCAGCATATCGGCTTTACGTAGTGGGCCAGAATCGGAAATGTACTGAAATACTTCGGAAGGAGCCGTGCAGTGCATAATAACCATCGTAACACCGGGCTGCAGCATTTTAAAAGATTCGATATATTTCCCCGTTCTCCACGCCTGCAGCTTGCTGTCATCATTCTTTATAGCATCCGGCACTTTCCAGTCGTAGCTATAATTGTGCAGGTCGTCCAGCACCGGCAAGCCCGCATCCCACAATATTTTTCCCAACTGCCGTAGCCCTTGCACTAAGGTATCCGGTGCGTGCATTTCATCCTGTATCAGTTTATCATTACCGCCGGGCAGCATTACGGGTATGCGGTTTTCCACTCCCAGCCGTATGTATTGCTGTAAGAAGGCTGGCGAGCCAAATAAAGTACCCATGTGACTGTCTAAATGAGTAGGACTAAAACCTATGGTAAGGGCACGGTCAAGCTGCGCTTTTATTTCGGTGTACACTTCCCCGGGGCTGGCATGTTGCACTACATCCCGCACCGATGGCCAGAGGTCGCCTTCTGTATCGGTAAGACCCGGCACTGCAGGTTTGCCTGCAAGCGGTCCCCAGCGATACGCTTTCCACTCCGAAGTGAGTGTAAGGTGCAAGCCGGCATCGGTTTGCGGGTGTTCTTTTAAGTAATGCACAAAGGCAGGCACCCACGGGCAAGGCATCATCACAGAGGTAGAATTGGCGGCACCTTTGGTAAGGGCAGTCATCACACCTTCGTTGGAGTCCCAGCTCATGCCAGCATCATCTATGTGCAGAATGATCACTTTTGAACCTTTTGGAAAGCCCAGGCGTTCAGCATAAGTGGTATCGGTGGTTTGGGCAACTACGGTAATTGTTATGATAAAACATAGAAAAAAGAGAATGGCTTTTTGCGAATACATGGCAGTAGTTTTTTAAGAGTGAATGTAGGGAGAAATTTGTTGGTGGGAATTTTCTATTCTGTTGCCAAGCTGAATCAAGCCCCCGCGTATACCGGCTATACACAAGCGTCTGTTTTACAATAAACAGCTATTCTGTTGCCTTATCATCAGCTTGCTAACGCGCTGCATCTACAAAAAACCACCACCCACCATCAATCAAGTCAGAATTCTATAACTTCATACCCGCTTACAACACAATAAATAGCCCAATAAAAAAATCTATATAGAAAAAACGGCGGCAACTATGTTTGAGAAACTCGAGTTTACATTTCTTCCGGCGTATGCAGCATATTTGCTGGATAACAAATTTGAGCTACTGGTGGATGAGCAAATACGATTGTCTTATGAGTTGCAACTGCCACTGCTGGAATATTTTAAACACCTGGGCAGGGAGGAGCTAAAGGAGCTGAGCAAACCTGCCATGAGGAATTATTTAATGCACATTATTGAAAACAGGCTCGACAAATTTATTCAAACCTCTATTAATAACTGGAAGCAAAACCAGTTGCCTTCACTTACCAAAAACCAGATAGTAACAAAAGACATCAGCCTGACTATTCTCATACGCAAAAAAGTTTTTCTTAAATATATTACCGATTATACAAAAGATGCGGCAACCATTGTTGCCATTGTAGAAGAATTTGACGCATACACTTCTAAAACAGAATTGCTGATGTTTGCCTGTTATACAGATATTCAGCAGGAAGAAATTAACCGGCAACTGCACCTTGCCAGGCAAAATGAGAGTTATTATAAGCGGGCAGAAAAACTGGCACATATAGGCAACTGGCGGTGGGATGCTGCATCTGATAAGCTGGAATGGACAGATGAACTGTACAGAATATATGAATTTGACTTAAGTGAAGAAATAACGTACGAAAAAGTGGCCGCATATAACCACCCGGAAGATAATGGGATGGTGCAGGAGCATATAATGCAATCATTGAGCAGCGGTGCGCCTTTTAATTTTCATTACCGTATTATAACGGATGATAACAGAGAAAAGGTACTCCATGCAGTGGGTGAAGTATTAAAAGAGAATGATAGAAAACCCATATTACTGGGCACATTGCAGGATGTAACAACTCAAAAATCGGTAGAGAAATTACTGATAGAAAACCAAAGCTTTATTCATAAAATAACAAAACTTACCCCTTCTATCATTGCAGCATACAACGTTAATACCGGTAAATATATTTTTATAAACGAAGCTATAGAAACGCTGCTCGGCTACGACCCGCAGCAGATAATGGACGAAGGGGTTACCTTCTTTATGCGGCTGGTACATCCTGATGATCTGCTGGTGATGGCCGAAAAGAATGCACTGGCTTTGCAGGCTGCCAATGCCGTGGCAGAACAACCGGACAAAGAGATGATTACAGAGTTTCATTACCGGATGAAACACCAAGACGGGGAGTACCGCTGGTTTCATACGTTTGGAACTGTATTTGACCGCAACAGTGATAATAAAGTAGAGCATATCCTGAATATAAGCCTCGATGTAACAGAAGAATATAAGCTTCGCCTTGCGCTGGAAGAAGAGTATGCTTTTGCCGATATGCTGATAGAACACAGCCCCGATATACTGGTAGTGCTTGATAAAGAATTGCGCATTGTAACATGGAATAGAAAAGCAGAAGAACACAACAATCTTAGCAAAGAGGAAGCAATTGGTAAAGGTTTTTTTGAGCTATTTCCACAATACAACTACGAAGGCTGGAAAAACAATTTACAGCGTGCTTTAGGAGGAGAGTTAGTGTATTATCCTAAACTAAAGTTTACAGTAGATAGCGGCTATGGAGAAATATTTTTGATACCCTTGCGTAATACGGAACAGGAGATCTCAGGCATTTTATGTATTACAAGAATTATAACAGAACTGGTAACCACTACTGAACGGCTTCAGGAAAGTTATAAAGAGCTGCAACGAAACGAAGAGCGCCACTACCGCATGATTAACGAAGTGCAGGATTATTCCATTATCTTATTGGATGAAGAAGGTAATATAGAAAGCTGGAGTGCCGGTGCAGAGAAAATAAAAGGTTATACGGCCAATGAAGTAATGGGTAAAAATTTCGGCATGTTTTATACGCAGGCAGACAGGGATGCACAGCTTCCGCAGCAACTAATCCGGCAAGCGATAAACGAAGGAAGAGCTACGCACGAGGGCTGGCAAATGCGAAAAGATGGGTCGGTATTTTGGGCTAACGTAGTGGTCACTGCCCTGCACGATGAAAGTGGGGAAATAGTAGGTTTTTCAAAGGTGGCTAAAGACCTTACCGAGCGAAAAATAGCAGAAGATAACCTTCGCAGTTATGCAGAGCAACTGGAGCTTAAAAATAACGAGTTACAGTTGTCTAACAAAAAATTGCAGGATGCCCGCGAGCAACTGGCAAAGAACCGCACACGCTATCTGATAGAAGCTATGCCACATATAGTGGCTACTACAGCGAGTGATGGTACACTGGATTATGCCAATCAGCACCTTATGGACTATTTGGGCTTAACCTTTGAGGAAGTGCAACATGAAAAATGGATAGATGCTGTTCATCCGGCTGATAAAAAGAAACTGCTTACCATCTGGATGAAATGCCTGGAAACAAAGCAAGACCTGCAGATGGAATTCCGCTTCAGAAGGTCGGACGGAGAATATCTGTGGCATCTTGCCATTGCAAAGCCCATTGTGAGAGCGCAGGAAGAGCTATTTGATATGTGGATTATTACCCTCACTAATATTCATGACCAGAAGCTGATGGATGAAAAGAAAGATGAATTTATTGGTATTGCAAGCCATGAATTAAAAACACCACTCACCAGTGCAAAAGCATATGCACAAATGCTGCAGATGCTCCTGAAGAAAGAACGCAATGCAGAAGCCCTGATGTACGTAAAAAAAACAAACCTGTTTATTGACAGGCTTAATAACCTGATTTCTGAACTGCTGGATATAACAAAAATTCAACATGGCAAATTGCAAATGTCCTTTGCGCCTTTCAACTTCAATGAGATGATGGCAGACACTATTGAGTTAATACAGCATACAAAACCCAAACAGCGTATTTATTCAAAAGGAACAGCAGCATACCTTATTAATGGAGATAAAGAGCGTTTGCAGCAGGTGCTCACCAACCTGCTTTCCAATGCCATTAAATACTCACCCGAAGCCGATCGTGTAGAAGTTGCCATTACCAATTGCGAAGACCACCTGCAAGTGGCGGTAAGAGATTATGGCATTGGTATTCCTAAGTCGGACCAGCAAAAGATTTTCGAACGCTTTTACCGGGTAGAAGACAAAGCAACTAAGTTCCAGGGGTTAGGAATCGGGCTGTTTATTTCGGCAGAAATTATCAGGCGCCATAACGCGGATATTTGGGTAGAAAGTTGGCCCGGCAAAGGCTCTGTTTTTTACTTCACATTGCCGTATGTGGGGTAAAAAGTATAATAAATACCTGAATTTTACAGGCTTTAATAAGGTCTGCAAAACAAGAATAGAACATTCTCCATTTACTAAATAACTATCCCTAATTTCACCTCTTCTTTATCGCGTAAAAAAATGATACGGGCGTAATAAAATTATCACATGAAAAATTACCTTACACTGCTGCTTTTATGTCTTACACAAACAAAACTACCCGCTCAGCAAGATTCGCTCCATTGGATACAACTCTTTAATGGCAAAGACATGACCGGCTGGGATATTAAGATCACTGGCTATGATTTAAATGATAATTACAACAACACCGTACGGGTAGAAGATGGCATTATGAAGATTGATTACGATAAGTACACCAACTTTACCAACCAGTTTGGACATATCTACTACAAAACACCTTATAGCTACTACAAGCTGGTAGTAGAGTACCGTTTTGTGGGTAAGCAAATACAAGGTGGACCTTCGTGGGATGTGCGCAACAGCGGCGTTATGGTACATTCGCAATCAGCTGCCAGCGTGCGCAAAGATCAGGAGTTCCCCGTATCGCTGGAGTGTCAGTTGCTGGGCGGCTTAGGCGATGGCGAGCGCACCACGGCCAACCTGTGCACACCCGGTACGTATGTGGAAATGAATGATAAAGTAAATATGCAGCATTGCATTAATTCCACTTCTAAAACATATAACGGAGATCAATGGGTAACAGTGGAAATGATTGTGCTGGGTGATTCGCTCATTCAACATCTCATAGATGATAAAGTAGTATTGGAGTACCGGCATCCAAAGATTGGCGAAACCGGCGACGATATCAAGCGGTACCTGGATGAGGATTTTGTAAAGAAAATGGGTACACCTTTGAAAGAAGGATACATTGCCCTGCAGGCAGAAAGCGCACCCGTGCAGTTTAGAAAAGTAGCTTTGTTGAATCTGGAACAGTATAAAGATGACCCCGTTGCACTGAGCAAAGCACTGGCTACACCGTACAAGTAAAATCAATCTTTTGAGCATCTGCTTGCACTAGTTTAAAACCTGGTAATAACAATAATAATTTTGAACAATTAGAATCGAAGAACGTGGCCGATGTATTAATTCAACATATCAGAAAATTTGTAGCCATTGACGAACAGGATGCACCAACAATCTTGTCTTTTTTTCAAAGCATAACGTTGCCCAAAAAAGAAAACCTGCTTAGGGAAGGTGAATTATGCAAGTCTAATTATTTTGTAGTAAAAGGTTGCCTGCGGCTGTTTTTTATAAATGAAAAAGGTATTGAGCAAACAACGCAGTTTGCTATTGAAAACTGGTGGCTTACTGATTATATGGCATTTCAAAACCAACAATCTTCGGGCTTTTTTGTTCAGGCTGTGGAAAAAACAGAGGTGCTGGCACTGCATTTTCATGTGGAGGAACAGCTTTTAAAGCAGTTTCCGCAACTGGAAAGATATTTCAGGTTAATCTATCAAAAAGCTTATGCTGCTTCGCAAATGCGAATGAAGTATATATACGATTTTTCGCGCGAAGAATTATATCATCATTTTGCAGAACATTTCCCGGAGTTTATTCAACGCATACCACAATATTTATTGGCGTCTTTTTTAGGGTTTACACCGGAATACCTCAGCGAAATCAGGAAGAAAAGCGTTCTTAAACTGGTTTAAGTTTTCACCGGAATGTGGTGTATAGCTTTGTTCCATTAAATTTTTATCTATGGAACAAAGAGTAAACATTCAGGTAACACAACCACAGGCATACAAAGCTATGTTTGCACTGGAAGCCTATTTACAAACTACGCAATTATCAAAAACACAAAAAGAACTTATTAAAATCCGTGCTTCCCAAATAAACGGTTGTGCATTTTGTATTGATATGCATACTAAAGATGCCCGTAAGCTGGGCGAAACAGAACAACGCATTTACCTGCTGAATGCCTGGAGAGAAACAGACCTGTACACAGAGGAAGAAAAAGCAATTTTAGCCCTTACAGAAGAAGTAACGCTGATTAATGCAAATGGCGTATCAGACAAAACATACGCGCAGGCAGAAAGGCTATTTGGTAAAGAACAGGTAGCACAAATCATCATGGCCATTGTAACCATTAATGCATGGAACAGGATTGCCATTTCCACAGAGTTGCAGCCGGTGAAATAAAAAGTAAACACTATAAGTAAAAAGACCACATTATATAATGCGGTCTTTTTACTTTATCACGCTTTTAGTTGATTACTTTAGCGGGATTTCACCTGCTCAAAAAAGAATACCCCTTTTTTATTGGAAACAACAATATCCGGCAGTTTATCTCCATTCATATCCATTACTACAAAGCGGTTGCCGATGCCGGAATCATCGTCTATCTGGTGCGGAATCCATTGCGCGTTTTTGCCCGGAATATATTCAAACCAATATAACACAGCGGGCTCGTGCGAGCCGGGGTCATGTGCATCCTGGTGGGCAAGGTAGCGCTTGCCGGTAATCAGGTCGGGGTTGCCGTCTCCGTTTATATCCTCCAGTGCCAATGCGTGCGACTGCGAAAATAGTTTGCTGATTTCATGCATTTTCCAGGATATATTTCCTGCATTATCTTTTAGCTGCTCGTGCCACCAAATGCCATAATTATGTGCCGAAGAGCTGAGAATATCCTGATCACCATCTTTATCTACATCCATCGCAAACATATTGGCACAGTCTTCACCCAAGTTAGCAGCATGAAATGCCCAATCGCTATTTTTTACATTTACCGGCGATTCCCACCAGCCGCTTTTGATAATCACATCATTTCTGCCATCTTTATTTACATCGCCCCAGCCCAATCCATGCGTGTACCGGTCTGTTGCCCGCGTACTATCGTGGCTGATTACGTATCGCTGCCATGTTGTATCTCCTTTTACAACGGGTGCTTTTAGCCAGATGACCTGTTTGGCTGCTGCATCATTGCATAGTATGTCCATTCGCCCATCGTTATCTACATCTGCCAATAACGGGGTTTCAATACCTGCATGTAGTAGAATCGTATGCCCTGTCCATAACTTTTGATCTTTTCCGGGGTTTTCGTACCAAACACAAATGCCGCCCGGCTCATCAAATCGTATTACATCTACCCAGCCATCGTTGTTTACATCCATGCAGAAGTTTAAAAAAGTAGTGCTGTAGCCGGGAACAGGATTCAACGTATCGGCATGCAACAGGTGCCGCCGCCATTGTGGTGCTTCAAACCAATAATTACCGGCTACAATATCCAACGCACCATCACTGTTTACATCACCAACGGCAGCGCCTTCGGCCACAAATACCGGGCTGATCACATGCTTTTTGAATTGCACCGTTGAGCTTTTGGCAGCACTACCTTGTGCACAGGCCGTATAGGAAGGGATGATAGATATAATAAAAAGAAGAATAATATAACATTGCATATCACAATAAGGCAGGCATATACTTTTTATAGCTTTTATCATAGCAAGCAATTGATGATGTTGCTGCTAAATTCTACATTAAAAACCAGTTGAACAATTTCAATTTTTGCTATAATTATCAATAAATGGTACAGAATGTTCTTCCCGCATCAATGATAAACTTTTGATTATAAATTGAGCAGCGTTGCATAGCGATGAATAATGTATTTTGCTTGCACAAAGCTGGCAAATTTTAAACGATTGTTCACCATAAAACAACAAGCATGAAACATTTGAGATACTTAATTATTGGATTGTTTTTACCACAAATCATTTTTGCACAGCAAAAGCTACAATTAAAAGATCTGCTGAAAAACTTTTATGATTTTTCAGCTCTTCCTCAATATCTATCCAACGTGAATATAGGGCAGGAGTCAACCTATGACCGCACCGGCGGCAACAACGATGGATTCAACGGTACGTATTCTTTTGTTCGTCGCAATGCAGATAGTACATTGGTGTTGTTGGATGTAAAAGGAGCAGGCGTGATCAATCGCATCTGGACGCCTACACCCACTGATGACAGCCTCGACTTTTATATTGATAATGATGCAAAGCCCTCTTTTAGCATTATTTACCGCGACTTATTTACCGGTAAAGTATATCCGTTTGTAGCACCGCTTTGTGCCAATCAATTAGGTGGTTTTTATTGTTATCTGCCCATTCCCTTTGCCCGTTCCTGTAAGATTGTATTACGCGGCAAGCGGGCCGAATTTCACCAGATTGACTATCACTTATATCCAAAAGGTACAGCAGTAAAGCCATTCTCACTACCCTTGCAGGAGGATGAAAAGGGAGCTTTGGAAACGATCAAAACATTGTGGGCAAAGACTACACCCGGTGTACATGATTTTTATCAAACACCATTTACTACTGCTACAAAAGAAATTGCTTTAAAGCCATCCCAAACAGCACTTCTTTTTGAAGCAACAACAGGCGGGCGAATTATAGGATTTGAAATAGAATCGGCTACAGCCCTGGATGAATTGGCTAAAAATATGGACCTCCGTGTTACTTATGATGGTGAGCAAACGCCTGCGGTATATTGTCCTTTGGCTGATTATTTCGGCTATGCATTTGGAAAGGCGTCTATGAAAGGATTGATGGTAGGCGCTGATGGTAAAAAGCATTATTCCTGGTTCCCGATGCCTTTTGATAAATCGGCAAAAATAGAACTGGTTTACCGTTCTGCGAACGGCGGAGACCCAAGTATCGGTACAGTTAATCTTTTATGCAACGTATATAGCACCAATCAGAAGCGGGATGCAGCACAGGAGGGTAAGTTTTATGCATACTGGAATCACGAAAATCCTGTGCCAACAGGTAAGCCGTACACCGAACTACAGGCAAACGGCAAGGGACATTTTGTAGGCGTAGCATTGCAGGCGCAGGGGCTGGTGCCGGGCATCACGGGCTTTTTTGAAGGGGATGATTCAACGGTGGTGGACGGACAGATGCGTATGCATGGTACCGGCTCGGAAGATTCTTTTAATGGTGGCTGGTATGCATTGCTGGATCGCTGGGATGCTGCCATGAGCTTACCACTTTCCGGTTCCCTAACGTATTCCATTCCATTGAGCCGCACCGGCGGTTACCGGTTTTATATTAGTGATAAAGTACCATTTGCAAAGTCGTTTTTACAAACTATTGAGCATGGGCCGGAGCATAACGCTTGGCCATCCGACTACACCTCGGTGAGTTATTACTATTGCGACCAGTCCAATACGCAAATCATCATTCCCAATGCTGAAAATACAAGAATTTACATGCCCGATACACTCCAGATTTTTCCGCAGTTAGCCTATACTGCAATGGATAATTTTATGAATGTGGAGGCAAAATGGACTTATCCAACATCAGCAAAAACCATGTTTTATACGGTACAGGAAAATTCGCTGATAAAGATGTCTTTGCAGGATATTCCAGAGGGAAAATATACCATGTTTTTAGATTATGACAAGGGGCCTGATGCCGCTGATTTCTCCCTTTGGCAGCGCCAAACAGCGTTAACAGACTGGATGAATGCAAATGCAAATAAAACAGAACGGGTGCCTATGCAGGAAGTTTGCGCTATTCAAATCACCAACCTGAATAATTCATTTTCCTTTCATTTCAAAACACCGGAAGGCAAAAATAAATTCACGTTGAACCGCGTGATTTTAGTAAGAGAGTAATAGATTATTTGTTAGTATAAAGATTAATACATCGTCAATTAAATTAATTCAGATTTCAGCGGGTAGGGACACCTGCTACAGCCCTCTAACGGAGGGCTGTCTCACCATAGCTGTTCGGAGGATTTATTATTAACCAAATAAACGAATTCAAAATCTAAAATCCAATTTAGCGTAAGTGGTGCGCAGGCACGGAGGGATGCGCGGAGCGATCATGCCGTCCTTGAACCCGCATGGCGGTATCACTGCGACCAAAGAAAAACATTATTCACGAAGTAACTAAGCGAAGCGTTCTCATGAATACCATTGAAAAAACATCAATATATTCATACTTTTTTGTTTCTTTTTGCGTCAAGGCAAAAAGAAAGGTAGGAATTATAATTCTAAAATCATCTTCCGAACACCTGTGGTGTCTCTCCAGCCGGAATCTGGTTGTTTATGCTAAGTATATTTAGTTGGCAGTGTATTTACTTTATCTCCAGCACAGCAAATGAATAGGGCTGTTGATTGCTGTTACTGATTTGTACAGCCTGTCCTGACGGAATAAACAAATAATCACCTTCTTTGCTGAAGGATTGTTTATTAATACTTAGCGGTTGTGCAGCATTGGTAAGCCCAACAATGAGCAAAGGACTTTGTCTTTGTAATTGAATAGTATTGGTTGCGGGCAAGGTAAGGCGATAACCGCGCACCGGCTGTTCATCAAAAAGCATTTTGAAGCCGTCTTGCTGTATAGGAGCTTCGGTGGGATGCCCGCCTTTGCTTACTATTTCTACATCCATAACGTGAAATTGTGCTGTGTCTTCATTCCATACGCGGTGGATGCGCGGAGATTTATAAAAGCCTTCAAAAGAGATAGAAGGATCTGGTGAAAGGGCAGTGGCTTTTTGTTCTTCTATTTTTACTTCCGATCCTGTTTTTACCGGATGCAATACAATAAATACAGAAGGTGTTTCATGCTTGTGAAAACCGGTTGTATCGCCGGGGTTAACACGTACATCCAGGACTCTTACAAAGTTGTTTTCAAAAACATTGTGATGACGTGGTTCATTTCTTACCGGTACCACCGTCTGTGCAGCAGATAGTAATGTTTGTACAATAAAAAGGAAAAGGAGGTAATATTTCTTCATAACAATAAGCAATTTAAAACTTAACGAATTCTATTGAATGTTTTATAATACGAGATAGCAAGCAGGCAAGAAAATTTAATTAAAGATATACATATAAGAAATACTGTTTCTAATGTATAACGGTTCCGGTAAACCTTTGAATTAATAGGTAAATGAAAAGCGGCTCACATTGTTGATGTGAGCCGCTTTTTTATTTCTTTTTATTAAGCAGTAGGATCATATCCTTCTACAAAAACAGGTTGTCCGTTCGCGCTTCCTTCTATAGCAGCAAGGTAAGCTTCTGCAGTTGTAGCAGCATTTGGCCAGGGTGAAGCATCCATACCCAATGCCGCAGCCGTTTCTGCCACCCAGGGTGGATGTACAATCACAATACGACGACCTGCGGTAAGATCCAGCGCTACCGCTTTTGCAAATCCTTCCAGACCACTATTAGCTACGGCATACATGCTAGTCTGCGGTGCGGGCTTGTAAGCAAGAAAGCCACCGGTAATCACAAATACGCCGTTCGGGCGCAAATAAGGTAAACCTTTACGTACTACATTAATTTGTCCCTGCAATTTACTGTTAATGCTAAACTGCACCTGCTCGTCGGTTAGCTTATCAATAGGCCCGCCAACAGCATCGCCCGCTGCACTTACAATAGCATCAACTTCGCCTACCTGCTTGTAAAATGCATCAATAGAAGCTGAATCGGCAATGTCAATAGCAGGCTGTGTAGAACGTGAAGCTTCAATTACTTCATGCCCTTTGTCTTTTAGTAATTGTGCAACGGCTTTTCCTATAGTGCCGGTAGCGCCTATAACAACAATTTTCATTTTGGTTGTAATTTATGATGGATTAGTAGAAAAAACAGTGGCTTCTTTCACCAGCATACGCCGGTTGAGTTTCAATTGTGCAATCACCAACTCGGCAAAATCTTCCGGGTGCATTACCCGCTCGGGATCGCCGGTGATTAAGTTAGCACTTTGTGCCAGGTCGGTTACTATGGTGCTGGGTGCCAAAGCCGTAACCCTGATGTTGTGTTTACGCACTTCCTGCATTAAACTTTCACTCAGGCCAAACACTGCAAACTTAGATGCACTGTAAGCACTGGTAACGGCAGCGCCATTTTTACCGGCAGTAGAAGAAATATTGATGATGTCTCCTGTCTTACGCTCCATCATTTGGGGCAGCACTGCACGCGTGGTATAATATACACCAAACACATTTATCTTAATCTGGTTTTCCCACACTTCGGGTTCCAGCTCCAGAAATTTACCAAAGGTGCCCGTACCAGCATTATTGATGAGGATATCTATTGGTCCTAAATCGTTTTGCAGTTTGGCTACAGCAGCTTCTATTTGTTCTCTGTTGCTTACATCGGCAGTGGCATACGATGCTTTTGCACCAAACCCTTCAATCTCTGCTGCTACTGCCTGTACGTCTTTTTCGGTGCGGGCTATTAAGCCTACATGAGCACCTTCTTGTGCTAATGCTATCACAATGGCTTTTCCAATTCCTTTACCGGCACCGGTTACCAGTGCTATCTTATCTTTCAATGATTCCATGAATACGTTGCTTTTGGTTAGCGTAATAAATGATAAAACCTGTTTCCTGTAACTTTTGATACTTATTCCTGCTATCAACTATCAACTGTCATCTGTTAACTTATTTAATTACAAGTGCCATCTACGGTGCAGAAGCCTTCGCCTTCTTCGGTAATTAAAGCAGGCTTTTCTTCTTCCCACACCTTATCCAATACCTGTGCAAATATTGCTGTAGGCTGTGCACCGGATACACCATATTTATTGTTGAATACAAAGAACGGTACACCCTGAATGCCCAATTGCTGTGCCTGGTACTGATCGTGCAATACATCCTGAGCAAAAGCATCGCTTTGCAATACCTTTTTTGCTTCCTCAGCCTGCAGGCCCACTTCTTCCGCTAATTGCGCAAGCGTATCAATATCGCCAATGTTTTTGCCTTCTGTATAATATGCCTTGAACAGGCGTTCTTTCATTTCATTTTGTACACCTTTTTCTTTTGCAAAATGCAGCAGCCGGTGCGCATTAAATGTATTGTTCACGATCGCCTGATCGAAATTATACTCCAGTCCCACCTCTTTTGCCATAGCAGTCATTGCATCATTCATTTGTTTGCCTTCGGCTGCCGTAGCACCTTTTCGTTTACCTAAATATTCATGCACCGACTGACCGGGAACATATTCCAGATTGGGGTCTAACTGGAAGCTGTGCCATTCAATTTCCACGTTATCTTTTACATTAAAACCTGCTAAGGCTTTTTCAAATTTGCGTTTGCCGATATAGCAAAACGGGCAAACCACATCCGACCAAATATCTATTTTCATTATACTGTTTTTATTGTTTTGTTTAAGCTGCCTTTTTCGTGCCTTTACCTTTTGTGTTTCCACTTTGTAACGACGCTTTAATGGCTGCACTCACATTTTTAAAAGTTATTTCGCTATTAAACCGTTCTCCATTGATAAAAAGCACAGGAATATCCTTAACGCCAAGCGCAATACCTTCTTTAAGGTCATCCTGAATGTACGCGCCGTAGTGGCTGTTAATAAGTTCATCCAAAAACCTTTTCGACTGTACGCCTACTTCCCGTGCATGACTTTTTAAACTAATAGTACCAAGGTTGCGCTTGTTGGCAAATAGTTCATTGTGCATTTCCCAAAACTTGCCTTCCTGCGCTGCTGCAAGCGCCGCTTCGGCTGCCTTATGTGCTTTTTGATGCACTTTAACCAGCGGAAAATGTCGGAAGATGAACTTTACTTTCTGCGGATAAGCAGCTAAAATTTCTTTAACTACTTCGTTTGCTTTGGCTGAAGCTTCACTTTCATAATCGCCAAACATCATCAGCGTAACAGGTGCTTTGGCTTCGCCTACAATTATCTTTTTTGAAGGTATAACTTCAATTATTTCTGGTTTTTTCATAACCGTTTATTTTTTAGTGCTGAATGAACAGCTTTTCTCTTTGTCTTCTTACTTTAGGAAGGTTGGCGAGCCAGTCGTTGCCCGTATCCCGATAGCCCAATGGCAACAAGGTTACACTACGCAGACCTTTCTCTTTTAATCCCAACAACGCGTCCAGGGCTGTAGCGTTAAAGCCTTCCATTGGTGTTGCATCCACCCTTTCTTCGGCAGCAGCAGCGATAGCTGTACCGAACGCAATATATGCCTGGCGGGCTGCCCACTGGTAGTTTTCTTCTGTTGTTTTTTTGGTAATAATGTTCAACAGGGTATTTTTAAAGCCTGCTAAGGTCTCTTCGGGCACATTGCGCGTTTTTGCAGTATGCGCAATATATTCATCTATTTGTCCGGGCGTTATATCTGCCCAGGCAGCAAACACCAGCAGGTGAGAACTGTCCACAATCTGCGACTGGTTGTTGGCAATGGGTAAAATCTGCTTTTTTATTCCGGGGTTGGTAATTACCAAAATAGTATAAGGCTGCAAGCCCATGGAAGAAGGGGCAAGCTGTATGGCTTTCAGTATATTATCTACTTTTTCCTGTGATACTTTTTTGCCATTCATCTTCTTTGATGCATATCGCCATTCGAGCGATTTGATTAATTCCATATCTTTAGTCTATATTTTTATTATTAGTACTTTAACTTTACTTGGTTACTTTTAGTAACCGAAGGTAAATAACTTTGTATAATAATTGATGTAATTATTGTTAAAACATTAAAATGCCGGTAACAACAAAAGAAAGAGAGAAGGTGGCTGCTGTTTTTTCGGGGGCATGTACCCAAAAAAAGGTATGTCCTGTTAAGGACATCATGGCAAGCTATGGCGATAAATGGACGATGTACACCGTGCTGCTGCTGGGGCAACATCAAAAAATGCGCTTTAATGAGCTACGCTGCCATATCAGCGGCATCTCGCAGCGCATGCTTACTGTTACTTTGCGCTCACTAGAAGAAGATGGCATTGTTTTGCGCACTTTGTACCCCGAGATACCGCCACGGGTAGAATACCAGTTGACAGAACTGGGCGAAAGCCTGCTGAAACCATTGCTGCAATTAGCCATCTGGGCAGAAGAAAATGTTGGTGAGGTATTGAAAGCAAGGAAAAAATATGGTAAGAAAAATAAGGAAGAATAACGCCTTTTACTGCTGTACTTTGCGCTTTTAAACTGATATGCATGCCTTTTATAGACACCGCAGCATTGAACGAGAAAGAAGTGATTCCCGGCTACCATGGCAGAACCATTCACACCGGTACGATGACCTTTATGTACTGGACAGTAGAGGCTGGCGCAGTAATGCCGATGCACTCCCACCTGCAAGAGCAGATAGCGCATGTATTGAAAGGTACTTTTGAGCTAACGGTAGAGGACGAAACGCAAACCATAGAGCCGGGCAAAGTGGCTGTAATACCGCCGTATGTTATGCATGGTGGCAAAGCCATTACACATTGCGAACTACTTGATGTATTTTATCCCGAAAGAGAAGACTATAAATTTTAACCTATGAATCTTGATTTAACTAATAAAACTGCACTGGTGTGTGGCGCTTCGCAGGGGCTTGGACTTGCCTGTGCCACCGAGCTGGCTTTGCTGGGTGCCAATGTAATTGCCGTGAGCCGCAGTGAAGAAAAACTGCAAACTATAGTCAGCAATTTTGATACTTCCAAAGGACAGCAACATAGCTATCTGGCTATGGATCTTTCCAATCCTGATGCAGTGAAAGAAAAAGTGAATGCTTTTATTGCCGAAGGCAATGTTATTCATATACTCATCAACAATGCCGGTGGCCCACCTTCGGCACCCATGATTGACACCGATGCTGCGGAGATAGAGAAAGCATTCCGTACGCATGTTATCAGCAGTCATGTGTTGGCGCAAGCTGTTGTTCCGGGTATGAAAAATGCTGGTTTTGGACGTATTGTAAACATTGTTTCTACTTCCGTAAAACAGCCGATTAATGGCTTGGGCATTTCCAATCTTGTGCGTGCGGCTGTAGCTAATTGGGCTAAAACATTAGCTAACGAAATCAGCCGGTTTGAGATTACAGTAAACAATGTGTTGCCGGGTTATACCAATACAGACAGGCTGAATTATTTGTTCTCTAAACAAGCAAAAGAACAGAGTGTAGCAAAGGAAGATATTCTTCAAAAAAATGAATCTGCTATTCCTGCTGGCAGAATAGGTGAACCGGCAGAATTTGGCGCCGCGGTTGCCTTTCTTTGTTCGCCGGCAGCCGCTTATATCAACGGCATTAATTTGCCTGTTGATGGCGGAAGAACGGGATGTTTGTAGTGCTTAAAATAATAAGTATATAATTCCCGTAATTGCGAGCGGAGTGAAGCAATCTGTGCTTTGCGTTAAATTATTACAGGTGGTCTGTGTTAAACCTAATGATTATGTGTAAAAGTATTTAAAACTTATTTCAAAAATGGCTTTACTATTAATTTTCAATAGTTATCTTAAATTTAAAGTATACTAAAACCCGCTTCTAGCAAGGGTTTCAAGAATTAGGAAATTCATCAATTAATTGCCCAGTGTCTAAAACAGCATTTTTGAGATAAGTTCTAATAATAATACATTAACTACTTATTTTGATTGTACTGCAATCCACAGATTGCTTCGCTCCGCTCGCAATGACGGGGACGTAACAATCCGAATATTAATGTGGTTCAATCATATCACTCACATTCCAATTACTTCACCCTCCTTCAACTGGTTTGCCAGATCCAGCAAACTGCTACAAATCAGATCAGGTTTGGGTGCCAGCGGATATAGCATTTCGTTGCCCGATTGCATATAAGCAGTTTTCATACCTGCGTTGGCAGCGCCGGCTATATCCCATCCATGCGCCGATACAAAAAGCATTTCTTTTTCTTTTGCATCCATTTTTTTAGCTGCCCACCGATACACTTCCATACTCGGCTTATATTTCTTTACATGCTCGGCACTCAGTACACATTCAAAGTACGAAATTAAGCCGGTACGCTCCATTCGTTCGCGCACCACTTCTTCGGGCGAGTTGGTGAGTGCGGCAATTCGGTAGCCTTCATCGTTTAATGCCGAAAGCCCTTCCTGTACGCCATTGTGTACCGGAAGGTGTTTTAGCGTTTCTAAGATGCTGTCTATTTCATGCTCCGCAATATTTTTATCCAGCTTGCTGGCAGTCATTTGCATAGTAGCCTTGGCTATTGAAATAAAATCGTTGAACTGAACAGTACAATTATCCACAAAGCAATACTGCATGAATAATTCAAACCACAACAGGTAGCCCTTTTTGCTATCCATCAGGCTGTTTACTTTACGCTCCATATCACTCATATCCAGCAACGTTTCATATACGTCCAGCACAATGATTTTGACTTTTTCCGGTGAGGTAGTTTTAGCTTCCTGCATAATTATTTTTTATAGCTGTTTAAAGCTCTGCACAAAAAAAGTGCCTTTTGAAAAATTATTTTTGAGGTGTAGTTCTAACTTATCCGGTGTAAGGTATTGTAAATTTTATTAGTCTGCTGCTTTGTCCTTCGCCAGGATAAGACTTATTGTACATTGCAGAATTACAATAAGCTATTGTGTTGTTTATTGGATTACCTGGCCATCCACCTGATGTAAATGGCTTACTTTACTACTATTTTCAGCATCAATAAATTAAAATAAATGGGGGAAGCTACTTTAGACACTTATCAACGTGCACTTGTTATCCATTCGCATATTATTACCTACGGCAATGCGGCTGATGAAACAATTACCGAACGTGTGCGGGCAGAAGTAGAAACGATGTGGAATGAGCCAAATGCAGTTGTATTGATAAAAGGAATACCTTACAGGGTAATTTTCAGCATCACTGCAGAATGGCGCCCGGGTATTGATATGATAGAAGTGTACACCAATGATGACCCGCGTAATAATTATTTCAGAATTGAAGAATATGCGCATGGCAATATTTCTTTTGTAGATGGTTTAGGCTGCAACAGCGGTTATTTTAAACTTGAAAATTTATATGTTGGCTCTACTACGGCAGCGCATGAGTATGGGCATACGCTGGGGCTCGACCATCCTGCTGATATGGATTACAGAGGCAAAGGCATTCCCCGCATTATGTATCCACGGGGTACATTGGTAGATCCGCCGTTTCAATACGACCCAACCAAACCAGCAGGCATTACCGGCGGCACCATGCACCCCATGTACCGGAAAGTATTTGCCGAGGACATAGCCCTATTGAGGCTGGAAAGATTACGGTTTAACAATGGTAAAGCTATTGTAGGCGAGTTTACCAATGTGTTTCACTACAATCATGGCGAAACACCTTGGGGTGAGCATACGCCTATGGTGGAAGGATAAGAAGATTGGCTAACTATTTTATGGAGTGCCGGTTACTAATCGCAAGTTACAATTTGTGCCACGCAAAAGGTATATAATTACATAACCTTCAAATTGAATCTACATGACCTTAAAAACTACAATATGCTTTTAGAGAACAAACCCTGGTTCATACATTTAACAATTGCATTTTTTGCTGCAAAAAACTATATTTTGTGTACTGCTTTGCTGTGCACATGCACTATATTACATGCACAGGTAACTGGTTGTCCCGATCCTGCCGCAAAAAATTATAAAAGTACTGCTACCGTAAACGATGGCTCCTGTATATATAAAGATGTATCTATCAAACCGATATTTAACACCAACCTGAATACAAAGCTGAATGAAACATCCGGCCTGCTCTGGTGGAATAATCAGGTATGGACACATAATGATAGCGGCGGAGAACCGGCATTGTATGCTGTAGATTCTTCCACCGGGAAAATAATAAGAAAAGTAACCGTAAGCAATGCTACCAACATAGATTGGGAAGACCTTGCACAGGATGATAACTACATTTATATTGGTGATTTTGGTAACAATGCGCAGGGCAACAGGAACGATCTGAAGATTTATAAGGTTAAAAAATCG
>NZ_SZQL01000001.1:359303-640061 GCF_005233845.1 Ilyomonas limi
CAATGCTACCAACATAGATTGGGAAGACCTTGCACAGGATGATAACTACATTTATATTGGTGATTTTGGTAACAATGCGCAGGGCAACAGGAACGATCTGAAGATTTATAAGGTTAAAAAATCGGATGTACTGAGTAAGACTTCGGTGCAGGCAACTGTTATCAACTATTCGTATAACGATCAAACCAATTTTACAGCTACCGGCAACAACAATACAAACTTCGATTGTGAAGCATTGATAGCTTACGGCGATAGCTTGTTTTTGTTTAGTAAAGATTGGGTGGATAATAAAACGCGGTTGTATGAGTTGCCTAAAACAGCCGGCACCTATACGACAGTTAAAGTTGGTGAACTGAACGTGCAGGGCTTAATAACCGGAGCTGAAATTATTGCAGATAAAAGAGTAATAGTACTTACCGGATACAGTACATCCGTGTCGCCATTTATTTATCTCTTGTATGATTTTGCCGGCAATCAGTTTTTTGCTGCTAATAAGCGAAAGGTGGGCATTAAGCAAAGCTTCCTGCAGTTAGAAGGCATCTGCGCTACCACCGACACTAGTTTTTCTATAAGCAACGAACGGCTGGAAACAATAATTACTACCAAAGCTAAACTGCAAACACTTAACCTGGCAGCGCTGTTAAACCCTTATTATAGCACACTGCCTGCAGCACAGGTTCCTGTAGTTAACTATACCGTTGTTCATTCTCTTAAGTGAATAGATTACTTTTTTGAAATAGATTTTATAAACGGAAACTAACAGAACAACAGCTTTAACATGCTGTTCAATGTAGCCCCATTGCCGTCTTCTTGTGAAGCCTTACCTGCGATGAGTGCTTCCCTTACGACACTTTTACCAGAGAAAACGTGCCTTTATCAAGCATTGCCTTATGCATGTATATTAGTCCTATGCCTTTCCTACGCACTTTTTAACATCTCCTTTTCCTAATATTGATGATGCCTGTAGAAGTATTATAATGATAGCATGGTCATTGTACTCTACCATATTTAACGCAGTGTATAAACTTTACTTCATCTCTTTGTCAAATGTTTCTTAGGATTATCTCAACACTTGGGCACTCAATAGCCAAATATCTTTCTGTAAAAATATGTGTAGCTTTTTTTGCTCTAGCATGCAGCTTCCATACTTCCCATGCGCAGCCAAGTCCCCTTGCCATCCATGCAGCAAACACTCATAAGGTAAATATTGGTGCTATCAAACCAGCACTTGATACCAGGCTTAGCAATAAGGTTCACGAAACATCCGGTCTGCTCTGGTGGAATAATCAGGTATGGACACATAATGATAGCGGCGGAGAACCGGCATTGTATGCTGTAGATACAACTACCGGAAAAGTTGTTAAAAAAGTGGTAGTTGCCAATGCTACCAACATAGATTGGGAAGACCTTGCACAGGATGATAACTACATTTATATTGGTGATTTTGGTAACAATGCGCAGGGCAACAGGAACGATCTGAAGATTTATAAGGTTAAAAAATCGGATGTAAAAAGTAAAACCAAGGTGGAAGCTACTGTTATTCATTTCTCCTATAACGATCAGACCAGGTTTGCTGCAAGGGGGAGTGAAAATACAAACTTCGACTGCGAAGCTTTTATAGCTTACGGCGACAGCCTGTATTTGTTTAGTAAAGATTGGGTGGATAATAAAACGCGTTTATATAAGCTCCCTAAGACGTCCGGTACCTATACTGCTGTAAATATTGGAGCATTGAATGTGCATGGATTAATAACGGGCGCTACAATTATTGCTGATAAAAGAGTGGTTGTACTTACCGGGTATAATCCGCTAATGATGCCATTCATTTATCTTTTGTATGATTTTACAGGCAATCGTTTTTTTGACGGTGATAAACGAAAGATTAATATAAAGCAACACTTTTTGCAGGTAGAAGGTATTTGCCCGATAACAGATACCAACTTTTATATAAGCAACGAAAGATTCAGGAAATTGATTAACAAACCTGCAATGCTTCAGACAATAAACCTTGCTTCTCTTTTAGATCCTTACTATGCTACGCTATCTTCAAAAGCAATGCCTGTTGCTAAGCAAGAGGCTATTCATTCTTTTAAGAAGAAAGATTTGCCAGAATTGAAGTGAGAAAATGGTAATTATAATAGTAAAAAATGGAGTAATTCCAATTGCCGCAAGTAGCTATGTTCATGTACCAGTCGTTCCTATAGAACGGAGCGGTATATACATTAACTTTATGCTATTCACTAAGCAACCCGAAGGGACAACTGGTGGGTGGATAGCTGCGTTTTGTACCAACAGCTCATCGCTACTATTGGATTTAACCTCTTGAAAAACTTTCTATCCAATGAAGCCTTTAACAAGTGCAATATTGTTCCGGTAATGCATTGCTGTTAGTCAGAAAGAATCATTCATTCGCCATAGACTTTCAGGCCACCTACATACGTAGCAAGCACTTTAGTAGATAAAATACTTGTTGCTGTTGATTGCATCAGGTCTTTATCCAAAATAATAAAATCTGCTTTTTTAGCCGGTTCAATACTGCCTATTTCATTTTCTAAAAAGCCAGCTTTAGCTGCCCAGATGGTCATGCCGCGGATAGCTTGTTCTTTGGTTAACGCATTCTCCATTTGAAAGCCGCCGGGTGGATAGTCTTTTGCATCTACGCGAAACACTGCCGCTAAAAAGGTTTTAAAAGGGCTGATATCTTCTA
The DNA here is from genome assembly GCF_005233845.1 of Ilyomonas limi. GTDB lineage: Bacteria > Bacteroidota > Bacteroidia > Chitinophagales > Chitinophagaceae > Ilyomonas > Ilyomonas limi. The sequence continues at coordinate 362,011 of NZ_SZQL01000001.1, forward strand.
CCGGAAAATCAGTGCCCAGCGGCAGCCAGCCGTTTTGCTGCAGCAATTGTTGAAAAGCATAGCCTTCGCTTTGCAACCGTTCTTTACCCAACCTGTCGGCAGCCCAGTACATATCGCTGGTGGCATGTGTTGGCTGTACCGATGGGACAATAGAAGCTGCACCAAAAAGTTTAAAATCGGTCGGATTAATAATTTGCGCATGTTCTATGCGCCAGCGTTTATCATTTTTGCCATGCAGGTATTTGTTGTAAATAGAAAGTATAACACGATTGGCAGAGTCGCCGATAGCATGGGTACACATCTGGAAATCAGTTGTAGTAAGCATTGCAGCAACAGAATCGAAATGCGATTGCGGGCTTAGCAAAAAGCCATACCAGCCCGGCTTATCATTATAGGGTTGCAGCAAACAAGCGCCGCGGCTACCTAAGGCTCCATCGGCATATACTTTAAAACCTTTTACAAATAGTTTGTCTGTTTGGTAAGGACCACGTTGCAAATAACGGCTATAATTAGCCGGATCATCGCTTAACATAGCATACACCCGCATTGCCAGCTTGCCTGCCTGCTGCAATGAATCGATCAACTGAACAGCATTATACATCAGTCCACAATCCGATACCGTAGTAAGCCCTTGTGCAAAGCAGTTGTGTGCGGCTGCCTGTAACATGGTTTCCATTTCTTCTGCAGAAGGTGCAGGTATTTTTGATGCTACCAGCCCTACGGCATTATCTATTAATATACCTGTAAGTTTACCGTCTTTAGTTTCTATTTCACCGCCTTCAATTTTTTGGTTTGGCTGTATGCCGGCCAGCTCTAATGCCTTTGCATTGGCAAGCGCTGCATGACCATCTATCCTGTCGAGCAATACGGGTGTATTAGGATATAAACGGTTAAGGGTTTCATTGGTTGGAAAAGCCTTACCAGGAAATTTATTCTGGTCCCAACCTCCACCAGTTATCCATTGCCTACCGGGGTGTGCAGCAGCAAATTGCTGCACCCGCGCAACGAGTTCTGCTATGCTTTTTGCATCATACAAATCAACAGAAAAAAGCGATTGGCTATACCCCACAAAATGCGAATGTGCATCTATAAAGCCGGGATAAACAGCCTTACCCTTTACATCTGTTTGCTTTGTAGCAGTATAGTGGTTTAATATATCCTTATTACTTCCAACAGCTATTATTTTACCATCTTTTACAGCAAATGCTTCGGCTTTGGTAAAAGCAATATCTACCGTATATACCACAGCATTGTGTACAATGAGATCTACCCGTTGTACCTGCGAAAAAGCTAAAGTGCAGCAGCACATAATAACAGTTAGTATAAAAAGACGCATGTAATAATTTTTTTGCAAACTTATAGCTTGTACATGCAGCAATAGAAAAATTGCTACTTTTCATCTTTATACTAAATAACTAAAGAAACGTGTAACGAGATAGCGCAGTGCAGCGAAAAGTAATACTACTTTGTGTATTGCAGTGTCTTTGCCGTTCCATTCTTTTTATTATGAAATTACTCACTACATTCTTCTTTATTATTCTTACTCATATTGCATTTGCCCGGCAATATGATGTATGTGTATATGGCGGCACATCTGCCGGTGTAATAGCTGCTTATACGGCTGCTGCAATGGGGAAAAAAGTAATTCTGATAGAACCCGGTAAGCACTTAGGCGGGCTAACTTCGGGCGGATTGGGCTTTACCGATATTGGTAATAAATATGCTATTACCGGGCTGGCAAGAGATTTTTACAGAAGAGTAGGCCAGCATTATGGCAAGTTTGAAACCTGGATATTTGAGCCGCATGTGGCAGAGCAAATTTTTAATGAATATATCAAAGAAGCAAACATTACGGTGTTGTATGATTATCGCATTATTAATGCAACAAAGCAGGCTGGTTTTATACAAAACATTACAGTAGAAAATAGCGCTGCGCAGCTTTCATCTACCAACAAAAATATCACTGCAAAAATGTTTATAGACTGCAGTTACGAAGGCGATTTAATGGCAAAAGCGGGCGTGCAATATACCGTGGGAAGAGAAGACAACAAAGTATATAATGAAACCTGGAATGGCGTGCAGTTATTGGATAAACATCAGTTCCCTGATGGCATTGATCCATATACAATCCCCGGCGATACTGCCAGCGGATTGCTGTGGGGTATTAGTAATAATAAGTTGTTGCCCAATGGCACCGGCAATAAGATGGTACAGGCTTACAATTATCGCATTTGTCTTACCAATAATCCGCAAAATCGTATTCCCATTACTAAACCCGAAGGCTATGATTCCACCTGGTATGAGTTATTGCTCCGGCTAATGCAGGCGCAGCCCGATAAGCGAACACTCAACGATTATATGTTTTTTGGTTTAATGCCCAATGGCAAAACCGACATTAACAACAGAGGAGGTTTTTCTACTGATATGATTGGTATGAATTATAATTATCCCGATGGTGATTATGCTACCAGAGCCAACATTATAAAACAACATGAACTATATACAAAAGGATTGTTTTGGTTTGTTGGAAATGATACACGCGTACCGCAGGAGTTGCGCAATGAAATGCAGCAATGGGGCTATCCCAAAGATGAGTTTGCAGATAACGGTCATTTCACACCGCAGTTGTACATACGCGAAAGCCGCCGTATGATTGGCGATTATGTAATGACGCAAGCCAATTGTGAGAGTCGTGCTACTGTAACCGACGGCGTGGGCATGGCAGCTTATACGATGGACTCACACAACTGTGAGCGCCTGGTGGTAAATGGTATGGTAAAGAACGAAGGTGATGTGCAGAAAGGTGGTTTTGGCCCTTACCCTGTTTCGTACCGTGCACTGATACCCAGGGAAAAAGATTGTAAAAATTTGTATGTGCCGGTATGCCTGAGTGCCAGCCACATTGCGTATGGCTCTATACGCATGGAGCCGGTGTTTATGGTGCTGGCGCAATCGTGCGCTGCGGCTGCTGCTATGGCTATAGATGCGCACCAAACAGTGCAGCAGGTAGATGTGCAGCAACTACAGCAACTGCTTACACAAAACCCGTTAATGAACGGCAGCACACCCGAAGTACTGGCAGATGATAATGATAGTGTGCAGGTAACTATTACGGGCAATTGGATAAAAAAATCAAACGGTGGTTACGGTCCTTCATGGTTGTTTGCTGCACCTGCTAATGCACCGCAAAGTGTACAGTTGAAGCCGCAGATTATTGCGCCGGGTAAGTATGCTTTATATGCGTACATACCTGTGGTGGATAGTGCTGCTACACAAACGCATTATATTATTAATAATGGAACAATAACTAAGGATGTAATTATTTCTCCAAACATTAAAGCAGAAGGACAAACGAGTGGTGAATGGGTATCACTGGGCATTTATACTTTGCCAAAGGGAGCTGCTACAACAGTAACAATTAATACCAAAGATGCAAATGGGTACGTAGTGGCAGATGCGGTGTTGTGCGTGCCGGTGAAGTGAGATGAAAAATCTTTTTGGATGCGGTGAATTATTCAATAATTCACCGCTTTTTTCTAAACTATCGAAGCCTGATAAAATAAATACTGCATGGATTTTGTTTGTTCAACTATTAGAACAATATATTAAGTAGTAACAGATCAGCAGTTATACTGCTATCCAATATTTTAAAATCCAACATTAAAATACCTGATGAAGTTATTTGCCTTTCCCTATTATAACTCATTTCTCCAACCTAATAATTTACTTAGATGAAAATAGCCTTATCAACCGTATTAATTATTTGCCTTCTGCTGTTCAACCATTTACTTTTTGCACAACAGGATACTATTGTTGTACGAAAGAACATTGTCAAATTTAATTTTACAAGCATTGTATTACAACACTATAGTGCTCAGTATGAGCATCTCATTGGCAAGCGCCAATCTTTAGGTATTGGTTTTGGTGTTTCACCAAATGTAAGCATACCTTTTAAGCATACCTTACTTGAAAAATATGGTGGTAGCGATGATACCCGGAGAGCCATTGAAGCTACCAAACTTAATAAGATCAGTATAACACCTGAATATCGCTTTTACTTAGGAAAAAAAGATGCACCTACTGGCTTTTATATTGCTCCATTTGCAAGATATATGCACATGGAAATAGACCAGGATTATTTGCTTACCACTGAAGATAACAGCTTGTATGTAGCTCATGTAAATGGTAAGCTTAATGGTGTTGGAGGCGGCATTCTGTTAGGTGCACAATGGGCATTATCGAAGCATTTTACGTTTGATTGGTTTATAATAGGTCCCTTTATTGGTTCTTTACATTCAAGCATAAAAGGGACAGGTGATATGAGCAATTTATCGGATGATGATAAAGCTTATATTAAGGACGAAATTGAAAGTGTTGACATTCCATTGTGGGATATAAACGCAACTGTCGATAATGATATAGTTGATATCAAAGTAAAAGGTCCTTTTTATGGTGTACGGGCTTTTGGTTTCAACATTGGTTATCGGTTCTAAGTGCAATTCTTAGAATGAAATATTATTAAAAGCCAAAGCCCTGCACAGCAGGGCTTTGGCTTTTAATAAACGCTATTTCAATTCCTGAATTTCAATATCCTTCCATTTCACTTTAATACCACCACCTTCATGTATTTGCAAAGCAATAAATCCTTCACCCTGTCCTATCTTTTCATCTTTAATGTGACACATTTCATGACCATTGAGCCATGTGGTTACTTCATCACCATCTACCTTTAATTTATAGGTATTCCATTCGCCCATTTTCAGGTATTTTTCATCTTCGGGTTTAGGCTGCACCAGCCAGCCTCTGCCATACGATTCATAAATACCGCCCGTATGTTGCCCCTGAGGCGCTACTTCTGCCTGCCAGCCACTAATCTTTACACCTTCGGGTATTTGCGAGCGAAAGAACACGCCGCTGTTGCCATTGGCTTCCTGCTTGAACTGTAAAGTGAGAATAAAGTTTTTATAGTTTTTATCTGTAGATAAATACCCGTACTGCTTATCGGGGCCACTTTCGCAAATAAGTTCGCCATTATCGGCATACCACTTTTCTGTACCATGAACAGTCCAGCCGGTAAGGTCTTTTCCATTAAACAGTTTTTCTTTTTGCTGGCCCATAACAATGGTGCCCATAATCATACATAAACAAAGGAGCAATGCTTTCATTAGAAATTATTTTGACGAATATAGGAAAACAAACATTGCAAATTGTTTTGGCCAATAGCTATCTTAAACAATTGTGTAAAGAAAAAGTAGTATGACTTCAGGTATTGCTAATAGAATAATAAATCTTCCTCATCCTTATAAAAAAACACAGTAAAATTGTAGTAGCAATACTACACGTTGTCATTCAACGTTTTATTTTTGTGTATTTTTAAAAAAATTGAATGAAATAGATTTGATTATTTGAAATATCCTCTTACCTTTATCCCTGTTTTTTAAGGGTTTAGGGTTGAAAAAACTGCCCCTGTCTTCACAGGGGCTTTATTTTTTAATAACCATCACAGACACATTACTTTCTTTAGCTTAATGGTTTAAGCAACTTGTACGCTTGCTAAGTTATTGTTTAAGAAGCAGTTATCAGGTTAATTATTGGGGTAGTGGAAGAATGTTTCTATAACGCAAACACTTGGGTTTTGAGTAATAGCTGGCACCTGAGGCGAAAAAATCAGCACAATAACATCCGGGCAAATTACATAGCTAATAGCAGGTAGTGAGTGCAAACAGCTTTATAATTCTTTTGTTATTTACAACCCACCTGACTGTAAATTGCAGGATGCCGGCACTAAACCAATATTTCCTTACACTTATCGATGGCAGAAAGTTGAGTTATGCTTTGTATGGTCCTATTAATGGCAAACCGGTTTTTTATTTTCATGGTACACCGAGTTCAAGATTAGAGCCCTTATTGCTGAATGTGTATGTCAAAAGTCTGGAGCAATCATTACAGCAGTACAACATTCAGCTGATAGCAGTTGATCGTCCCGGCATAGGGCTTTCCACTTACAATCTGCACAATAGCTTTTCGTCTTTTGCAGGCGATGTGCAGCAGTTAGCAACTCATTTACATATTAGCAGTGCTGGCGTATTAGGATGGTCGGGCGCGGGTCCGTTTGCATTGTCTGTAGCCTTCCATTTTCCAAAGCTGATAACAGCTATATATCTTATTACCACTTTCACCAAAAGCTTCGGCGAGCCGGCTGTTTTTAAAGTAATGCACGCCAACAAATATTACTTTGGTACGGCAAAATATGCTCCATGGTTGTTAAGAGCCATCATGAATATCGTGAGCAAAAAACCGGCAAGAAAACCGATGCCCAAGTGGTTATCAGGCTTACCCAAAGTAGATTATGATTGCATGAATACACCGGAATGTATTCAACACCTGAGTGCGGTTACTATATGCGAATCGTGCATTACCGGCAGCAGAGGCTCGGTGCAGGAAGCTTCGTTGTATTTCAATCCTACGGGTTATGATATTGCACAAATACAACAACCCATTCACTTCTGGTGGGGAACGGCAGATAATGTAGTACCTATTATTCATGCGAAAGCAATTGCAGAACATGTGCCCAATGCGAACATACATTACAAACAAGATGAAGGACATCTGTCCATTTACATCCATTACTTTGAAGAGGTGCTGGCAGCCATAGCAAAGCAGTAAACGATTTAGCTGCCTGGCATAAGCTATTTCTTTTTATATACCCGCACATAATCTACATACATCTTCGCCGGTAGCTTACTGTCATCAATGGTTTGCCCCGGCCAATCGCCGCCCAGTGCAAAATTGAGCAGGATAAAAAATGGTTGATGAAACTCGGTGGTACTATTTACGCCGTTAGCAATATTCACCTCGTGAAACTTTGTTTTATCTATATACCAGCGGATGGAAGCAGCATCCCACTCCACAGCATATACATGGTAAGCAGATGGGGTAGAAGCAATGGTATCGCCCTTTTGTACATGGCCGTTATTATCCCAGTGCAGCGTACCGTACATGAGGCTATCTGCATTAATATGCTCCATAATATCGGTTTCGCCGCAGGCAGGCCAGCCAACAGTTTCAACGTTAGAACCTAACATCCAGAACGCCGGCCAAAAGCCTTGTGCCACGGGTATTTTAATACGCGCTTCTACCCTGCCATACATAAATTCGTGCTTACCCTGCGTAGTCATTCTGGAGGAAGTATAATGGTTAGATCCTACATCTTCTTTTTTGCCGGTTATTACGAGATTACCATCACTTACGGTAGCATTATCAGCCTGGTAATACTCTTGCTCATGGTTGCCCCAGCCTTGCCCGCCAACCTCAAAGTTCCAACTGGTAGTATCCACCGCATTGCCATTAAATTCATCAGACCATGCCAACTGGTAGCCCGGAATGTTACTGACAGATGTAGTAGTTTTTGATAGGCTTTTGCAGGAAACAATGAAAAGAAAAGAAAGAAAGATGGCAAGTTGAAAGTAATCAATTGAAGGTTTTTTCATGATGATAAATAATTAGTGGATAATAGTGCAGTAGTACAAACCGGCTCAGCTAAACAAGATAAAGATAATCCGTAAAGTAGTAAGTAGTTAACCAGGCATTTCTCTTTGCAACCAATTACCCAGCAACGAAAAAGCAACAGATGTGAAGAGGCATATAGCTGCCAGCATCCACCACACCATATTGTAGCCATTATCTTCTGCTAACTGGCTGCCAAAAATGGGTGCTGTAATTTGTGCAATGCTCCACGCCATCGCATATATGGCAGCATATTGCCCGCGGTTGGCTTCGGTAGTGCGGCTTATCCAAAAAGAATTCATAAACGGCATGGCAAATATTTCGCCCAGCGTAATAATAAACATAGATAACACTGCCGTCCATGCTGTAGGTGGCAACAGGTTAAGTGCGGCATAAGCAACGCCTATGAGGAACACGCCTGCACGGATAAAAGTAATTAATGGTTTGGTGCCTTCGAGCGAGTACACCAATATCATTTCGATAAGCACAATGATGACACCATTGAGTGCCATGAGGATGCCTATAAATTGCTCATTAAAATGCCATTCTGATTTGTAGAAAACCGGTAGAATGGTAAATATGTGAAAGAAACTATAAGCCAGTAAAATAGTTAATGCAATAAACACGAGATACACTTTATCTCTGTAAGCGGGCTTAAGAATAATGGGTTCCTTCGTGTTGTTATTCCTCGAGCCGCTCTTTACATAAGGCAACAGCTTAAGCAGTAAAAATGCGGCTGCGATATTGGTACAGCCATCTACCCAAAACAGCAAATGATAATTGGCCGAAGCAAGAAATCCACCCAAAGCGCCGCCTACTGCCCAGCCTAAATTAATAGCCAGCCGGTTGAGCGAAAACGACCTTGTTACATTCTCAGGACTGCTGTAAAAAGCCACTGCGGTTGCATTGGCAGGGCGGAACGATTCGTTGCAAACCGAGAGTATAAAGGTGCCGATGCACAGTGAGAGGTATGTGTGCAGGTAGCCGGTAATGATAAACATAATACCACCTAGCAATAGTGCTGCAACCTGCTGCGGATAAAAGCCAAATTTATCGGTGATTCTGCCGCCGATAAAAGCACCCACAATAGCACCAAAGCCAAACAAACCCATTACAAAACCTGCCTGCGTAAGACTGAAGTGCAGTGCCTGTGTGCAGTAGATGGTCATAAAAGGTATCACCATCGTTCCGCTACGGTTAATAAGCATCACTGCCGATAAATACCAGGTGTGCAGCGATAAGCCGGTATAAGCGTTTTTATATAATCGGAGCGTTGCAGTAAGCATAGTTGGACTACGAAATTAAATGAAAAGTATTGCTGCCACAGAGATTGTGATATATGGCTGTAAGGGCTTTAAAACTAATAGATATTTTTGTGGAACGAACCGAATGCTACAATTAAGCAGTTGGTGTAGGCTATGATGATATAAGTGCCATCACTCCCGTAAATATTTGTACGTGCCTGAGTTTTTAAGTGGGTACGTTAGTTTTAAACCACAGCATAAAAGAAGTTTGATAACAGAGGAGCACAGCGATAGCTTATATCAGTTTAATTAAAAAAACATCAGGCAATATCATGATTTAAAATAGGTGCCAATGCTTTCTTTACAGCCGGTGCTACTACTGTTCCAAACAACTCGATGGAACGCATCATTTGTTGGTGCGGCATAGTGCCTACACTCATTTGCGCAAGAAAGCGCGTGTGCCCAAACAATTCATGCTCGTATAATATTTTATCAATCACCTGCTGGGGGCTGCCAACGAGCAACGAGCCCTGCTCACTGCGCATATAATCAAATTGTTGCCGCGTGGTAGGCGGCCAGCCGCGCTCTTTACCAATCCTGCTCATCATTTGTGCATACGAAGGAAAAAACAGGTCGGCTGCCTGCTGCGAAGTATTGGCAATAAAGGTATGTGAGTTGATGCCCAACTGAAGTTTGGAGCTATCATGTCCTGATTTTGCATACGCATCGCGGTACAACTTTGTATGTGGCGCAAAATGCCTTGGGCTGCCGCCAATGATAGCCAATGCCATTGGCAGCCCCAGCGTGCCTGCGCGTACAATGGACTCTGGTGTGCCGCCTACTGCAATCCAAATAGGAATCTTATCTTGGTAAGGTCTTGGATAAATACCGAGGTTATTGATGGGTGAGCGGTGCTTGCCTTTCCAGGTAACAAATTCACCTTCGTTGAGTTGCATGAGTAATTCCAGCTTTTCGGCAAACAAGGTGTCGTAATCCTTCAGGTCATAGCCAAACAAGGGAAACGATTCAATAAACGAACCTCTGCCTGCCATTATCTCTGCTCGTCCACCCGAAATCAGATCAACTGTTGCAAACTGTTGGAATACCCGCACCGGATCATCGGAACTTAATACGGTAACGGCGCTGCTGAGTTTTATCTTTTTGGTTTTTTCAGCGGCAGCACCCAATACTACCGCGGGCGCCGATATTAAGTATTCTGCACGATGATGCTCGCCCACAGCAAACACATCCAATCCTAATTCATCTGCCAGTGCTATTTCTTCCATCAGGTTGCGCATCCGCTGGTAGCCGCTTATTTGTTCGCCGGTCACTGCATCAGGCGTTACTTCCACGAATGTATAAATACCTAATTGCATACTTAAAAATTGTATTTGAAATTTGCTAAAACAAGTTCAGCATACACCATAAACAATGCCGGGAGTTATACAACATCCATCAGCAATCATTCTATACAATATCATGTAAAAGGTTCCAAATTTTAAAGAGTTTGGAACCTTTTACATGATATAGAAGCCTCTTCATGCACTTTCATTCCTTTTCATGTCTTAGTAGTTTAAGAAATGGTACAAGCAGTTTTACTGCCTTCTATCCACCATACAACTTCTCCTCCAAAAATGCATTCCTGAACTTTCCCTGTGGATCATATCTGGCAACTAATTGTTTAAAATCAGCCAGCTTTTCATACCGGGAATCTAACACATCTGCAGGCATGGTAAAGAGCTTACCCCAGTGCGGTTTGGCATTAAAAGGCGCTAATGCTTTTTCTATCTGCGGCAGCAATTTGCTCACTGCATCCCACTCCTGTTTCCAGGTGAAGTGGAGCGTAACTGAGTCCTGCTGGTAGCAGGGACTCATCCACAAATCATCTGCAGCAATGGTGCGTATTTCGGAGATAAACAGGTGCGGGCTGATAGCTTTACCCAATTGTTGTATAGCCATAATCGCCTCCGTTGCATGTTGGTGCGGAACAAAATATTCGCTTTGCAATTCTTTACCGCTGCTGGGCGTAAAGCCCATTTTAAAATGTGGCAAACGCTCGTACCACGCGCCCGGCACGCCCATTTGCTCAGTGCAGTTTTCGGCAGATAAAGCTATTATCGGGTGTACATTTTTAGTAGCAGGTATTGCACCAAAAAAGTCCGCTTTCGCACTGCTGTTTGCAGCATCATCCACCCGGCTTTTAATCCACACTTCATTGATGCTGTCTGTTGTCCAATCGGTAAACAAGCTTACACTATAACCCGCGCCTACAATGGCATCAAAATGCTGTTGCAGTTGTTGCATGGGGAGGTTTTCATATACATATTGCCGCATCATAAATGCAGGCTGTATAGCAAGCGTTACCTTGGTTATTACGCCCAACGCACCAAGCCCCACTACGGCTGCATTAAAAATATCTCCATCCTTTTTTGAAAGATGCACTATACTGCCATCTGCCAGTACCATTTCCAACCCGCTTACTGCAGTAGAAAGGTTGCCATTCTTTACGCCCGAGCCATGCGTAGCAGTAGTAATAGCGCCGGCAACAGAAATATGCGGCAGCGATGCCAGGTTGTGCAAGGCAAAACCCTGATCGTTCAGCCAGGGACTTAACTCGCCGTATTTAATGCCTGCTTCCACTGTTACGGTATGTGCATCTTTATCAAGCGATAGTATTTTATTCATCTTTCGCGATGAAATAAATAAGTGCTTACTATCTGCAATCCGGTTAAAACAATGCTTTGTACCCAGCACCTTCAGCTTGCTGTGTGCTGTTACGGCCTGCTGCACTGCTGCTACCGATTCGGGGTAACTTATGTTGTTGGTGCTGTATTCAATATTGCCCGACCAATTCATCAGTGTTTCATCCTGTGCAAAATCTTTTATGGGCAAAATAAGTGGTGCTGCCATCAGTGTAGAAGATAATTTTATAAATGTTCGTTTGTTCATAAACAGGGTACTAAAGTAGTTTGTAAATTGGGTAATGTTGTTGGTTTTTATTTAGAAGCTATTTAAAATTATCATGTTGAAAGTTAGTCGTCATGCCGGGGAACCGAGGCATTTTTACATTCCGGGCTCGTCATCGTTGCAACGTTTATCAGTGTGAGTGCCCGCCTCCCCTTAGTCGAAATTACGAAGCATGAATGTAAAAACTAAACATTGTAAACAACACCGTATTGCGATGATAAAGATATTGCTTTACCTGCTGATATTCATTTCAGCTTATCAATACAATATTTACTACTCTTTATATCACTACTATAATGCTGAGGCAATATGCTTATGAAATTGCAACAACCAATTTCTGTGAATTTTTTGCGGTGAACGATATTTTATTACATTGCCTGCAAATTAAACGCTGCTTCTTGTCTGCCGATATGATTGCTGGTTTGAAATCAGGGGATTCATTCATCTTCGAAGAATTGTTTCATACACATTATGAAATGGTATATCGCTACGTGCTCAAAAAAACAAAATGCGAATACATAGCAGAAGAAACCACGCAGCTCACTTTTATCAAGCTGTGGCAATACCGCAAAAGTCTTAATGAAGCAATTACTTTCGAAACGCAACTGTTTCGCATTGTTAGAACTACCATAATAGATCTGCTGAAGAAGCAACAAACGCAAAGCAAGCTTGCTGCTAATGCCGATAATAATCCGGTATCGTTTACAAACACTGTATGGGAATCAGTAACCGCGCAAGAGCTAAAAGGACGCCTGATGCTCCGTATGGAAGCCATGCCGGCAGTAAGAAAAAAAGTATTTCAAATGAGCCGTTTGCAGGACAGAAGTAATAAGGAAATAGCAGCCGAGCTCTCCATATCCGTGAAAGCAGTAGAGTTTCATATTACCAAAGCACTCAAATACCTGAAGCAAATTCTTACATTGCTTACCACTTTATGCTTTCATTTATTTTAATTCCGGTTTCAACCAGGCGGACAAAGTTCTTTTTCGGTAACCATCTGACAACTGTTGTCTCTGGCAGTACTAACGTTTTATAGGAAAATGACAACGCTGTAGCCAGCGTATTTCTTGAGCGGACAATTTATCAATGCTGGTCTGTCTAATTTTAAACACTGCAATGCTCATTGTCCAATAAGAAGAAAAAGTGGAGAAAAAATCCATTAAATAGAAGCAGCCATTGCCGGATCACTGATGCTGTGTTTGCCTGTTTCTACCCTGCCTGCAAAGCGGCGTAAATATCCTTCTCCCGCTTTCACAGAGAAATCGTACCAGTTGCCGCTCCTCGCCAGCAGCCAGCTCTTTTTTATTATTTTTCCGGGAGCGAGCTGAGCTGACCAGGGACCGCCGTATTCGTACACACCAGATTCAATTGTTGCAGCTATTGCCCCATTATTTTGATTATGTATTGTAACGGATATGCCCGCTTTGCTATGGTCGTACTGAATGGTAATTTCCGGCTCCTGCAATTGAGCATTTCCTGAAAATTTTTGAAAATAACCATTTGCTCCAAACACTTCCAGATCATACTTACCACCGTTTTCTGCCAGGTTCCAGGTATCGTCAAGCCATTTACCGGCTTCTATGGTATAACGCCTGGGAATACGGTCGAGGTGATACATATCGTACACATGATATACGGCACCGGCTTTTCCTTTATTTTCAAATTGAAGCCTGATTGTATTGTCCTGTTTTATTATCAGCGAATGGGTGTATAAACGGTAAGGAAGCGCTCTTGAAAAACGGCTTCCTTTTTCCTGGTAAAGCGGTGCAGGCGTTTGCGGAGCTTTTGCTTTCGGCAACTGTTTAGAAGCAGCATCAATCGAAGCATAGTTGGATGTATCTGGCATTGGGGGAAATACAGGATCATTTGGATGTTCAAAGTCAAAGGCAGTAGTAAGATCGCTGCTGACTGCCCGGTGCCACGGACTGATGGCAGGTACAGTAACGCCAAAACGCTTTTCGATAAACTGCGCCACCGAAGTATGATCGGCTACCTGCGAATCAACCCAGCCACCTTTGCTCCAGGGCGAAATAATGTACATAGGAACACGCGGTCCCATTCCCCAGGGACGTATATCTCCGCTGATAGTATCCCGCTTATCGAGGTAGTCTCTTTTTGAAGCACTTTTATCGTTGTGAAAATACATGCCGGCCAGCTCAACTGTTGACTTTCCGGCAAGCGTACCATCTGTGTTATACGATGGCACTGCCGGTGCCGGAATATGATCAAAAAGTCCATCATTTTCATCGAAGGTCAGGAAGAAAACAGTTTTACTCCAAACTTCAGGATTGGAGGTAATTGCCGCTAACACCTGATGGGTAAAATTACTGCCACGATATGGGCTGGAAGGTGCACCCGGATGTTCCGAATCATTTTGAGAAGGCAATACCCAACTTACCTGTGGCAATGTATTATTTTTTACATCATTTGCCAGGTGCTCCAAAGACCAATGGCTCATTCCGTTTTTGTAAATGGCAGTATCTGGTTTTGCTGTACGGAAACTCTCAAATGCCAGGCAGCCATGCATAGCGCCGGTCCAGTTATCGTTTGGATTCTGGTAAATACGCCAGCTAATGCCGGCAGCTTCCAAAACATCGGGTATGGTTGCCCATTTAAACGAATTTCCTGCGTATGTATAACCCGGATCGGGGAGTTTGCCTTCTATCCAGCATCTAAGATTTACAGGCTCCGAGTCTTCATCGGTGCAGTTAATGCCGGCTGCCCGTTTTGCAGGATTAAAATTAGATCCTGAAAAAAATACAATTCTGTTGGGGTCTGTGCCGGAAGCTACCGAACAATGATAAGCATCACAAATAGTAAATGCCTCTGCAAGCGCGTATTGAAATGGTATCTCCTCTCTTGTGTAATACGCCATCGAATAAGGTGTCTTAAATTTAGGCCAGAAGCCATATTTTCCCTGGTTCCAGGCAGCCTGCGTATCCGGAAAATCGTGCGGGGTGCCATTAATGAGTGCGGCATTCGATGTTTTTCGATGGGCACGATAAGGAGCGATAATTTTTTCTCCACCTGACTGATAAAAAGCCCGCTCTCCACTTTCCAGCGGAATGGGAAAGCGATCACCATAACCACGAACGCCTTTCATCGTTCCAAAATAATGGTCGAAGGAGCGGTTCTCCTGCATGAGTATAACAATGTGCTTTACATCCTCGATAGACCTGGTAGCATTATGTGCATCTACCGCCAAAGCCTTTTCGATCAATGAGGGCCATATAAGCGATGCAATACCGGCTCCAGAAGACATTTTAATGAACTTTCGCCTGTTTAAATAACTCATGAATAACTATGTTTTGATTTATTCCGCTCCGCTTAAAAAGAAAATCGCTATAATTATTGAAGCAACTCCGGCTAAAATTAAATAAATTATTTTTTTACCCACTTAGGGTTGCTTTACTTTCAAACGTATAACTATATAATACATTCACATTGCATGATAACAAAGGAACTGTTTAGCAGGTTTTTGCAAGGCGAATGTACAGAAGAAGAGCGCAGGCTGGTGGCTGGCTATTTAGAGGAGCATCCCGAAGCACTTGAACAACTGATGCCTGAAGAAGAATTTAGGAACACTGAAACGGAAGGCGAACTTACGCCCGAAGTAAAGGAAAGAATTGTAAAAAAAGTAAGCAGCAAAACATTTGGTGCTGCAAGCATGTATCAGATTAGCAAACGATGGCTGGTTGCTGCATCTTTTATCTTACTGGTAGTCCTGGCGTGGAAGTTTATTATCAGGGATAATAGCCATTCGCCTGCAATCAGTAAACAAGCCATTCATCAGGATACTGTATGGAAGCAATTTGCTGCTGCAGCAACAGGCTTGCGTGTTGTATTGCCGGATAGTTCTTTGATAGAATTATCGCCCAACAGCACCATACAATACAATAACCTTTTTCAGGTGAATGGAAAACGCATGGTTTACCTGAGTGGAGAAGCTTATTTTAAAGTAGCAAAAGATAAAACAAAACCATTCATTGTTTATACCGGAGCTATTACTACTACGGCATTGGGCACTTCGTTTACCATACATGCTTATGACAATCGCAACATCATCAGCGTGTTTTTGCATACAGGAAAGGTGGTTGTACAATCAGCCGATTCGGTTAATAAAAAACTGGTAAAAGATATGTACCTGCTGCCCGGTGATGAATTGTTTTATAACAAACAAACATACGTAGCCAGCGTTCATTCGCATAATGATAAAAAGCGGAATCTGGCCAAGAAAAACAGAGCTGAAAAGGAAATGGTGTATAAACCGGACTGGTATAAATTTAATGACCAGCAATTAGGCGAAGTGCTCGACCAGTTGAGCTTTTATTACCAGGTGAATATTGATTATAACGAAGCTGATATCAACAACTGTTATATTACCGCACAATTCAGCAACAGCGATTCGCTGGATGCTATATTGCATGATATTGCATTGCTTAACCATTTAACGATTGATAAAAAGAATGACCAATATATTATCAGAAAAGCAAAACAGTAATACTATTTTAAGTAATCGGACGCAGTTCGTTTAAATGGCGAATAACACATAGCCCAGGGTGGAACTTGGGGTTAACAAGAGCTGATACTGTCCAATTACTTACAACAATAAAGCTTAACAAACAGATTGCTTAAGTGTCATCAGGGTGCATAGTACAACACATCCCGATGCTGTTTTAAATAAAACACCGGATACAACAGGATTAATAATTAAATAATAATCAGGTAACGATAGATTATTGTTACAAACCACTGTACCCACAGGGGCAGCAATACTTTTGCTCACTTTTTAAAACCAATGCTCAGCTATGAAAAAAGACAATTGTACAAAACCCATTTGGCGGCATGTATTACTTGCCGTGTTGTCCATTATCGCTTTACAGGCAGGCGCGCAGGAGCAGCGCAGCAATGTAACGGGGATTGTTAAGAACGAACAGGGAGCGCCCCTAACCAATGCAACCGTAACAGTAAACAACAAAAACGCCAATTTTACAGCCAGCACGCAAACCGATACAGGTGGCGTTTTCCATTTTTCGGGCTTGCCTGCGGGAGATGCGTACAACTTCACTTTTTTGTATATTGGTTACGAATCGCAAACGTTGACCGGCTATACTTTAAAGCCCGGTGCTACGCTTTCGCTGATTGTGAATCTGAAAGGGCAGAGTAATGCACTGAATGATGTGGTGGTAGTTGGCTACGGCACACAGCGTAAAGCAAACCTTACGGGCGCGGTAGCGCAGGTAAGCGGCGATGTGTTGGAGAACCGTTCGCTGCCCAATATTACGCAGGGTTTGCAAGGGCTTATCCCCAACCTGAACCTGGTAATGGGTGATGGCAAACCTACCCAGTCGCCCACCTACAATATCCGTGGTACCACTTCTATTGGCCAAGGCGGTAATGCCCTGGTACTGATAGATGGCGTGCAGGGCGACCCCAGCCTGCTGAACCCTGCCGATATTGCCAGTGTTACGGTATTGAAAGATGCTGCTTCGGCTGCTATTTACGGCGCCCGGGCTGCCTTTGGTGTGGTGTTGATTACCACTAAGAATCCTTCTAAAGACAGGGCAACTTTTACCTATTCTTCCAACTATTCTATCAAGAGTCCTACTGCGGTGCCCGATATCGTATCGAACGGCTATCAATATGCTTCTATGTTTAATGAAGCCTGGAGCGCATGGAACGATTATTCGCAGGTGCCGCAAAACATCAATAAAACACAGCCTTTCTCTCAGGCTTACCTGGAAGAGTTTAAGAGAAGAAATGAAAATCCTTCTTTGCCGCGCGTGGATATAGACGCTAATGGTAACTATGTATATTATGGCAATACGGACTGGTACGATCTCTTATACAAAAATCATAACAGCGCAACAGACCAGAATATATCGGTATCGGGTAGCAGCGGTAAGGCAAGCTATTATATAACGGGCCGCTATTTTGGACAGAGTGGTTTGTTCCGTTACAATTCCGATGATTACAAGATGTATAATTTTACAGCCAAGGGTTCTGTTCAATTATTGCCCTGGTTGCAGATAACCAATACTACCCAATATACCAACCGGCTTTACCACAATCCCTTAAATGTGGGCGAAGGCGGCGGTATCTGGAGAAATCTGGCAGATGAAGGGCATCCATCTTCTGTATTGTTCAACCCCGATGGTACGTTTACACAATCGGCTGCTTATACTGTCGGCGATTTTGTATATGGCAAAAATGGTATTGATTTTAGCGATAATTTCTTTAAAAACACCGTAGGTGCTTCTGCCAGATTGTTTTCTGATAAGGTGCATATCCGGGGCGATTTTACTTATCAGCAAACCAATAATAATCAAAAGCGCATTCGCGTGCCGGTGCCATACAGCGTTACGCCGGGCGTAATAGCATATGTGGGCACTGCCACCAACGACCTGCAAATGACAGCCGACAAAAATGAGTACATGGCTACCAATATTTATGCAGATTATGAATCGCGGTTTGGTGGCGGGCATTATTTTAAAGCACTCGTTGGCTACAACTACGAGCAGTCGGTTGCCAACGATTTTGCAACGCTCCGCAATGGCTTGATTTATCCCAATGCAACTGATTTAAACCTGGCATTAGGGCAGAATATCAGCACTTCGGGCGGCTACGAAAAATGGGCAATTATGGGCGGTTTTTACCGGTTGAACTATTCATACAAAGACCGTTATCTGATAGAAGCAGACGGCCGGTACGATGGCTCTTCCAAATTCCCTTCTAACCAGCGCTTTGCTTTTTTCCCTTCCGTTTCTGCCGGCTGGCGCGTGGCTAAAGAATCATTCTGGCATGTATCGCCTTCCTTCATCTCCGATTTAAAAATCAGGGCATCGTATGGTTCTTTGGGTAATGGAAATATCAATTCTTATGTATTCTTGGAAAACTTTGCCATTAGCCAGTCCGGCAGGGTTATCAATGGCGTACGGCCACAGCAAACCAGCCAGCCCAATGTACTGCCCGACGGACTCACCTGGGAAACTTCCACTACGAAAGACCTTGGACTGGATATGAATTTTTTGAATAACCGGCTGGCATTTACCGGCGACGTTTATATCCGCAAAACTACCGACATGTTTACCGTAGGGCAAACCTTACCCGCCGTGTTTGGTACCGATATACCCAAAGGTAACTATGCCGATTTGAAAACAAATGGCTGGGAAGCTTCTTTAACCTGGCAGGATGCATTTGAAATCAGCAATAAACCGTTCCGTTACAATATAGGCGTTTGGATGTCTGACTACACGGCTACCGTTACCAAGTACAACAATACCGGTAATAAACTGACGGATTATTATGCCGGTAAAACAATTGGTGAAATATGGGGCTATACCAATGATGGCTACTGGACTGCCGATAATGTAGCGGATGCTGCTGGCATGCAGGCAATTTTTAAAGCTTCTACCAGTGGGCAATGGTTGCCAGGCGATATTAAATTTAAAGACCTGAACGGCGATAAAGTAATTAACAATGGGAGCAATACATTAGACGATCATGGCGATCTTTCAGTCATAGGCAATACAACACCGCGCTACAGTTACGGCATCAGTCTGGGCGCTGATTATGCCAACTTTTCGTTCTCTGCTTTCTTCCAGGGCGTAGGCAAGCAGGACTGGTGGCCGGGTGGCGAATCCGATGTGTTTTGGGGACAATACAACCGTCCGTACAACTACCTTTTCAAATCGCAGGTGGGTAACATCTGGAGCGAAGAAAACCCGAATGCTTACTGGCCAAGATACCGCGGCTACGTGGCGCAAAACAGTCAGGGTGAATTGCACTTTGAGCAAACCAAATATTTGCAGAATGCAGCTTACATCCGCTTAAAAAACATACAGCTTGGCTATACTTTACCCGCAACGCTGGTTAACCACTGGAAGCTGACCGCCGTACGGTTGTATGTATCGGGCGAAAACCTGTGGTCGTGGTCGCCACTATATAAAGTAACGAAAAACATAGATGTGGAAAACATTGGCAAATCGGATGTAATACTCACTGGCACAAGCAACAATGGTAATGGCAACAACTACCCCATTTTAAAGAGTGTAACATTTGGTCTTAGTGTGACTTTATAACCTGATAACATTTTTAAAAGAAAATATTTTATGCTGAATACAATAAGAAATAAGAACAAACTATTGTTACTACTTGCGATAGCTGTAGCAACTACGGTAAGTTGTACCAAAGAGCTTGATCAGACACCGCAATCCACGGCCACCAAAGATGCCATCTTCAGCAACGAAGATGGTCTGAAACTATATACCAATTCTTTTTATAGCACCACAACACCGAATAAAATATTGCCCAGCATCAACGATGTCTTCAGGGGTGACGAAATGGCTGATTATGGTGGCCGTAGCCAGGTGGCTGATTACCTGCGTACCGGCGCTTATACTTCCCGCCAAAGCACCGGCTGGGATTGGGCAGCACTGCGCAACATCAACTATTTTATAGCCAATTGCAATAATCCTGTACTGTCCGAAACGGTTCGGAATAATTACATTGGTTTAGCCCGGTTTTTCAGAGCGTGGTTTTATTTTGATAAAGTAAAACGTTTTGGTGATGTGCCCTGGATCAGCACGCCGTTGGCCGTAGATGATCCTGCCCTGTATAATGGCAGAGACCCGCGTACACTGGTGATGGATTCTATCCTGGCAGATTTGAATTTTGCCTGTGCAAACATTACCTTAAACGACGATCCTACACGCAGCCAGATCACTAAATGGGTAGCCTATGGTTTCAAATCGCGTGTGTGCCTGTTTGAAGGTACCTTCCGGAAATACCAGACGAGTTACAACCTGGGTGCTACCGCCAATCAATGGCTACAGGAGGCTGTTGATGCTGCCAAAATAGTAATGGACAGCAGCGGCTTTACGCTGAATACAGCCGGTGGCACCAACCTGTCTTACCGCCAGTTATTCATCAGTACAGCGCCGGTTAACAGCGAAGTAATGTTGTCTAATGTGAGCAGCACCAGCTTAAGCGTATATAACGATGCTAACTGGTATTACACCAGTTCTACATATGGGGTACGTTACAGCTTTATCCGCACTTTTATCAATACCTATTTAAACTTAGATGGTACGCCTTTTACCAATGTGCCCGGCCACGATACGATGACGTTTGCACATGAAACACAAAACCGTGATATGCGGTTGCAGCAAACGATCCGCACACCAGGCTACCTGCGTACCAGCAGTGGTAAAATAATAGCAGCGCCACCCGTTTTCTCCTATACTTATACCGGTTATCAACCCATCAAATGGTCGTTGGATGATACGTATTACGACAATGGTGCAAATAATATTAATTCCATTTGTGTAATGCGCTATGCCGAAATATTACTCAACTACGCAGAGGCAAGAGCTGAACTGGGCCAACTGACTGATGATGATTGGAAAATGACCGTTGGCGCATTGCGTGCAAGAGCAGGTATTACCGGCGGAACGACTGCCAAGCCTACGGTACTTGACCCATACATGAAAGCCAATTATTTTGAAGATGTTACCGATCCTTCGCTGATGGAAATACGCAGAGAGCGGGGTATTGAACTGGTACTCGAAGGCTTTCGCTTCTATGACCTTGTAAGATGGAAACATGGCGAATTGCTGCTGCAAACATGGAACGGCTTTTATGTGCCGGGCTTAAATATACCGCTCGACTTAAACGGCGATGGTGTATATGATGTGGCTTTTTACAAAACCATGCCCGAGAATCCTGTGGACGGTGTTACATACATCAACGTATCTGAAACGGTAAACGGTGTAACCAACCCGCAGCGTTTGGAGCACGATACGTATGGCGAAATTCGCTGGCTCGATAATATACCGAGGGACTGGCAGGATTATAAATACCTTTATCCCATACCGCTTACCGATGTGCAGTTGAACCCGGCATTGGGGCAAAATAATGGTTGGGAATAAGGTAGATTGATTTTAAAAATTGCTGACTAAGCTGTCACTTAAAAGCTTAAAGATTTAAACGGGAATACATACAAAGACTGTTTGGGATAGTGTTGCTGTTTAATGCTATAATTAAAGGCAGGGCACGAGGCATTAGAGTTTATAAGTAAAATCAACATAGGCCTTGATTAGTGATTTATTTCTAAACTCAGATGCTTCGTGCTTCAGCACGACAAAGCCGGAGTTTAATTGCGTAGGATATATGATAAACGCAGCTTAATTGCATATTGGTCCTACACTTCTAATAAGAAAAGCGGATAAAATCAGTTAAGGCGTACATTCAGGAACATATTTAAAAACATCAATTTTATATGAAGAAAATAACAGGTATTTTTATAACAGTTTTACTAATTATCACTTCATCACTACAGGCGCAAACATTGCGTATTGCCACTTACAACATGCGCAATTCCAATGCAGGCGATTCGGCTAATGGCAACGGGTGGGGGCAACGCTACCCGGTAATTGCGCAGTTGATCCAGTTTCACGACTTTGATATTTTTGGTACACAGGAATGTAAGCACAACCAGTTGGTGGATTTGAGAAGTAGTTTGCCAAATTACGATTACATAGGTATTGGCAGGGATGATGGTAAAGAAGCAGGCGAATACTCCGCCATTTTTTATAAAACCAACCAATTTACATTGCTAAAAAAAGGCGACTTCTGGATGTCCACCATTACCGACCGTCCCAATAAAGGCTGGGATGCGGCACTGCCAAGAATATGCTCCTGGGGCGAATTTAAAGACAATAAAACAGGCTTTACTTTTTACTTTTTCAATCTGCACATGGATCATATTGGTGTAAAAGCACGTGCCGAAAGTTCGAAGCTGGTGCTGGCTAAAATAAAGGAGCTGGCAGGTGATGCGCCTACTATTCTTACCGGCGACTTTAATGTAGATCAAAACAATGAAAGTTATACCCTGATTAATACATCGGGCGTGCTAAAAGATGCGTATGAATTATCACCTATCAAGTACGCACTCAATGGTACATTTAATAATTTTAAAAGTGACAGCAAAACAGACAGTCGCATTGATCATATCTTTTTAAGTAAACAGTTTACCGTTAATCGCTATGGCATACTCACCGATAGTTACCGCTCCGCCAATACGGATACTACAGGTACAGCTTCTGCCAACTTCCCGAAAGAAGTAAAGCTCTCTAAGTACACGGCACGCGAGCCATCCGACCATTTTCCCGTAATGGCAGAAGTGGAATATCATCAGTAAGTAATAGAATAAAATGGGTAGCCATTTTATAAGTTTTGATAAGTGGACAACACACATGACCGAAAGATTTTGATAGCCAAACCGTTTATCCAAAAACAAGAAATGCATCTAAGGCTAAGTGGTGGCGTTGGCCTGGACAAACGCGCGGAGCGATCGGATTGTCCTTGATTTTTTTGGTTACTTTTTGTGTCAAGACAAAAAGTAACCAAAAAAGAACTATAATACTAAAATCACCTTCTAAACATCCCTGGTGATAAAATACACTTACCTATAAAGACAATATCATCTATAAACATTATCATGATCAATACTAAAAATACATTCTTCGCATTTGCGCTATTACTCTTTACTACATACAGTTTTGCCCAACATCCAAAGCATGTAGTGTTAATCAGTGTAGATGGGCTCCGTCCTGATTTTTATTTAGATACAAACTGGCATACCGATAATATGCGGGCATTGATGAAAGATGGTGCTTATGCGAAAGGTGTAAACAGTGTATTTCCTTCCATGACCTATCCTTCGCACACCACGATGGTTACCGGCGTACAACCGGCAAAACATGGCGTATATTTCAATGCCATGTTTGAACCTAATGGACCAACCGGTAAAATTTATTGGAATGATAGTTCTATTCATAGCCCTACCTTATGGGAAGCAGTGGAGGAGGAAGGACTCACTGCCGCAGCGTTGCTATGGCCCGTATCTGCAGATGCACCTGTAACCTACAATATTCCGGATATTGGCAGTTTGGGCGAAAAAGTGCGTGAACAATATTCAAAGCCTGCTGGCTTTGTTGATACATTAAAAGCTACTGTTTTTAGTGGTGCTGAAAAGATTGATTATGGCAAAAATGTAAATGTTGCCCGCATTGCAGCGTATGTTATTCAAAAGGCGCAGCCTACCTTAATGACTATTCATTTTTTTGCAGTGGACCATGCCGAACACATGGAAGGCAGGAATGGTGATATGGTAAAGGAAGCGGTGCAGGATGCAGATAGCGGAGTTGCCATTATTGTAAAGGCATTGAAGGAAACTAATAGCTGGGATAGCACGGTAGTAATTGTAACCGGCGATCATGGCTTTGTAGATGTAAAAACAACATTGAGCCCTAATGTGTGGCTTAAAGAAAACGGATTGTGCAATGATGTAAAAAATGACGACTGGAAAGCGCAGTTTTTTACGGTGGGTGGCTCGGCTTATTTATATGTAAAAAACAATGACCCTCAGGTAATCAGCCAGGTAAAAAAGATATTAAACAAACTGCCGGAAGATAAAAGAAAACTTTTTGCCATTGTGGATAGAAAAAAGCTGGATGCTATAGGTGCTAATCCCGAAGTGCCACTTGCGTTAACAGGACTCAATGGTACTTCGTTTAGCGGTGCATTTACCGGCGATGACATAAAGCCGGGGCATGGCGGCACACACGGCTACTTTCCCAATTTTAAAGACATACAAACCGGTTTTATTGCTTACGGGCCCGGCATACAAAAAGGTACCGTTATCCCCGAGATGAACGAAAGAGATATCTGCCCGATAGTGGCAAAATTGCTTCAATTATCTTTTCCTTCTACTACCGGCAAAGTGCCGGCAGGACTGATAAGTAAATGATTTTTTTCTAAGAAAGAAGTATTACAGCATAATTGGCTGTCGGTAATGCAGTCGTTATGCTGTAATGGCCACCATCAAAAAGATTGTACAAATAATAATTGAGCGGCAGCTTACTCGGAACCTATCTCAATGAATTATATTATTTGAATATGCTTACAATCTTTACGAAACGGCTCTTATAATAGTCGTTCAATGGGGTTATGGTAACGCCATTGGCTTTACCCGAAGTGGAATGAATAAAAACAATGCTGCCATTACTGTTTGAAACAATAATCCCCATGTGCCCGACTGCTTTTTCTGTACTATCAGTGCCGGTGAAAAGTATCAAATCGCCCTCTTTTGCACTATCAACAGGTACCTCGGGATAAGCGTTGGTAAACTCAACAGAAGAGCGGGGTACTTCGATATTGAAGTGGTTGAATACATACGTAATGAAGCCCGAGCAATCAAAACCCTGTTGAGGATTGGCAGATGCATATTTATACGGAATACCAATCAGTGTTTCAGCATAGTCAACTATCTGTTGTGGTGTTACACTATTTGTTTGAATAAGCCCATCGTGGATGGAATCATAAAGCGGAGCAGCAAGGGTTGTTTTTGTTGCTGAGTCATTGGTGTCATTTTGTTCTTGTATGTTGGAACAAGCTGTAGTAAATAATAAACAGCCTGCCATAAAATAGAACTTCATATAGGTTAAAAATCAAAAACCATGCTTACGCTTTTTTATATCACTTATCCCAAATTTTACAAGGCTTACAATAAGATACTCATTTCCTTCGCTTACCTGCGCAGTTCAGTCAATTTATTTTACAGTTCATCTATGCTACTATTTACTTGCGGCAACAATCCTTTTTAATCTTGCAGTATAAGAGGGCTGTATGAAAGTATAGGACTAATACCATTCTCAATTAAGTAGCATGATACACGCTTAAGTTTCCTGCTTACAGCTTGTAGTTGGAGGCCTGCGGCTAATACAGCATAGCTTGTTTGAATCCGGTATAGCCTTGTCATCTGCCTTTTTAAACCTTACACCAATGAATGCCTCACTCTAAATGCTTAAAACAAAAACCATGTTTATCGGTAAATTAATCCTGTTTATTGCTATAGGTATTATCGCCTGCTCATCTTGTAACAAAGACAAAATTAGAGATACTGCAATAGCCGGTGACCGTGCTGCATACAATGCTGTTGCTACGCTTGTAAACACCTCCAATGTAAAGGTTACCACTATTGCCGGCAAGCTGGACGATCCTGGAAATGCACAGGATGGCAATGGCAGCAATGCCCGCTTTTGGAATCCGACAAAAATGGTGTATGACAGTCGCAACAACCTATTGTACGTAGCCGATGGTACTGTAATACGCAGTATAGACGGGCAGAATAATGTAAAAACATACGTTCCGCTGGGTGCCATCGGTAGTTCATACAACGAAATCCTCGATATGGACGTAGCACCAGGAACGGCAGGTGGTACGTTATACATTATTACCAAAGAAAATGATTTGTGGAAGATAGTACCCAATGGCACTTCCGGTAAAGCCACGAATATTGTAAACAGAATATATGGGGGCAATGCGGTAGGGGCTTTAAACTCGGGTGATCATTTTGACTTACCTAACGGGCTGGCAACAGGCGCCAATGGAGAAATCTATTTCTTTAATGAAGCATGGAATACGATGCACCGTATTACGCTTTCTGGTGCCAAAACAGGTACAGTATCAACTTTTGCCGGTAAGCCTTTAACCGTAAGAGGTGGCACCGGCACTTCATATCCTTATAAAAACGGATTAGGCGATGCAGCCACCTTTGGCAGCAGGGTTTCGGATCTATCTGCTGATACTGTTGGCAACATATACGTGGCAGACCTGGATAATGAGTTGGTACGGAAGGTAACGCCTGCAGGTAAAGTGACAGCTTTGTTTCAGTACACCAATAAAATAGGCTCAGATCTGGACGGACCTGTATCCAGTGCAACTTCTAACAATGTAACACAGGTATCTGCCAGGAAAGACGGCAAAATGATATTCTTTACTACTTATGGCAATGCGAACAATGGTTTATCGGCATTGCGTGTAGTACGCCCTGGCAATGATGTAACCACACTGGTGGGCTATGGCTAAAGTAGCTACTATGGTGATGGAACCGGCACAACAGCCGGATTGGCTCAGATAGGTGGTATTGCAGCAACCCCCAGCGGAAGGACGATTTACTTATCGGAGCCTGGCAGAAAAGTAATCCGCAAGGTAGTATGGTAATACAATAAAGATGTAATGCTTTTTACTTCCTCCAGGTTTGTAATAGCAGTACAGCCCTGGAGGAAGTGGTAATTTACAAGCTGCAATAAGTTATTAATTATTTCATATTTGGTATAAACTAGTAAAAGATCGCATCAATGAGGTTGAATAACGTTTTTTGTAAAATCATACTGTATTTTGTATAACTACTTCAGCATAATAAGAGTGCATCAGCAAAGTATTTACATCCATTTATCATCAGATAGATAAACAGTTTTATACTGCTTCCATGATGTATGTAAACCGGAACATTTACAAATTGCCACTAATCAATTTCTAATTTTATTGATGAGAAAATTGCTAATGGCACGAATAAGCTGAAAGTATGTTCCTGAAAGCTGAATGAAAATAATTGCTTAAACAACAAAGACTCAAAGAACACTAAGCCTCACAAAGAATTACTTAATAATACTTCGTACAATCCCACCTTTGCCGTTCGGCAGGCGCTCTTCTTTGAGCCTTCGTGGTTTAAAGTTTTTACAATCTTAAACAGCCTGTAAATTTCTTCGTAAATTGTTTTTATAAAGGCATACTACTGTTTATGCAGCAGATCTCTGCAACAATAAAATTCCAATAACCAGTCTTTGCCTATTTATCCAATTTATGGCTTATCTCGGTCAACAGTTTTTCGGTTAGGGTAAGTTCCGGAACAGGAGGCACATCTACTTTAGCATCTTTCTTGCGCTTCATTCTGTTAATTACCTGGATAATCAAAAATAGTACAAAGGCAATAACAATAAACTTAATGACATTGGAAAGAAAGTTTCCATACTTAACGGTTCCCCACGTGAGTTTATTCAGGTCTTCAACATGAGCAGCCTTAAGCGCAGGCGTTAATAACAAAGGGGTGATGACATCATCTATTAATGAAGAGACGATAGCGCCAAAAGCAGCACCTATTATTACCGCTATAGCCAGATCAATAACATTACCTTTTAAGGCAAATTCTTTAAATTCTTTGATGAAACTCATAGTTGTTGGTTTTAAAGTGTTATGGAATTGTTTTTCCAATGTAATGTACATAAAAAGATATGAATAAAATACTTGGCTTTTTGCCAGTAACCGTTTTACGGTGCGCCTTATAAATGTATCATTTTCATTCACGCTATTGCTGTAACATCCTTCTTTTTTATACTACGCTGAATGCGTGATTTGTTTCTAGGTTTATTTCTTTTGTATCTGTCGTGTCGTTGTATTTCAACTTCCCGGAACTGGTCGCTGAAACTACTGTTAGCTATTTTACACACCAGGGACTTTTATTAACAACTGCAAGCCTGTTGAGGGAAGAGACAGGCTGTAGCACCTTGCTATAAATCAAACTGCTTTTTACTTAACAAACTTAAACCTGACCAAAATCATATTTCTCTTTGTTGTTCATCAATACTAAGGTTTGCCTGCGCCAATACTTTTGTCTATATCTTTTTATATGAATACACAAGCCATTGGCAAGCATACAGCTTGCTATCATTGCGGCGAAGCTTGCGGCAAACAACCGGTTATAGCACACAGCAAGAGCTTTTGCTGCGAAGGCTGTAAAATGGTTTTTGAAATATTGAGCAGCAATGGTTTATGTGATTATTATACACTTACCCAAAACCCTGGCAGCAATCAAAAAGTACAGGTGCGGGAAGGCAAGTTTGTTTTTTTAGATGATGAAAAGATTATCCGTTCGCTCGTAGCCTACCAGGATGAAGTGCAAACGCACGTTACTTTTTACCTGCCGCAGATCCATTGCAGCAGTTGTTTGTATCTCTTAGAAAATCTGCATAAACTCAACGAACACATCATTAGCAGCAAAGTAAATTTTACGAGAAAAGAAGCCGACATTATTTTTAATCACCAAAAAGTCTCTTTACGAAAAGTATCTGAAATCCTCACCAGCATTGGTTATGAGCCTTATATCAGCTTTAGTGATATGAATAAGGCAAAGCCGAAAATGGACAAGTCTAAGATTTATAAGCTGGGTATTGCCGGCTTTTGTTTTGCCAATATTATGCTGCTTAGTTTTCCGGAATATTTAGGTATTAATGCGAAGGAACAAAGCCTGATTGGTTTATTCAGAATATTAAATCTTATACTCAGTTTGCCGGTTGTTTTTTACAGTGCCTCCGAGTTTTACATCAGTGCATGGAGAGCTTTTCAGTATAAGTTTCTGAATATAGATGCTCCTATTGTACTGGCGGTAATTGTAACCTTTGCAAGAAGTTTGTACGAAGTATTCAGCGGTAGTGGCAGTGGCTATTTTGATAGTATGAGCGGTATTGTTTTCTTTATGCTCATAGGCAGGGTATTGCAGGACAAAACCTATCAGCAGCTTAGCTTTGAAAGGGATTATACCTCTTATTTTCCGCTGGCTGTAACAAGATTAAATAATGATAGCCAGGAAACAGTTGCGCTGCCCGATGTTAGGCTGAACGATACGCTGCTGGTTCATAATGAAGAGCTGTTACCGGCCGATGGTATTCTTACCCGTGGCAAAGCATTGATAGACTACAGTTTTGTAACCGGCGAAAGCATACCAATAGTAAAAGAAATGGGCGAAATTGTGTATGCCGGTGGCAAACAGATAGGCAGCAACATAGAAGTTTTGGTGATAAAAGAAGTGGCGCAAAGTTATCTTACCAAGCTGTGGAACCGTGAGGAACTGAAGCAGGAAAAAGACAGCAGTAAAGCCTCTTTTGTGCATTTATTAAGTCGCTATTTTACATGGGTGGTATTAGCTATTGCCACGATTACTGCGGTGTATTGGTATGTAAATGACCCACAAAAAATTTGGAACAGCATTACGGCAGTAATGATTATTGCATGCCCTTGCGCTTTGCTTCTGAGCAATACATTTACCAATGGCAATATCTTACGGCTGCTTAGCCGCAACAAGCTGTACCTGCGCAATGCCCAAACAATTGAAACCATTGCTGGCATCAACCATATTGTATTTGATAAAACCGGTACACTTACAACCGGTAACTACCAGGATGTGCAATACGAAGGCTTATTGCTTACCGGTAATGTAAAAAAGAAGATTGCAGCATTAGCAGCACAATCTACACACCCTATCAGTAAAGCTGTTTTTACTTATCTGGGTAATGGGGAAGAGAATATTGTAAAAGGGTTCAAAGAAATATTAGGCAGAGGCATTGAAGGTTTTGTGGATAATGATTTGGTAGCAATTGGTTCTAAAGATTTTTTGTTTGGAAATAATGACAAGGACGAAGAAACATCGGTATATGTGGCAATAGAAGGAAAAGTAATTGGTAAATTCCGTTTTAAAAATCATTACAGAAATAATATCCCTGCACTGCTTCAGCAGCTTAAAAAAGCATACCCCATTACCGTACTGAGTGGTGATAATGCCGGTGAAAAACACTACCTGCAACAACTGCTTGGTAAAAGTGCCAATGTGCTCTTTCATCAACAACCTGAAGACAAGCTGAACAGGGTACAGCAACTACAGCAACAAGGCAAAAAAGTGATGATGATTGGTGATGGGTTAAATGATGCCGGTGCCTTAAAACAGGCAGATGCAGGCATTGCTGTAACTGATAACGCCAACAACTTTACGCCCGCCAGTGACGGTATTTTAGAAGCTTCTAATCTGCCTTTGTTGTATAAATTTATCAGACTTTGTAAAATTAATAAGCAAATAGTACTGGCAAGTTTTATTATCTCTGTCATCTACAATATTGTTGGTATTTACTATGCTGTGCAGGGCAACTTGTCGCCAATGATCGCCGCTATTTTAATGCCTTCCAGCAGCCTGAGTATTTTGCTCATCACCTTTGGTGCGAGTACGCTGGCAGCAAAGCGTACGGGCATTTTATAACTATGATTCTGCTGATTAAACTGACGAAAGAAAACAGGATGGTGTTGTTGATATGATGTGAGAACATGTACCGGATTGAATAATTTACCAATATGCAACTTAAAGATCAGCCGCCAACATCATTGCGAGTGGTAGTGAAGTAATCTGTGAATGGTGGTGCAATCAATATAAGACATTAATATTGATGTAAGGCTATTTAAACCGACGGATTAGATATAAATAATAAATTTAATGCTTTCTGCATATCAATTTGCTGCGCTCGGCAGGACGTTTTTCTATGTGCTTTATTGTAAAAATGTATCGGCTTACCTGCTGAACAGCAAATATTTACAACGAGCGTCGTTGCAAAAGTTTTATATCCGCATTGTCTCTTATCCATACATAAAAATGTGTTTTATACACTTAACACATACTGCCTGACCAAAATCAGCCCTCTGCTTGAGTACCGTCACCTGCTGCGCTAAGGCTCACTTCTATTTTTACAACCTATTTCAATTATCATATGAGTGTCATTTTCATCTTGCTTATCGCAAGTATTACTGTAGCCGCCATCTTTCTGGGCGCTTTTTTATATAGCGTAAAGAAGGGGCAATTTGAAGACGAAAAAAGTCCACCCATCAGAATTCTGTTCGACGATAAACCATCTTCAACAACCATCACAAAAAATCAATAATGTTTCAGGAAAAAGAAGTAAAAAGTAAGGTGATTGCTGTTCCGGCGGAAACGCGAGAAGCGCTTGCTGTTGAACGATTTTATTACGATAACAAAATCGTAAAATTATTTGCCTATGCTACCATGTTTTGGGGTGCCGTAGGTATGATGGCCGGCTTGCTGGCAGCCATTCAGTTGTTTTTTCCGGCAGCCAACTTTGATACGGCTGCTACTACTTTTGGCAGGGTGCGTCCGGTGCATACCAATGCAGTCATATTTGCCTTTGTGGGCAATGGTATTTTCATGGGTGCTTATTACTCGTTACAGCGCCTTTGTAAATCCCGGATGTTTAGCGATAAACTGAGCAAAATACATTTTTGGGGCTGGCAGTCTATTATCGTTGTGGGTGCTATTACGTTGCTGATGGGTGCTACAACCGGTAAAGAATATGCCGAATTGGAATGGCCAATAGATGTGGCGATTACTATTGTGTGGGTGCTATTTGGTATTAATATGTTTGGTACCATCATCAAGCGGCGAGAAAGCCACCTGTATGTAGCTATCTGGTTTTACATTGCAACATGGGTTACGGTTGCCCTGCTGCACATCGTTAACTCATTTGAATTACCCACCTCTTTTTTACACAGCTATAGCTGGTATGCCGGTGTGCAGGATGCGCTGGTACAGTGGTGGTATGGTCATAATGCGGTGGCATTCTTTCTTACTACACCGTACTTAGGTTTGATGTATTATTTCTTACCTAAAGCAGCTAACCGCCCGGTATATAGTTACCGCCTTTCTATCATTCACTTCTGGGCGCTCATATTTATTTACATCTGGGCTGGTCCGCACCATTTGTTATACACTGCTTTGCCCGACTGGGCACAAAGCCTTGGTGTAGTATTTAGCGTGATGCTGATTGCTCCAAGCTGGGGCGGTATGCTTAATGGCTTATTTACATTGCGCGGTGCATGGGATAAAGTAAGAGAAGATCCTGTGTTGAAATTTATGGTGGTAGCTATCACTGCTTATGGTATGGCCACGTTTGAAGGGCCTATGCTGAGTTTAAAAAGTGTAAATGCTATCTCGCATTTTACCGACTGGACTATTGCACACGTACACGTAGGCGCATTGGGTTGGAATGGCTTCTTAACCTTTAGCGTGCTGTATTATATTATTCCAAGAATATACAATACCCAACTGTATTCTAAAAAACTGGCAAATGCACACTTCTGGGTGGGCACTATCGGTATCCTGCTGTACACACTGCCTATGTACTGGGCTGGGTTTACACAAAGCACTATGTGGAAAACCTTTACCGAAGAAGGTCAGTTGAAATACCAGTTTTTGGAAACGGTACAATACCTCAAACCTTTTTATGCACTGCGTAGTGTTGGGGGCTCTATCTATCTGGCAGGCGTATTCATTATGGTGTACAACTTAGCAAAGACTGTAAAAAGTGGCAGTCTGGTAGCCAATGAGGCAGCAGAAGCAGCACCATTGCCAAAAGTAATTACTACACATGGCAAGCAACACTGGCACAGGTGGATTGAAAGAAGGCCTACGCAAATGTTGGTGTTTAGCTTAATAGCTGTTGCGATTGGTGGTGCTATAGAAATGATGCCAACCTTCCTGGTAAAAAGTAATGTACCTACTATTGCAGCCGTGAAACCTTATACGCCGCTTGAGTTGCAGGGACGCGATATATATGTACGCGAAGGTTGTTACCTGTGCCACTCACAAATGGTACGCCCGTTCCGAGATGAAGTAGCACGCTACGGCGAATACAGCAAAGCAGGTGAGTTTGTATATGACCATCCCTTCCAGTGGGGAAGCAAGCGCACCGGTCCGGACCTTGCGCGTATTGGTGGTAAATATCCGGATAGCTGGCACTACAATCACATGCTCGATCCGCGTATCATGTCGCCCGGTTCGGTGATGCCCAATTATCCCTGGTTGTTTGATAATACATTGGATACTGCCGGCACACCGGCTAAAATAAGAGCAATGATGAAGCTGGGCGTACCTTATCCTAAAGGCTATGATAAACGTGCAAACAGAGACCTGATTATACAAGCGGATGGCATACGGGCGGGTCTTAAAAAAGATAAGCTGCCTGCAAAAAACACCAGCGAAATCATAGCCTTAATTGCTTATCTGCAACGTGTAGGTACTGATATTAAAGGCGCAAATACTGGTGTAAAATAAAACTGTTCATACAACTCAAAAACCCACTGTTACAAGGCAGCGATTGGGAAACCGCTGCCTTCCTTCAACAAAATTATAAAGCATTAATAACATGAGCTTCATTCACTACCTGGAAAAAATAATGGGCGTAGATATTTATGCCATGATATCCTTTTTCATCTTCTTTTCCTTCTTTGTTTTTATGTCGCTGTGGGCATGGAAGGCAGATAAGCGTTTGATTGATAAAATCAACAATATTCCTTTGGACGAAGACAAGACTTCACTATAAAAATTACTTAGTACAATGAAATTCATTTATAAAAAACGATGGACAAAAGCAGTAATGCTAATGAGTGCGCTGCTGCTCTCTGTCAATGTATTTGCTGAAGGTAAAAGCGAACCATCGCAGATGGATAATCCATTGGCATTGGTATTAGTAATAATTGCAGGTGCCTTGCTGCTCGCTATTGGTGTATTAGCGTATGTGCTTATCAGTGTAGCCGGTTTGTACTTAGAACATACTAAAGAAAAAGAAGTGCCTAAAGCTACGGGTACTGCATTGAAAACGCTGGCTGTTGTTGCATTTTGTTTGGTATCTTCTTCTTTACTGGCTCAAGATGCGGCTGCTGCTCCCGCTGCTGCACAACAAGTAGTAAGCACTACTATCAGCGGTTTGCCAAAGTCTTCTTTTTATACATTGATAAGTGTGATTGGACTGGAGATTATGGTGATACTGGTGATGGCTTATTTTGTAAAAGTATTTACTGCCAAAGAAAAAGTAATTACTGAAGCTGTAACGTCAGAAGCAACACATACCAGCAATATATTTACTAAGATTAAAAAAGTATGGGGCAGGCTCAACAACTTCCGTCCTCAAAGCGAAGAGCAGGAAATTACCTTACACCATTCTTATGATGGCATTCAGGAGTTGGACAATCGCCTGCCGCGCTGGTGGATAATGGGTTTTTATTGCACTATCATTTTTGCATGTATTTATCTCTATCGCTATCACATAGCACATACAGCGCCATCCAGTATTGAAGAATACCAGATAGCCATGACGCAAGCCGAAGCACAAAAAGCAGCATATCTGAAACATGCAGCGAATAATATAGATGAAAATACAGTAACGCTTATTACCGATGCCCCGGCTGTGGAAGAAGGCCAGAGGTTATTTACCAGCAGTTGCTCGCCTTGCCATGGCGACAAGGGACAAGGCGTGGTAGGGCCCAACCTTACCGATGATTATTGGTTGCATGGCGGCAGCATTAACGATGTGTTTAAAACCATCAAATACGGCTATCCCGAAAAAGGTATGAAGAGTTGGAAAGATGATTTTTCGCCAACACAGATTGCCAGGATTACCTCTTATATAAAAAGCCTGCATGGAAGCAATCCTGCTAATGCCAAAGAGCCGCAGGGCGAATTATTTAAAGACAATGGTGCACCTGAAAAAGATTCTGTAAACCTGTCTGTAAAAAAGGATGTAAAAGCTGCTGAGGGCAAAGAAACTGCGCTAAAATTTTGAACCATAAAAACAGAAAGAGCATAAAGTAAAAGATAATTAAGGAATAGACGAAATAGTATTAATAGAAAAGACATGAGCCTAAAGCTTCAAAAAACATACTTCGTGCAACTTCTTTCTTTCGTCTTAGTGGTTCTAATTAAAAATGTAAATAGTTGAGTGTAAAAGGAGACAAAACAATGAATACGGCAGTACAAGATATAAAAACAAAAAAACAAAAAGATAAAGAAGCCTTTCGTGATACATTGGCGAGCGTAGATAAACTGGGCAAGCGGAAATGGATATATGCACAAAAGCCAAAAGGTATTTTTTATAAAATACGCACGTATCTAAGCCTCCTTTATTTTGCCGTTTTCTTTGGATTGCCATTCGTGTATGTAAATGGCAGACCGTTGTTTATGTTCAATATTCCGGAGGCAAAGTTTGTCTTTTTTGGTAAGTTATTTCTGCCACAGGACTTCTTTATCATCGGCTTAACGATGATCATGTTTGTCTTGTTTATTGTGTTATTTACGTCTGCTTTCGGCAGGTTGTTTTGTGGCTGGGCTTGCCCGCAAACCAACTTTATGGAAATGATGTTTCGTAAAATAGAGTATTGGATAGAAGGCGACGCAGCCCAGCAAAAGATGCTTGCCAAAGCACCGTGGAATGGAGAAAAAATTTTCAAAAAAGGTGCGAAACATGTAGTATTCTTTGCGCTCTCTTTCATCATCTCCAACTTCTTTTTAGCTTATATTATTGGTATAAAAGATTTGGAGAAAATTATCAGTGAACCATTATCTCAACATATTGGTGGCTTTACTTCCTTACTCATTTTCAGCGGTATTTTTTATGGTGTATACGCGTTCTTCAGAGAGCAGGTATGTACGGCTATTTGCCCTTATGGCAGACTGCAAAGTGTGTTGATGGATAAAAACTCTATGGTGGTTGCATACGATTACAAACGTGGTGAACCGCGTGGTGTAGCCAAGAAAAATACAGAGAATAATTTGGGCGATTGTATTGATTGCTTTGCCTGTGTAAAAGTATGTCCTACCGGCATAGACATCCGCAATGGCGTACAGATGGAATGTGTTGGATGTACGGCTTGTATAGATGCATGCGACAACATTATGGATAAGATTGGCAAGCCACGTGGCTTGATACGCTATGCCAGCGAAAACAGCATTGCTACCGGCGAAAAACTGCACTATACTACACGCATGAAATTATACACGGTATTGTGCTTAGCTGTAATGGCATTGTTATCTTTTCTTGTTATTACCCGCAAAGATGTGGACGCAACCGTTTTTCGTACGCCGGGATTACTGTATCAGGAAAGAGGTGCAGATAGCGTTTCCAATTTGTACAATATCAAATTTGCCAATAAAACATTGAAAGATATTCCGCTTACTATTATGTTGGAGAATGGTGGCGGCGAAATACAATTAGTGGGCAAACAAACCATTCATATTGAAAAGGAAGGACAAGGCAGTGGTTCTTTTTTTGTAGTGCTGCCAAAGAAAATGATACAAAGCCGCAAGACCAGTATTAAGCTGGATTTGTACGAAGGAAATAATAAATTAAACACAATAACTACTTCCTTTTTAGGACCTGTTGAATAAATAACTTTTAAAACTATTGTATATGAAATGGAACTGGGGATATGGATTGACTATTGTATTTATTGCCTTTGCTTCAAATGTAGGTTTCCTTGTGTATAAATGTACCCAGGAAAAGTTCGACCTTGTATCTGCCGATTATTACAACGAAGAATTGAAGTACCAGGATAAGATTGATGGTATGCAAAACGCTAAACAATTGAGTGCGGTACAACTTGTGCAAACAGGCGATGAAGTAAGTATTCAACTGCCTAAAGAATTAAACGGCCATGCACTTACGGGGCAGGTTTGGTTGTATTGTCCTGCCAATGCTGCGCTTGATTACAAGGCGCCTTTGCAAGTAAATGAAGACGGCGTTATGCTGATTGATAAAAAGAAATTAGCAGATGCAAAATACACTGCAAAA
Organism: Ilyomonas limi; assembly: GCF_005233845.1. Lineage (GTDB taxonomy): Bacteria > Bacteroidota > Bacteroidia > Chitinophagales > Chitinophagaceae > Ilyomonas > Ilyomonas limi. Next base: position 399,026 of record NZ_SZQL01000001.1, read on the forward strand.
ATTACCTGGGAAACCGGTGATACCAAGTATTACAACGAGCAATCATTAACCATCGCTAAGTAATGAGCTGGCAATTATTTATATCGGCATTAGGGCTTGGGCTGGTAAGCAGTTTTCACTGTGTAGGTATGTGCGGTGCTATTGCTTTTTCGTTGCCGGTACGAGGCATGCCGCCGGTAAAAAAAGGCATAGGCATTTTACTCTACAATCTGGGCAGGATAAGCGTTTATGCTGTATTTGGTTTATTATTTGGCTTGCTTGGCAGACAGATTTATGTTGCCGGTTTTCAGCAGTGGTTTTCCATTATTGCAGGTATATTAATCTTACTTGTTGTATTAAATATTTTATTTCCTTTTCATCTTCGACTGCCTGTATTTCGTAATGCACACGGATTTGTGCAAACATGGATGAGCCGGTTTTTAAAACAGCCGCACCTTGGCAATCTGTACCTCATTGGCGTAGCTAATGGTATGCTGCCTTGTGGCCTGGTATATTTTGCCATTACAGGTGCATTGGTAACCGGTAGTGTGGTAAATGCAATGTTGTTTATGGCAACATTTGGTTTAGGCACTTTACCTGCTATGTTTGCCGTGTCTTACTTTGGTTATATGCTGAAGTTGTCAGTAAGACAAATGGTGAAAAAAGCAGTACCATTCTTTATGGCAGTAATGGGTATGTTGCTCATCCTGCGCGGTATGGGTCTGGGTATTCCTTATGTAAGTCCCTTTGTACCGGGCGCGCCAAAAACAGCTATTGTTTGTCATTGAAAGTACATTGCACGATATCGCCAGCTATTTTGCTGATGTAAACAACGCTGCGCACTTCTGCTATTAAATTCGCTTTCTGCTGCGGTGTAAATAGTACTCGCGTAAAAGCTGAAAAACGCACAGGTGTTGACGTGAGTGACACACCAAAAGTTCCATTATATTCTTTAGCTTGTTCCACAGAAATAAAAAACGCTACCATGCGTTTTCTTGTTTATTTGTATGCTTGCAGGTTATTCATTTTACCCTTTTCTGATTATCTGACGTTAATCAGGTAACAGCCTGACCACCGTTTCCTTTTTTCTTCTTTCATAACAAGAGCTTTGATATAATCTTAATAAACCACAAAACTTACATATTATGTTTGGAAAATTAGAAGCGCAGGAAATTGAAGTAGTTCTTTCTCACCAATACATTGGCAGGCTGGGTTGCAGTGCCGGCGGACGAACCTATGTAGTGCCCATTAGCTATGCATATGATGGAGCATACATTTATGCACATACACACGAGGGTAAGAAAATAGAAATGATGCGCGAAAATCCTGAAGTATGTTTTCAGGCAGACACAATGGAAAATATGGCGAGCTGGAAAAGCGTGATTTGCTGGGGAAGCTTTGAAGAAGTAACGGATGAAGAAGCGCGTACAGATGCACTTAAAAAACTGCTTGCCCGCGAGCTGCCCATTATTGCCAGTCAAACAGTAAAGCTAACGCCAAGCTGGCCGTTTCAGCCCCATGATTTTAATGTGATTAAAGGTATTGTGTTCCGCATATTGATTACCGAAAAAACAGGACGTTTTGAAAACATTCAAAAGGCTGCTGAAATGAATACGTTTGTATAAGTACGCTGTATGATAGTAATTGAAAATGCTCATTGCTACACCTGGGTTATTATACCTTATTGTCATTGCAACTGTGCTTATTTACTGTACTATTAGTATTTTTTTCTGTATGAATTGAAAAGTATGAAAACGATTATTGCCCAAACCGACTTTTCTGATGCCTCCATCAATGCGGTGCTCTTTGCTGTTGATATAGCACTGGAAGTAAATGCAACCTTGCAGATATATCATGCAGTACCCGACCGTGTAGTGCTGATAGATGATATGGATTATGATGCAGAATATGCAGCAACAGAAGAAGCGATGCAGCGGTTGGAAACATTGCAGGAAAAAGTAAAAAGCTACACCCGATACCGGCTAAACGTGGGTGTACAATTGAAGTATGGCAACATAAGCAGTTTACTGGAACAAGCGTGCAGGCATGATGTACCTTTTGCAGCAGTAATGTCGGCAACCGAAAAGACAGCAATAGCGTGTTTTATGCAAGGTAGCGAAACGCTTTCGGTAAGTAGTACCATACAAGTACCGCTGTTATTAATTCCGCACGAAGCCGAATTCAGGGGCTTTAGAAAAGTAGCTATTGCCACCGATTTGAATAAAGTATATGATACGATGCCGCTGGATATTTTAACGCGCTGGACAGATGCCTTTAAGCCTGCGCTCGAAATCGTTTTTGTAAAAGAAGATGACCGGTTTGAGGCAGGCAATGTATCGGAGGCTGTTGCATTGCAAACGCATTTTGAAAAATATTATCCTTCGTTTTGCTATATAAAAAACGATAGCGTAGCCAATGGTATCAATACGTATTTGAGTAATAACAGTCCTGATTTATTGATAGTTATTCCGAAAAAACATATGTTTTTTCATACAAGTATTTCCAGGCAGTTTATTCTTCATCCAACTGTTCCTACAATGATTTTGACGGGGCATCAATGATGACTTTTAAGACCCAAAGCTGCCATTGATTTATAGAAGATAGTATCAGCGGATTGATAATTGCATTACAGTTGAAACGAAATAGCGTGCTGCATTGTGCCGCTCCAGATCTATTAACAACTGCTGTTAAAGCTGCTTTTACTATTATTTGACGTAATAATGACAGTAATCATATTCCTGCATGATTTGAATCATAATATTATATACAATCGGCATTTACTTTTACCCGATATAAAAATAATGTTGTATGCTAACCAATATATCAAAGAAAGAGCAGGTTCCACTTATTGCCATACAGCCCGATAGAACCACACCTGTTGTATCACTTTTTATGCCGTTTGAGCCGAAGATGGTGACGAAAAATGAACTTGTTTATAAGCTTCAGTTACTTGTGCATGAAGCAGAGCTAAAACTGGTAAAGAGCTTTTCTTTTAAGGTAGCAGAACCTGTGCTCAAAAGGTTGAAAGCAGTTGTAAAGAACCTTGATTACAGCACGCATAAAAGAAGTATTGCCATCTATGTTTCGGCAGAGGGCGAAAAGGTATTTTACCTCAATACACCATTAGAAGAAAAAGTGCTTATTGATACATCTTTTAATGTCCGCTCTTTGATAGCGCATCGGAAAAAGCTGCAGCATTACTTAGTGCTGGTGCTTGGCACTAATATCTCCAGGATTTATTTTGATAACGGCGAACACCTTATTGCTATGTTTACCAACATCCGTAAGAAAAGCCGGAGTGAATATGGTTCTTCGTTAGAAACCTTTTTGAAAGAAACTGATAACAACCTGAGTATTATTTTAAACTATTTTCCATCGCTTCCCTTGTTTATAATGAGCAGTACTTATACATTGAGCAGGTATAAGACTATTACCCAAAACAAAACACATATTACACAGTTGATAGAAGCTGATGGTAAAGAAATAGTAATAGATAAAATTAAAACAGCATTACAACCCTATACGCACAACTGGGGGTATATACAAACGAAGCACTTGCGCCATACGCTGGATAATGCTACAGATAGCAGCAGAATAGCAACGGGAATAGAAAATGTTGTAAAAGCTGCTCATCAACGAAGAGCAAAGCTGCTGGTACTCGAGAAAGATTATACGTGTCCGGTGGTAAAAGCAGGGAAAACAGCGGATGGTTTACTCGGCAATGTGCCTTTTACAGATGCGGTGGATGAAGTAATTGAACGCGTATTATCAACCGGCGGCGAAGTGACGTTTGCAGATAGTGAGGTGCTGGAAAAATATCAGCATATTGCAATGATTTATTAGTCATACAATTCTCTTCATTTATTTGAACGTTAATACAAAAGCTCATAAACGTTGCTTTATTTGAAAGCATTCGTTTATGAGCTTTTTGCTTTATACTGTTTTTGATAAAAACAGTACGGTTTGCAGGACTTCAAAACAGATACTTGCGGGTAAAAGGCTGGAGGTAGTTTCATTCCATATCTACTGGCTTTTTAATATCACGACAAACATTCTTCCTTTACATAACTATGGCGCAGTTTTAGAATGGTAAATGATAAAAAGCGATTATGAAAAAGTTTGTTTATCTTCTTTTAATTGTGCTATTCGGCAATACATTGTATGCACAGCAGGAAAGCAAAATTACAGCCGCCCAGGCAGGAGATTTTGTGGGTAAAAGTGTGCTGTTGTGCGATAGGGTAAAAAACGGGCACATGGATAATATATCGAAAGACGAGCCTACCATAGTATATGTTGGCGATACGTACGAAACACGCACCCTGGCACTGTTATTTACCAAAGATGTTTTAAAAAATTTTTCCTTCGACCCGGAAAAAAAGATGGAAAACCACACATTTTGTGTGCATGGAAAAATTACCATGTACAAGGGCAAACCGGCAATTTATGTACAATCGGAGGAGCAGCTAAATGTGGAGGATTGATATTTTCATTTTTAATCGTGAAGAGGCTAAGGTTCATGAAGTATTTATAAGATAAAAATGCTGTTTAAGATTGTAGAAGAATAGAGCCACGAAGATTCGAAGAGATAAGATGCTGCAAAGTTTATTTGCTACATTCTTTATCTATGAGACTTTGTGAGTGAGTCTTTACATCTTCGTGTCTTTGCGATATAATTTCTTCTGCTCCTTTGTGAATGAATAAAAGTTTCTTATAGCAGAGCGCGGAACAGTTATTGACAGAATATTTAAAAAGATTGTATGAATGCACTTGCTATACGGAATGAATTGCGGAATAATGATTCGGAAGTGATGGATAAGCGGCGAACAATCATTCTGTTATCAGCTTTAGGACTGGTGGATTTTTCTGTTATCTCTTTGTACCAAACGGGTATCATTGAAAAGTTGCCCGATCTGCCGTTTGCCATTTTCGATTCCAATAAAGTAAATGCCTCCAAAGAAGCCTACCAGTTTGGCGTGCCAGATGGGCCTGTCAGCGCGGTGGCGTATGCGGCAATAATGGTGCTGGCGGCAGCGGGCGGCAGCGAGGCATCGGGGCGTAAACCGGTGATGGATAGTTTATTGGGTGCTACTATTGCGGGCAATACTGCCGGTGCCGTATATTACCTGTATGATATGATTTTTAAGCAAAAAAAAATTTGCCTGTACTGCCTTGCCGGCGCTGCCATCAATATTGCATCGGCAGTAATTGCTGCACCTTTGCTAAAAAGAAGTATAAAGCAATTGTTTGGCAAATAAAGCTGCAAGCCTCAAGCTATGAGCTTAGGGCTACTGGTAGCAAACATAGCTTTGTAGTCTTTGAAACGGGAAATAAGTGTATTTTATATGTTTATTAAGCTAAATTAATTATCTGCGTCTTTAATAGATGGTCGCCTGTCGTTTGCATCCCGGTGCTCATACTGCATCTTAAACTCACTTAAGTTGGGCGGGTATGGACGTGGGCGATGTAATTCGTAGTTGTAAATTGTTTGCCCAAGCTGATACAGAAACGGATGCCCGACTGTCTCATATTCATATTGATCATCGTTGAGTGTATCGTCTTTATTTACATATATTGTTGCTGCCAGCATGAACTCGGTATTGTGTGCAAAGTCAACAATATATGATGCATCGGTTAAGAAGCCATACGACCAGCCTACTTTATTAAACACCCGCACATTGTTGGGCATTTGATGTGTTTCGTTGTTAAAAAAGAATTTTACATAACTGTCGTAATATACTGCTGTATCGTATTTAGGGTAAGGCGTTTCGGAAGGGTATTGCGAGAGATATTGCCATAAAAATTGATAATCTTTCTTAGTGAGTTTAAAACGTTGTTTTGCTGGTACCGATGCAGGAAATAAAATAGACTGCAATAGCTGCTGCAAATCTTCTAATGGGATAGTGTTCTGTCGTGCAAAATTCATCGGTTCATTTACCAAACTATCATTACGGTTGTAATAAGCTTTGCCAATGGGTATTGTCTCTGGATAATACATTGAATCGATATTATACCTCATTGGTTGCTCATATAAAATATTCCCTTTTTCATCTATAAACCGCACCGGATTGGTATGCCGGTTTTCATCATCGGTAAAACCCATAAATTGCCGTACAATACGGGTGTGTACATAACCTTTTTGGTGCAGTTTTCTGTTAATTGCCTGCTGTCCTACAAACTGGTACATGCGGTTATACGCATCGTTATCGCTGATCAAAAAAGCTTTGCGTATAAACTGCGCAATAGAAGGCAAACCACTTTGTGAAGTGCTGTCGTTGTATTCTATTACCTGCCGCGAATAGGCACTGTCAAACTGCATGGAAGTATATTTATTTATCCCCTTTTTATGTAGTTCATTTAACTTTTCTAAAGACAATGCAGCGAGTGGCAGTTTTACGGTGGAAGCCGGATAAAAGTATAAATTGGTATCTACATTAAAGTAGTAATTGGTAAAGTGTGGTGTATTGCTTTTATCCCTGTTTATTTGGGTGTAAATAACCTGCAGGCGATAGGTATTTGGATGAGTAATGACTTGTTGGAACAATGAATCTTTATTATGCTGCAAAATGTTTTGGAGCAGTGTATCTGTTTGGGGCTGCGCATGCAGCAGACTACAGCAAATGCAAAGTGAAAAGCAGATGAGTAAGCGCATCGTTAAAAATAAGCAGAAAAGAAAAAGAAACAGTTATTATATGAGTGGTGATTAAAAGTATCCGGTTATTTTTCGCGGTAACCGAGCTTTTAAATCTTAAATAAGAATCTGATTATATTATTCCAATTGAATACTGTTTCCCTTTAATCCTCATCCATAGAATATTTATTACGTTCCCGATATTAGCTGCGCCATATTTGTCTTGAATGTAAGCCCTCAAAGATTATGGATAAACGTAGCACCCTTTACGGCTTTAGTAAGTATAAGAGCTAACTTTTTCTTGCCTGATTAATTTCAACATATTTATTCAACATCCTTAAATACGCTTTGATGAGGTAACAACTATTGTCCCATTATTATAGTATTCTCCTGCCTCATTTATATACTTAGTTCCTGTTTTATGTGTTTGTACCGGTGTAAGCAGCATACATATAGCCAATAAACACTTATTTTCACGGCGTTGCTGCAATACGTCGCATCATCCTTGTGTTATTGGATGGTTTAGATGCGGATGCATACAACGTAATCAACAACGAAGCATTATCAATTAATAATACACATGTCTTCAAACGAAAAAACAATTGCTGAAAAACTATTGCAGGCGGGTGCTGTGCAACTGAGCCCGCAGCAGCCTTTCACCTGGGCGAGCGGCTGGAAAAGCCCTATTTATTGCGATAACCGGAAGATATTATCCTTCCCTTTTATCCGTGATTTCATCAAGAGCGAAATGTGTAATATCATCTTCGACCGGTTTCCGGATGCCGAAGGGCTGGCAGGCGTGGCTACTGCCGGTATTGCCTGGGGGGCCATGGCTGCCGACCAGCTAAAGCTGCCTTACCTGTATGTGCGCCCCAAACCTAAAGAACATGGGCTGGGCAACCAGATTGAAGGCTACTACGAGCCACGCCAAAAAGTTGTAATTATAGAAGATTTAATCTCCACCGGTAAGAGCAGTTTGCAGGTAGCCGAAGTACTCCGGAAAGCAGGACTGGAAGTAATGGGTATGGTTGCTATTTTTACGTATGGATTTGATGTAGCAGCCACTGCCTTTAAGCAGGCGGGTGTGCCATTAATTACCTTAACCAGTTATCCAACACTGATTAGTCTTGCTCTGGATAAAGGGAACATTGCGCAGGGAGCGGAACAAGCCTTGCTGCAATGGCGCGAAGATCCCGCAGCGTGGCAAGGAATGTAATTTTTTGCCGGCAAAAACGTTAATACAACCAATATGAAAAAATTACTCTTTTCTTTAATGCTTTTTTGCAGTGTAAAAGCCATAAATGCCCAGGTAATGAGCGCCAAACCGCAATGGGCTACGCTGAATGTACCCCAATTGAAATGCTGGGAATGTAAAGACCGCCTCGATAAATACCTGTTGCAGGAAACTGGTCCGAATGGCGATAACGGCATTATGAAGTGGACCGTGAATATGAGTAGCGGTACGCTCAAGATTCAATATGTGCCCGACAGGATAACGCTCGATTATATAAAAACGGCTATCAACAACGCCGGCTTTGATGTGGATAGCACTACCGCTACAGAAGATGCTTATAAAAAGCTGCCGCCTATTTGTAAAAGAGCAGCCGAAGGTGGCGGACAAATAAAAGGACAACCGCCTTGCAAACTCCCGCCAAACGAAAGGCAATAAGCAATTATTGGTATTAGCCATAAAGACAAAATAGTGCAACGTATTTTTGTGCTGTTTTGTAGTTAAATGACTTGGTTAGCATCTGATTCATCATTTATATTTGCCATCCATTTTCGGGATGTAGCGCAGCCCGGTAGCGCGTTTCGTTCGGGACGAAGAGGCCGCTGGTTCGAATCCAGTCATCCCGACATTAACTGTAACAAACGACCTAAAAGCCTGTAAATAATTGTATTTACAGGCTTTTTGCTTGGTATCTATATCAAATCTGTTCAAATGAGTACAAATCATTCGTGAGTTCATTCGGATTTCTACATTTACTCACGATTTAGAGCATAAGGTTTTGTAAAGCAGGTTAATAGCATGGTGAGTTTTGATATGATCTGGCTTGTCTTGGCATTAATAATCTGACCCTTCGCGTTCAGAACTTCTACAGTATAGTGGACTGGCATTGTGCAAAAGGAATTTAAATACTTAAAAGTTATCTTGTATGAAAACAGTAAACACTTTCTCCGTCATTCTTATTTGTAGACCTGGTAAAGACAACATCAATGAAGGGCTTATCTACACTTGTATTTAGGTTAATGGTGAACGAAAAGAAATTCTCTAAAAGAAAAGGTTCCGGTCAGCCAGTGGAATAGTGACAAGCAACAACTCGAAGGGCGCACTCCGCAGATAAAAGTGCATCTAAATATTGTTTTATAATTGACTTTTCATCTAATGCACAAATGGAGTATGGTCTTCTTAAAAGTTAGATTAAGATAGCAGTAACCACAGATTAATCATGTTTCGAACACTTACAGCTACGCGCCTGACTAAGTTTGGAGAATGCAGCTAAATACTTTAATGGCAATCATAACCGAAATTGGTCTTTCCATAAAAAACAGCTATTCCTTGTTGAAAATCTCCACTTGCTTCCCCAGATAGAACATAGCCATACTGATCTATTTGATAATTGCTGTAATTGGTTATCCATTTGTCAAGTAACGTCCCCGACGACGGATCATAAATCTCAGTAACCATTTGTTTCAAGGGATTGGAAGGACGCTTACCGAAATTTAATACAGTGAAATACATTGATCCTTCTATTGCATCGGGAAATGTGTAAATCCAATTCTTTATTTTAATACTACTGTCATATGTTGAATTAGACTCAAGTACTTTTAAATTGCCTGAGCTTACAGCCACCATTATACACTTTGTAAGCAAGTTGTTCGTGTAAGTATAAGTAGTACTCAGATTTGGAAGTAATGAACCATTTATATAGAGATCTTTAGTTGCAAGATATTCCTGATTATTATAAGTGTATTCAAATGTATAATCATCGGCATTTGCCGGGTCACTTAAATCTGACTTTGTAACAAAACGAATAACCCGTCCGTTTGCATCTAATTTAAAATATTGATATTGATCTAATCTTACTGAATCATCTGTTACATAATTAAAATTGGCTTCAAAATTCTTTTTGTTATTAACACTGTCATAAATAATCAGCCTGGTCACTCTTGGCCTACTGTCATAAGTAACAGTTAAAGAGGACGCTGTACCCATATTACTGTTTACCTGTGAGATGGTGGAGATTATGCATGTTGTGTCATCACGCGGTGGTGGCGGTGGAGGTGGTTGTACATCTATACCTTTATGGCAACTGCTTAAAGCGATAATCACCACAATGAAATATTTTAAATCGCTCTTCCTCATTGGTTTTCTATTTACATAATTACAATAGTCTGCATTTTAATATCGCCATTTACAGATACTTTCACAAAGAAGGTTCCTCTGCTACTTAATGTCATAGGAATGATTGTATGATCCCCGAAAAATATCAGCCTGTTAGTCTGTAAAACCTGTCTTCCATTTACATCATATACTGTTACGTAAGCTATTACACCTGTAGCTTGTGGCAGTTTAACATCAATGTTAAAGCTTCCTGTCGAAGGGTTGGGATACATTATCATCTTCAAGGTATCGGATAATGGACTTTGAGTAACTAATACCGGATAGTCCAATGATGAGGTCCAGCATATGTTATCCTGGCTTGTTTCTACACGATAAAATCCAACTTTATCAATAGAAATCGAGTCTGAACTTTCATTTAAAATCCTATTATTATTGAAGTACCATCTATAATATTTCGCCGGTGGCGTGCAAATGAGTTTAGTTGCACTAAAGCTATCTGTATTAAAATTAGAAGTAATTATTGGTTTTGGATTATTGATAGGACAGCTATAGGTGAAATGCCCAAAGGAGGTTGCACCATAAGGTGTCTTTACCAGCACACTTCCTGTTAGTCCATTACCAACAGTAACAATAATAGTTGAATCATTATTAGAGACTATAATAGCAGGAGCACCTCCAAAACTTACCAGGGTAACTCCGGTGAAGAATTTCCCCTTAATGGTGACCTGTGTACCCAACGAGCCACTGGTAGGTGTAAAAGAAGTAATTATTGGAGCAGGAATAGTATAGGTAAACTGTCCTAATGATGCTACTCCACCAGGAGCCTTTACCAATACACTTCCCGTAGATCCATTTCCAATAATTGCCGTAATGATCGAATCATTATCAACTGTGAATGAGGAGGCATTAGTTCCTCCAAAGCTCACTAAAGTAGCTCCGGTAAAGAACCTGCCTTTGATGGTGACTTTAGTGCCCAATGGACCGCTGGTTGGTGTAAAAGAAGTAATTAATGGAGCAGGAGGAGTATAAGTAAATATCCCGGTTGAATTTACCCCAGCCGCTGTTCTTACTAACACGTTTCCTGATGAGCCATTGCCAACTATAGCAATTATAGTCGAATCATTATTAAACGTAATGGTAGCAGGAGTTCCTCCAAAACTTACTAAGGTGGCATTGCTTAAGAATTTACCTCTAATGGTGTCCACGGTACCCAATGTACCGCTGCTTGGAGAGAAAGAGGTTATCTGTGGAAGAGGGAGATTATATGTAAAGGTTCCAAGTGAATCTACACCGTAAAGGGTTTGTACCAATACATTTCCTGTTGCTCCTTCGCCAACAATAGCAATAATGGTTGAATCATCTTTGTAAGTAATGGTGGCGTTGGTGCCTCCAAAACTTGCCAAAGTAGCACTGCCCAAGAACCTGCCTCTTATAGTGTCTGCAGTACCCAGTGTACCGCTTTTCGGTGTAAAATCAGTAACCTGAGGCTCAGTTCCCGTGTTACGCCATATCGAAAGGACGCCGGGCTGCCCTTCATTATAATAATTGCCACTTGCAACAAAATCTGGTTTTCCATCTCTGTCTATATCACATGCTATTCCTGAAGTAGGAAACTGTTCTGTAGTGTACACAACTGCTGTAGCAAACCTTATTTTCCCAATACTACTTTCATTTCTATAGATGGAAAAGCCAGTGGCGGTTGAAGTACAAAGATCAACTTTGCCGTCTCCATCCATATCATTCAACGAAAAAATATTGTTACCGTTATAATCAATAGGAATTGGATTCATGAAAGAAATACTATTAGCAAAACTTTGATTTAACAGAACTGTAATTCTATTGGTTTCACTGCTTCCACTATATCCATCTACTACAATATCCACTTTGCCGTCTCCATCTATGTCTCCTAAGTATGTATCTCCATAATCTAAAAAACTATTTACAAGTTGAATGCTATTTTTAAAAATAAACTTTCCATTTTCACTTATATTTTGCAACACAAAGATTGAAAAAGTAAAGTTTGAATCATATCCTGGAATAATAAGCTCTGGCTTATTATCATTATCCAAATCGAGGAATGATATTGTACCACCCTGGTATGTACCTATTAACAAATCCTGTGCTGCCGAAAAAGATATACTATCCCCGCTACCCGTATTCTTAAACACGGAGATTACACCATCTGACCTAGGTATAATGAGTTCAGGCTTACCATCTGCATCCAAATCTGCTATAGTAATGCTGCTTCTAAAACTATTTACTGGTAAGTCGTTTATATGTTGCAATTCAAAATCTCCATTTTGGCTGATATTTCTGTACACGCTAACTGAACTTGAAACATTATTTGCTATAGCAACATCCAGTTTGCCATCTCCGTTTAAATCTGCAACAGATGCTAAAAATGCGTCTTGACCTATATCCTGAGCAGATTGTAAAGAGATCGTTTTAGCACTGCTTGTATTTATGAATGTCTGACCTCCGTGACTTGTACTCACAATTATATCCACTGTACTGTCATTATTAAAATCACTGGCTGTAAGGAATCTGCCCCCTGTATAGGTTGCGTAATCCTGAGTATCGTTTACAAACGTGTTTGGTGTTAATCCACTGCCATCTGTTGGAAAAGTAACATTGAAGAAGGTATTCGAATATGCAGTTAAGTGATTGTTAGTAACTGTAATCGGCCGGTAGGTTGCACCAGCAGGTACCGTAACTGTAAGGATTGTAGTGGCTGCGCTTACTACAGGTGCCCGTACTGCTCCAAAATACACAATATTACTTGCAGGGTCTGTGCTAAAATTATTTCCTTTAATAGTAACAGTTGTACCAACAGGACCGCTAAGCGGAGCAAAAGACGTGATTACTGGTGGAGGGATAAAGATGAACTGTTCGTTTGTTGAATCCACCCCAGCCGGTGTTTGTACCAGCACGCTGCCCGACGAGCCATTACCAACTAAAGCAATGATAGTTGTATCATTATTAAACGTAATGATAGCAGGAGTTCCTCCAAAGCTTACCAAAGTAGCACTGTCTAAAAATCCGCCATTGATGGTAACCTGAGTGCCTGGAGATCCACTGGTGGGTGTAAAAGAAGTAATCTGAGGAGGCTGAAGGTAGATGAATGTATCACTCGATACAGCTTGTCCATAAGGTGTTTGTACCAGCACATTGCCCGAAGAGCCATTGGCAACAATAGCAGTAATAGTACTATCATCAATGACTGTGAATGAGGAAGCCGGAATGCCTCCAAAGCTTACCTGACTAGCACTGCTTAAGTACCTGCCTGTGATGGTGATTTTAGCATCTGATGCACCGCTGATGGGTGTAAAGGATGTAATCTGTGGTTCGGTACCTGTATTACGCCATATGGAAAAAAGCGTAGGTCCAAATTCATTAACAACACCTCCTGTTACAACATCCGGTTTCCCATCTCCGTCTATATCACCTGCTGTTCCTGAATAAGAATCATCTTTATACGTTACTGCTGTACCAAAACTTACATTTCCTAAACTACTTTGATTTCTGTAAATAGAGAGTCCTTGTAAACCTAAAGTACAAAGATCAACTTTGCCGTCTCCATCCATCTCACTCAATGAAATAATGTATGAACCTGTTTCAATAACAGTAGCTGGTATCAGTAAATCAATCTTACCTTCAGAACTCTGGTTTAATAGAACTGCCTGAGTATTTCCGGTGTTTACTACTACATCCGTTCTTCCATCTCCATCCACATCACCTAAGTATGTATCTCCGCCTTCCCCTGGTACATCATAATGGTTTATGTCTCCGATTATAAATCGTCCATCATAAAGCAGTTGCACTACGAGAACTTGGGAGTTGCTTGATACGATGAGTTCTGGCCGATTATCATAATCCAAATCAATAATCGAAATTTTGCCGCTAATGCGCCCTATTGCCAAATCTTGCCTGTCTGAAAATGAAATTTTTTTTCCGTTACCTGTATTTTTAAAAATTGAGATTGTATCAAAAGATGAGACAATGAGTTCCGGTTTACCATCTGCATCTAAATCTGCAATAGCTGCACTATTAGGGGCATAACTTGTAGCAAGATCTCCTATATAATTTAAACTAAAATTTCCGTTTTCACTGATATTTTGAGAAACAGAGACGGTGTTATCATACAAATTTACTACCGCAATATCTTGTTTACCATCCCCATTCAAATCCCCTATAGTTGTAAAAAGCGGGAACCTTCCTGCTGTTACATTTTGACCTTGTTTTAAAGAAATCATTCCAAGGCTACTTGTATTAATAAATGTTTGACTTGCATCCCCTGTACTTACTATTATATCTGCTTTGCTGTCATCATTCAAATCACCAATTGCAACATTAAGCCCCTCACTGTTTATTTCATAATTCTGCTTTACAAACGTGTTTGGTGTTAACCCACTGCCATCTGTTGGAAAAGTAACATTGAAGAAGGTATTCGAATACGCAGTTAAGCGATTGGTGGTAACTGTTACGGGTTGGTAGGTTGCACCGGCAGGTACGGTAACCTCAAGAGCTGAAGTGGCTGCGCTTACTACAGGTGCCCGTACCGCTCCAAAATACACAATATTACTTGCAGGGTCTGTACTAAAATTATTCCCTTTAATAGTAACAGTTGTGCCAATAGGACCGCTATTAGGAAATAATGAAAAAATCGTTGGAGTTGTTTGTGCAAAGAGTACTCTACAACATAGGAATGGAAGAATAAGTATAATATTCTTATAGGGTATGGTCGTCCAATCCATAGGGAACGTTTTATTGTAAAAACACATTGACTTTGAATAGCCTATGATAAGTTGTTCTATACAACAATTCCTTAGCTTGTCATTATACAGGTCTGTCTATCAGCCTTTATGCCGTACTTATTTTAGAGTCAGAAGAAGCTTACAAAGAAGCGCTGTAGCGCTCAGCAGCAATTGGATTTTTCACATTTGCAAACAGCAGCAATTATCAACTGCAGAAAATTTATTCGTATTACGTGATTGGCTATTAAAAAATGATTGAACAGGAAAAGTTAGCTTACAGGCTTTATAAGAGTCTAATGGTTATATGTTTTAGCTATAGAAGAATTCCTGCAATAAATCTACAGCCTAATTTTTATTTTTCCAAATTTTATAATGATCCGACTTCTATACTCTTGATAGAGTATAGAGCAAAAGTAAAAGATAGCATAACTCTTCAACATCATTTTCACAATTTCAAAAAAACACTTCCTTTATCCTTAAGAACTTTTATAGCTGTTTGCAACCAAAAGGCTTAAGTACAAGCGCTGAAAGTATTACAAGCAAACCTTTTAAATAACAGCAATAGTTTTGAAATTAATAAAGCAAGTGGATGGCATAAGCATCATTTAAATAAAAATTCGTAGTAGCTACATTGATATGTAACTTATGAAATGCACTGCCAAAAGTTATTTTAGTTTTATATTAATTATAGTTGTATGGCGAGTTAGTTTAATAAAACAGCAATAACCATTATATGTACTGTTATTATTAGTTCATTCTTTTGTAGAAGGATGTATTTTGCTGGCCTCATTAGGATTAAAACGCCGCCATACATTATATTGCTGGTATTTGCATGCTTTATAATGCTCCTTTGCTTCGCGTTCATAGTCTCTATTTAACGATTGCCATTGCTCAGGGGATAAACATTCAGTTTCGTTTGTCTTAATATTATACCTCGCACCTGTTAGTACCTGTACCTGCAGTTTAAATAAAGCTTTTGGGATATCTAAATCTCCGGGAATTCTTGAGAGCATTGCATTGGAATCGCGATTGGCTGTGAGGATGCTTGTTTGATCAGGACTGAAAACGACACTGTTAACAGGCGACTTTTGCAGTAGCGCAATAATTTGATTTTTAGTTGTAATCTCCCATATACGAACACACGAGTCCCATCCTGCTGTAAGTATCCATTTACCATCGGGGCTAAATACTGCCTCCATTATATATTTGGAATGTCTCATTGAAGAACCGTTTTGCTCGCCGGTAGCAATGCTCCACATGCGGGCTGTATTATCCCATCCCGCTGTAAGTGCCCACTTACCATCCGGGCTGAAGACTGCACTTTTAATAACATCCTCCTGCCTGAATGATTTTAATCTTTTGCCTGTTTTACTACTCAATAAATATGCTGTTGAATCCGCACCGATGATAAGCAAGGATGCTCCATCCGGGCTTAACACTCCGCTTCGTACCTTATCTTTAAATTTAATAATCCTCCCCGGCTTTGCCTGTATTGTCCAGAAGCGAATGGTTGAATCATCACCTGTGGTAAGAATGGTTTTTCCATCGGCATTAAATACGGCACTGCGTACTATACCATTGTGCTTAAAATGATTTTGTAATTTACCGCTACTAATATTCCAAAGCCTCGCAGTTGAATCGCTGCCGCATGTAAGTACATATTTCCCATCATTGCTAAATACACCTTTGTTTATTACACTGCCATTATTAAAGGAGTTTATTAATTGTGAATTCGCTATATTCCATACCCTGGCAAGTGAATCAGAGCCACAGGTGAGTATAAACTTTCCATCATTACTAAAGCCGGCATTATTAACAATGCCTCGGGTTTGGAAAGTATTGATTGCATTGATTGTTGCTGCCTCCATATTCCAAAGACGTACTATTGTATCTTTTCCTCCGGTTAAAAGCCATTTACCATCTTTGCTGAAGTTCACACTATAAACAGCTCCGGCATGCTTTAAGATAAAACTTTTTGAATTGGGGCTCTCTATATTCCAGATATGAACATATTTGTCACGGGTGCAGGTGGCTATCCATTTTCCATCCGGGCTAAAAGCGCCATTGGTAACTTCTGATTCATGATAAAAGGAGTCAATCGGCATCCCTGTTGCAGCGTCCCAGATACGGGCAGTTGAATCATTACCGGTCGTTAATATCCGTTTTTCATCAGCACTAAAGACCGCACTGTTAACATAAGGGGTATTGTGCCTAAGGGAATAAACAGGTTTACCTGTTACAACATTCCAAAGGTGTGCAGTTGAATCACTGCCGGAAGTAAGTAACCGTTTATTATCCTGGCTAAGAACGGCGCTATAAACAGTAGCATCTTGCCTGAAGGTGTCAACCTGGTTTTCAGCAGCCACATTCCAAATGCGGGCGCAACTGTCTGCACAGGCAGTTACTACAAAATGCCCGTCTGCACTAAAACTGGCACCTGTAACAGCCTGCGGATGCTTAAAAGCTTTTATTTGCAATCCATTTTTTACGTCCCACAAACGAGCAGTTGAATCATGACCCGCAGTTAATATTGAATTTTGATCCGGGCTAAAAACGGCACTAACAACAGGTAAGCTATCGCTTATAAACTCTTCAACTTTTTTGCCTGTTGTTTTATCAATTACAGATACCACACCATTTTGTACCGCTATTATAATTAACTTTCCATCTGGGCTGAAAACTGCGCTATTAATTATAGCGTTAACCGGAAACATATTTTTAAGACAAGCTGCCGGCAAAAAACTTTCTCCGTTAATCAGCAGGTCTTTAATGATGTCATCGCGGCGGCTTGTTTCTTCGGCTTCTGCAATTAAATGCAAGGCATCAAAAAAATTATTTTTATCAGCCAGGTTTTGGCTACTTGTCCAATAGCTTAGCGCAAGCTGGTTAGTACTTGCAACATAATCGGAATATACTTTAATAGAAAATATACAAATCACCAGCACAACAGAAGTAATAGCACCGAAAAGCAATATCTTATTTCTAAGATTTACTGATCTACTTTTTTTTAAATAATTAATGCAATCATTGCAGGACTCGCTATAGCGCCGCGCCCATTCGGGGCTTGGATTAAAAGTAGTGTACCAATGCCAGAATTGATGCAACTCATTTCCTGATAATAGATTCTTATTTTTCTCTTTATATAATTTTTCTGCCTCAACCAGCCGTAAAAAAATTCTGGCCGAGTCGGCTTCTGTATCTACCCAATCATTCAAACGCTGCCATTGCCTGATAAGGCTTTCATGAGAAATATCTATTAGCAGATCATCCCTGTCCTCAACTTTTGATGTAATCAGAAAAGATGTATTGCCTGTAAAACGGTTAATGATCTTCTGCAATACCTCTTTATTTGTTTTTGTAATAAGTACCAGTTCACTTAAAAGGGCGGGTCTTCGTATCTTACGGCCGTTCTGATCTATAGCAGTAAGCGCCTGAAACATTTTTTCGGTAACTTTCCGCTCCTCCGTTGTCATTCCAAGCAATACTTCATCTGCATGAAGAGATAAAGCGTTTTCTATACGTCCAACATTGTAATAATCCATTACATCCAGCTCTCCGTTTTTATCAGTATTCATTTCATAATTCCATGTACGCATAAGCACATGTTGTAATAACGGTAGTGCATCCTCTATCATTTGTGCATCGTTCAACAACGTTGTTGTTAATGCAGGACTTATTTTTTGATTATATAATCTTACAGGACCTTCCACAACTATTTCCAATTGTATCCGGCTTAAGCGTGGCACTAAGTATAAGCCTTTGTTTATTGCTTCGGGCAAGCCATAAAACTGTGCGCAATCTCCAATAAAATCTGAACGCATAGTTATAGTAATGTAAAAGCTTATAATTTTTTGATGTGAAAGATGAAGTAATACGTTCACGAAATCGGCAGCTTCATCTCTTTTTGCAATTTCACTTGTATTTAAAGCAATGCGAAACAATTCTTCAAACTGATCAACCAACAAAAAGTAATTGGCTTTACCTAACTTTTGAGGGCTCCAAATGTCAGGTATCGCTTCAAATCCTTGTTCCAGTATTCTTTTTTTTAAATCAGCCGCCGTAAATCCATTATTACTTTCATTAAACAGGCTCAGTAGGGCTTCTGCCAAATTTAGCAAAGCATCCTTCCCTGGCTTCATAGTTACGATTACCCAGCTACTCTGGTTCTTTACCAGGTAACCAGCTTTAAGGCGGGGAATTAAGCCTGCTTTTACAAGCGATGATTTTCCACTTCCTGAGCTGCCTATTACTGCTAAGAACCGGAACAGATGGAGCTTTTGCAAGAGTTCTATCGTTTGATCCTGCCGCCCGAAAAACAATATACTTTCGTGGCTTTCATAAGAGCGAAGGCCAACAAAAGGATTGCTTTCGGGACTCAGAGCCATACTTTTGTTTTTATGATTTTAAAAATTGTTGCAATGAGTCGCTATTATCAACTATCTTGATTGGAACATACCAGTTCTCAAACGAGGATAGATCGCCCGCATCTTTGTGTGTGGGTAGCATATAAATGCAAAAACCCTTTTCAGGATATTTGTTGGAAACAATGAACTGCAAGGCTGACTTTATCCTTTCCGCTACCCAATGGTAAGATACCTTTCCATAAAAAAATACCAGTTTACTCACCTGCGATATCCGGTCTTCAAGAATGATTATATTTTTTTTCGGATCATCTTCTTCGGGGTTTATATATGGCTGGATACCTTTTTCAATAAGCTGCTTGCTTATTTCCAGTGCATACAACTGATCATCATAATGCGTATCGAGCAAAACAGTGATTCTTTCTTTTGAAGGCTTTATTTCTGCTGTTTGTAAAGTAGATGAAATATCTATTATTTGCTTTGTAAGTTCAGATCTGATGCCATGTATTAATCTAATGCTTTTATCGGATGGTTTTTCTGTTTCCAGATCTTGTAAGAAATGCTTATAGTCCTCTTCTTCCACATCATCAAGTTTCAGTTCTAATGGCGTCCATATTAATTGAGGTTGCGGACACTCCAAACTTAATACTGTCTGCTTTTGCGGGTACCATATACTTTCTTTGCCTTCTATTTCTCTTCCGGGATACTGATCGAGCAAATGCACTGACAGTTGTGCCTGCTTTAATTTTTCCTTTACACAGCTTTCGTGCTCTAATTCTTCGTAAGGAGGAGGAACATCGGAAACAACATCAAAGTCCAGCGCTTTTAATTCTGCAACTGTTTTCTTTTTTAGCTGCCGAAGAGTGTCTGATACATCACCAAAAAAAATACTGAATTTATTTTTATAAGCGACAGGTTGTTCTTTAGTCTTAAATTCATCAATCAGTTTTATAATGGCATCTCTTAATCCCTTCAGGCAGTTTCTAAATTCTGGGCTGGTTACATCATATGGGTCTCCATAATTATCTGCTTCCTTTGCATCATTAAATTTGAAGCCGGTAGTGCCAATTAGCTCCTTAGGCCATTTGGTGTAAGGAATATTATTTAATAAGACATTTATAATACGACTCCTGTCGTTCAAGTACAGTCCATCAGGCTCTATCATTGCCTTGCCATAAAACGTTTGCAGTTCTTTTTGGCAATACTGAGATTTCAGATAAGCCGGAGAGGTAAGACATATTATGATTGCCGATTGACGGATGGATTTATCTATATAGGAGTTAAATTCCATGCTTCCATCCAGCTTTTTATCGTCCCACCATATCTTGATAGCACCGGCTTCCCCAATTCTTCTTGTAAGAAGAAGATTTAATTCATTGTAAAACTCTTCTATCCAGCCATACTTTTCATGAAATAAAGCTTGGTTATCAATGTGTGCATAACTTATAAATATGTCATAGGCATAACCATCTATGTAAGCCTTCTCGTCTGTAGAAGTCATCCTGTATTTTTTAATCTTTATATGCAGAACTTAGCTGAAATTACAAACCTTTTTAAACTTCACAAACCGGTTTGTTACCTGTACTTCGAAAGATTATGTAACTATGCTACTCTACCTTCAAAACAATAAATGGATTGTTGGAATTTGAACCCTTTTTTTTGAAATTATTATAAACGTCTCTAAGATCCACATCTTGAGGGTTTGTTAATTTGCCATTAAGCGCATTGCGCGCCCAAAATTTGAATTTTGCATTTCCAGGCAATAAGCACTGTATGGTTGAGGCTAAATCGCTACTGGAGTGAGAGCCTATTTCAGGATTTTTATGGTTGTACAGCTCAGACAGAATGTAAGAAATCCTGTAAGTTTCCATTAAATCAGGCGTATTTGTAACCGGTTTGTAAGGCTGCTCTTTTGAAGAGCGCCATAAAGAAACACCGAAAGTAACCAACTGACCGCCCCCCTGAAAAAAGTTTTCCTTTTCAGCAACCTGCTGATAAATAGTATTATTATCCCGGTAAATGTATCCTGCATTATGGAACAAGGAATGCGTTGTTCGCTCATTACTTACCTGTAAATTGTTTTCTAAAGGAAAGTGATTTAAGAATGAATTGTCAGACGGGGACTCTACACTTAAATCTTTAACTATAGAAACAAGTGATTGCAGTTTATTTATTTCAGCAGTATTCAACGTTCTTGAATAATTACGCGCATCATACAACAGTTCAGATAATACTTCATTGATATAGCCTAATAAGGTACCACTATAAGCATTAGTTTGCCCTTTAAGAGTGTTAAGGTAATTGATAAGTTCATTTATTGGTTCAACCGCATTTGCAGGCAATTGCTGTGTCAAACCCGTAAGCTCATTAAGGTACTGGTTGAATTTTATAAATTGCGCACTGTCCGGCTCAAGATCCCTGCGATGCTCGATATTAAACTTCTCCATTTCAGCCGCTGAAGTTGTCGGAAAATCAGGGAATTTGGCTATATAACCCAGTTTTACGGCCTTCTGGTTTGCAAGTTCAGGATTCATAGAGAGAAATAGTTCTATTGCATCTAAATTGTAGGCAACGCCTTTTTCCATTAAAGCAAAGGCAATGTATTCCTCAATAGGAACAAGCGTGTCTTTACCAGCCGAAAGCATATCATCCCAAAAATCTGTTTTCCTTTCTTCAAAAGAGGGAATGTAAAAAGTGTCAGGTGGTGGTATATCATATGCCCCTGCAATAAAGTTACTGCTTCCGCCATACTGAAATGCTTCAACACGGCTGTAACCGTTATTTTCAATAGTACCTTGCAGGTTGCCTATTGCTGTTGCTGCTACCTGCATGATGTATTTTTTTCCAAACTCCAAAACATGCTGATACAAATTGGTATCAAGTGAAAAGATACTGGAAGTTAAACCCGTTTTACGAAAAACATAAGGATTATTAAGTGCATCTGTTATTGTTTGTCCGTCTAATATCTCTCTTAGTTCAAAATTATAATTGAACATACCTGCCTGCAATCCGCACGAGGACTGTGGCGGCAACCACGAGAATATAACCGGTGAAGTGGGCTGTACAATGGTGATGGACGGATTTGCAACCAGATTATTTACTGGTTGCGTGAACTGGGGTGCTGTTACGCTGCATATATAAAAAAAAGCACAGCTAAGATTGGATACAGTCCGTCCATCATCGGATTTCGCGAAAAAACAAATTTTATAATAGCCTTCCGGCAGCTTATAATTCGGCCCTTCCTGAAGATCGGCCAAGCTGTTAATCTTACCTGTAAAATTTAAATTACCATCATTGAAGTTTGCAAATGCTTCTTCCAGTAAATTAACGTCTAAAAATTTAGTCACACCAGTTACAAGATTCACACCAGGCAGGATTTGAGCTGCGCTATCCAATTCAATTTTGAAAGGATCAGGCAATAATCGCTCTAAACTTCCGTAGAGAAATACATGAATAGTCTCAGTAGATGTAATAGCTACATGAATGCCACTGCTAGTGGTACTCAATGCCTGGTTGATATAAGGATTTACTGGTGGTACTGCTGCTGTGCTTATAACAACCTGGGCAATGCACAGCCGGCACACCACTATACTTAATATAAACGTTAAAGCTATTGTTTTATTAACAGATTGCATGTTTGGCGTGTTTATTATAACCTGTAAGCGTATGAGATACTTCCTGTAAAACTTTTAAAGGCTGCGGCATAATGAAAAACTTTATTGATTTCATCATTAATTAGTTTAGGCGGGGTATATAAGTAATTAAAGAACAAGTTAAAGGAGTGACGTTTTGCAGTATAACCTGTGTTTAAGGAATATGTAAAATTACTGCTATTGCTTTTAGTACCAGCAGCTAAAATAAAGCTGCTATAATAATAACCTACGTTTCCCTGCAGGCTCAAATTCTTCTCTTTTAACAGCGATATTACCGATCCAACATTCGCACCATAAGACCTGTAATTGGTGCTTTCTTGCTTATAACGGTTATATAATCCGTTTACAGAAAAACTATACGATTTTTTTATAAAGCCTAGCGAATACCCAATAGAAGCAGACAAGTTATTACTGTTTGTTTGTGGCGCCAGGAGAACATTTTTATTGTTTACAGATGAAAGATTAAGATTTCCACTTATAAAATGAAGCTTACTTTCTTTAGTTAAATTGTACGAAGCGGTAGCACTAAACTGCGAAATACTTTGTTGTACAAGTGCAGAATCACTTAAAGTAGTATTAACATTAACTTTTTGGTTCTGGTTATATCCAAAATAATTCAGATTTAGGTTCAGATGTTTGCTCAATATGGCATTAACGCCAATGTTACTTACCCATGTTTTTAGTTCGGTGTTTGATTTCTTATCAAGATTGTTATGCTGCTGCGAAATACCGCTATTGATATTCAACCTTCCTTTTGCTACCGAAAAATTGTTTGTTAGCGAGAAAAGCTCAATATCATTAATCAAATATGGCGTTCCCAATGAGTTGAAATTAGGCTGCACTCTTCTGTAATTAAAGCTGGCATTGAAGTACCGGGAGTAAAAAGATAACGTGGACTGACCAGCAAAACTGGCAAGGCTGCTGATATTTACAGTCATGAAGTTGCTTACAAAGTTTACCAGCTTCTTATAATTAGTAGTATCAGACGTTATCGAGTCTGCAGATAAATTAGGTGTCCATCCGCTGGCAGCTATGTCTCCGGTAAATATTAATTTTTTGAAAAAAGTTAATTTGAAAGAGGAGCCTAAAACAGTATTTTCTTGCGGATCTACTATAGTATCATTATTTGTAAAAGAAACAGAACTACTATCATCTTTTGCATGAAAATAAATAAGATCAATAAAATTTGAAGCACTGCCAATGCCGATTTTAGCGCCATAAGCAATGCGTGAATATCTGGGAATGTTTTTCTGCACCGAATCTATACTAATTGCTTTACTTAATCTGCCATAAAAGGCAGCTAAGCGAAATGATTTTGGGTTCAATTCAATACCTGCTCCGGTAAAACTTTGCCCGTCGTAGATAAGTGGCGAAAAACGTATATAACGTGTTCCTAAATGCAACTTTGCCCACTTATAAGTGGGGCTTATTCCCATTTGTATATAAGTGGGCTTGCTGTTCCTGCTATAATCATTTATTACAAAAGAAAATGGAAAAGAAAACTTATTGATTTTCGGCGCAAAGCTGCCGTAAATATTCCACGCATAATGAGGTCTGGTTTTGAAAGTGTCACTTTCGTTTGAGGTATAAAAGGTCCCCGATGTACTTATGCCACCGTGTACAATAAACGGGCTTTTTTTAATATTCTGCGCTTGTAATAAACAGCAGAAGCAGGTACAGAGTATTCCGCAGCAGATATTTTTTGAAGGGGTTTGCATTCACAGGTTATTTCGGTTGAAAATGAAAATTCCTTAATTAGGAGTGCATTCTTAACTTATCAGCTAAATTGTTATTAATTCCCTACTTATGGATCGTTGAACGGTTGTGGTATATACCTGTCATTACTATAAAGCAACTGTAATTTATGAATGATTTTTAACTTTTAAATTAATCTTAAGAAATATTTCTTAAAAAAGTCAGAAAGGTTGTGTCACATCTAAGTAATAAACTTACCATAGCGGAACAGTTCTATCATGTTTAAAGGTCATTGTTTTCCGAAGGAGATCATCTTGCAAGCAGTTTATTTTAAACTGAGATTTAGTTTGAGCTATAGAGATGTGGAAGAATTGACTTGTTCATAACAATGGTAAACCGCTTACCATAAATACGCTGATGAAAGTGGTGCTAATAAACAGGCTATTAAAGAAGCAACAGGTCACTGTTCTTATGAAAACAGCCTATAAGACATTTTGTTCATTGGCAGTATAAAATACAGTTATACAATTTCCATTTTATTCTCATCTCATCAGATGCGACAGAGTTAAAGCAGATCATCAATCATCTATCTGCCAACATGAGTGCTATACCTTCTAACCACTTAATATGCCATTCAAAGCAACAAGATATCAACTGCTCCATTTGTTTTGAAATAAGCCAGACTAATTGCTTAGTTTAACAACGAACTACAAAAATTACATCAGCATGTATAACCAACTTATGCGGTCACGCAATGGCTATCTCATAAACAGGCTTGTGATATGTTTTTATCTCAGCGCATTATCGTTGCTGGTTTCCTGTACAACCTCGCCAACAGAACAGTACGGCTTTGTTACAAAACTCGGCACCGATACTATTGCTGTTGAAAGTGTAACGAGGCAGGGCAGCAAGCTGACAAGCGATGAAGTTGACCGGTTTCCATTAGTGCGGGTACGGCATACCGAAATTGATCTTAACGAGGATGGTAGTATCCGGCATCTTGTTATGAACATTCATACACCCGGTGAGCCGGTTAATGAGCGTGAACGAAAAGTGACAGTTGATGTTACAAGTGACAAAGTACATATTTCTAAAACGGATAACACAGGTACCGTAAACCGCGACTTTGCAACTAATGGCGGTATAGTAGAGGCGCACCTGCCGCAGATGTACAGCCTCTATGAGCTGTACTTTGCTGCAGCATTAAAGCACGCAGTAACAGCTAAGATGGCAGCCGGCAGCCCGGTGGAGATACGGCAGTTTTACATTGACCGGGAGTTCGACAGGTTTCCCCTGGGCAGAGGTCGTGTAACACCACTGGGAGGTGGCAGGGTGGAGATTACACATGACTGGCTTTCGGGTACCGGGGAGGCAATGATGGACTCTGGTTATCACATGCTTAGCTACTCAGGCGCACGAACAACCTACAAAGTGAAAGTGAACCGCATTGCGACGCCTGCCGATATAAAAAACATTGCAACACAGTTTGAAACTGCGGAGACAAAAAATGGTGTTGTAAAAGCGATGAGTGTGCGGGATACGGCGCGGGCACAAATTGGCAATGCTAAGTTTACTGTTGATTACAGCCGTCCGCTTATGCGTGGACGTCAGTTGCTGGGTGATGTGTTGCCCTACGACCGGGTGTGGCGGACTGGCGCCAATGCAGCAACGCAGTTTGCAACGTCGGTACCGGTAAAGCTTGCCGGGATGCAGGTACCTGCCGGTACTTACACCTTGTGGACCGTGCCGCATAGAGCTTCAGTTGACCTGATTGTAAACAAACAGACCGGTCAATGGGGCACCGAATTCAACAGTTCACGCAACCTGGGTATAGCAGAGATGACCAGTCAGGCGGTAGTTGCGCCGGTAGAAACGTTTACCATTTCCATCGTTCCGCTGGATACAAAGCACGGAACACTTGTGATGGAATGGGGTTTTTTCAAATGGACAGCACCCATAGAAGTGCCATGAGATAATTGTTTTGCAAATGAACGTAAGTACAGACAAAGGGTATTACCATTTACCTGACTTAAATAATAAGGGCTGGACAATCACAAAAAGATTTACAACCAAATAACATCGTTGACAACGGGTGCACTAAAGCATAATGCTTTAGAAGGAACAAGTAACCGCTCCTTGGACTATTTATTTTAAAACGTTCTGTTCCCTGGCTGCATAACTGTAATAGTTGTGTAATGCGCTGACTTAACTCACCGGTTCAATAATTTTGTAGTAAATTCTTAACTTTGACAAAACGACTTAATGAATTTATCATCTCAACATATCAGCCTTGCGGATTATTATTTTGGACTTTTAAAGAATTTAAATCCGGACAGCAAACTTGACCTTATTTCAAAGCTTTCGCAATCACTAAAAAAGAGTGACGAACCTCCTGAAGTATCTTTACAATCTCTTTTTGGAGCCTATAAATCAGAAGATACTGCTGACGAGATTATCGAACAACTTAGAGCATCAAGAGTATTTAACCGCAATATTGGGACACTTTGAAGAAGTACCTGCTGGACACAAATATCTGTATTTATTTTATAAAGGGACAATTCGAGCTAAACAAGAAAATAGCTGAGGTAGGCGAACAAAATTGCTTCATTTCAGAAATGACAGTTGCTGAACTGAAATATGGAATTGAAAATAGCAAGACAGTGGAAGCCATGCGGAAAGTTGTGGAAGCATTCATTCCAAAATTCTTGGTCGTTCCTATTTATAATTCTTTGGACATTTACGCCAAAGAAAAAGCCAAGCTAAGAAAACAAGGTTTGGTGATTGACGATTTTGATATTTTAATTGGCGCTACAGCTGTTGCTAACGACATGATAATGGTGACAAATAACGTAGCTCATTTAAGTCGTCTTGACAATATTGTTATCGAGGATTGGACGGCACTTGCAAAAAAATAGCACTACACACAACAGCAGGTTTGCTGCCATAGCGGCTTGACAAACATGTGTTGAACATCAATAATTCTCATAAACTTTTAGTTATATATTTGGGCTGACCTGCACGGAATGCCGCTCCGGCAGCAAGCCGTAGCCGTTAGCACTTAATACAATCTTTTGACATCATACCAACAGATGCAACAGCGCCGGTTTTTCAGTTGAAAACATTCTATTGTATTGCCTGCTCTATCTCCTTTTCTGCCTTGTGCTAATTTATAAAGTACAGAATTTCCTTACTTTTAATGCAGCCAGTTTATACCGAATGAGTTATTCGTGAGTTCTTTTAAATGAATATGCTTTACAGATTGATATTCAATTTTTTAATACAGTTGTTCGAATCCAGCCATCTTGACTTAAAGCCTGTCCAACAAAGTTGGACAGGCTTTTTTATATACAATCTGAAGAGGTTCATTAGTCCAGATCTTCTTATCCCGCTTTAATGACGTTTTCATTTCTTAAAGGGGTTATTTGTTTCGAAAACTGTTTTGTGTATTTTCATCCCTTAGGTATTACCGCAACAGGCAGCGTATTTCGTTCAGCATAGAGACAACCGGTTTCAGCAGGAAGCAAAAGAAGTAGTGCTTTCGTATTGGGCGGTATGGTGCAACACGAAGCCAACACGTTTTGGGAAGTATATGATCCTAATAATGAACTCTTATCGCCATATAATTTTTATCCCGAACAGCTATTGTCATGTATGGAGTTGTTCGCCGGTGTACTTCATACGAAAGCATCCTGAAATCTTTCAGCGTTAATAATAATAAAATAATAAGCCAAAAGTATTCCGCCCGGTACGTGTCGTTACACGTAGTAGCAATGTTATAATAAAAGCTGTCAATTGTATTATTCCGGAGCTAATAAGGAGCATTGTAATTGCAGTATAGTAAGTTGTATATCACATTCATAGTTATCCAATAAGAGCATAATATAAAGGATAATTACTTGGTTGAAAACTTATACAGATAAGGCGCTTTGTGTGCTGCGCCGGTCATCTTTTTATCCACCATTTTTAAAATACCCAAATTGAGTATTTTACGCTGAAAGCTGGTCCTTAAAAATTTGGTATCTAAAATGGTTTCGTATAAGTTTTGCAGGTCACCTATCGTAAATGTTTCCGGCAACAAATTAAAACCAACCAATTTTATGTCCAGGTCTTGTCTTAAAGTGGATAATGCTTTTTGGATGATTTGCTGGTGGTCCTGAATGAGCGGGGGGAGTTCCTTTAAGTCATGCCACTTACATTCATCCGCTAATAAATCGGTTGTAGGTACCGCTTTGGTAAAATCAACCAAGGCATAGTAGCCGATAGATATAAACCGGTTTAACAGAAAATGATTTTTAGTCGGCTTCATTCCGCGTGCCTTCATAATTTTCTTAAAAAAAGAGGTGTCATGCCGGCTGATATCAGCAAATGTGTAGAACTGTTCCAGATAGATATTAGAAAGACCTGTACGATCCTTCAATATTCTCTGCGCTGCATCATTTCCATTCTCATGCTTCATAATAAAGCCACCCGGAAGGGCAAAAGCATTAGTGTTTTTGTATTGCAATAACAACACCATCAGGCGTTGATCATGAAAACCAAAAATTACTGCATCTATTGCAATCCCTGGTAAAAACATACGATTAAAATCATCTTCATTCCATTCTGTGGTTATTAAATGTTTCTTCATACCGCTGTAAGATGAAAAAAATTTTGATAAGTGTGAAAATGGTTTTATTATTGTCTCACAAATGAGACAATAAAAGTAAAGCGTTTTCTCTTACAAAAATTAATAACTCCTGCGTTTTATTAAATACGTCCTATTCATTATTATAATAAACAACTGTTATGAAACAATTTTTGCTTCTTTGCGTATGTTGTACGCAATTGGTTTTTTCCACCTTTAGTCAGGATAAGCAAACATCCGGAGCAATGTCGTCCAACAATACAAGCTTGCAGGTTGCAACCGCCAACGGCACCGTGGAAGGCACGCTTGAAAAAAGCGGGGTTCGTTCCTTTAAAGGTATTCCTTTTGCCGCTCCGCCCATAGGTGATTTACGGTGGAAAGAGCCGCAGCCGGTAAAGAACTGGGATGGCGTACGACAAACAAAGCAATTCGGCCCGCGTGCCATGCAAGCACCTATTTTTGGTGATATGGGTTTTCGTTCCAACGGCATGAGCGAAGATTGTTTGTACTTAAACGTATGGACGCCCGCTAAAAATAGCAATGAAAAATTGCCCGTACTGGTATATTTCTATGGCGGCGGTTTTGTAGCCGGTGATGGCTCCGAAGCCCGCTATGATGGCGAAAGCATGGCGCAAAAAGGCATGGTTGCACTTACCGTTAATTATCGTTTAGGTGTATTTGGTTTATTAGCTTATCCTGAATTGACGCAGGAATCGCCGCATCATTCTTCCGGCAACTATGGTTTAATGGACCAGGCGGCTGCTATACAATGGGTAAAAAATAATATTGCTGCTTTTGGTGGCGACCCTGATAAAATCACCATCGCCGGCGAATCTGCCGGTTCTATTTCTGTAAGTGCGCAAATGGCATCACCTTTGGCTAAAAACCTTATTGCAGGTGCTATTGGTGAGAGTGGTTCTTTATTGGGCGCCTTGTCTGCTGTTTCATTGAGCCAGGGCGAACAAACCGGTGTTCAGTTTGCACAAACTGTAGGTGCTAATTCACTTGCTGATTTAAGAGCGCTACATGCAGATTCTTTATTAAATGCCTCTACCAAATTTGGTCCATTCCGTTTTGCAATGACTGTAGATGGTTATTTCTTTCCTAAAGAGCCATTGGCTATTTTTCAGGCAGGCGAGCAGGCGCATGTGCCTTTGCTCGTAGGCTGGAATAGTGAAGAAATGAACTATAGAATGGTAATGGGTAATGAGCAGCCAACCAAAGAAAATTATGAAAAAGCAGTAAACAAATTATACGGTGATAGTGCAGCCGAAGTATTAAAAGTGTACCGCGCAAATATCGATGCTGATGTGGAGCGCGTAGCTACTGAACTGGCTAGTGACCGCTTCATTGCTTTTAGCACCTGGC
The DNA here is from genome assembly GCF_005233845.1 of Ilyomonas limi. Taxonomy (GTDB): domain Bacteria; phylum Bacteroidota; class Bacteroidia; order Chitinophagales; family Chitinophagaceae; genus Ilyomonas; species Ilyomonas limi. The sequence continues at coordinate 429,434 of NZ_SZQL01000001.1, forward strand.
GCTGGGCCGATTTGCAAGCTAAAACAGGCGGCAAACCGGTGTATCGTTATTACTATACCCGTCCTCGTCCGGCAATGACACCGGCGATGGGCAATGCTACAGCAGGACTTGCCGGCGGTGTACAAAAAGGCAATACTACCAATGCACCCAAAGCACCGTTGCCAAAAGGTGCAGTACACTCAGCAGAGATTGAATATGCCATGGGCAATTTGCCTTATAACAAAGTATATGCATGGACGCCAGATGACTATGCTGTTTCTAAAGTAATGCAGGCATACTTTGCCAATTTTATAAAGAATGGTAATCCCAACAGCGCTGGTTTGCCCCAATGGCCGGCTACTACCAGTAGCAATCCGGTTCCGGTGATGCAGATAGATGTTCATCCTAAAGTAGTTCCAAGTCCGTTTGAACAGCGATATCACCTGATGGAGCAATACGCGGGTAAATAGTCTACACACATGTTATCTCCTCATTTAAAAATCTCCAACATAATGAAAAGCTTTCTTCTACTGGTAAGCATTTGTGTTACAACTTCATTGGCTTTCGGCCAGAGCAACAATACCGATGCGATTATTGCAGGTAAAAGTGTTGCTGTTGTCTCAACCGAAAGCGGTAAACTGAGAGGCTATATCCACAAAGGAATTTATACCTATAAGGGCATCCCGTATGCACAGGCTGACCGCTTTATGCCTCCGGCCAAACCTGCGCCCTGGACAGATGTTCGCAGCGCACTTACTTACGGACCTGTTTGCCCTACTGATCCTACTACCACTGTGAATGATGAATTTGAATTTCCTTTTCACCACGACTGGGGCTATAGCAACGAGCATTGCCAGAGCCTGAATGTATGGACACCCATGGTTAATGACGGTAAAAAAAGGCCGGTGATGGTATGGCTGCATGGTGGTGGCTTTTCAGCTGGTTCTTCAGTTGAGCTGCCTTCTTACGACGGAGAAAATTTGAGTAAGAAAGGTGATGTGGTGGTAGTAACTATTAATCATCGCCTGAATGTGTTGGGCTTTTTAGACTTATCAGCCTACGGCGAAAAATACAAATCTTCTGCAAATGTGGGTATGATGGATATTGTAGCTGCTTTGCAATGGGTAAAACAAAATATTGCTGCTTTTGGCGGCGATCCGGATAATGTAACCATTTTCGGTCAGTCTGGTGGTGGCGGCAAAGTTTCTACTTTAATGTATGCGCCTTCCGCAAAAGGTTTGTTTCAAAAGGCTATTGTAGAAAGCGGCAGTTATGTATTCAACTTTACGGAGCCTGATGTAACCAAAAGAGTAGCCGCCGCCCTGCTGAACGAATTGAACTTGCAGCCTTCACAAGTAGATTCCATACAAAATATACCTTACGAGCAGTTGAATGCAGCCGGCAAAAAAGCGATCCGCAAAGTATCGGATGAATTAAAAGCAGAAGGCAAACAGGTAGGTGGCTTTGGCTTAAGCTGGGGACCCATACACGATGGTATATTTCTCCCTTATCAAATTTCCGATACTGCGGCTGTAGAATTATCTAAAAATATTCCGCTGTTGGTGGGTACCACCAAAAATGAGTTTACGCCCTTTATGCCGGGACAAAAAGAATTAACCATGGAGCAGGTGAAAGCCAACCTGCAAAAGCAATACGGCGATAAGGCAGATGCTTATATGCAAGCGGTAAAGAAGGCATACCCCAATACCACACAGCCCGCTAATTATGTAGATATTGATACCCGCTTCAGGCCCGGTGCTATTAAGCAGGCCGATCAAAAGGCTACTACCGGTACGACGCCGGTGTATATGTATTTATTTGCCTGGCAATCACCTGTAAATGATGGTATATACAAAGCCATGCACTGCATGGAAATTCCTTTTGTATTTAATAATATCAATCGCTGCGAGGAGATGACCGGCGGTGGTAAGGATGCCTATGCATTAGCTGATAAAATGAGCAGTGCCTGGATCAATTTTGCAAAAACCGGTAATCCCAATACTAAAGGCTTACCGCAATGGCCAGCTTATACCCCACAAAACGGCGCAACTATGGTCTTTGATAATGAAAGTGCAATACGCAATCACCCGGATGAAGAGTTGTTGAAAATAGCTGCTGCTCCATAAGGTTACGGTCAAAACTAACTGCTATTCTTTAATTGTTATACTTACCGGATGGTGCCTCGCCACCCGGAGTGGAAGTAATGATACAGAATAACAGTAACGGATTTACTGCTCCCTGTTGCTCAAAAAATCTAAACTGTTTACATGATCAGGAAACCATTTACCTGCTTATTGTTGTTGCTGACTGGTATTGTTTATGCGCATGCACAGGACGCTACGCATAAACATCTCCCTATTATTGATGTGCATGTGCATGCCATGAAAGTAAATCCTGCTTTTGCTATGGATGCCTGTCCATGGTTTTTAAGCAGTATGCCGGGGAGCGATCCTAATCAGCCGCCGCCTTCTTTTCTGAATACCGATTGTGCGATGCCGTTGCATACAGCCAAAAGCGACAAGGAGTTTCAGGATTCCCTGATGGCTACGATGAAGCGATTGAACATAGCCATTATTGCCAGCGGCGATCCAACCATCATCCGCAACTGGCAACAAGCGGCCGCTCCCGGCAGGGTTATTCCCGCTATCGGTATCAGTTCGTCCAAAGACATGACCGTAGTGGCTTTTACCGATTCACTATCTTCCGGTTTTTATAAAGTAATGGGTGAAGTAGCGCCACAATACCAGGGCATGTCGCCCAGCGATACTTCGTTGGATGCTTATTTTGCCGCGGCAGAAAAATTGAATATTCCCGTAGGCATTCACATGGGTACAGGCGGTAATGGAATGGCAAATATTACGGCTCCAAAATACCGCGCTTCCATGGGTAATCCATTGCTGTTGGAAGACTTGTTGGCGCGCCATCCAAAGCTGAAAGTATGGGTCATGCATGCGGGCTATCCAATGATTGATAACATGATTGCATTAATGGGTGCCAATGCGTACGTGTATGTGGATGTTGCCGGCATGATATGGAGTTATCCGTTGGCAGAAGTGAATGATTATATTAAAAGACTGGTGCAAGCCGGATTTGAAAAACGCATTATGTATGGGACCGATTTGATGATTTGGCCAAAACTGCTGGAAACTTCCCTTGGCGTTATTGAAAATGCAAGCTGTTTATCTGATGATCAAAAGCGGGATATTTTGTTCAATAATGCCGTTCGCTTTTTCAGGCTGGATGAAAGTAAGTACAAGTAAATAGCAATTTAAAATACTTGCCAATAAAGTGTGATATTCTCTTTATACCTTCATTGGCATTTTTATAATAACTATGAAACGATCATTATCATTTTCAGTTATACTTTTTATTTGCATATCCTGTCATTCCACCTCCTTTGCTGCTACAGTAGATACAATAGAAGTATATAGCACTGCTATGCAAAAGACGTTGAAGGTGGCTGTGGTCTTACCCGAGCAATATAAAAAGTCCAAAAACCCTTTACCTGTACTATATCTGTTGCATGGCGGTCAGGGCAGCTTTCGCGACTGGCTTACCAAAACCACAGATCCCATGCTGTTGCATAACCTCGCAGACCAGTACAATATTATTATCGTAAATCCAGAAGGTGGTCTTACCAGTTATTATTTTGATAGTCCGTTTGACAAAGAAAGCCAGTTTGAAACATTTATATACAAAGAAGTAGTTGGTAAAATTGATTCTGCTTATTCTACTATAAAGGATCGAAAAGGCAGAATCATAGCGGGCTTATCTATGGGCGGTCACGGCGCTATGTATATTGCAGCAAAACACCCCGACTTATTTTGTGCTGCCGGCAGCATGAGCGGTGTAATGAATATTAACACCAAAACATGGAAAGTACCCGACGAGTTTGCAAAATCAAGAGCAGAAAACTTTGCCCGTTTGTTAGGACCACCAAAAGATACCGCGAATCCCTATCCTGAATATACCATAGTAGGTATGACAGACAAGCTAAAAGCGAATGATGTAAAACTAATCTTTGATATAGGGGTAGATGATTTTTTGATTGAACCTAACCGCGAATTGCATAGAAGATTAGTTGCAAACGGAACGCCGCACGATTATATTGAACGGCCAGGTAAACATGAATGGGCTTATTGGACGAATGCTTTGCCTTATCAGCTACTTTTCTTCCACAAGGTATTGCAGGCAAACGGTATTCAATAAACAAGCAACGTGATGCTATCTGTCTTAGGCTTTTCAACGATTGTTGTCTTTCTTCTGCTGATAATGACCAAAAGATTATCAGTGCTGCTCGCATTGATACTGGTGCCGGTATGCTTTGCATTCATTGGCGGTTTTACTGCAACCAGCATTGGCGAAATGATTATTGCAGGACTTAAACAAGTGGCGCCAACCGGCATCATGCTTATGTTTGCAGTGCTTTATTTTGGTATCATGATAGATGCCGGTTTGTTCGACCCAATGATCGCTGGTATTGTACGGCTTGTAAAAGGCGATCCGTTGAAGATAACGATTGGCACTGCGCTATTAACCATGCTCGTGCATCTGGATGGTGATGGCACTGCTACTTTTATGATTACTATCTCTGCACTGCTGCCCATTTATAAACGCCTCCACATGAAGCGGCTGTTACTGCCTTGCATTGTGGCATTAAGTGCAGGCGTAATGCATCTGGTGCCCTGGTCGGGCACCATGGCAAGGGCTATGACGGTAATGCAGGCAGATACCAAACAGTTGCTTATTCCTATTCTGCCTTCCATGATAAGCGGTATTGTTTGGGTGCTTTGTGTTGCATACTATTTTGGAAGAAAAGAAAGAAAAAGATTGGGGGTAGTGCATTTAGACTATAATCATCATCAGGAATTATCAGACGAACAGAAAAGCATACGAAGGTCACAATTATTCTGGTTCAATGTGGTGCTCACCGTTGCATTAATTGTGTCACTTATCATCGCACTACTTCCTTTACCGGCGTTGTTCATCATTGCCTTTTCTATCGCATTGCTCATCAATTATCCAAAGCAAAGCGAACAAAAGAGCCGCCTTGCTGCACATGCTTCCAATGTGTTTTTGGTTTCTATCATGATATTTGCTGCGGGCATTTTTTCGGGCATACTAACCGGCACAAAAATGATAGATGCCATGGCAGCATCACTGGTATCGTTGGTGCCGCATCAACATGCTGCTTATTTGCCTGCCATTGTTGGTGTAACGAGTATGCCGCTGAGTTTAGTGTTCACACCCGATGCCTACTATTTTGGCGTATTACCGGTGTTGAAGGGAGCAGCCGTGCATTATGGCATGAACCCTATTGAAATGGGCAGGGCAGCAGTATTGGGGCAAATGACAGTTGGCTTTCCATTAAGCCCATTAACAGCTTCTACTTTTGTATTAATAGGTTTATCGGAAGTGGAATTATCCGACCATCAAAAATTTACTTTTAAATGGGCATTCGGCACTACATTGATGATGGTAATAATTGCTTTGCTGACAGGTGCTATTCATATATGAGTAAGACTTTTACTAATAGACTACAACCACAACGTAGCAGGAGTTGAGCACTGAGGAACATCCTGTTACTCTGTGAAAAACTCTTTATCCTCTGTGGTAAAACTAAAAGGATGAAACAATCAAACATACTTCGCATCGGCTGCGGTGCCGGCTTCTCAGGAGATCGGATAGAACCCGCTGTTGTACTATTAGAAAAAGCAAATCTCGATTACCTTGTGCTGGAATGTTTGGCAGAAAGAACCATTGCTTTAGCCCAAAAAAGAAAAGTACAGGATGCTTCCAGAGGATATGATCCGCTGCTTGAAAAAAGAATGAGATTGTATTTGCCGTTGCTAAAGAAAAATGATACAAAGCTTATAACCAACATGGGGGCCGCAAACCCTATTGCTGCAGCAGATAAAGTAATAGAAATAGCTTCTGAATTAGGGATAAAAATTAAAGTAGCAGCAGTAACCGGCGATGATGTTTTTGATAAAATCAACAAAGAAGCCATTGCATTGGAAACGGACGAACCCTTGTATAAAAGCGGCGAATTAATCTCTGCCAATGCTTACCTCGGCGCCGATGCGTTGTTGCCCGCTTTGCAAAGTGGCGCAGATATTATTATTACAGGACGGGTAGCAGATCCATCCCTTTTTGTAGCGCCCATGGTGCACCAGTTTGGTTGGGATTTGAATGATTATAACTTGATTGGACAAGCAACTGTTATCGGTCACTTAATGGAATGTGCCGGTCAGGTAACGGGTGGTTATTTTGCCGATCCTGTAAAAAAGCAGGTACAAGGCATGGCGCAGCTTGGTCATCCGTTTGTTGATATACAAGCCAATGGGGATGCTATGATAAGCAAGGTGGAAGAAACAGGCGGTGTAATTAATCTGGCAACTGCAAAAGAACAATTGTTGTATGAAGTAACGAATCCTTATGAATATTTTACACCGGATGTAATTGCTGATTTTACCAAAGTGCAATTGCAAGAAATAGCAAAGAATTGTGTACTTGCAAAAGGTGGTACAGGAAAAACAAAACCTGCTACTTTAAAGGTTAGTGTTGGCTATAAAGCAGGCTTTATTGGTGAGGGAGAAATATCGTATGCCGGTGCAAATGCATTCGCAAGGGCACAACTTGCAGGCGAGATTTTGTATGAGCGTTTGCACGATGATTTTCCTGAAATGCGCATTGATTATGTTGGTTTTAATGCTATACACAGAACCACCTTTGGCAATGTGGCAGCGCCCTATGAAGTAAGACTGCGTGTGGCAGCAAAAGCAAGCGATGCTGCAACAGCCGTAAGAATAGGAGAAGAAGTGGAAGCGCTATACACCAATGGTCCAGCCGGTGGTGGCGGCGCCCGAAAATATGTGAATGAAGTAATAGGTATTGTATCTGTTTTAATAGATAGAAATAGCATTCAATCATCTGTAACTATCCATAAATCATGAAAGTAAAACTGTACAATATAGCACACAGCCGGGCAGGCGATAAAGGCAATACATCAACCTTATCGCTCATACCTTACAACGAAAAAGATTACGAATGGCTTTGTTCAATAGTCACGGCTGAGCGGGTTAAGGTGCATTTAAAAGATATTGTTGAAGGGCAGGTTACGCGATATGAATTGCCCAACATAGCTTCGCTGTTATTTGTATGTAAACTGGCACTCCTCACCGGTGTTACTACTTCGCTGGCATCGGATACACATGGTAAAGCACTGAGTTATGCACTATTAGAAATGGAAATAGAAGATTTCTGAATTTAGAGACTGTTTAAAATTACTTCACAGCAGGAGCCAAAAAATCTCAAGAAAATGAACCTGCTTAACGGTAGACAGGATTATACGAAGTATTTTTATCTGCAGAACACTGCGAATTACATTCTTTGTAAAACTCAGCGTTCTTTGCGACTTCACGGTTCATAATTATTTCCTCAACTTCTTTCATAATTGATTATCTAAAAAGATTGTATGCGCCTTTTACTGCTAACATGTATTATCTTATTTACCAGCTTCGCCAAAGCACAGGATTCCAGCACTTATACTTTGGTGTGGAGCGATGAGTTCAACAATAATGGCGTACCCGATACTTCTAACTGGACGTATGAGCGTGGTTTCGTTCGTAATGAAGAAGCTCAATGGTATCAGCCGGAAAATGCTTATTGCAAAGGTGGTTATTTAATCATTGAAGCACGTAAAGAACAAAAGACCAATCCCAACTATGTAGCCGGCAGTAATGACTAGCGAAAAAACCGTCGGCAAATAAACTATACCTCTGCCTGTTTAATTACGCGCGGACTACATCAATGGCAATATGGCCGCTTTGAAATGCGGGCACGTATTGATGTAAGCAACGGTATGTGGCCGGCATGGTGGACGCTTGGAATAAGCAAGCCTTGGCCCGCTAACGGCGAGATTGATATTATGGAATACTACCGGGGTAAATTATTGGCAAATATTGCTTGCCTTGATAGCAATGATAAGGCAGAATGGTTTGGCAACACAAAGCCGGTTGATACTGTGTGGGCTGCTCAGTTTCATGTATGGCGAATGGATTGGGATGAGGATTATGTGGCTTTATATGTTGATGATTCGCTGATGAATAAAGTAACATTGGATAAACTGGTAAATAAAGATGGAAGTAGTTTCAATCCTTTTAAACAACCGCATTATATGTTGCTGAATTTGGCTATCGGCGGTACAAATGGCGGGGATCCCTCCAGCACGTCATTCCCAAAAAAGTTTGAAGTGGATTATGTAAGAGTGTATCAGAAAAAGTGAAATAAAAGCGGATATATTATTACATACTTAATTGCAGAAAAATTAAGGAGTTGAATTGGTAGTATTCTTAATTGTATAATAGCAGTTTTCACCTGCGTCTTTTTATATTGTCTTTCAGGTAAAAAGTCATACTTATAGTAGTTTCAATATAGCGGAGAGGACGATTATAAAAGCCAAAATACAGCGCTGCTGTTGATGAACGCATTGCTTTTTAGCATAACTGAGGTACTTTTTCTTTGTATTGCATGGCTGCTGGAAAATGTATTATAATAAACGCCATTCTCCTGTAACTAATGTTAGGTCTAATATATTACTTTTCATTACAAAATAATTTTGGCATTATTCACTACTCCCCATTACCTTTGCGCCGCAGTTCTTTAAAAAACTCTTATCAAGAAAGGCAGAGGGATATGGCCCAATGAAGCCTTGGCAACCACGCACAACTGCGAAAGGTGCCAACTCCATCACACTACAGGCGTGACAGATAAGTAAGATTTTAGTTTGATATTACCAGCGTACAAACGCTTTACATACTTCAGGCTCATCTTACTTTTAGGGTGAGCCTTTTTATTTCCTATCTTTCCTGATGATTTTGCTATAAAAACACAAAAATTTTGAAGGGGTATTTTTTTCATCATTAAATCTTCGTGCCTTTGTGTTTTTATAGCTAACATTTATTCACCCATTCAAATAACAAAAACGCTTATCGTATGAGCAGCTCACATTTTGAAACATTGCAGGTGCATGCCGGACAGGAAATAGACCCAACTACCAAAAGCCGTGCGGTACCTATTTACCAAACCACTTCTTTTGGCTTCGACAATACCGAACATGCAGCCAATTTATTTGGTTTGCGGCAGTTTGGTAATATCTACACCCGCATTATGAACCCCACCACTGATGTGTTTGAAAAGCGCATGGCTGCTCTGGAAGGTGGCGTTGCTGCATTGGCAACTGCAAGCGGGCAGGCAGCGCAATTTCTTACGCTAACCAACCTGTTACAGGCAGGCGACAACTTTGTTACTTCCAGCTTTTTGTATGGCGGTACCTACAACCAGTTTAAAGTTTCTCTGAAGCGCCTGGGTATAGAAGCCCGCTTTGCCAATGGCGATGATGCTGAAAGTTTTGTACCTTTTATAGATAAGAATACAAAGGCTATTTATTTTGAAACCTTTGGCAATCCACGCCTCAATATTCCCGATTTTGACAAGTTTGCGGCATTGGCAAAAGAGTACGATTTGCCACTGATTGTTGACAATACTTTCGGCGCAGCCGGCTACTTGTTCCGCCCACTGGAGCATGGCGCCAACATTGTGGTTGAAAGCGCTACCAAATGGATTGGCGGTCATGGTAGTTCTATTGGCGGTGTGATTGTGGATGGGGGCAATTACAACTGGGCCAATGGCAAGTTTCCGCAATTTACCGAGCCATCCGAAGGTTACCACGGACTGAAGTTTTGGGACGTTTTTGGCGAAGGTAATCCGCTTGGCTTGCCCAATATTGCATTTATCATTCGTGCCCGTGTGGAAGGTCTGCGCGATTTTGGTCCGGCACAAAGTCCCTTCAATGCTTTTCTTTTATTACAGGGCTTAGAAACGTTATCGCTGCGTATGGAACGCCACAGCCAGAACGCTTTAGCACTGGCGCAATGGCTGGAGCAGCACCCGCTGGTTGACTCTGTTTTATATCCGGGCCTGGAGAGCAGCGAATACAATTCACTGGCTAAAAAGTATCTCAAAAACGGTTTTGGAGGGATGCTTAATTTTGGTGTAAAAGGCGATAAAAGTAAGGCATCTCAATTTATTGATTCACTACAGATGGTAAGCCATTTGGCAAATGTGGGCGATGTAAAAACACTGGTGATTCACCCTGCTTCTACCACGCACGAGCAGTTGAGCGATGAAGAGCAACAAGCTGCAGGCGTATTGCCCAACCTCATTCGCGTGAGCGCCGGCATAGAGCATATTGATGATATAAAGGCCGATTTTCAGCAGGCATTTGATAAAGTATTTGCGAAAGCAACGGCATAGATTTTTAGCCATGAAGACGCGAAGGCACAAAGAATAAAAAGAATACTAATAATTGATGTAAAATAAGCAAGAGCAATGTAGCCCGTTATTCCGCAAGCCTGTGGCATCGTCTTTGGCGCCATGCCGCCAAACAACAAGCTTGAAGTTATATACAACTAAGCGGCGGCTTTCCCGATAAATCGGGACAAATAGTGCGGAATCTGTGGGTAGTAATAGATCAAAGTTAAAGCAGCATTCATAACTTATCTTCTGTTCTTTGTGCTTTTCAGCCTTCGTGGTATTATAAAACTTAGTAGTAACAATTTGGAACGACAAATTTTTAAATACAACCAACCCTTTGAGTTAGAAAGCGGTGAAACATTGCCGGAGTTGCATTTGGCTTATACCACATTTGGCAAAATGAATAAAGATAAGAGCAATGTAGTGTGGATCTTTCATGCGCTTACTGCCAACAGCAATCCTGTTGAGTGGTGGCCGGGCTTGGTAGGCGAAGGCACTTTCTTTAACCCGGAAAGGTTTTTCATTGTTTGTGTGAATATGCCGGGAAGCTGCTACGGCAGTACTGGTCCGCTGGAGGTGAATCCAACCACGGGAAAGCGGTATTACCACCACTTTCCGCTATTTACCACGCGCGATATGGTAAGGGCTTACAAGCCTTTGAAAGAGTATTTGGGCATTGATAAAATCCATATTGGAATTGGTGGCTCCATGGGTGGACAGCAACTGTTGGAATGGGCTATTGCTGAGCCGGAGTTATTTGAACACATTGTACCTATAGCTACCAATGCGCAGCACTCGCCTTGGGGTATTGCATTCAACTCCTCGCAGCGATGGTGCATACACAACGATGCTACCTGGAAAAATGAAGCGCCGGATGCGGGCATTGGAGGCATGAAGATTGCCCGCTCTATTGCATTGCTATCGTACCGGCATTACGAAACGTATGCTGCTTCGCAACAAGGCTATACGAGTGATACGGAGTTGTTGCCGGTAGATAAACAAGTATCAAAAGCAGAAACCTATCAGTATTACCAGGGTGAGAAATTAGCAAAACGGTTTAATGCGTTTAGCTACCATTTTTTAAGCTTGGGTATGGATAAGCACAATGTGGGCAGGGGACGTACTTCGGTGCAGATGGCATTAAGTCATATCAAAGCAAAAACATTGGTCATTGGTATATCGTCCGATATATTATTTCCGCCCGCAGAGCAGGAAACCATTGCGGCTTATGTACCCAATGCACAATTAGTAATTATTGATTCGTATTATGGTCACGATGGCTTTTTGCTGGAATACGAAAGCATTACGCAGCATTTGGAAAGTTTTATTGGCTCAGGCAAGCCGCCAATCCCTAAAGGGGGGAAAGAGATGAAGCCCCCATCCCCTAAAGAGGAGCTTAGCGCAGTTTAAACATTAAAGAGCCAGGGAAATAATTTAAAAACAATTCTAAAATCACAGCTTCAAAACTCCGCTTTAGGAAATGGAAGCTGGTTTCTTCTTATGACACATAAACAATTAACCATAGGCTTGTTTGGCTTTGGTGTAGTAGGCGAGGGATTGTACAGGGTATTGCAGCAAACACCATCGCTAAAAGCCACCATCAAATGCGTTTGCATCAAGCATCCGGGCAAAAAGCGTAATGCGCCGGCAGAACTATTTACTACGCAAAAAGACGCGCTGCTGTTTGATAAAGACATCAATGTAATAGTAGAAGTGATTGACGATGCCGATGCAGCTTTTGAGATTGTTTCTACCGCATTGAAGAATAAAAAAGCAGTAGTGAGTGCCAGCAAAAAAATGATTGCCGAGCACCTTACCGAACTATTGCAACTGCAACAGCAAACAGACATGCCTTTCCTGTGCGAAGCGGCAGCCTGTGCTTCAATACCGGTGATAAGAAACCTGGAAGAATATTATGATAATGATTTGCTGCATTCTATAAAAGCCATTATTAATGGCTCTACCAATTTTATTCTTACTAAAATGTTTGAGGATAAACTGCAGTTTAGCGAAGCACTTTTACTGGCGCAGCAGCTTGGCTTTGCCGAAAGTAATCCGGCACTGGATGTAGAAGGATTTGATGCAGTAAATAAATGGAGCTTTTTGCTTACCCATGCGTATGGAATAGTAGAATCGCCGCAAAACATTTTATTTACCGGCATTCAAAATATCAGACTGAGCGATGCTTTAATAGCGAAAGAAAAGAATAACGATATAAAGCTGGTTGCACAAGCTAAAAAGCTGGGCAATGGTAAAGTGGCGGCCTTTGTACTGCCGCAATTTGTACCACAGGAAGACCATCTGGCGTTTGTAAAAAATGAATACAATGGTGTGGTGATAGAAAGCGGATTTGCCGATAAACAATTCTTTTATGGCAAAGGTGCGGGCAGCTTTCCTACCGCTTCTGCCGTGCTGAGCGATATATCGGCTTTACGCTACGATTATAAATATGAATACAAAAAATTGTATCATCACATACCGGCTGAGTTGACCAACGATTTTTATGTGCGCACGTACATTAGTTATGATGATTTAAGTAAAATACCCAAGCACGAGTTTGAGTGGATTGAAGAATACCACAGCGGGCAGGAGCGAAGCTGGTTTGCCGGTGTTATCCATTTTACCAAACTCATCAAAGAAGATTGGTGGAAGCAGCCGGGTATTTCTTTGATATTGATGCCGGATGCCATTATTGAAGATATTGAGCTGCGGAAAATAAAGAAGAAGAGCCTGGAACTGGCTGGAATATAGTGTTCTCTCGGCAAGGTGTTTCCTGATTGTTTTCCTCCTGCCCTACGGAAGCTATTCAGGCGGGGCATTATACTGATGAAAGAAGTTTAGTTTGATTGTTGATAAAGGTTCCGAATTTTTAGAAATCCCGGGACCTTTTTATTTTAAAACGCTGTGCCATTACTCCTGTGCCGCTGTGGTCCAAAAAACTGTTTTCAAAATTTAGTTAACGCTGCTACATAACAACAACTTATAAATTACATGTAAATGAATTATCAACAGAACTGATTAATGCCACTAAGGAAACCTGTAAAGGCAAAACAGTTTCCATCGCCATTCAGGAAGATATGGATGAAGCAGATTACTTGTTAAGAAATGAAGCAAATAAACAATTTTTGGAAGTATTGGAGGCGGAATTAAAAGCAGGTAAAGACATTGTATTTACGGTTGAAGAGTTGCGGATTAAATATAAACAAGATTGCCTCAATTACTAACTTGAATAAGAAGACTTCTCCTCCACAATTACCTCTTTATTTTCCTCCTTCAACGCTTTATTATACACCCAATACATCCCCGGCAAAGAGATAGCCACAGAGATCAGATAAAACAACAAACTAATACACACCGACTCACTTTGATTCAGCACAAACTGCTTACTACCCCAGATAAACACTACTTCCCTTGCACCAAAACCGCCAATCGTAAACGGCAAAAATGCTACTAAAGAAGACAATAAAAAGATGAGGATGTATTCCGTATCATGGCCTTTTAAATGCAGTGCATTCAGCAGGCAATACACGCTTATTACCTGTATGCTTTGCACCGCTAACCCCATCCAGAAAGTGCTCCAGAAACTTTTGATAAAAGAGGGGAAAAATATCTTTACAATAAAGTAATAAATAAACAATCCCGGCAGTACCGAAGCCAGCAACCACCACGAATAATTTTCTCCCCCAAACACGCCAAAATAATAAGCTGCCGTTAATACGCCAATGCCTGCAACACCGCTTACTCTGTCCAGCAATACTGCTGCTGTCAGCAGCTTTACGGGATGCTGGTAAGTTTTGTTTAAAACAAATACTTTATATCCATCGCCACCCACGCCGCCGGGTAAAAACACATTGTAATACATGCCCAGCCAGTACAGCCGCAAATTGTTTTTGTTCGATAGAAAAACGTTGATATTTTTAAAATAAATATTGAGCCTGAAGGCGGCTACTACTTTGGAAGAAAAAATAAGCAACGTGGCAGCTATCAGCCAAAATACATTGCTGCGCTGAAAAGTTGCCCAGGAAGTAGCCCAGTCAATTTTTTTGATAACATACAATAAACAGATGGTTGTAACGGCAATCTTCAACAGCAAAAAAAGCCATTTTTTTAAGGATGAATTCATGGCTTTTAATTACACAGTATCGGGGTGATTAAATACTTTGCGCACCTGGTATGTTTTTTTATTGCCGCTTTCGTAGTAGGTGCGAATGTTGATCTCAGCAAGAATACCAATGGTGATTAACTGGATGCCGCCAAATAAAAAAATCAATCCTAATATCAGCAATGGTTTGCCCCAAATATCATGTCCCATTATTTTTAGAATCAACAGGTACAGGTTGATGATAATGCCAATAAATAGCGACACAAACCCCCAGGTGCCAAACAAGTGCATGGGCTTTTGACTATAGCGTCTGAAAAACACCATTGTTACCAAATCGGCCATTACGCGGAAAGTTCTGCCCAAGCCATATTTCGATTTACCAAATTGCCGTGCATGATGCTTTACATCCACCTGCACAATGCGTGCGCCCTGCATGGCTGCCAGCACGGGAATAAAACGATGCAATTCGCCATACAAACCTAAATCCTCTGCAATTTCCCGCCTGAAAATTTTAAGCGTGCAGCCATAATCTTTGATATACACTTTCGTCATACTGCGGATAAGCGCATTGGCTATTTTGCTGGGTATTTTGCGTAAAAAAGTGCCGTCTTTGCGGTTTTTGCGGTTGCCGGCTACCACGTCCCAATCTTCTGTTATCAGCTTGTTGAGCATCAAAGGAATATCGGTAGGGTCGTTTTGCAAGTCGCCATCTATAAGCGCGATATAATGGCCGGTGGAGTAGTCAATTCCCGCAGCCATTGCCGTACTTTGCCCGTAATTTTTACGCAGTTCTACCAGCATAATGCGTTCGTTCAGCCGCTCTTTGATGCGCTGCCGCGTAGCATCGGTAGAACCGTCGTCTACAAATACAATTTCGTAATCTATATCTTGCAAAGCATTGCTCACCGCATCGATGAGCGGATAAATATTTTCCTCTTCATTCATTACGGTTACCACTACAGAAAGCTCGCGCATAAGTAAAACTAATTGGGCCTAAAGGTAAGATTATGCAAACAAGTTTGGGAGTTGCTGAAACGCGAGATGGGCAATTCCGATATGGGCTGTAGAGCCGCTATGCAGCTTTTGGCGCCCGGTGGCGACATTCACTTCAATTTAGAATAGAACTTCGTTTGTGTAAGTGAACTACAAGCTTTTAAGACTATTTGCAGGTAAATAATTTATTGAAAATCCTGCTCATTGTTATTGCAAACGAAGTAAAATAATTCTGTGAGTTGTAGTAATGACGAAATACGCTTCTGTGTTGATCTTACACTGGCCGCGGGCTACTTCGTACCTCGCAGTGACAATAATTGAATTGAAGGGTATAACGCTTATTTTTCATTCCAAACAATATTCAACTGCATTTCATTTTTTTTACCATCGGCATACGAAGCAGAACGGTTGAGGTAACAGCTTGTGCCCCCTTTCCAGCCTATCTTTTGAATAACGGTGCTATCGCCTTTGTTTTGAAGCGTATTAATAAAAATCCATTTGATGTCTTGAGAATTGGGATCGAGCAATACCATTGCATTTTGTACAGTTGTATTGCTGTCTTTGGGGGTGTAAGTAAGGGTAATGCTGTTGGTGCTTTGGTCGCCGTACACCGACTCCGTAAAATTTTTTTTCAGCGCATCTTCTTCCAGTTCGGGTAGCAAAAATTGTTTGGTTAATGAATCGAATACCGGACGACTGATAGTGGTGGAATCTTTTTTACCATCCATTACTAATACACGATATACATAATAGGGCGTAGTATCCACCTGCTTTATTTGCTGCCGGATATAGTTGTTGATGGGATAATAAACCGTGCTATCTGCTGCAGGTTCAGCATTCGTTTTTTTATTGTTATTACAGCTCATTAAACTATAACAGGCACATAGGATAAGGCTTGTACAAGTGAATCCCAATGCCTGTTGTAGTATTTTATTCCTTTTAAAAATCATATAAAATGGAGCAAGTTAAAGGAAGGAATTCGTTTATTCAGTGTCGTAGCTCCACTTCAACCAAATAGCGCCCCAGGTAAAGCCACCGCCAAAGGCTGCTAAGATGAGATTGTCGCCTTTCTTTAACTGCTTTTCCCACTCCCATAAGCAAAGCGGAATAGTTGCTGCCGTTGTATTTCCAAACCGTTGAATATTAATCATCACCTTTTCCTTTGGCAAGCCCATGCGCTCGGCGGTAGCATCTATGATGCGCAGGTTGGCCTGGTGTGGCACCAGCCATGCTACATTATCAGCAGTTAGTTCATTGCGTTTCATTATCTCTTCGCTCACATCGGCCATACCTTTCACCGCAAATTTGAAAACGGTTTTGCCTTCCTGATATATAAAATGTTCCCTGTTGGTAACCGTTTCTATGCTCGCCGGTTTTTTAGAGCCGCCGGCAACCATACGCAAATATTCTGCACCACTGCCATCGGTTTTTAGCAAGCTATCCTGAATGCCGGTGTCATCCACCGAAGGCTCGAGCAATACGGCAGCGCCACCATCGCCAAAAATAATACAGGTACTGCGGTCGGTATAATCCACAATAGCGCTCATTTTATCAGCGCCTATAACAATTACTTTTTTATAGCGCCCACTTTCAATAAAAGCAGCGCCGGTAGTAAGCGAAAATAAAAATCCGCTACAAGCGGCGCTCACATCGTAGCTAAAAGCATTTACTGCACCTACCTTATCTGCAATAATGTTTGCCGTAGCCGGAAAGGTCATATCGGGCGTAACGGTGGCGCAGATAATGCAATCTATTTCTTTAGGATCTAAATTTTTCTTGCGGATAATTTCCATTACTGCCGGTACACCCAAATCGCTGGTGGCTTTGCCTTCGCCTTTCAATATCCTGCGTTCTACAATGCCGGTGCGGGTGCGTATCCATTCATCATTTGTATCCACCATCTTAGAAAGATCGTCATTGGTAAGCTTATCGGGGGGCACATAGCCGCCCACTGCAGTAATCGCTGCTTTTATTGTATTCATGCTGTTGCTCCTGTGGTTAAAGGGGGCAAAATTATTGAAAGTTTATATAGGTGAATCAATAACTGTTTTTAGTGGTGTATTTCAAATGTTCACTTTTGAACGTATTGCGTAAAAGATGCAGGCTGTAGCCATCAATGAAAAGACATATAACATTATTAATAGCATTCAGATGGTTTAATACGTTGCTTTTTATTAAGTAATAAAGTTGGCGAGAAACTATTTACCGTTCGCCATATAGTAATCTGAAAGCATTAAAATGAACACGCTTTAGTGAATAGCTATCCGTTTTATACGCGGATGTATATTTTTCTTTTGTCTAAAAAATAACCCAGACACCAGCATAGCAGCATATAAAAAACAGCTTGCAAAAAGGCACCTACATAAGGTCCAATCATGCCCATGAAGCTGGTGATGTAGCCAAAAATGTTTAAGAACAGCCAGCTATAAATGTTAACGCCCGGCTCTACTTTTACTAAATAAAATGTGGTAGCCAGCAGTTCCGAAAACAGGTAAATAGTTAATGGGTTTCGGCCAAATACTTCAAAGAAATACGTCCATCTTTTCTTTTTTCTAAAATCAATAATATAGATAACAAAAGCAATAATCATACAGTCGAGCGCAACGGTATGCAGTACAAAAGAGCTGGTCCAGATTTTTTTATTAATAGGAAAAACATAGTTCCAGAAATGCGCAACTACCAATAGAATAAAACCCGCGAGCAGCAGTTTGGTTAAACCTTCGTACGTATTGCCTCTGCGGCGAATGTAATTGCCTACCAAAAAACCCGCCACCACATTGCCGATAGCCGGAAAAGTGCTCAGCAAACCCTCGGGATCAAACGGAAAACCTTCGCCCATGTATAAATGATTTGTGCCAATAAGCCACGTGTCCAGCTTTAGCACGGCATTGGCGTGAATGCTATATGGATCGGGCTGATCGCCGAAATAATACATAACAGGCCAGTACAACAACAAAATGAGGCAGGTAATAATAACGGTGGTTCTCGTCTTAAAAAAATACAGCATCAGCGATGCCATACCATACGCCAATGCAATGCGTTGCAACACGCCAAAAATGCGTGTTTGGGAAAAAGGGGATAACGTAAGATGACCGGCATCGTTATACATGAAAAAAGGAAACCAGTACATCAGAAAACCCAATATAAAAATGAGTGCTGTGCGCTTCAATATTTTGCCCACTACATAGCTGGTTGGTCTATCTGTCCACTTGGGCATTACAAAACTCATGGCATTACCCACGGCAAAAAGGAAAGAAGGAAACACCAGGTCCGTTGGCGTAAAGCCATGCCAGTTGGCGTGCAGCAGCGCCGGAAAAGTAGTTTCGTAATTGCCGGAAGTGTTTACGATGATCATGAAGCAAATGGTAAGCCCGCGAAATACATCGAGCGCCAAAAACCGTTGGGAAGCAGTAGTGGACATACAAGGAGTGGTATTAATTTTACAACCGGAAAAGTAATGAAATAAGCAGTAGTGCAGGAGATTGGGTAAAAATAAAAACCCGCAGTTAATGGCGGGTTTTTTATTTCTCAGAGATAACACTGATAAAGAAGAAATATGTTGTACACTGATTCTTTATACAATGCAATGGTGCTCTTCTGCTTGCAACTTATCATTTGAAGCTTATAGCTTATACACTTTCATCTGTGTCATTTGTGAGAAATCTTCTAAAAACAATATTTATTTTCCGCTATCATTTGATTAGCTATCAGTCTTCTTGTTTCTTTGGTATTTAGTGGTTCTGCTTTGGTAAAGCGTTTCAAACCAATGTGCATCATGCGGAGTTCATCGCCTTCGGCAAAACTATTAAGCGCATCTTTACCTGCCTTGTTGATGCGGTCGGCAGTATCGTAAATAAATGTGCGCACCATGGCCGCTTGTATAGCTGTGGCAGCTTCGCCTTTGGCATCGTACAGTTTAAGCAATCGGAGCAGTCCACTTTCAGCAGCAAAGATCTGGATAGCCATATCTGCCAGATTCATCAATATTTCCTGTTCTTTATCCAGTTTTATCATCAGCTTTTGCACGGCAGCGCCGGCAATCAGCAGTAGTGCTTTTTTAAAATTGATGATGTATTTTTTTTCTTTAGCAAAAGGTACCTCTTCCTCATTGTCATTGAAATCAGGAATGCTCATTAGTTCTTTAGAAACCGCCGTTGCCGGTGTCATTAAATCAAGCTTGCCTTTCATTGCGCGCTTGAGCATCATATCTACGATCAACAGCCGGTTTATTTCGTTCGTACCTTCAAATATGCGGTTGATGCGCGCATCGCGGTAAGCCCGGCTGATACCGTATTCATCGCTAAAGCCATTGCCACCATGAATCTGCACGCCTTCGTCTACGCAAAAGTCTGTTACTTCGCTGCAGAATACTTTAAGTATAGCACATTCTATTGCGTATTCTTCGGCAGCACCGGGTAAGGCTTCATTAACAGATTTGCCATTGCTCAATAGCTCGTGTTCTTTATCCTCAATCCATTTAGCGGTGCGGTATACGGCGCTTTCGCTCATCCAGGTTTGTATTGCCATTTCGGCAAGCTTATGTTTAATAGCGCCAAACTTGGCAATAGGTATTTTAAATTGCTCGCGGGCAATGGCATATTGCACGGCATCGGTAATCACATTCTTTTGCCCGCCAAGTACGGCAGCGCCCAGCTTGAAGCGCCCAATGTTTAAAATATTAAATGCTATCAAATGCCCTTTGCCTATTTCGCCCAACACGTTCTTCACCGGCACTTTGCAATCCTGAAAATACAACTGCACGGTAGAAGACCCCTTAATGCCCATCTTATGTTCTTCTTCGCCTTGCGTAAAGCCTTCTGCACCGCGCTCTACAATAAAAGCGGTGAATTTATCGCCATCTATTTTTGCAAAAATGATATACACATCGGCAAAGCCGCCATTGCTTATCCAGCATTTTTGTCCGTTTAATAAATAGTAATTTCCATCACTGCTTAATGTTGCAGTTGTTTTTGCACCAAGTGCATCGCTGCCGCTGTTAGGTTCGGTGAGGCCATAAGCACCTTTTAGCTCGCCGGTGGCCATTTTGGGCAAATATTGCTGCTTTTGTGCTTCGGTGCCAAAGTATAAAATAGGCAACATGCCAATACCGGTTTGCACCGAAAAAGAAATGGCAAACGAAAAGCCTTTGCCCATCTCTTCATTAACGATGGTAGCGGTGATAAAATCTTTGCCTAAACCACCATATTCTTCGGGAATGGCAATGCTGAGCAAACCGAGTTCACCGGCTTTATCCAGCAGCGATTGAATCAAACCGGGTTCCTGCTTATCAATGCGGTCTATAACCGGTAATATCCCGGTATTGATAAACTGATTGCTCATCTCCTTTATCATCCGCTGCTCTTCGGTAAAGTCTTCCGGGATGAAAGTGGTAAACGGGTTGCTTTCTTTAATCAGCCATTCGCCGCCTTTGGTTGTATCTGCCTGTTGCAAGGAAGTATTCATAAATTATGGGTCTTTTATAATCGTTAGAGAAATAGCTATTCTTACTATCAAATATAAACTTTTGAAGGGTGTGAATGTTCAAGAGATGGTTAATTTTTATGAACTAACTGTCCATGCCAGGCAAAGCTCATCAAACAGTGAATAATGAATGATAAGTTGTGTAATTTCTTTTGTAAATAAAACATCCATCTGCTGCTTTACTGTGTTTATATGTTGTATGCAAATGTGTTTTTTAAAATCAATACCGCCAGCTCCCCAATACTTGTACACCGCTTCTTTGCAGCACCAGCAAAGCGTGAATAGTTGATTTTGAGATGACAGTTGATAGTTGACAGGTGGCAGTTGGTTGATAACTGTGGAAGCTTTGCTCACGTCCACCTTATTCGCTTTCACTAAATGCAGTTCGCCTTCTGTTAAAAACTTATTTTTTATCAATTCGGTTTTGGGTGAATATAATTCTATATCAATTCCTACCCGCTCGTGCTTGCTTACGATAGCCGCCGCGTAATTGCCGCTGTGCGATATGGAAAAATGAAATTGCTCCTGCGGCAAATACGGCTTACGTGTATCGGCTATCAAAATGTCGTTGTAAGGGAAAAGAGGAAACAGATATTGCAATAAATAACGCCCGGCTAAATGCTGCAGCCGCTTGTTTGGATGCGTTACCTGCGCCGGAAAAGGTACTTTTTGCAGAAAAAAATGTTCGTCTTCTTCTATCTTCCAGATGCCGAGCCTGGTATTCGGATTAATATCTTCCTGATAAAATATAGGCAAAATTGAAAGGACGGTTTATGTTTGCAAAAGGAGAGGCAAGATACAATAGCCCGCGGATTTATCCCTGGGAACAAGGAAGAAGAATACAAGATTAAGGAAACAGGGTTCAGGAAGACAGGAAGGAAAATTGAAAACATCATAGCCACCGGATTTATCTGTGTATAAAAAGGAAAACAGATGAACCTGTGGGAAACTAAACAAACAACGCAACTATGATTTTATCGGATACGCGCATACTGGAGGAGATAGAAAAAGGCACCATTAAAATAGAGCCATACAGCCGCGAATGTTTGGGCAGCAACAGCTACGATATACACCTGGGCAAGTGGCTGGCTACCTATCGCGAGCATATTCTGGATGCTAAAAAGCACAACGAAATAGAATACTTTGAAATACCCGAAGAAGGCTTTGTGCTGTACCCGCACATTTTTTACCTGGGCGTAACCGAAGAGTACACCGAAACCCACGCGCATGTGCCTTTCTTAGAAGGTAAATCCTCTACTGGTCGTCTCGGCATAGATATACATGCTACTGCCGGTAAAGGCGACGTGGGTTTTTGCGGTAACTGGACGCTCGAAATATCGGTAAAGCAGCCGGTGCGTATATATAAAGGTATGCCGGTGGGGCAGCTGATTTATTTTCCGGTAGAAGGCGAAATAGAAATCAAATACAACCAAAAGAAAAGTGCTAAATACAGCGGTCAAATAAACAAACCGGTAGAAAGCATGATGTGGAAGAATCATTTTTGAAGAAAATGTTCCTTTTTTTCTTGCGCATTTTCTTCCGCTTCTTCTACCGAATGAGTAGCCTGAATATCTTTTTCACTTTTAGCTTTCTCCGACAACTGTTCGTAAAACCTTTTCAGCGTTGCCAGCTCTTCACCGGTTAAATCTTCCGAGGAGATAAGTCGGTTGCTGGCGCCTTTTACAGCAGCAATCAACTCGTTGAGTTTCAGTTGCAACGACAATGTTTCTTTGTTTTGCGACTGCTGTATTACAAATACCATTAAAAAGGTAATGATTGTAGTGCCGGTATTAATAACTAATTGCCAGGTTTCGGAATAATTGAACATAGGACCTGTAATTGCCCATACAATAATCATCAGCATGGCAGTCATAAATGCCCAGGGGCTACCTGATATGCGGGTAACTTTTTCTGAGAATTTCTCAAAACGGCACGCAAAGCCCGATTCTTTTTTTGGCATCCCGTCCGTATCTATCTTTTTTTCCATTGTAAATAGTTTATTCTTTTACTTACAAGGCAAAATGCGTGCAACAAGTTTATCTTCGCACACTTATGTATAAGTGGCTACGCGAATTATTGTTTTTGTTTGATGCCGAAGCCGTGCATTATTTTGCTATGAACAGCCTGCATTATACTCCTTTTTCAACAGGCGTGCTGCAATCTTTATTCCGTTATGAACATCCATCTTTACAGCGCGAACTGTTCGGATTACATTTCAAAAACCCGGTTGGGTTAGGAGCAGGCTTCGACAAAAATGCGCTGTATCTGCGCGAGCTTTCTGCCTTAGGCTTTGGCTTTGTAGAAGTAGGAACCGTAACGCCTAAAGCGCAGCCCGGCAATGACAAGCCGCGTCTATTTCGCCTGCCCGAAGACAAGGCATTAATAAATAGAATGGGTTTTAATAACGATGGTGCTGAGGCAGTAAAAAAGAGATTAACGGCGTGGAAAAACCGTCAACTATCATCCGTTAACCGTCAACTAATAATTGGTGGTAACATTGGCAAAAACAAAGTAACGCCCAACGAAGATGCCTGGAAAGATTATGTGCAATGCTTTACTGCTTTGCACAATTGTGTTGATTATTTTGTAGTAAATGTAAGCAGTCCCAACACACCTGGTTTGCGCGCATTGCAGGAGAAAGATGCGTTACGAAAAATATTCAGCGAATTACAAAATATCAATCGTGGGCTTACCGCCAAAAAGCCTTTGCTGCTAAAAATAGCACCCGACCTTACGGATGAGCAATTAGACGATATTGTATCCCTTTCTTTTGAGATGCAGTTGGATGGCTTGGTAGCAACGAATACCACCATTAGCCGCGAAAATTTGAGTGAACAATCGAAACTAAAAAGTGTGAAAATTGGCGCTGGTGGCTTAAGCGGAAAGCCGCTGGCCGAGAAAAGCACAGCCGTAGTTAAATTTCTTGCAACGCACACAGGCGGGCGTATTCCCATTATTGCCAGCGGTGGTATTTTTACGGGTAAAGATGCTGCGGAGAAGTTAGCTGCCGGTGCTTCACTGGTGCAGGTGTGGACGGGTTTTATTTATGAAGGCCCGGCTATTGTAAGTAAGATTTGCGGGCAGCTTGCGCAACATAATTAAAAGATTGCTTAAGATTATTAAGTTGAAAATCACGTAGAGCCGTCATACCGGCTATGCCTTTGGCTTAGCAGGCTTACAGGAGGCATTCTTGCTATATTTAGCTCCTTAATAAGGTGGGATTTCTCCCGCTGGTCGAAATGATGAAGTACTGTTTTCAGAATATAAAAATTTAAACAGCCTTTAAGCCTATCCGCATCCTGTTTATATTTGCCGCATTCAACTTTACTGAATGAATAATTTATTTTCGGCAGATAATATTGTATCCTTTTTTGTACTGGTTATTTTAGAGATCGTATTAGGCATTGATAATGTTATTTTCGTGAGTATTATCATCAGCCGTATGCAATCGTCGCTGCAGCGCAAGGCAAGGTTTGTATGGATGATTGCCGGTATTATTGTACGGTCTGTTTTACTATTTGGATTAACGTGGCTGCTGGCGCAAAAAGGCAAGTATATTATCCCCGAAAGCTGGTTTGGTAAAGGGTTCGACCTGGCAAGCCTGGTAATGCTGGCTGGCGGATTATTTCTCATTTATAAGACAGTAAAAGAAATACACCACAAGCTGGAAGGCGATGACGAGCATGTAGCAGGTGGCGCCAGGCAACTCTCTTTTGGTCGCGGCGTTATGCAGATAATACTAATAGATATGGTATTTAGTTTCGACAGCATTATTACTGCCGGCGGCACTGCCAAGCGTGTAGAAATAATGATTGCCGCCGTAATCATAGCTATGATTATTATGTTTTTATTCTCGCCCAAGATTGCCGCGTTTATTGATAAGCATCCTACCATCAAAATGCTGGCGCTTTCTTTCTTGGTGATGATTGGTTTTATACTGCTGGTGGAAGGTTTTGCCAGTGAAGCTGCCGAATCGCTGCACCTTAAAAACTACGTGTATTTTGCAATGTTTTTTTCTTTCCTGGTGGAACTGTTGAATATGCGTTTGCGCAAAAAGCAGGGCAAGCCGGTGCATCTGCATCAGCCGGACAGGAGTGAGATAAAGAAGTAAATCATTGAAATGGTTAATGGTAGCCATATTCTTCCATAACCTTTGGTTAAACGTTGGGGTATGGAAGAACACTTTGCATGCTCTCTTTCTACTTTCTATAAAGTTGAAAGCAACTCTAAAATAAGCTTAACAGAAATTCCCGTACCTTTAATAACAAGCTTGTCATATAAAAACCCGGTGGTCAGAAATAGTATAATCTTGCCACTTCATATTGCAATGTACACTTCTTTTCTGCGCAATTTTTCGGGGTTCCTACAATTTACAATAACACTTCTGCTTCCACAAAATTGTACATCGTACACCTGTCATCTTACATTTTTCTGCTCTGCCTCTGTTGCCATTTTGTTAATGCCTTTTTTTCATATAAGCATATAACGTTAATTTGAGCACTTCATTTATAAGATGTATGTGCTATGAAAAAATTGCTCACGCTTGTATTACTTTTTACTATACTTATCTCTAAATCTTTTGCCCAGCGCATAGATTCCACTTTGGCTATTTATGCTAATCAGTTTCCGCAGGAGCGCATGTATTTGCAATACGATAAACCCGCCTATTCAACCGGCGAAACAATATGGTTTAAAGCTTATGTGATGAGTGGCATTTTGCCTTCGGACATCAGTAAAAACGGTTATGCCGATTTGTATGATGCCGATGGCAGGCTGCTGGCACATTCCGTTTTTCCTATTGTAGAAGGTTCTTTTCACGGGCAGTTTGATATACCCGATAGTATTGCCACACCTTTTGTGCATGTAAAAGCATACACCGCCTGGATGCTCAATTTTGATACAGCTTTTTTGTACGAAAAAGATATCCGCATTCTGCAAAAAACGCCAAAGCCAATTACAAAAACCAACAATACGCCATCCGTGCAGTTCTTTCCCGAAGGTGGCGATGCAGTGGTGGGGCTTCCATCAAAGATTGCATTTAAAGCAATCGACGGAACCGGCAAACCGGCTAAAATAAAGGGGTTTGTATTGAATAATGCGAATGCTGTTGTAGATACCATTAAAACACAGCACGATGGTATGGGTTTTATACGACTAACGCCGAAAGCTGGCGAAACATACACTGCCAAATGGCACGATGAGCAAAATGCGGTGCATCAAACGCCGCTGCCGGCTGCTAAAGCTATAGGCGCTACATTGGAAATAAATGCAGGAGATAATAAAAAGGGGTTTATTATCCGCCGTTCTGCTGATGCGCCAGGCAACATGCAGCAGTTGCATATTGTTGGCACCATGAACCAGCAACTGGTATATATGGCAAACGTAAATTTGCAGACTTCACAGTTCATTGGTGGCGCTATTCCTACCGAAGCACTGCCTACCGGTATTTTGCAGGTTACTTTGTTTGACAGCAACTGGTCGCCACTGGCGGAACGTATTTGCTTTATTAATAACAAGGAGGCCATCTTTGAACCCGAAGCGGGCTTCAAAGCACTGGGGCTGGGCAAGCGTGGCAAAAACACATTTGAGATTGATGTGCCTGACACTATTATTGCCAATCTTTCCATAGCCATTACCGATAAAGGCATTGGTGTTGATAGCACCGGCAATATTATTTCTTCTTTATTGCTCACCAGCGATTTGAAAGGCCGGGTATATAAGCCCGATTATTATTTTTCCAACAATAGCGACAGCGTAGCGCAGCACCTCGATCTCGTAATGCTTACCAATGGTTGGCGCCGTTACAACTGGCAGGCAATTGTAAAGGGTGAATTCCCCGATATTAAATATTCCAATGATACCTCTTACCTTACTTTTTCGGGTAAAATATATGGCGTTACCTCATCGCAACTGCGCAGTGCAGGCCAATTGTTTGCCATCATCAAAGGCAAAGATTCCATTACACAAACGGTTACAGCTGCCATTAAATCCGATGGAACATTTGAAGACCCGAATATGGTGCTGTTCGATTCTGCAAAAATTTACTATCAGTTTATCGGCAACAACAACCTGGCAGATATGAGCGAAGTGCGCTTTATGAATAATGTATTGCCTTCGCAAAAAAGAATTGTTTTTGATAAATCGAAAATGGTCTCGCTGCAGGATACTGCCGGGCTGGCAAGATTACGATACCTCGCCAGTGAAGAAGCGCGGTTGAAAGAGTTGGCAAAAGGCACTACTTTGCAGGGCGTAACAGTAACTACCAAAGCCAAATCGCCGCTGCAAAAGCTGGATGAGGAATACGCCAGCGGCTTATTCCAGGGTAGTGATGCTTACCAGTTTGATCTTACCAACGACCCTGTTTCCAATGCTTACCAGAGTGTGTTTGCTTACCTGCAGGGCAAAGTGGCGGGCTTACAGATAACTACTAACGGCACCAACGCCAGCCTGTCCTGGCGCGGCGGCTCACCTTCTCTTTATCTCAACGAAATGCCTGTTCAGGATGTAAGCCAGTTGGGCAGTATGTCTATGGCAGATATTGCCTATATCAAAGTATTTCGTCCGCCATTTATGGGTGGCTTTAATGGCGCAAATGGTGCGATAGCCGTATATACCAAAAAGGGTGGCCCCAGCCAGGCAGCACCCGGCAAAGGCTTACCGTATAAAAACGTGATTGGTTATACAGTAATGAAAGAATTTTACTCGCCCAATTATGCTACCATTGACCCGCGCAATGAAGCTGAGGATTTGCGCAGTACACTCTATTGGAATCCGATGATTTTAACGACTGCTGAAAACCACCGTATAATCCTTAACTTCTTTAATAATGATGTTACCGATGCATTCAGGATAATTATAGAAGGTGTTTCAAAAGATGGCCGTTTAACGCATATAGAGAAGGTGGTGGAATAAGTGTGCAGGTGTTGTGACATAAAAGGCATTGAACAATAGAAACTATTATTATATGCAAAGAATATTTATAAGTTTATGTATTACTTTCTGCCTCATTGCCTGCAATAGCAATACAAGCAATACGAATAACCATCAGACCGCTGATGTACAATCAACAAACGACAGCGCTGATGCCGTATCATCATCATTGTGCTATGCTTACATGCAAAATATGGATACAATACGCTTGAATATTACTACAACAGGCGATACTTTTAGCGGGCACATGCTGTATCAGCTGAAAGAGAGAGACCGTAACAATGGCACTTTACAAGGTACCATCAAAGGCGATACGTTGATAGCAGATTACACTTTTTCATCGGAAGGCATGGTTTCGGTAAGGCAGGTGGCTTTTCTTAAACAACAGGAAGGTTTGAGAGAAGGCTTTGGTGAATTAAAGCAGAAGAATAATCAGTGGGTATTTGCAAATCCGCGGGCATTGCAGTTTACCGGCTTTGTACTTACACCCGCTGCTTGCGAGTAATTGTTTTACGATAACAGATTACACATCCTTGTCACCTGTTTTAGACAAGCTATTTTCTGCAAAAAGAAACGGCGTACTTTTGCTTTTCCCTTTTGTAAAAAATAAAAATTAACCGATATGGAAAACAATCATCAGACATCCAATGGTGCACATGTACTCACTACCCGGCAAGGTCACCCGGTTACCGACAATCAGAATATACGTACTGTTGGCAGTCGCGGACCAGCTACTTTGGAGAATTACCAGTTCATAGAAAAATTGTCCCACTTCGACCGCGAGCGCGTTCCCGAGCGCGTAGTACATGCCCGGGGTGCCGGTGCTCATGGTTATTTTGAAGCATATGGTACAGTAGGCAATGAACCGGTATCAAAATACACACGGGCTAAATTGTTTCAGGAAAAAGGAAAACGTACGCCCGTATTTGTACGTTTTTCTACCGTAGCCGGCGGCACCAGTTCGCCCGAAACCTTGCGCGATCCACGTGGCTTTGCCGTAAAGTTTTATACCGAAGACGGCAACTGGGATCTGGTAGGTAATAACCTTAAAGTATTTTTTATCCGCGATGCGATTAAATTTCCCGATTTAATTCACTCACAAAAGCCCGATCCTATTACCAATATTCAAAGTGGTGAGCGCATATTTGATTTTATCAGCCAAACGCCGGAAGCGATGCACATGGTTACGTTTGTATTTTCGCCCTGGGGTATTCCTGCCAATTACCGGCAAATGCAAGGTTCTGGCGTAAACACGTATAAGTGGGTAAACAAAGATGGCCAAGCGGTATTGGTAAAATACCATTGGGAGCCATTGCAAGGCATAAAAAACCTGACACAGGAACAAGCGGAGGCAATACAGGCCAAAAACTTCAACCATGCCACGCAGGATTTGTACGAAAACATTAAAGCAGGCAATTTTCCGCAGTGGGAACTGTGCGTGCAAATCATGAGCGATGACGAACATCCCGAACTGGATTTTGATCCGCTGGACGATACCAAAATTTGGCCGGAAGATCAATTTCCATTCTTACCGGTTGGTAAAATGACATTGAACAAAAATCCGGAAGACTATTTTGCCGAAGTAGAACAAGCAGCCTTTGGTACCGGTGTGCTGGTAGATGGTCTTGATTTTAGTGATGATAAAATGCTGCAGGGACGTACTTTCTCGTATAGCGATACGCAACGCTATCGTGTAGGTACCAACTATTTGCAATTGCCTATTAATGCACCAAAATGCCATATAGCTACCAACCAGCGCAATGGACAAATGGCTTATCGCATAGATGCCGCGCCTAATCAAAATCCGCATGTGAATTACGAGCCATCTACGTTGAACGGCTTGCACGAAGCGCAGCCGGCAGGCAAACCTTACGAACCTGAATACCATGCAAGGCTGGTTCGCAAAAAGATAGAACGTCAAAACGACTTTAAACAGGCTGGTGAGCGTTTCCGTGCTTTTGAAGATTGGGAACGCGAAGATTTGATTAAGAACTTAGTTACTACTCTGAAACCGTGTAAAAAGCATATTCAGGATAAGATGGTTGAAATGTTTACACAATGTGATGCCGAGTATGGCCGCCGTGTAGCTGACGGATTGAAGAATGCAGATAACAATTTGCAAACCGGTCCGATAGGCAGCGGGCACACACAAGATGCGGTGATAGAAGCTGAAACAGTAGCGCATGAGGCAAAGCCGTACTAAGGAGCCTGATGTGTTTTATAACCAAATTTAAATAAGTATAAGCCTATTAAGCTGCAAGCGTTGAGCTTGCAGGCAGAGCCTATAATGTGCTATTAATTTAAATTGGTATAAATAATATAAAGGCTGCTCCGTGATGCGGAGCAGCCTTTATTTTTTTACTATTAATCACAACTCTTCATAATCATGTAGCAAAGGGAAAATTTTAGTAAAAGTGATCTGGCTTGATGACTTGCGGCAACTCTTTCTGCAGCTCTTGTATTTCGGGAATACTCACCTGCTGCACATAGCCACTGTTGGGATTATTTTCTATATAATTCTGATGATAATTTTCGGCAGTCCAAAAGGTAGTAAACGGCTTTACTGCCGCCGCAATCGGCGCTTTATAGCGGGGCTGCATGTTTTTGATATAATTTTCTATTTGCTGTTTTTCATCATTATTTCTATAAAAAACAATAGATCGGTATTGTGTGCCTATATCGGATCCCTGGCCGTTTACCTGCGTGGGATTTTGTCCTGTAAAATATACTTGCAGCAAAGTGGCATAGCTTACTTCCGCGGGATCGTAATATACATTTACGGTTTCGGCATGGCCGGTAGTCCCGGTTTCTACTGTTTCGTAAGTTGGATTTTTGGTGGTGCCGCCTGCATAGCCCGAGACTGCTTCCTTTACACCCTTAACGCTTTCAAACAGTGCTTCTTCGTGCCAAAAGCAACCCGCCGCAAAGGTAGCCTGCTTGTACTTGCCAAGTTCCTGCGTAGCAGAATGTTTGCTAACAGGTATTTTATAGTTTTTCTGGCCGCAGGCAATGATAGTCATTACGCAAAACACTATACAGCCAATAAGCGAAACTTTCATACAATAATGTTTATATGAATATACGTTGAAACGAGTGGCAGCGTTGTTAAAGAATGCTTAGGAGTTGTGTAAGCATAAGCACTCCGATACCGGACTGCATTATTTTATTTGCATGTTTTTAGAGGCTGTTAAAGAACAGGACCACCTAAGCTTAAAATAGATGAGGTCACGCGAAATATGTCTTTATTAATATTCTTTGAAGCTTGGTGTCCCTTGTGCCTTTGTGGTTCAAATCTTCCTCAATTTACTTTTTTCAGCATCACCAGGTAAGTAGGAAAATGATCGCTGTAACCGCCACGATACGTGTTGCCATCCCACGTGCGCATAGGGTAGCCTTTGTATTTGCCGATATTCTCCACTAAAAATTCTTTGTTGAAAATATGTGGCTGATAATAAAAATAGCCTTGCTGTGTTTTATCCAGCCATGTATAGGAAATCATAATTTGGTCAAACAACCCCCAAGCATCCTGATAAGCCAATGTACCAATGCCTTTTTTATACATATTCACCCACGGATTGAATAAGCCGCCGGGCTGCACATCTGCTATATTTCCCTTAGCTTTCAATACTTTGGTTACGCTTGGACTTATCGGATCATCATTCAAATCGCCCATGATAATTGTTTTGGCATGTGCATCATACTTCTGAATGGAATCCAGCATGTTTTTATCTGTTTGCGCAGCCGATAGACGCCCCGGCATACTCCTTTCTTCACCGCCAAGCCGGCTTGGCCAGTGATTGACAAACACATGCACGGTATCACCATCCAATATACCTTTTACCCACAAAATATCTCTGGTAAAATAAGCAGACTTTGCACCTTCGGGCAACTGCACAAACAGTTTGGTACTTGCTAAAACCCTGAAGTATTTTGGATTATATAAAAAGCCTACATCCACGCCTCTGGCATCTCTGGAGTCGTAATGTACAATTTTGTAATTACGATTGGTGAGCAGCGGATGATGCACCAAATCGTTCAACACCGTGTCATTTTCTATTTCGGCAACGCCAATGATAGCCGGCCCATCGGGATTTATATCCGTTCCTATTTGCGACAATACAGTGGCGAGATGTTGTACTTTATCGAGGTAAATTTTGCCGGTATAGTTTTTAGCGCCGGTAGGTAAAAAGTCATCATCATTTACCAGTTTATTGTCTATCGTGTCATAAAAATTCTCCAGATTATAAAAGGCAACAATAGCCGTTTTATACGTCTGCTTTTGGGCAAACAGCAATGATGAAGAAAGAACGAAAAAGTGTAGTAAAAAGAGCTTTATCATGTTTGTTTAAAGGTGGTGGCAAACTTACATTGGTAATACAGGGTTAAGCGCTTAAAAAAATATTATAATTTACCACCATATATATTTGTAATAGCTTTTTTCTACTTTGCACAGTAAAACCAAAACGAATTTTCTACGTGAGAAAATTGCTACTCCTGTTTTCTTGTATTGTATTGTGTAAGGTGATGCAGGCACAAAAATATTTTAACCCTGATACCGCTGATTTCACTGAACGGCCAGACACTATTATAGCCGAAGAACTGAAGGATAATGTACTGGATAATATCCCAACTATATCGCTCAGCGATGAAGATTTGAGCGATGCGGCTGCACAAAATATTTCTTCACAACTCACGGCTGGCCGCGATCCGTTTTATAATGCGGCTGCTTTCAATTTTAGCCCGGCACGTTTTCGTATAAGGGGCTACGATGGCACTTTTGCTGCTGTTTACATCAATGGCTTGCCAATGGATAACCTGGATGATGGTTATACACCGTGGGGTTTGTGGGGCGGCTTGAATGATGTGTTCCGTAACCGCGAGGTAAACTTTGGAAACCGCTACACCACCTTTGCTTTTGGTGATGTGGGCACCAATACCAACTTCGACATCCGCGCCAGCAAACAACGTAAGCAAACGAGCATTGGCTATGCTTTATCCAATCGTAACTACACACATCGCATTATACTTACGCACAACACCGGCTTGAACAAAAGGGGCTGGGCTTTTTCTTTTTCGGGTAGTCGCAGATATGCGGATGAAGGATATATTCCCGGCACGTATTACAATGGTTGGAGTTGGTTTGCAGCGGTTGATAAAAAGCTGGGACAAAAGCAATTACTATCTTTTGCAGCCTTTGCAGCACCAACCGAAAACGGGCGGCAAACATCTGCCACACAAGAGATGATGACACTTGCCGGTTCGCATTATTATAACCCATCGTGGGGATATCAAAATGGCAAAAAGCGTAATGCTAATGTTGCAAAAACGAACCAGCCGGTACTCCTTCTTACACATGAGTATCGCATTTCCAACAAAACGGCTTTGCTTACTGCTGCTTCGTATTCTTTTGGTGAGCGTTCTATATCGGGAATAGATTGGTATAATGCGCCCGATCCGCGACCGAACTATTACCGTTATTTGCCCAGTTTTTATGCAGCAGATAATTCCGCATTGGCGCAACAGCTTACAGATGTATTAAGCACTAATGAATCGGCAAGACAAATCAACTGGAACAACTTATACAACGTTAATCGCGATAATACCACCACAGTTGATAATGCAAATGGTATTGCAGGCAATGTTATCACGGATAACCGTTCTTTTTATATTTTGGGCGAAAGAGTTACCAATGTACAGCGCTTTACAGCAAGTACAACAATTAATGCAAAGCTGAGCGAACACATAGATATAACTGGCGGCATTAGCTATCAGTTGGCGAGAAATAATTATTTCCAGCGTATTGCCGATTTGCTTGGCGGACAATTTTGGATAGATTTAAACCAGTTTGCACAGCGTAATTTTCCTAATAATGTAAATGCTTATCAAAACGATTTAAACCATCCAAACCGCATTGTGTATAAGGGGGATCAATATGGTTACAATTACAACATTAATATCAATAAACCGCAGGAATGGGCACAACTGGTTTTTAAGTTTAGGAAGATAGATTTTTTTGTTGCGGGCGAGGTGTCGCAAACAAAGTTTTGGCGTGTAGGTAACGTACGTAATGGTTTATTTCCCAACAATTCTTATGGTAAATCGGAAGTACACATTTTTGATAACTATGCAGCAAAAGGTGGTGTAACTTATAAAATAAACGGGCGCAATTATTTGTATATAAATGGTGCGCTGTTAACACGGGCGCCTTACTACGATAACATATATGTATCGCCACGCACACGCGATTTTGTGCAGGATAGTTTACAAAGCGAAGCCATTAAAACAATAGAAGGCGGTTATGTACTAAATGCACCCAATGTTAAAGTGCGTATTTCAGGCTATTACACCAGCATGAAAAACGGTTTCAATGTGCTTACTTTTTACCACGATCAATACCAGGATTTTGTCAACTATGCATTGAGCCATATAGATCGCTTGTATTTTGGTGGTGAGTTTGGTATAGAAGCTAAAGTAGCACGCAATGTTACTGCTAATGCGGCTGCTGCAATTGGGAGGTATTATTACAATAGTCGCCAGAAAGCAACAGTAACAGTAGATAATACCGCTGATATTGTATCGGAAGATGAGATTTACAGCAAAAATTATCGCATTGCCGGCACACCACAAGAGGCTTACAGCGGGGGCATTACGTACCGTTCACCTAAGTTTTGGTTTGTAAGTCTTACGGGTAATTATTTCAGCCAAATGTGGCTCGATTTTAACCCGTTGCGCCGCACGTATGTTGCTACTGATGGCGTAACCGATGTTGGCAGCGAAAAGGCGCATACAATACTCGACCAGACACGCCTCGATAATCAATATACACTCGACTTTTATGGTGGTTATTCATGGCGCGTTAAGCATACTTACATTGATAAACGGGCACTGTATGTCGTGATTAATGCCGGTGTAAATAATTTGCTGAATAATACAGATATTATCACTGGTGGTTACGAGCAGTTGCGCTACGATTTTTCAGCCTCTTCCGAGCAAAACTTAAGCAGGTTTCCACCAAAGTATTATTATGCTTATGGGTTGAATTACTTCATCAGTCTGCAGGTACGGTTTTAATAATACTATTTCATCTACCTAAACCATTCTTATAAAACAACAATGCATGAAAACGAAAAAAACGTTGCTACTAAATGCTGCTATTCTTTTGATTGTTATAACCTTTAATGTAGTTATCTCCTGCAACAAAAAATTTGATACACCGCCCATTTATATTCCACCTAATATAACTGCCAATACTACAATTGCTGCATTAAAAGCGGTGCATACAAGCGGTCATGCAGACTCTATAGAAACGGATGCAATTATTGCAGGTGTGGTGATTGCCAACGACTCTTCAGGTAACTTTTACAAACAAATTATTATACAGGATTCTACCGCCGGCATTGCAGTAAGTATTGATGATAATAATTTATACACTTCCTTTCCCATTGGCCGCAAAGTATATGTGCAATTGAACGGTTTGTATATAAATGACGATGGCGGATTGATATACCTTGGAACTTCGCCCGATGCCGGTGGCAGGCTTACCGGCATACCCAGCCGCCTGAAGGATAAATATTTGATAAAAGGAGAATTGCATATACCCATTATACCTGCTGATGTAACAGTACAGGATTTAAAAAGCGATAATGATAAATATGCTTATACGCTGATAAGGCTGAACAACTTTGAAGTGAAAACAACTGATACCGCTAAAACGTATGCTAATGCAGTAAATAAAACCGATGCAAGTATTACTGTAAAAAATTGTGCAGGCGATACAATGGTAGTGCGCAGCAGCGGTTATGCTGCTTTTGCAGGTATTAATGTGCCTAATGGCAATGGCTCGCTAACGGCAGTATATGTATATTACAAAAGTGCGTACAACAGCCGTATTACACCACAGATAATGATTCGAGATACAGCCGATATGCAGTTTGCCGGCACGCGTTGCGGTGGTAATGTGCCGCCTGCTAATGGTGCGCTGATAAGTATAAAAGAGCTACGTGCAATGTACAACGGCAGTGATATAAAACTGGGTGCTTATAAGATTGGCGGCGTGGTTATTTCTGATGCGGATAACAAAAATGTATCCAATGGTTCGGTGGTATTGCAGGATGGTGACCGTGGGATTTCCGTTTATTTTGGTGGTACGGTTACTTACAACATCGGCGATTCTATTGTGCTGGATGTAAATAACGATTCGTTAATAAATTATCGTGGTTCGCTGGAAATAAAAACACCTTACGGCACAGCAAAACCGACTGCTGTTGCAACTGGCATTCCTGTTTTTCCTAAAGAAACGACTATACAACAATTAAAAGATAGTCTTTCTAACGTAGAATTTACATTAGTAAAAATAAAAGGTGCAACAGCTAGTGGCAGCACCACTTACAGCGGTAGTCAAATGCTTACTGATGCTTCGGGCAACATTACTTTATACACCAGTCCATCGGCTGCATTTGCGGGCAGTAATTTGCCGGGCAGTGCTAACGATTGGACAGGTTATGGCAGCTTTTACAACGCCACACCACAGTTCCAAATCCGCAATATAAGCGATGTTGCTGGCGCAATGGTAGTGTCGCCCACAGGCGGTTCAGACCTTCTTATATCTGAATATGTGGAAGGATCTTCCAATAATAAATACCTGGAGATTTATAACGCCGGTGCTGCAGCCGCAGATCTTTCAAAATATCATATTAAGCTGTACACAAACGGGCATGATGCAGCGCATGGTGCCGATAACAGTGGCAGGCTGGATTCTGTTTCGGGCACCGCTTCTTTAGCGCCCGGCGCATTGCTGGTTTTTAGCACAACCGCAGCATCGCTTACATTGCCGGCTGGTGTGGTGGCTTATCCCACTTCGGTTTGCAACTTTAATGGCAACGATGCTATTACACTTGAGAAAAATGGCGTTGTAATAGATGTATTTGGTGATGTAGGCACCGATCCCGGCACAAGCTGGACGATTGCCGGTAATAGTAAAGCTGCTACTGATAAAACAGTACGCCGTAAAACAGGTATTATACAAGGCAATACCGATTGGACTTCCTCAGCGGCTAACGAATGGATAGTAATTATTTCAATTAATGATGTATCTGACCTGGGAATACGATAATTCTTTTCAACTGCAGAGATGCTTAAACACGAAGCCTGATGCTATATTAAAAATGTTCCGAATATAGTAAGGTTGGAGCCTTTTAGCATAATCCTACTCATCTGCATTATCGCCCGAAATTCTCCGTCATTTAATCCCAATTGCACATAAGGAATTGATTTGTAGAATTATTTGCTCATAAGCTAATCCGCTTTTTAAACATTCTGTTAATTGCATCTGCAACTGAACGATGCAATTAACAGAGACGGTATTCTAAAACAGGTTTATAGAGCAATGGCACGGTTTTGCTTTACACTAAAGCATTATTAACCTAATTAATAAAATTTTTATGGCAACGACTACAGAAATCTCATCTGTACTGAAGGATCTGGTACAGATCAATGTTGACCGCTATAATGGTTGTCAAAAAGCAATAGAAGACGTTCAGGATTCCGACCTGAAAGACATGTTCAGACGTATGGGCGAGCAAAGCCTTAATTTTAAAAACGAACTGGAAAGATTTGGTGGCAGCGATGTGCACATTCCAACTGATGAAACGTCAGCAGCCAGTAAAGTGCACCGCACCTGGATTGATATAAAATCGGCATTTACCGGCAAAGATCGTCATTCGGTATTGGCAGCTGCCGAAACCGGTGAAGATACGATTCTTAAAACGTACAGGGAGGCACTGGAAGACACCAGTGGTATGCCTACCGATCTGATGCAGGTAGTACAACGGCAAAAACAGGAATTGCAACAATCGCACAACATGGTAAAAGCATTACGCGACAGCAGGCTAAGTTAATACAGTCCTACCCAGATTATTGATATGTGAGTGGCTTCTTCTGCAAAGAAGAAGCCTTTTGGTTTACGCAACAGCAGCATCCTCTATTACTATATCATTTCCTTTCTTGCGCATACTGCGTAGCATTTGTATAACAACTGCTGTTATGATAAGTAAAAAACCTATGTAAAAGCTATAGTTGAAATATTTGTTTTCGTGGTTGATTGCAAAGGCGAGCAGGATGCCATATACCGGCTCGAGCGTGGTAGTAAGATTTACAGTAAAAGCACTTACTTTTTTCAATGCGCTGATATATAAATCGTATGTTACTACAGTGCAAAGCCAGCTTAATATCAGCAGCCAAAGCCAATCTTCTTTAGTAGGAAAAAGAGAGCGTGCCGGAAACAAATGGTTATATAACGGCATTAATGCAGAGATGCAAATAAATGCACCGGTTATCTGATACAATGTAACCGTTTGCGGGCGATAGCCGGTTACATATTTTTTGTTCAGCACCGATGCAAACACTATAAACAGTGCAGCCAGCAGTCCTATGTAAATGCCGGTGGAAAAATCCAGATTGGAGAAATAAATGAGCGCAATACCCATGAGTGCCAGCAAGCCTAAACTTATCTCAAACAAGCTGATACGTCTTTTGAAAAATATAGGTTCTATAAATGCAGAAAGCAAGGCCGTAGTAGCCAGGCAAGTAAGTGCAATAGACACATTGGAATATTTGATGCTGCCATAAAAACAAAGCCAGTGCAAACCAACAAGGCAACCTATTGAAGCTATTTTTATAAAATCCTTGCCACTTAATTTTCTGATTTCTTTGTTTCGAAAACTTAGCAGCCATAAAGTAGTAATAGTAATAAGCAAACGCCACCACACCAGCAAGCCTTCGTTCAAAGAAATAAGGCTACCCAGCACACCCGTAAACCCCCACAAAAAAATAGCGATGTGCAGTTTGAATAAGGCCGATTTCATGGGGCAAAGTAAGGCAAACAAAAAATTGCGGTACAATATATTTCTCTTTGGGTATTTTCACCGCGGCGAATTATTGCTCAGGGATTACACGGATGAATACAGGTGTTTTTTCTTTTATTTCATCTTAAACTTATCAAACAATAATTTAAAATATGCTGCGGAACGCTGCGTAAACTTCTGTTGCCCGCGGTGAGAAAAATAGCAGTATTTCTTATAAATAAAAACAATATGGTTTACAAAGCAATCGGCTTAATGAGTGGTTCTTCTCTGGATGGTTTGGATATTGTTTTTGCTGAATTATCGGAGCAGCGTGGCAAGTGGAGCTACGAAATACAAGCTGCCGAAACAATGCCATACAATGCACATTGGAAGAAGGCTTTAGCCAGCGCTACACAACTTACAGCTTACGATTATCTGCAGCTCCATGCAGCGTATGGAAAGCATTTGGGAGAGGCAGTAAATGCATTTATAGATAAATACAACCTGCATCACCAGGTGCAATTGATAGGCTCGCACGGGCACACCGTTTTTCATGCGCCGGATAAAGGCTTTACCGCACAGTTGGGCGATGGCGCAACAGTTGCTGCCACTACGGGCATCAATGTCATCGGCGATTTGCGTACAATGGATGTGGCGCTGGGCGGGCAAGGTGCACCCATTGTGCCGATGGGCGAAAAGCTCCTTTTTGAAGAGTATAATTTATTGCTGAATATTGGCGGCATTGCTAATTTGTCTTACCGCGAAAACGATCGGTATATTGCTTTTGATATTTGTCCGGCCAACGCTATCTTAAACAAACTCGCCGCCGCTACAGGAATGGAGTATGATACAGGCGGCAACCTTGCTGCCACCGGCACTGTAAACGAAGCTTTATTACAGCAATTAAATGCGCAGCCGTATTATACTTTGCAACCTCCCAAATCGTTAGATAACGGTTTTGGCTATGCAAAAATGTATCCGCTCGTTCAATCTTTTTCTTTATCTGCCAGCGATGCTTTACGTACTTATACCGAGCATAT
Organism: Ilyomonas limi; assembly: GCF_005233845.1. GTDB lineage: Bacteria > Bacteroidota > Bacteroidia > Chitinophagales > Chitinophagaceae > Ilyomonas > Ilyomonas limi. The sequence continues at coordinate 469,117 of NZ_SZQL01000001.1, forward strand.
TGCTATGCAGGTGAGCAACAGTATATGGCATATTGGGCAAATGCCATCAACTACAACATTGCAACTGTTGATTACCGGTGGCGGTGGTTTTAATACTTTTTTAGTAGAAAGAATACAAGCTGCCGTTGAGAAATATAATATAGAAGTAGTGTTGCCCCCGGCTGAAGTAATTAATTATAAAGAAGCTTTAATCATGGCACTGCTGGGCGTACTTCGCTGGCGCGAAGAAAACACAGTGCTTGCATCTGTTACCGGCGCTTTGCGCAGCAGCATTGGCGGTGCGGTGTGGATAGGATTGGAGGCGTAGCGTGATTGTTAATGAGTAAAAGGTCGTTTAAAAAAAGTAGCCTGCAATATTGAAATAAATAACTGCTTTTAAAGTATTATAAACTCGCCATCGCTTCATTTTATTCACAATAAATGCTTATAGCTTCTTAAAACGTACCATAAAAGAATTGAAGTATAAACTTTTAGTAATTTTTTGCATTCTTCTTCGTTTATACATTGTTTGCTTTGAATAATTTTTCAATTCAAAACAACAACCTGTTATGTATAAATTGATTTTTTTTGCAAGTATCATTTGTTTTATTGCATCCTGCAAAAGCGATCCATCAACTATTGACACTAAAGCTTATGAATCACAAAAGCAAAGTCTTGCTGATAAAGAAAAAACAAACCCACTGGCTTTTTTGCATGTAAAAAGTGAGTACCATAAAAACTGGATTGGGCAAACGGTGGTGAGTGGTACTATCACCAACACTGCTACTGTTAGCAGCTACAAGGATGTGCGGTTAAAAATGCTTTGCTATGATAAGCTTAATAAAATGGTTGAAGAGCACGAAGATGTGCTGGATGCAATTATAAAACCTAATACGAGCAGGAATTTTAAATTGCGCTATCGCCTGCCGCGTACTACCGATAGTATTGCCTTAAGCATCATGAGTGCAGCGGTGCATGAGTAAAAGCTTAATTAATATATAATTATTGTGTTAATCAAACAGCATCAATTATATTAAATACAATAGCATTACTCGGCAACATTGATGGGCCGTGTAATGCTAAAGTGAATGCGCATTTTACTCTACCGTTAACTGCTTGGTGGTATTAATAGCTATTTTTTTTTCAAACTTGTCATTACCGGTTTGAAGTACAATACTGTAAGTGCCTTCACCTAATTGTTCAAGATTAAATACCGCGCTTTGTGCGTATTCACCTTTCACCAGTTTGCCTTCATACACTTCATTTCCTTGTTCATCCTGCATCGTTACGTCTATAGCATCGGGTAATTCGCTGATGGCTGTAACAATTACTTTTGTACCGGTTGTAACTACAGTGGCATTAAGAGTAGGAGCCATTGTCTGTTGCATCTTTTTTTTGCCGGTTGCAGGGTTTGCAAATGAGCAGAGCGTAGTAGCTATGCAAGCTGCGATAATAAATAACTTTTTCATGTCTTGTTGTTTTTTGGGTTTTTTAAAATGGGTTTCTGTATTATAGGATGCTGCGTGCAAAAGATATGTTGCCTGCCTGTTGCTGCAAAAAGTGGTGTTCTTTATTATTGGTTAATAAACCGGATAAATGGTAAAATGAGCTGAGTTAAATAATAAAAATTATTCAATGCCGGCAGATAATTAAGCCTGTTACTTGTGTGTTGGGCGCTAAATAAATTGTATTTATTATTACATTTAAAAGCAATCTTCCCCTAATGAGAAGCGAAGAAGACATACTATCCCTTATTCTGAACGTTGCTGAAAACGATGAAAGAATCAGGACGGTTTTACTCACCGGCTCGAGAGTCAATCCCAATGTAATTAAAGACAAACTGCAGGACTTTGATGTTATCTATATTGTTACTAAGATAAACACATTCACACAAGACCATAACTGGATAAATGTGTTTGGCGAAAAGCTCATCATGCAATTGCCCGACGAGATGACGATTGGTGAAAGAGACAGTCACGCCTTCCATTATTTAATGCTTTTTACTGATGGTAACCGGATTGATTTAACACTGGTTCCATTGGATAAACTGAATATTTTACTACAGGAAAGCTTATTGAAAGTATTGTTGGATAAAGATGATGTAATTAAAAACCTTCTGGCGCCAAATGAAAAAAGTTACCTTATTAAGCCACCAACAGCAAAAGAATTTAAAGACTGTTGTAATGAATTCTGGTGGGTGAGTACCTATGTGGCAAAGGGCTTGTGGCGCAAAGAAATAATATATGCTACAGCAATGCTGGAAGGCCCGGTCAGGAGCATGTTCTTACAAGTAATAGAATGGCATATCGGTATAAAAACCGGCTTTACCGTATCTTTTGGTAAATGCGGGCGAAATGCACAACGCTATCTTTCGCCCGGACTTTATAATCAAATACTTGCTACTTATTCCAATAATAGCATAGATTATATATGGAATGCTTTGCTCTTAATGGCAGCTTTATTTAATGAGCTGGCAAATGAAATTGCAGGTAATCTAAACTTACCTTATAACAATGAAGAAGCTAATAATGTAATAAGCTATCTTAAACAGCTATATGCAATGCCGAAAGACGCATAAACTGCTACTATACAAAAATATTCAGTTTATAAACCTTGCAGATCATATTTTTTTCCAGCTATGGTATTAAACTTTAAAATATAATAACCTTTATTATCCTTTGTTGGCTTGGCACTAATACCTTGTATAGTAAATGGTGTAGATGCTCTTACAATACAAGTTGCACTATTGCCAGCCTCAATCACCGCATTGGCGAGGCGATGTGCTTTCCAGTTGATGTTTACCGTGTAATTCCCTCGTGCTCTCAATCCACTTACGCTTCCTTCCTGCCAGGCATCGGGCAGTGCAGGCAGCAGGTGCAGCTCGCCCAAATGACTTTGCAACAGCATCTCCGTCATGCCTGCGATACCACCAAAGTTGCCATCAATCTGGAAGGGTGGGTGTGCATCAAATAAATTAGGGTAAGCGCCGCCATGCGCACCATAATTCGTTGCATTCTCCCTCGTCAGGCGCAGCAAATTCCTGAATAAGGTATAAGCATGATTACCATCCAGCAATCTTGCCCAGAAGTTCACCTTCCATGCAAGGCTCCAGCCGGTGCCTTCATCGCCTCTTAATTCTAAGGTGCGCTTTGCAGCATTTGCCAACTCAGGCGTGGTTAAAGGCGAGATTTGTGTTGCGGGATGCAGTGCATACAAGTGCGACACATGCCGGTGGTGTGGCTCCACATCCTCGAAATCTTTATACCACTCCTGCAGGTTGCCTTTTTTACCAATCTGAAAAGGGTATAATTTTTCTTTCTTTACTGCCAGTTCATTTACAAATGCGGCATCCACATTCAGCACTTTTGCTGCTGCAATACAGTTGGCAAACAAATCGCGGATGATGCTCATATCCATCGTGGTGGCAATTGATACTGAGCATTTATTACCCGCACTATCGTAAAATAAATTTTCCGGGCTCATTGCCGGCGCAGTTACTAAGTAATTGTGCCAGGGAACCAGCCATGCAAGGCTAAACTGTGCGGCTTCTTTCATTAGCGGGTAAGCAGTATCTTTTAAGAATTGCTTATCGTTGGTAAACAAATAACGCTCCCACAAGTCGCGGCACATCCAGTTGCCGCCCATCGTCCAGTTTGCCCATACCGGGTCGCCCTGTCCATAATGCCCTACCGGGTTGGCCAGCGCCCAAATGTCGGTGTTGTGATGCGCTACAAAACCCGGCAGGTTGTAGTATGTTTTAGCAACGTTTTTTCCTTTTACGGCAAGGTGTTGCGTAAGTGCATACACCGGCTCGTGCAATTCCGAAAGGTTGGTTACTTCAGCCGGCCAATAGTTCATTTCGGTGTTAATATTGATGGTATAGTTGGAACTCCAGGGCGCGCGTAATTCTTTATTCCATATACCCTGCAGGTTGGTAGCAATACCGCCTTTGCGCGATGCTGCAATCAATAAATAACGCCCAAACTGAAAGTACAACTGTTCTAATCCGGGATCGTTAGCACCCGCTGAATATGCCTCCAGCCGTTCATCTGTCGGAAGCAGATGGTTCTTTCCAACTGTATCTTTTAATTGCAACGAAACGCGGTTGAAATACTGATGATAATAATCTTCATGCTGTTCTAATAATGTTGCATAAGCAATGCCTGCTGCCTTTTGCAAGTAATCTTTCGCCAGTTTATTTTCGTCTTTACCTTCTTTATCGGGGCATTTATCAAAGCCGTTGAAGGACGTAGCTGACGAAAGGAGTAATATGACCTCATCAGCATTTTGTATGTGAAGGCCTGCCGTATCTGTATTGCAGGTGCCACCATTGCAGATGGCTTTCAATCTTACCTGAAAACGCATTCCCGCACAGTCACTGGTATCGGTATAGCTTACCGGCGGATTGTGTACACTGGCATAATTAGGATCGGCATTGGCGGGCGCTTTGCCCTGCAAAATATAGTCGTTATTATCCGTTGTAATAGTATAATGTAGTTGGCTGGAAAGTTGAAGCAACAGGTTCAATGCACCTTTTTTGCTGGCAGTCAGTTTCATTACCATCACATCAGCCGGTGCCGAGGCAAATACCGTTCTGGTGTATTGCACACCATTCATGTTGTAAGTGGTAGTACTAATTGCATCACTGATGTTTAACTCGCGCAAATAATTACTGCTTGCCACGTTGCTGTCTGCATAAAATTGTTGCAGGTGCAAATCTGCCATTGGCAAATACGATTGTGTATAGGCACCTTGTATATGCCGGAGCAGGTCGGCTGCTTTTACATAGTTTTCTTCTTTCAGTAATGCCTCACGTACCTGCGGCAGATAGGGCGCTGCATGTACATTGGGCGTGTCGTTGTATGGGCCGCCACTCCATAAAGAGCTTTCATTCAGTTGTATCAATTCATTTGTTACATTACCAAATATCATTGCTCCCAGTCTGCCATTACCAACAGGCAATGCTTCGGTCCATTGTGTTGCGGGCTTGTTGTACCACAGCTTTAAACTGTCCTGTGCAAAGCTTTCATTGATACAACAAAAGCAAATAATAACAATAAAAAAATTACGGCAGCGCATGGTGTTTTATTTTGGATGAAATGGATTGTAAAATAAGCAACATCATTTAATGTGAGTGCTATAGTTAGTTTTTTATAAACAACAGGTAATGTTATTGCGGTTTGCAGGTATTGATGTGTGGGTTTATTATCAGCAAACATTTATTCAATTTGCAGCAATATGCATAACGGTAGTGTTTTATATTTACCAAAACATACCTTATGAGAATACTACTGGCTATTGCTTGCTTCTTTTGTTTGCCGCTGTTGTATGCGCAAGAAAATCTGGATAGTTTATTACCTGTCCGTGGTTTTTGTATAGGCGCACCGAAGCCGCAGGATGTGGATGCTTTTGTGAAGTTTATAAAAGAAGAATTGGCTTCACGAAAGGTAAATACGCTTATACTGCGGGTAGATTATAATTACCAATATCAATCGCACCCCGAGCTGCGGGATAGTGTTGCACTGAGTAAAGCCGATGTAGAAAAGATGGTAAAAGTGTGTAACGAGAATGGCATTCAGCTAATACCGCAGATTAACCTGTTGGGACATCAAAGCTGGGCAAATAAAACCGATAAACTGCTGACTGTATATCCGCAGTTTGATGAAACACCGTGGGTACAAATGCCTGCCAGATACGAGTGGCCCAATGCCGATAAGTTGTATTGTAAAAGCTATTGTCCGCTGCATCCTGACGTGCACAAAGTAGTGTTTGAGGTGGTGGATGAATTATGCGATGCTTTTAAAACAAACGCTTTTCATGCAGGCATGGATGAAGTATTTTATCTGGGTGAAGATAAATGTCCGCGTTGTAGTGGCAGAGATAAAGCGGAGTTATTTGCTAATGAAGTAAGATTGATCCGCGACCATCTTGCACAAAAAAACCGCAGGCTGTGGATTTGGGGCGACAGGCTAATAGATGGTAAAACTACCGGACTGGGCGAATGGGAAGCCAGCTACAACAATACGTACCGCGCCATTGATATGATACCAAAAGATGTGGTGATTTGCGATTGGCATTATGAGCGCGCCGATAAAACGCCGGTGTATTTTGCTATGAAAGGATTGGATGTGGTGACGTGTCCCTGGCGCAAGCCCGCACTGGCAATTATTCAAACAGATGATATGGTCAACTTCAGGCAACAATCTTCTAAAGAAATGCAACCACACTTTGCCGGCATGATGCAAACCGTGTGGAGCGATGCCCGGTCTTTTTTAGATGGTTTTTACGGCAATAAAAAAGACAATAAAGGCGGAGACAGCACGCCGTGGGATTGCTTTAGAGCCATGTATAGCAAGATAGATAGCTTGCCACAGCAATGATATAAGCTGCAAGCCGCGAGCAGTGAACAGAAAGCATACTATGACTTAATTGAAAATGATATAAAATATCAGCGCTTGTTTTTGCTGATAAATATTGGTATGGAATGGCTTAATGCACTAAAAGAAAAAAGCCCTCCCTAAGAATAGGGACGGCCTCTAACGATTGCTTGCCATATGAAAATTTATATATACTGAGGTATATCTTCTTGTTTGACACTGCAAATATAGGAAGGAAGTTTAAACGTTTAAACATTTAATGAAAATATTTTTTAAAATTCCTGTTTTTGGCTTCCTTTTAACTGTTTGCTACCCCGGCAACTGGGAGTTAGTAGGTTATTAATTAAATTATTTTTCTATTTTAAAGGGGGATGTAATACACCCCGATAATGCGCTGCCAGAGAGGATCTCGCCATTTGGATGTTAATAGGCTATTTTAAATACATTTAAATAATCATGCATTTACTTACATTAGTAGGCATATTTTATACAATACTTTCATTATAATGAATTTATACAAAATTACTTCGCAACTAAGACGGGGCATCCTGTTGCTTGCTGTACAGAGCCTGGGATTCACGGCTTTTGCTCAAAGCGTAGATAATCTGAAGCTCAAAGATTATCGTCCCCTTTCTATTTACAAAGTGCCACAAACAAAGGTGGACAAAGCAAAGTATCCGGTGATTGATTTCCATTCGCACGATTACCCAAAAACTGATGCAGCAGTGGATGAATGGGTGCATATAATGGATGAGGCAGGTATTGCCAAATCAATTATTTTATCTTATGCAACCGGTGCCACATTCGATTCGGTGGTGGATAAATATGCCCGCTATAAAGACCGTTTTGATGTTTGGTGCGGCTTTGACTATACGGGCATGGATAAGCCGGATTGGGGTAAGCGGGCGGTAGCGGAACTGGAAAGATGCTACAAAAAAGGAGCGCGTGGCGTAGGCGAACTGGGCGATAAAGGTTTAGGTGAATTTTATTCCCTACCTACGCCCGGCTGGGGTATGCATATTGATGATGTGCGCATGAAACCATTGCTGAAGCGATGCGGAGAGTTGCACATGCCCATCAGCATACACGTTAGCGAGGATGCGTGGATGTATCTACCCGCAGATTCCACTAATGATGGGTTGATGAATGCCGCTACCTGGCATGTAGATATGACAAAAAAGGGTATGCTGAATCATGACGAACTAATAGCCACGCTGGAGCACTCGGTAAGAGACAATCCCAATACTACATTTATTGCCTGCCACCTGGCAAATACCTGTTCCGATTTAAGCCAGTTAGGCAGACTGCTCGATCAATATCCTAACCTGTATGCCGATATAGCTGCCCGCTATGGAGAGCTGGCGCCTATTCCCCGCTATGTACACCAGTTTTTAGAGAAGTACAACAATCGCATTGTATATGGTACCGACATGGGCTATGCAAAAGATATGTATCAAACTACATTCAGGATTTTAGAATCGGCTGATGAGCATTTTTATGAATACGACCGCTTTGGCTATCATTGGCCACTGTATGGATTGTATTTAACAGATACTACACTCCAAAAGATTTATTCCGGTAATGGTAAACAAATCCTATCAAAGTAATACTTGCTTTAAGACTGTTTTAGATGGAGTTGTCAACAACAGTTTATACCATTTTCAAACAAATGGCATACTATGTTTCTGTTTATAATTTAATATCAAAGCCTGCTGCTTTCATCGGGTAAATGGGTTTACACATACACATTTACAAGGTGTGTTTGCTTTTAAATAGCTCAATTATAAAGATTAGCAGCAAAAGAAATTTGCATTAAAATCCGGCTGACTTCAGTTGGGTTTTAATGCTTACTATTTATAGGGCAATATCCTGTTGAGTAGATAAACATAAAGCCTGTTAAACTCCGGTACTATAAGTGTTCGAAACCTGGGATATTATAAGTTTTCAGCTTGTCATTGCGAACGGAGTGAAGCAATCTGTGAGTTGTAGAAAAATCAAGATGAGCCATTAAGCTTTGATTTACAGCTAAGCATAGACTGCTTCGTAAACCCGCAGCGAGGATATTATTCTACTTTCAAACATAAAATTCATGTTTCGAACACTTATGCTCCGGTAATGCTATAATTACAAACACCCGAAACAGTTATATTTACTGTAAAAGACTTCATCAAACAGCAATATTTTGCAGTAATCAGGCAGCAAATAAATTATAAAAACCAGTAAAAATTGCCTGGTGCAGGAAAAGCTTATACAAGATTGGGTTGGTGTTTGCTAAAAAAAGGGTATGGGAAAGGAGTACAAAAATGAGCAGGCCGACTTTCTGAAATCTAAAAATAAATGGCGGGCTTTATTTGCAGAATGTTGGGGTACTTTTTTGTTGGTATTGGCGGGCGCTGGTGCGGTGGTTGCCTCCAAACTCACGGGTGAAGTTTCTAAAGGTATGGAAGTAGTGGCGCCGGGTATTATGGTGATGACGATCATCTACTTTATGGGCGCAGTAAGTGGTGCGCACATCAACCCGGCAGTAACGGTTGCTTTTGCCCTCCGGCGGCATTTCCCCTGGGCAAGGGTGCCTTTTTATATTGCTGCACAAATAACAGGGGCTGTGCTGGCGGCTGCTTTTTTAAAGAGCTTGTTTGGCCCGGTGGGCGACGTGGGTGCTACCGTTCCGCATCATCTGGATAGCTATTGGCAGTTGTTTGTTTTGGAAACGCTGCTGACCACCGGATTGGTGAATACAATACTGGGCACAGCGTCTGGCCCGGGCAATGTAGGAAACAATGGCGCCATTGCTATTGGTGGATACATTGCTTTATCGGGCTTGTGGGCAGGCGCCTTAACCGGCGCTTCGATGAATGCTGCCAGAACACTGGGACCAGATATTGTAAGAGGTGATTTTTCTACCACCTGGATATATGTAATTGCCACTTTTGTTGGAGGCATTATTGCAGTAGGTTTTGAATGGATACTAAAAGGCAGGCCCAGCCGGCACGCCGATGAGGAAGCTCAGGGCGGCGCAAAGATGAAAGATGCGGGGTAAAGAGAAATTTGAGATAGGTATTAAAAAACATATTTATCCTCGTTCTTTTGTTGGCTGTGTATATGAGCAGTGAAGGAGTTAATGTATTTAAAATGTAAACTATGGAAAACAATCCCCACAAAGGCACTGAACTGAATAATGTGCAGGAAACCTGGAACGAAAATGAAAAGCGGCGTGAAGAGGAGAGTGGTACGAGCGATATGCCGCAGGAAGAAACAGCACCTGCAACTACGCTGGATAAACTAATACAACAGGAAGCACATGAATATGATAATGACAACAAAGAAAACCGGTTGTTAGGCGGCGACCGCGCCAGTGTGAATGACGTAGAGGGTGATGAATAGCGTAATTCGTAAATAGCTATAACGGCAGCGCATAACATTCAAAATTTTGCGAAGTGCGGGATATCCTCATTCCGTAAGATCAGGAATTAGTTATATGATGTTTGGGATGAACTGTCACTAAGTTCAATCTCCGCAGCTATAATATCCATAATGTCGCACTTTGCAAATACATGCCTTTTAAACATAAACGCATGAATGTAGTATTTTGTAAGTGTAAAAGTACCTGCACGTATTTTTAAAGTTAATAGTGGCGCAAGTAATCCAAAGGCTGCAATGGAAATTACCAGAATGCCATAGTCATTTATATAAATGAAGAAGAAGTCAAGGCAATGCTACAGTCGTTAGAAGTATTATCCATACTGTGTAAGCCTATTTTTTAATTTTTACGCTGGCCGCCATGCTGTTGTTATACTTCGCATACAACTCCCGAATATATGCAACTCCGCCTAAAGTAACTGGCGCTACACTATCCTTCTCATTTCTTTTAAGCATATTTGTAATGCAATCCAATTCCGGGTTTACAAGAATGGAACAGCAATTGTTTTAGTTGCTGGCACGAAGGATGGAAAAGACTAACAGTCTGAAACCATAACAGTCAAATTATTTATTCAACAAATTAACAGATATCAGGAGTTGTAATGAGTCGTTTTATTATTTTTTTCTTTTTTCTTTTTATTGCACCTTTTCACGTTCTCGAATCGCCTTTTTATACTGGTAACACGGCTGTAAGCAAGCCTCCTGAATCCTACCCCAAAAATTATTTTCGCTATCCGCTCAATATTGCGCCTTCGCTCGCCGGCAACTTTGGCGATTTGCGTACCAATCACTATCACATGGGGCTCGATTTACGCACGCAACAACGCGAAAACCTGCCGGTGGTAGCTGCTGCAGATGGTTATGTAAGCCATATACGCATAGAACCTTATGGCTACGGGCATGCCATTTTTATTACACATCCCAACGGCTATACTACTGTGTATGGACACTTAAATAAGTTCTATATGGAACTGGAAGATTTTGTACGCAACCAGCAATACGCTACTGAAAGCTGGGAGCAGGATATTGATTTTTCACCCGGTCAATTTCCCGTGCAACAGGGACAATTTATTGCTTGGAGCGGCAATACAGGCGGCAGCGAAGGTCCGCACCTGCACTTTGAAATAAGAGATAGCGGATTGGCGGATGGTCATAATTACAACCCGCTTTTGTTCGATCTCAACATTCCCGATCATGTGCCGCCGGCACTGTACCGGCTGGGTATTTTTGATCGAAACCAAAGTATATACGAAAACAATCCGCGTATGTTTCCATTGCACAAAAAGGTACAGGTTGGCGAGAGGATTTATACACCGGCTGATGCAGTAATAAAAGTGCCTTATGGCAAGTTTAGTTTTGGCTTGAGTATGCAGGATAAAATGGATAATTCGTTTTCGTTTGGTGTGTACAAAGCTGATTTATATGTGGATGACAGTCTTTATAACGAGTTTAAAATAGAAGAATGTATTTATGGCGACAGCCGCTATATTAATGCCGGTATTGATTATTTTATGCGGTACGATGGACACGGTTACATGCAGCACCTGAGCCGGTTGCCCGGCAATCATGCTCCTTTTTATAATTCGGCTGGCGATGGCGTTTTGCAGTTGAATGATGATAGCGTTCACCAGGTAGAAGTGGAAGTGCTGGATGTTGCAGGCAATACCTCGCTGTTGCAGTTTGGGATACAGCGCGACAGCAGTGTGCATTTTCCCGAAAATAAAATGGGCGACAATATCGTACAAAAGCTGGCACCTAACCAGCCTGCCACTTTTGAAAATGCAGCAGTGCAAATATCGTTGGATGAAAATGCGTTGTACGATACGGTGCTGCTACGGTACAATGCTTCTAATGCACCGCCGGAGGCAGTATCTGCACTGCACAGTATTGGTGATTATCGCCAGCCGGTGCATACGGCTTATACAGTGCGCATCAAGTCAGCTGTTTTGCTGCCCGATAGTATGAAAAAGAAAGTAATAATGGTAATGCAAAGCGGTCGAAGAAAAGATGCCCAACAATGTATCTGGCAAGGTGATTGGGCAGCAGCAAGGTGGATGAATTTTGGACAGTTTTATTTAAAGTTGGATACACTTTCGCCAACAGTAAGACCGATCAATGTGTATGATGGCGCTATTTTTATAAGAGACCAGCAACTGGTGTTTGAAGCCAAAGATGAAACCGGCGACCTGCAATCATTCAATGGCTATATTGATGGGCGCTGGATTATGTTCAGGCAAAGAAACAATCGCTATACGTATGATTTTGACGATCGCTGCCCACCGGGAGCGCACACGCTGGAAATACGGGCAGTGGACTTAGCAGGCAACGAAACGGTGTATCAATGCAGCTTTGAGAATAGGGCGAAGTAGTAAGAATCTGGAGTTTGAAGTTTGGAAGAATAACTTGCTTTACTGTGCATTTAATATTTGCAAATAACGAATTAACATTCTGCACCTACTTAAAGCTGTATAAACTTGCCCATTGACGAAAGCACCCGTACCTGCTATAATCTTTTAGCAAAACCAAATATACACTTCTATTTTTAATAGAGGCTTTCACCTATTCAGTTAATAATCTGTGTTTGAAAAACTACTGTCATCTTTGTAAACCTTCTATATGAATGAATGACAGGCAAGTGAATTTTTGAATAAAGAAGAACGTTAATTCGTTGCAACTGTCAATAAAAGTTTCTACATCATCTGTAGAAGCCCGTTCATTAAACCCAAGCCGCTCAACCTTATCCTCCCACCATTATCTTTGATGTTTTTATTTAATAGCGTATGATGAAGAATTTGTTTGTAGCGTGTAGCTTATTATTAGCTTCCACTGTATTTGCGCAGCAAAAAGATATGGCTGCAAAATATGCCTCCGTAATAACGCCGGCAGCATTAAAAGAAAAGCTAACCGTGATTGCCAGCGCCGGCATGGAAGGACGCGAAACCGCAACGTCGGGACAAAAGAAAGCAGCGGCCTATATAGAAAATTATTTTAAAAAAATCGGCTTGCAGCCGGGTACGCCCAATGGTTATCAACTGCAATACCCGGTGTACCAGGATTCGCTGATTGCAGCATCTTTAAGCATTAACGATAATGCAGCGGAAATGTACCAGGACTTTACTTTAAGTCCCGCTTTTTTGGCAGAAGGCAACTGGCATGTGCAGGACGTCGTTTTTGCTTCGTATGGATTAAGCGACTCGGCCAACAACAATTTTGATGGATTGAATGTAACAAATAAATGGGTGATGGTAATTGATGGCACACCTGCCGATATTGACAGCACCGAAGCTGCAAAAACGTATGCAAATATGCGTGCCAATCGCATGAAGCCATCCAACATCAGGAACAAAAACATCAAAGGCCTGCTCATTATTAAAAGAGCTTTTCCGGAGCCAGCGGCTGCTTCGCTTAAAGGTGCCATGTATATGGATAAAAAAGCCAATAGCGTTCCGGTTATTTATATCTCCTTGCAAATGGCAGCTTCTATTTTGCAACAGCCTTTAAACAACTTCAAAGATTTAAAAACGGTCATCCGCGGTATTTATCCAACTTCCTTTTCTTTCAATGAACAAAAAACCACCCTTAATCTTAATAGCTCTAATGTGATTGGCGTATTGCCGGGGACAGACAAGAAAAACCAATATGTATTTGTAACCGCACACTACGACCATCTTGGCAAAAAAGGCAATACCATCTGGTATGGTGCCGATGATGATGGCTCGGGTACAACAAGTGTATTGCAGATTGCCACTGCTTTTGCCAAAGCCGCAAAGGACGGGCATCCTCCACGCCGCACCATGGTATTTATGACCGTATCGGGCGAAGAAAAAGGTTTGTGGGGAAGTGACTATTATACCGATCATCCGCTGTTTTCATTGGATAGCACTTCGGTAGATTTGAACATTGATATGGTGGGCAGAATTGACCCTGGTTACAAAGGTGATTCACTCAATTATGTGTACACTATTGGTGAAGATAAACTGAGCAGCGATTTATTGCCTATTAGTGACAGCATTAACAAGCGATACAACAATATGGAATTAGATCGTCGCTTTAACGATCCTAAAGATCCTAACCGTTTTTATTACCGCAGCGATCATTTCAACTTTGCCAAGCATGGTGTACCAGTCATTTTTTATTTCAATGGGGTACATGCCGACTACCATCAACCAAGCGATACGGTGGATAAAATCAATTTCAACCTCATGGCAAAACGCGGCAAGCTGATATTCTACACTGCATGGGCAATGGCCAACCGCGATAACATGATGAAGCGCGATATACCATTGAAATAATGGTTAAAAAGTATATTCTTTGTATATGAAACCAATTTTTATTACCGGCATTGGCACCGGTGTTGGCAAAACCGTAGCCGCAGCCATCATTACCGAAGCTTTGCAGGCCAATTACTGGAAGCCGGTACAGGCGGGCTTTGATGATGGTACCGATACATTAACTGTAAAAGAGTTAATCAGCAATACACAAACTGTTATTTTTCCCGAAGTATATAAACTACAATTGCCTGCTTCGCCGCACATTGCTGCAAGAGAAGAAAATATTACCATTGATATAGCAGCCATTTATCAATCCTACTCACAACTGGCAACTCACCACTCACATCATTCACCGCTTATTATAGAAGGCGCCGGCGGATTATTAGTACCTTTAAACGAAAGTGAATTTATAATAGATCTGATTAAAAAATTAGATGCCCGCGTCATACTCGTTAGCCGCAATTACCTGGGCAGCATCAATCACTCTTTACTAACTGCTGCCGTTTGCAAAGCAAATAATCTGGATGTGGCAGGCTGGCTCTTCAACGACCAGTACCTGCATTATGAAAGCGAAATAGAAAAATGGAGCGGTTATAAAAAAATCGGTGCAATTCCTGCTGCTACAATAATTAATAAAGCATTGGTGCGGGAACAGGCAATGCTTATTAAAGACCAGTTGAAAGCCTTATTATGACAAAAAAAGAATTGCGCGAACACTACCGGCAAAAGCGTTTAGCTATAACTGAAAAGGAAAAAATGAAGTTGGATGATTTGCTGCTTATCCAGTTTCAGCAATTGTCATTCAGCGATGTACGTGTGTTGCTTACTTATGCGCCTATGCCACATACGGCAGAGCCCGATGTACACCTGTGCGAGCGTTATTTGCAGCACCAGATTCCGGGCTTGCAGGTGGCATATCCGGTAATTGATTTTGCTACCTACACCATGCGTGCAGTGCTTGTAAATGAACAAACGGAATTTACACAAAATGCTTATAAAATTGAAGAGCCAACAGATGGCGAAGTGGTAAAGCCCGAAGCAATTGATATGATATTTATTCCGCTGCTGGTGTGCGATAAAAAGGGACATCGTGCTGGCTATGGTAAAGGTTTTTACGACCGTTATCTCAACCAATGCCGCGAAGAAGTACTAAAAATCGGCTTCTCTTACTTTGAGCCGGTAGAAACCATCAGCGACATCCATGCATTTGATATACCTTTAAATTATTGCATTACGCCGCACCATATCTATGAATTTTAATATCATTTTTACTCGCTCCATCCGTCTTTTACTACTGCCGTTTGCCTTGCTGTACGGGTTGGTAATTGCCATGCGCAACTGGCTGTACGATAAAAAAGTACTGCGGTCTGCAACGTTCAACTTTCCACTTATTTGTGTAGGCAATTTATCGGTTGGTGGCACCGGCAAAAGTCCCATGGTGGAGTACCTGGTAGAACTGCTGCAATCCCGTTTTAAAGTAGCAACTTTAAGCCGTGGCTATAAGCGTAAAACCAAGGGCTATGGCCTGGCCAACGAAACGACTACCGCATTAGAGATCGGGGATGAACCAATGCAGTTCCATTTAAAGTTTCCGCAAGTGGCAGTGGCTGTAGGCGAAGAACGGCTGGTTGCTATTCCGCAACTGCTGCACGACCGTCCCGGGACGGAGGTAATTATATTGGATGATGCTTTTCAGCACCGAGCTATCAGTGCCGGTCTCAACATTTTACTTACCGATTACAATAACCTTTTTTATAACGATTGGTTTTTGCCCACCGGCGATTTGCGCGATGAACGCCGCTCGTATAAACGGGCGCATATTATTGTGGTTACAAAGTGCCCTGCTACATTGGGTACAGATGAAAAAAACAAGATAGTAAAGCAGATAAAATTGCAGGAGCAGCAACATCTTTTTTTTACTGCTATCCAATACGGGCAGCCCTATCATATCATTACAAAGCAACCCATTGGCATTACGGCGCAGCAGGAAGTATTGCTGGTATGCGGCATTGCCAATCCGCAGCCTTTAAAGGATTATCTTACTGCACAGGTAGCTTCTTTTACAGAATTATCTTACAGCGACCATCATATTTTTACCATTGATGATTTAAAAGAAATGCGCAAAAAATATGGGCAGTTGCAGGGCATTAATACATTTATTCTTACTACCGAGAAAGATGCGGTACGCCTGCTTAAATTTAGTGAAGCATTGCGCGATTTGCCGCTGTATGTATTGCCTGTAAAGCATCAGTTTTTATTTGGTGAAGGTGCGCAGTTCAATCAATTGTTGCACGACTTTGTAGCTCATTCTCCGGCGGCTGAGGTGTAGCAAGCATGGATTTATTATAAAAGAGAATGAGTCTTCTCTGATGAATAGACGGTCCGCTCTTTTGCAGTGTTGAGTGGTGTATTAATTTTAATTTTTAAGCAGAGAAATAAAAGTGTAAACCCATATACTGTCACACCTTCTTTACAATATTCTCTGCATCAACTTTTCCTTACCTTTAAAAAATTAAAAGCTTCAAATAAAACAGGCTATATTATTGTATGGCTTGTAAGTAATAACTCAAACAAATAATGCGAGACAAAAAGAAGAAAAAAAAACATCCATCTCATAAGCATCATCCCGATGGTCATTTACTAAAAGGTACGCTGGAAGTAACGCGCTCGGGCATTGGTTATGTAGTGATAGCCGATGGCAGCGGCGATGTACTGGTGCGTCCGTACGACTTTAATACCGCGCTCAATGGCGATACCGTGCAGGTGAAAGTGGTAAAAGAAAACCCCATTACGCACAAGAAAGAAGGGCGCATAGCCGAGATAGTAGAACGCAAGCAAACGGAGTTCATCGGCACGCTGCAAATGGGCAAACGCTTTGCCTTTGTGGTGCCCGACAGCGATAGGCCGATGCCCGATATGTACATTGCTTTTGAAAACATTAACGAAGCAAAAGATGGTGATAAAGTAAGCGTGCGATTAACAAAATGGGAGAAAGGCGAGCGCAAGCCCGAAGCGGAAGTAACAGCTATTTTGAAGCCCGAAGATGTGAACGACAGCGCCATGAAAAACCTTATTGCCGAAAGCGGTTTTCCGCTTGCCTTTGGCGATGATGTATTGGAAGAGGCTGCCCGCCTCCCCGAAACCATTGCAGAGCATGAAATAAAAATACGGCGCGACTTTCGCGATACATTAACTATTACCATAGACCCGGTAGATGCTAAAGATTTTGATGATGCTATTTCCATCCGCACGCTTAAAGGCGGCTGGTACGAGGTGGGCGTACACATAGCCGACGTGAGCCATTATGTAACGCCGCAAACCGCACTGGACGAAGAAGGTTATAAACGCGCTACATCGGTGTACTTGCCCGACCGTGTAAACCCAATGCTGCCCGAGCATATCTCCAATGTATTATGTTCGTTGCGCCCGCACGAAGACAAGTTAACTTTCTCGTCGGTATTCCAGATAAATAAACAGGGAAAAGTAAAGCAATACTGGCTCGGTAAAACCGTCATTCATTCCAATCATCGCTTTACTTACGAAGAAGTACAGGAGATAATAGAAGGTGGTAAAGGGGAGTATAAAAAAGAAATATTACTCCTGAATGAAATAGCACAAACATTGCGCATGCAACGCTTTGCCAAAGGCGCTATCAACTTTTCTTCGCAGGAAGTCCGTTTTAAGTTGGATGAAAAGGGAAAACCCGTTGGTATTGAAATAAAGGAAAGTAAAGAAGCACACCAACTGATAGAAGAATTGATGCTGCTGGCAAACAGAACGGTTGCAGAGAATGTTTCTAAAATAAAGATCAATAAACAACACATTCCTTTTCCTTACCGCGTGCACGATACGCCGGATGAAGACAAGTTGAAACCTTTTATAGAATTTGCAAAGAAATTTGGCCACAAATTCGACATCTCTACGCCCGATAAAATTGCGGAAAGCTTCAACACCATGCTGGACGAAGTGCAAGGCAAGCCCGAGCAGCATGTGCTGGAGCAGTTGGGCATTCGTACCATGGCAAAAGCTACCTACACTACTTCAAATATCGGCCACTATGGTTTGGGCTTTGAAAATTATTGCCATTTTACTTCGCCCATACGCCGCTATCCCGATGTGCTGGCACACCGCGTACTGGAAAGTTGCCTGCAAAACACACCCATTATTGATAAGAAAATGGAAGAAAAATGCCGCCATTGCAGTGAGCGTGAACGGGCAGCGATGGAATGTGAGCGGGCTGCCAACAAATACAAGCAGGTAGAATACATGCGCGACTTTTTGGGTGAGGAATTTGAAGGCGTTATCAGCGGAGTTACCTCCTTTGGATTTTTTGTAGAAACTGTGGAGCAAAAATGCGAAGGGCTGGTAAGCATTAATAGTCTTACCGATTTTGATGATTTCAGGTTAATAGAGAGTGATTACTCATTAGTGGGCCTGCGTAGTGGGCGCCGCTTTGGTATGGGCGATAAAGTATGGATAAAAGTGGTAGCAGCAAACCTTGATAAGCGGCAGTTGGACTACGAATGGGTGCCAAAAGCTGTTAAAGAAGCGAAGCAACAAAAAGAAGTAAAACAGCAAAAGGAAGCAGCGCCGCAAAAAGAAACAAAGCAGCGTGCAAAGCCAAACAAGGCGGCAGCAAAAAAAGAAGTAATAGCAAAGGCTGCTCCTGCCAAAAAAGCACCAGCAGATGAGCCGGCAAAAAGGGCAGCTATAAAAAAAGCCTCCGTCAAAAAGGCTGCGACGAACAAAACCTCAACAAAAGCAGCCACTAAAAAAGTCAAAGCATCAAAGCGAAAAACGGGGTAGAATTAATATAAATACTTAACAACAAAGCCGCTGGTATTTTCAGCGGCTTTGTTGTTTGATAAACAAGTAATATCATTTTCAATTAAGTAGCAGGATATACACTTAATCTCCTGCTCATGGCGCACACCATCCAGTTTATAGATTATCAGGATAAGCACTCATTTTTTTTGCGCGGTGAAAGGCTGTGGTAGTAGCAGTATTGATAACCCTTTCGGCAACTACTTGCCCGGTACTGTAGTCAACTTCTACAATTCTGCCACCTCGGCCACCAGGATTCAGCGTATTAAGACCTGGTGCAAACAAGATATGGTTTGTTTCGGGTAAGTACTGAACGCTGCTGATAAAAGAGGCATAGCATTCCTGACCTCTGTCTTTGCCATATTCCCATATCTGCTGTACTGTTTTATTCGTTTCATCTATTTTATATTCTACTGCACGGCTGTATTTGCCAGGAGCAGAGTTGCTGGTAGAGCCATCGGGTGCATAAGGTGTACGGGCGGTACCATTATCAAATATCATAATGTCGCCGTTAGGCAAAAAAATGTTGGAGTGCTGGTACCAGTTCCATTCAAAGTCGGCGGTTCTGGTCCAGCCTTTTACAACAGCCGTATCGGTGATGGGGTTGCCCGAAGCATCGAGCGGCGTTAGCAAAAACTGGTTAAGGTCTTCTCCTCTGCGGTTTTTGCCCCAGCCAATATGTGCTGCCATTATCCATTTTACATTATTGCTATAATCCAGCTTTACTAAACATTGTGTACGGCCAGACACAATAATCGTATTATCGGTGGAATCGTACATTACAGAGTTAATATGTATCCAGTCTGCTTTGTTAGGATTATTTACAGTCTGCACCGTTCTGTGTTCATCCAGCGATTCTTTCAAATCCCATACGTTAGCAACGTCACCGCCCTGCCTGTTTATTTCTATAACATAATCTTCTATGGTAGAAAGACCTTCTGTATTCTTACTGTCGGGCTTGCTCACTGTAACGAGGAAGTTGCCATCTGGTTTCTCCTGCACATTGTGGTGAAATATATAGCCGGACAGGCCCCAGGTATTTATTATTTGACCCAGCAAATCCACTTCATATATCTTACTGGTTTTTGTGTCGCCAAAGTAAAGGTTGCCATTACGCAGCCTTGCAATACCATCGTCAAAAAACATGGTAGCCAGTTCGGGATAACTGCTGTAGTCGAGCACCCACCGTATATCGCCATAATCATCTATCATGTAAGGTATAGTAGGCCGGTTAGGTACTCCAAAAGTACTCAGACTACTTACCAGCGTTATGCCCGGTTCTACTGCGGTGGTATCAAAGTCTTGTGGCGTAATGGAAGTAGGCAGGTCGGCGGGCAGGCTGCCGGTTTGAATCATAACCGTGCTTTTTGCAAGCGTATCGCCGGTGCTGTTTACCACTCTTAGCAGCACTGTATTATTATAATCGGCATACATACCTATTACGGGTATAGAGTGCGAAGTACCGGCATCATTAAAGCGGTGAACAATATCGGTAAAGGAGCCATGCTTGCCCTTTACAATAAGTACGGTATTGCCTGCTTTTTCTGTAGTAAAACTCACTAAAGCAGATAACGGGGTATAGCCATACGGGTTCACTTTTACAGAATCGGGTGATACTGTAAATTCAATGGGAACAATGGGCGGGGAAGGTGGGCTTGGATGGTCGTTTTTGGAACAGCTATGCAATAATATAAACGCAGCAAGTGCTGTAAAAATGCGGTGTTTCATAAGTTGTGTAATTTTTTGCCAAAATACATATTATACTTCAACTACATAAGTTTTGCTGGCAAAATCGTGTAGGGTTTTTCCCAAAATGGGGAGAAAAAGGCTGTCAATTAGTATAATGCCCACAACCCTTACGGCAGAGCGGACTATTATTTGCCCGAAAGTTGCCTTTTTGCCATTAGCGCTCACTACTTTGGTAAGCGATAACCATTTACCCGGTGTACGCCTCCAGATCCCTTCAAAAAAGAGGTAATATAAAAAGGTTACGGCAGCGAGAAATTCATAAAACGGGAAGTATGTAAAATCATAATACGTTACATAAAAAGTCCAGCCGTTATAAGCTGCATATGTAAGCAGAAAAATAAGCAAAAAATCTACTAAAAAATTGATAACACGCGTGCCAATACCTACGGAATTCATTTGTTTGTTTTTGTTTACAATAACCATTGCAAAGGTGTGCAATTTAAAGCATAACTAACCTTTGAATGGCAGATTTGAATAATGAAACACCTTATGCTCCTGTGATGAGCTAAGCCGGTGTGGCCAATGTAATGGCTGTTTCCATTAGAAATGGTTTGTTTGAAGACTTTAATGCCTTTATTATACAGCTAAATGTAACCTTGGACTAACGCGTAAATGGTTGTATTTAATGTTAAACTAATTCTGCAATAGCACCTGCTTATTGATTGCCTTTTATATTGCCTGTTGTACATTGCAGCTATGTTATTCTTCCGGCAGTTGATGCTTACGCAATTTCGCAATTATGTGTTTGATTCCTTTACATTCACTCAAAATGTAGTGGGCATCAGCGGTGCCAATGGCAGCGGTAAAACCAACCTTTTAGATGCCATTCATTACCTCTGTTTTACCAAAAGTTATTTTTCGCGCCCTGATGCGCAAAATGTGCATCAGGGTATGCAGGGCTTCAGGCTACAGGCTACGGTAACGCGCCAGCAGCAAGACTTTGAGCTGTTGTGCATATTGCGCGAAAACAACCGCAAAGAGTTTTTAATAGATGGCGATGCGTATAAAAAATTCTCTTCGCACATTGGACGCTTTCCATGTGTAATGATTGCACCCGATGATGTGGAACTCATCAGCAATGGCAGCGAAGAAAGACGAAAATTTATAGATACACTGCTGTCGCAGTTAAATGAAGACTATTTAAAAAACCTGATTGATTATACTAAAATATTACAACAGCGCAACAGCCTGCTAAAGGCGGCAGCAGAGCATAACAGGTTGGATGATGCGCTGCTGGATATTTTAGATGAGCAACTAAGTGAAAGGGCTACTAATATTTATAACCGGCGCAATGATTTTATGCAGGAGTTTATCCCTGCGGTGCAGCAGGAATACGAAAGCATTGCCGGTAAAGGCGATGAAGTGCATATAAATTATTACAGCCAGTTGCACCATAATAGTATGCAGCGGTTGCTGCGCGAAAACCGTCCGCGCGATTTGTATTTGCAGCGCACCGGTGCCGGCATTCATAAAGATGATCTGGAGTTTAGTATGCAGCAGCAAGCCTTCAAAAATATTGCCTCGCAGGGGCAGCGCAAAAGTTTATTATTTGCATTAAAGCTGGCAGAGTTTAATATTCTTAAGCAATACAAAGGTTTTGCGCCGGTGCTCCTGCTTGATGATATTTTTGAAAAGTTAGATGCTGCGAGGATGCACAATTTATTGCATAAAGTATGTGTGCAACAGCAAGCCCAGGTGTTTATAACCGATACTCACAAAGAGCGTCTGGAGAGTGCATTCGAGCAATTAGGAATAGGATTTGAGCTGGTAAAATTGGAGTAAAATTGACGGCTTTTTTGCGTCTTGTAAATGCGCAAAACAGGCATACAGTTACAAACTGCTTTTAGGAGCAGGGAGAGCGGCTATAAGTGTTTAAAAGCGCGGATTCTATGCTTGAAAGCCGGATAGCATAATTGCGGCATAACGTAGTATCGGGTTAAGACAATACCCCGGGACTGAAACAAAGCTGGATTATGATAAAAAATATTTATAGGACAAACGACCATTCCTTTAAAAAACATCGTAATATTATGCTGTAATTAAAACTGCTGTTTGTAAAAACAAACAAATAAACCTTTAAAATTGAATCATGCCCCTACTTATGAAAACCATTTTTACCTTGTTTGTCTCGTTGCCGATCTTAGCTGCCGCAGCAAACAAGCCACCTAAAGTGAATGCAGGGCCAGACAAAGTAGTAGTATATCCATCCTCCACCTCAACAACTCTTTCTGGCAGCGGCTCTGATGCCGAGGGAGCTGTTACCTTTCTGTGGAAGCAAATCAGTGGCGTATCTACTGCTACGATTGCCAAGCCAACGGCTGCTGCAACAAAAGTAAGTGCACTCAAACCAGGAATATATAAATTCAGGCTTACCGTTACAGACAACAGTGGTGTTTCGCGCAGCGATACCGTCAATGTCTCTGTATTTCAAAAACTAACATGGACAGTTGCTGGTGTTGCCCGTGAAGCGTTAGTGCATCCTCCTGTTAATGGCACAGGTACTGCATCTCCGGTTGTATTTGCTTTCCATGGGCATGGTGGTACCGATTCGGCTTATGCTGCAAAAGGTTTTGAACTGAGTTGGCCCGAAGCAATAGTAGTGTACCCGCAAGGGCTACGTACAAAGGGAGAAATATTAGACTCTACCTGCCGCCAGTCTGGCTGGCAGACAAGGGTTGGAGAAGTGAATTGCTTTAATGGTAATATAGATCAGGATTTAAAGTTCTTCGATGCGATGCTAACTACTTTGAAAAATAAATACAATGCCAATCTAAGCCTTGTATTTGCTCATGGCTGGTCTAACGGCGCTGCTTTCGTTTATAATGCACTGTGGCCGGGCCGCAGAAGCAAATTAGCAGGGATTGGCCCATCCGGAGGTGATATGGATACCATAGCGGGGAAAAAGCCAATACCGGTCATACACGCTGCAGGCACGCAGGATATTAAAGATACTTTTCTTTATCAGCAGCAGGACGTGCTAGCCATCCGTAATTTAAATCAATGCTCTCCCACTGGCACTGTATGGGCTACCGGCCCGGGTGGACTTTTAGGTACGCGCTATAGCTCGCCCATTAACGATCCGGTAGTCTTTTTACAATATGATGGCGGACATATATATCCTTCTACAGTTCCACCATTGATTATGAGATTCTTCAGGGAAGTTGCGGGAGGTGCAACGGCTGCACCGTTGATTACTACTGTATATCCCCGTGTGAGCAGCAATTTATCAGCAAAGCGATTGCCTTAAGGTGCTG
Source organism: Ilyomonas limi (assembly GCF_005233845.1). Classification (GTDB taxonomy): domain Bacteria; phylum Bacteroidota; class Bacteroidia; order Chitinophagales; family Chitinophagaceae; genus Ilyomonas; species Ilyomonas limi. The sequence continues at coordinate 492,991 of NZ_SZQL01000001.1, forward strand.
CCTTGTAAGTGGAGCATCTAGTCTATAGCAAAGCTATTAAGCCTTGCAGAAATGAACTCTGCAGAACTTATTATAGCTTTTATGCTGCTATAACAGGATGCTCTTTGGCGGAGCTAAATAATATTGGGCTGTACCTCTGTTAGTTTTATAGTCCTTTTTATGTGTATATTACCATTAACTTACTTCATTATTCAGGCTATCCTCACTTTCTTTTTGATGTTTTTCCATGGTATCCAATACTTTCTCCGGCTGCACATCCTTCGCTAATTCATCTATTTCAGGATTATAAGCATCTTCAATATTCATTTTTTTGGCTATAGCAGTCACCAGCGTTATCAGGCGGGTTACTTCGTGCTCTGCCAGCAGGCTCACCTGCAGGTTAAGGTCGGCACGTTTATCTGCCTGCGCATTCATCCGGTTTTGGCTGATAAGTACAAATGTAGAAAGAAAGATAGCTTCTACCGATGCGAACATGGCCAACACAACAAATGAAGGATCGAAAGGTTTTAAAGGCAGCCAGCCAACATTCCAGAATATCCATATTCCAAAAAGTACTAAATGAATATAAACAAACGACATGCTGCCGGTAAAGCACGTAACTGCATCGGCAAGCCGCTCCTCAAAGGTTTTTTGTTTTTCTTCCTGTTTATGCCGTCTCAGCAGCGCATCAATATTCCGCTCTACAATGCGCGCCATTTCAGGCATTTGGTCTGTTCTTCCATTACTATTCATATAGTTCTTTGTTTGTAAATACTATGGAACTTTTATGCCATACAGCTTCGCATAACCCATTGTTTTTATTTTAATGGGTTCAATTCGGGTTAAACCAATTGTTCTTACATTTTATATAGCGCTTGTAAAAACAACGGTGTATTTTGCTATGGCAAAATTTTTGAGGATAGCTATATCCGTTACTAGCAGTTAGTTTAATAATACGGTATTTATTTACACACGATGATAGATCAACTAGCAACCTACCCAGTTAACTTAAACACCAAAAAAAACGTACAAAAAGAGGCAATCCCATTAGCATATAACCTGCCCTGGATTAAAGTAGCAAAAGATGCTCCTTATTTTGTAACAGAGGATGGAAAAGACTGGATGCCCGTTGGACAGAATGATGCGATTACATGGCCGGATTTAGCAGGCATTTTCCGGCGTAAAGATCTGGCAAGTGTAGAAAAGTATCTGCAAATGCTGTCTCAGCATGGTGTTACGTGCCTGCGCCTGATGCTGGAATATTGCCATGGCGAAAACCGTTATTTTGAAAAGCCGGTTGGTTATTTTCAGCCTAACATGATACAATTGTGGGACGATTTGTTTGCGCTGTGCGAGCAATACAGATTGCGCATCCTGCTTACCCCTTACGATACTTTTTGGATGTGGCTTCGCTGGAAACATCACCCGTATAAGAAGAGTAATGGCGGTCCATGTGACAAACGCAGTCAGTGGCTGCTGTGTGCAGAAACGCGTAAGGCCATCAAGCAGCGTTTGGCATTTGCAACCGAACGCTGGGGCGGCAGCGGCGCTTTATTTGCCTGGGATATCTGGAACGAAATTCATCCTGCTCACGCCGGTGACAGCGTAGATAATTTTAGTGAATTTATAGAGGATATCAGTTCTTTTTTACGGCAAACAGAATTGCGGTTGTACGGACGTGCGCATCCGCAAACAGTCTCCGTCTTTAGCCCCGTATTGTACAAAGAGCCACGTGCTGCTGAGTGCATTTTTAAACATCCGGCACTCGATTTTGCTTCCGTTCATTTTTATGAGGCATGGACAATTGACCATCCGAAAAACACAGTGGATGCAGCTGTCAGTACCGGCCGACTCACGCGCGAAGCATTGGAACACACCAATAATAACCGTCCTTTTTTTGACAGCGAGCATGGTCCCATTCACACTTTTAAAGACCATAAAACAACACTGCCCGAGCCCTTTGATGATGAATACTTCCGGCATATTCAGTGGGCGCATTTTGCTTCGGGTGGTGCAGGCGGTGGTATGCGCTGGCCCAACCGGCATCCGCATAGGCTTACAACTGGTATGCGCAACGCGCAACAGGTGCTTGCGTCTTTTTTGCCACTCATCAATTGGCAACAATTCCAACGAAAAAACTTGAATAAAGAGATTGTTGTTTCAAACAAGGCCTTTGCACCTTTTGGTTGTGCCGATGCAGCGCAGGCGGTGTTGTATCTGTTGCGTACCAACACGATTAATGTTATCGGCATGCTCAACCCGTTTGCCGAACCATTGATGGTAGATGTACAAATTCCTGGGTTGAAGTGTGGGCGTTATCAAATTACAGCATGGAATACAGCAACCGGCTCGGCAGTAAAAGTGTATGAAATGGATTATAAAGAGGAGCCCTGTTTTTGTTTTACAACACCGCCGATTGTAACAGACCTTGCAGTTGCAATAAGGCGTATTGAGTAGTGGATAATAAAGCCATAAAAAGTACATGTCAACGGGCTAAAACTTCACTTTCGCCTTCACATTGCTGCTGTTATTGCTATTGGAACATATTTTGCTATGAGTCAACTCACAGCAATAATTGTAGCCGTAATAAAAAATTATAAATGCTAACCATGTTTTATTATAACCCATTACCACATCATTTTACTCCCTGCTCTTACGCTTGCAACACTTGCCCGGCTTCGTTTTATAAAAAAGAAATTTTACGGCATTGCTTTACCTTCAAAAGCTACATACGGAATAATGGATAATACAACTAAAACAAGTTGCTTGATATAGCAGATCGGACCCTGACAGACAAAACGGATAAGATGAATTTAGCAACAAGTAATTAACGCTTCCGGCGCTTTTTCAAGCTTTATAGAAGAAGCAGGTTGTTTTTAGACGACTGTTAGTTATATCAGCATCTTTTTTTGTAAAACCTATATTACTATAAAACACTATTATTAATGAATAAAAAAGTTTTGATAACAGGTGGCGCCGGCTTTATCGGGTCGCATTTGGCAGATGAACTGTTGGAGAAAGGCTATGAGGTAAGAGTACTGGATAACTTATGTGAACAGGTGCATGGCAAAAATTGCAATCGACCAGCATTTCTCAATCCTGAAGTAGAATTGATTGTAGGTGATGTGCGCGATCCTAAAAAAGTGAAAGAAGCTTTGAAGGATATAGATGCCGTATATCACTATGCAGCTATGGTGGGCGTAGGGCAAAGCATGTATGAAATAAAAGAATACACCGATGTAAATAATGTAGGCACTGCTGTATTGCTGGAAGCATTAAGCAAGAATCCGGTTGAAAAGCTGGTGGTTGCATCCAGCATGAGCATTTATGGAGAGGGCTTGTACAAAGACGCGGAAGGCAATATTAAAGCAGGCTTGGAACGCAAACTGGATCAGCTAAAAAGAGGCGATTGGGAAATATATGATGCTAAAGGAAATGTGCTTACACCTTATCCAACGCCCGAAACCAAAACACCTTCGTTGTCATCCGTTTATGCGCTTTCCAAGTACGACCAGGAGCGCATGTGTTTGCTCATTGGTAAAGCATATAATATTCCTACTGTTGCCTTACGTTTCTTCAATGTTTTTGGCACCCGTCAATCGCTTTCCAATCCCTATACCGGTGTGCTCGCTATATTCGCTTCGCGTTTGCTCAACGACAATCCTGTATTGATTTTTGAAGATGGTAACCAGATGCGCGACTTTGTGCATGTATCGGATATAGCACAGGCATCGAGACTGGCCATGGAAACAGGCGCTGCCGGCGAAGTATTTAATGTAGGCAGCGGTAATGCTTATACTATCAACGAAATAGCTGGCAAGCTTTCTGAAATATTGAACAAAGAATATATTGTTCCTGAAATATCGGGCAAGTATAGAGTGGGCGATATCCGGCATTGTTTTGCGGATATATCTAAAGTGAAAACTATATTGGGCTACGAGCCAAAAGTATCATTGGCAGGCGGATTGATTGAACTGGCAGAATGGCTGGAAGGACAAACTGCAGAAGATAAAGTAAGTGAAGCCAGCAACGAACTGGCAGTAAGGGGACTAACCGTTTAAAACACTAAAGCACTAAAAAAAATGATAGCTAAATCTGCATCTGATAATGAAGATAAGTATACGTTGGTAACAGGCGGAGCCGGCTTTGTAGGCGTGAACCTTGCAAATCGGTTGCTGACACAAGGAAAAAAAGTACTCCTATTCGATAACCTGTCACGTGCTGGTGTAAAGAATAATTTATCCTGGTTGCAGGAAAAACATAAGCAGCATTTACAGGTAATGATTGCAGACATCAGAGACCGGGCTGCTGTTGCAGAAGCCGTAAACAAAGCAGATGGGATATTTCATTTTGCTGCACAGGTGGCGGTTACCTCCAGCCTGATTGATCCTTTTTACGATTTTGAAGTGAATGCGCAAGGTACGCTCAATCTGCTGGAAGCAATTCGCAATTCAGTGCATCAGCCGCCGGTTATTTTTTCTTCTACCAACAAAGTATATGGCGATTTGGATGACTTAGGCATTGTAATGAATGGTACGCGCTATTATCCCGAAAATATTTTTTTTCGCCAACATGGTATTAGTGAAAAAAGAAGCCTGGATTTTCATAGTCCGTATGGTTGTACCAAAGGGGTAGCCGACCAGTACATGCTGGATTATGCAAGAACCTTTGGATTGAAGACCGTTGTTTTTCGCATGAGTTGCATTTATGGCCCACATCAGTTTGGTACCGAAGACCAGGGCTGGGTAGCGCATTTTCTCATACAAGCATTAAAAAACAAACCCATCACCTTATATGGCGATGGCAAGCAGGTGCGCGATATTTTGTTTGTAGAAGATTTAGTAACCGCTTATTTGCTAGCAATGAAAAACATTCATAAAATATCGGGTAATGCCTTCAACATGGGGGGCGGTGTAAGCAACACCATCAGCCTGCTGGAGTTGTGTGATATGATTGGTGAAATAGCCGGTAAAAAGCCCGAAGTGCAATTTGATAGCTGGCGCCCCAGCGACCAGAAATATTATGTTTCCGACTTCAGCAAATTCAACGCGGTTACCGGCTGGAAACCACAGGTAGGAACGCATGAAGGCGTAGAGAGATTGTACAACTGGTTGCAGGAAAATGCCATTATACCGGCAAAGAAAAATGAAAGCAAAAAGCAAAAGGTGGGCAGCCCGGCGTAAGTTGCTTTATACAAGTAAGCTCTGATATATTCTATGGTACTCTTTGTTAAGATTCGTGTCTTCAAGTACTGTTCGAAATAATTTCAGGTGCTGATTAAGTGAGTAGAATAGTAGAGAATGATTTTATATAATTATTGCTCATCTTCCTTTTTTTCTTGAAAGAAAAAAGGAACCAAAAAGTTATGAATGTATTGATGTTTTTTCAATGGTATTCATGAGAACGCTTCGTTTAGTTATTTCGGATAGTAAATATTTTCAATAGACTCAATGAGCCACTTCGTGGGTTCAAGGACGGCATAATCGCTCCGCGCATCCGTGCGTGCCTGCGCCTTCACTTACTCTCAGATGGATTTCTGTTGTTTAGGGAATGATTTAGCTACCATTAAAGCTGTATCTTAGGATAAAGGGTGGCGATGGCCGGACAACACGAAGTCTCATCGAAGATAAACGCGCGGATCGGGTTGTCCTTGATCTTTTTGGTTACTTTTTTTATCAAAGAAAAAAGTAACAAACAAGAACTTAAAATAGAAATTATATTTAGATATGCATGGCATCTAATAGAAAACACAAGAAGGAGTATTTATAAATCTATCTCGGCTAACCAGCATCTACTTACCTTTGGCACCAACATTATTTCAGCAAATAATAAAACGAAAAACACCAGATGATTGCAGCGGTATTGGATAAACCACAAACATTCACACTATATCAAACGCCTATACCCAACATACAAGACAACGAAATAAAGATACGTGTAGAAGGTTGCGGCATTTGCACATCCTCTATTCCCCTGTGGGAAGGGCGCGAATGGTTTCAATATCCATTAGAACCCGGCTCTCCAGGGCATGAAGGTTGGGGAATAGTAGAAGCCACCGGCGATAAAATAAACGATATAAAAGTTGGTGACCGTGTAGCATTTCTTTCTTATCATGCGTATGCAGAATACGATGTAGCTAAAGAGGGAAGCTTTGTAAAGCTGCCGCAACAATTAGCTAACATTCCTTTTCCCGGCGAGCCATTGGGTTGTGCCATGAATATTTTCAACCGAAGCGATATATCTAAAGGTGATACAGTTGCCATTATCGGCATCGGCTTTTTAGGTGCATTATTATGCCAGTTAGCCAAACAAAAAGGTGCAAAAGTAATTGCCATTTCCCGTCGTGAATATTCGTTGGATTTTGCAAAAAAGTATGGTGCGGATGAAACAATTCCACTTACCAATGCCTGGGAAGTTGCCAATACAGTGGGGGAAATTACCGGCGGTGCTTTTTGTAACCGCGTAATAGAAGCCACCGGTAAGCAGGAAGCCATTGATATAGCAACGGAGATTATTGGTGAATATGGCAAACTTATAATTGCCGGTTATCACCAGGATGGTTTGCGCCAGGTGAATATGCAAAAATGGAACTGGAAAGCCATTGATGTTATCAACGCACATGAGCGGGATGCCTCCAAATATTTAACTGGTATGCAGAGTGCAGTAGATGCTGTATTGCAGGGCATTTTAGACCCGCAATTATTGTACACCGATATACTTCCATTAGATGCTATTTCAAAAGGTTTTGAATTAACCAAAAAGCGTCCTGATGGATTTATGAAAGCATTGATACAACTATAAAAATTTTGTTTTGGAAACATCAATCAATACTAAACCTAGATTGGCTTTTACAGGCGTAGGCTGGATTGGAAGAAACCGCCTGCAGGCCGCTGCCAACAGCAATCTGGCAACTATTGCAGTAATCACCGACCCATCGCAGGCTTGTGTAGAAGAAGCCATTAAAATAGCACCGCAAAGCAAAGCAACGGCTTCATTTAAAGATGCTATTACAGAAGAAAACATTGATGGCGTAGTAATAGCTACACCCAGCGCTTTGCACAAAGAGCAGGCAGTGGCTGCATTTGAACAAGACAAAGCAGTTTTTTGTCAAAAACCATTAGGTAGAAACCTTGAAGAAGTAACAGCAGTTGTGAATGCAGCTAAAAAAAGCAATAAATTATTAGGTGCCGATTTTTCTTACCGTTATACTAAAGCATTTCAGGCTATTTATTCCATCATACAATCCGGCGAATTGGGAAAAATCTTTGGTGTTGATCTGAAATTCCATAATGCTTACGGTCCGGATAAACCTTGGTTTTATGACTTAAATCTTTCCGGCGGTGGTTGTGTGTTGGACTTAGGTATTCATTTGATTGACCTCATGTTGTATGCCTTGAATTTCCCCAATGTAACTACGGTAAGCAGTGATTTATTTGCCAAAGGCAATTCGGTAAAAGGCAAACAAGCGGTGGAAGATTATGCCAATGTTTTTATGAGTTTAGACAATGATGTAACTGCCCAATTAGCCTGCTCCTGGAACCTTGCTGCCGGCTGTGAAGCCGTGATTGAAGCTTCTTTTTATGGCACCAACGGTGGTGTGGCTTTAAAGAATGTAAATGGTTCTTTTTACGATTTTGTGGGGCTTCGTTATTGGGGAACAAAAACAGAAACAATTATTGCACCACCGGATGACTGGGGTGGAAAAGCATTAATAAATTGGATAGAAAAATTAGCTGCTGATGGGAGTTATAACAGTGAAGCCGAAGACTTTTTAAAATCAGCCGCAGTATTGGATAAAATCTATGGAAGAATTGCATAACAGTTATACACCAATACGCATCTTAATGACCACCGATACTGTTGGTGGTGTATGGTCGTATTCAATAGAATTATGCAAAGCGTTACTTCCATGTAACGTTCACTTTTATCTTATTACCACCGGTACGCGCATGCAACCTGCACAACAAAGGGAAATGGCAGCATTGGCAAATGTAACGGTGTATGAAACAGATTTTTTATTGGAATGGATGGAGAATCCATGGCAAAATGTGGATGCTTCCGGCAAGTGGTTGTTGCAGTTAGAAGAAAAACTCCAGCCTGATTTGATTCACATTAACGGCTATGTATATGGTTCGCTTCCCTGGAAAGCGCCGGCGATAATAGTAGCTCATTCCGATGTTTTTTCCTGGTTTCTCTCGGTAAAAAAAATGGTGCCGCCTGCACAATGGAATGAGTATTTTACCAGAGTGCGTGCGGGACTGGAAGGTGCCGATTTGCTCATCGCGCCATCCAAAACGATGTTGCAATTTATACGGGAGATTTATGGCGCAATAACGCCGGGCAAAGTGATTTATAACGGCAGAAATGACGATATTTTTTACCCAAAACAAAAGCAGCAATACGTTTTTAGCATGGGCAGGATTTGGGATGAAGCAAAGAACATACAATTGTTAATCAAGGCTTCATCGCACATTTATTATCCCATAAAATTAGCCGGCGATAACCGGTTTGAAAACAATAGTAGCTCAATAGAAAGTGATAATATTATTTACCTTGGCAAGCTATCCATGCAGGAAGTAGCAGTACAATTATCCACTGCTGCTGTGTATGTGTTGCCAGCAACATATGAACCTTTTGGTTTGTCCATTTTAGAAGCTGCTTTATCAGGTTGTGCATTGGTGCTGGGTAAGATTGAGTCCCTGCAGGAAATATGGGGCGACAGTGCTGTGTATGTAAATACAAATGATGTGGATGAGCTTGCCCATAAAGTGAATGAATTAATGGAGAATGAATGGCTCCGTAATCATTATGCGCAGGAAGCAATGAACAGAGCAAAGCAATATGCTACAACAGCTATGGCAGAAAATTATTTGCAGGTGTACCGTCAACTATTACAACAAGAACAACTTGTATCAAATACAGTTTAAAATACAAATAAAAGAGGAACCGTCATTGCGAGGCACGAAGCAATCTGTTAGTCTTAGTACAATCAAAATATGCCTTTAGCAGTGAAAGGTGGTAAGATACAAAGTGAGCCTCCAATGATGATTATACCTCTACCCACAGATTGCTTCGCTCCGCTCGCAATGACGGATCGCAATTTGTAAACACGATGTACTAATATAAACCAGGAAATAGTATAAGATGAAGATGGTGCTTTTTTATCACTCGCTGCTCTCCGATTGGAACCATGGCAATGCGCATTTCTTACGTGGTGTTGCTACCGAACTAATTGCACGTGGCAATGAAGTGATTATTTACGAACCGGAAAATGGTTGGAGTTTATCCAATTTGATACAAGAGCATGGTGAAAAAGCAGTGGAAGAATTTTATGAATATTACCCATTACTAAAATCCATTCAATACAACGCTGCAACGATTGATTTGGATGCTGTTCTGCAAGATGCCGATCTGGTAATTGTACATGAATGGAACGAGCATAGCCTGGTAAAAAAGATTGGTGAGAAGCGTAAGCAATCTTCTTTCAAATTGCTCTTCCACGATACACATCATCGGGCTGTTACCGAACGCGAAAGCATGAAAGCGTATGATCTTTCTGCTTACGATGGTGTGTTAGCCTTCGGCAACATGATAAAAGAAATCTATTTAAAAGAAGGCTGGACTAAAAGAGCATGGACGTGGCATGAGGCTGCAGACACCCGTATCTTTAAACCGTTACCTTCGGATGGTTATGAAGGAGATTTGGTTTGGATTGGTAACTGGGGTGATGAAGAACGCACCAAAGAATTATTTGAGTTTCTCATCAATCCTGTAAAAGAATTAGGGCTCAAAGCTAAAATATACGGCGTTCGTTATCCGGAGCATGCAAAAAAAGCATTGAAAGATGCCGGTATTGAATACGGCGGCTGGCTGCCCAATTTTAAAGCACCGGAAGTATTTGCCAAATACCGTTTTACCGCGCACGTGCCACGCGGACCGTATGTGCGTTCATTACCCGGCATCCCTACCATCCGCCCGTTTGAAGCAATGGCTTGCGGCATTCCGTTATTGTCTTCGCCCTGGAGTGATGCAGAACATTTGTTTACGCCTGGCAAAGATTTCAAATTTGCACAAAATGGTGAAGAAATGAAAGTTTTAATGCAGCAAGTGGTTGCTGGCGAGCCTTGGGTAAAAGACATGACAGAACATGCTTTGCAAACCATCCGGCAAAAACATACTTGCGCACACCGCGTGGATGAGCTGTATACGATTTGTGAGGAATTAGGAGTAAATAATTGCTCACCGGTAAACACGGATGAATATGTAAAGATTACTCAGTAATCACCTGTATGCATCTGTGCTATCCTCGAGAAAAAATATAAACACCACCACATGAAATTTGCATTTTTTGGTTCCAGTTTAGTTTCTGCCTATTGGAATGGTGCCGCAACCTACTACCGCGGTATTATCCGTGCGATGCACGAGCGAGGTCATCAGATCGCATTTTATGAACCCGATGCCTATGACCGGCAAAAGAACCGCGATATAGAAGACCCGGATTGGGCACGTATTTATGTATATCAGCCAACAGAAGAAGAAGTATTTAAAGCGTTGGACGATGCGCTGCATGCAGATATTATCATCAAGACAAGTGGTGTAGGTGTGTTTGATGAATTGCTGGAAAAAGAAGTGTTGAAATTGAAATTAAAAGGCAAGCATGTTATCTTTTGGGATGTGGATGCACCGGCTACTTTAGACCGCGTAAATTATTCTGAAGGTGATTATTTCAAAGCGTTAATTCCACAATATGATTTGATATTAACCTATGGTGGCGGCAATCCGGTAGTGAGTGCTTATAAAGAATTGGGTGCGCGTGCCTGCTATCCTATTTACAACGCATTAGACCCATCCACGCATCACCCGGTGCCTAAAGAAGCACGCTTTGAAGCAGACCTTGCTTTCCTCGGCAACCGCCTGCCTGACCGTGAAAAACGTGTAGAGGAATTCTTCCTGAATGTAGCTGCACAAATGCCCGGATGCCACTTTATTTTGGGTGGCAATGGCTGGCACGATAAGCCAATGTCATCCAACATCAACTACATCGGGCATGTTTTTACCAAAGACCATAATGCATTGAACTGTTCACCTAAAGCAGTGCTGAATATCAGTCGCGATAGTATGGTAAAATACGGTTTTTCGCCTGCTACGCGTGTGTTTGAAGCGGCTGGTGCAGGCGCCTGTATTATTACGGATTATTGGGTAGGAATAGATACTTTTTTTGAGCCTGAAAAAGAAATTTTAGTAGCGAATAATGGCGATGAAGTGGCGCAAATTTTATCATCGCTTACCGAAGAAAAAGCAAAGGTAATTGGACAGGCAGCGTTGAAAAAAGTACTGGCGAAACATACTTATACACACCGGGCAATAGAGTTAGACGGCATTTTGCAACAGGAATTTTCCACTACAAAAGAGGCTATATAATGAGTAAAAAATTAGACATTGTTATTTTAGGTTTATCCATTACTTCTTCCTGGGGCAATGGGCACGCAACTACCTTTAGAGGATTGGTCAGGGAATTAAATAAAAACGGGCATGATGTAACTTTTTTAGAGCGCGATGTTTCCTGGTATGCCTCCAATCGCGACCTTGCTAATACGCCTTTTTGCAAAACCATTTTGTACAATAATCTTGAAGAATTAAAAACAGAATATGCTGATTTGATTCAACATGCTGATTTAGTGATTGTGGGTTCTTATGTGCCCGAAGGTGTTGCGGTAGGGGAGTTTGTAACCAATATTGCAGATGGCATTACGGCTTTCTATGATATTGATACACCGGTTACTTTAACAAAATTGGAAAGAGGCGATTTTGAGTATTTACATCCGGACTTAATTCCAAAATACGATTTATATTTATCCTTTACCGGCGGGCCTACTTTACAAAGAATAGAACAACAATACGGCTCACCCGCAGCCAGAGCATTCTATTGCTCTTTCGATCCTGAATTATATTTTCCCGAAGAAACACCTGTCAAATGGGATTTAGGTTATTTGGGAACATATAGCGATGACCGCCAGCCGCCTTTGCAACAATTAATGCTGGATGCCGCGGAGCAATTAAACGATAAGCGGTTTGTAGTTGCCGGTCCGCAATATCCGCAAAGTATTCATTGGGGAGCTAATGTAGAACGCATTGAACACCTGCCACCTTCACAGCATCGGGCATTTTACAACAGCCAGCTTTTTACCATGAATATTACCCGTGCCTATATGATTAAGGCGGGCTTTTCACCCAGCGTACGCCTTTTTGAAGCGGCAGCCTGTGGCACGCCCATCATTTCTGATTATTGGGATGGTATTGACTCTATTTTTGAAATTGAAACGGAAATATTGATTTCAAAGTCAGTAGCGGATACCGTTTACTATTTAACAGAAGTTAGCGAAGAACAACGAAAAATTATTGGTGAACGCGCCCGGCAAAAAGTTTTACATCATCATACGGCAGCACACCGCGCGAGTGAGTTGGAAATGTATTATAAAGAAGTGGTAGGTAAAAAGGTAGCAAAGCAGCAGGAAGTAGAAAGTTGAAAACATAAAAATTTACAGTTTACAGCCTTGATGCGTGAAGACATGTGGCAGGGCTGTATAAGGTTCTCACAACACATAAATATTCTCTGCAAACTTCTGGCTCACACTCGATCTCTTGCCGTCCACTTCAATCTCCATAATAGCATCATAATCCTGCCGGCTAAGCACTTTTATTTTACTGCTGATACCCAACCCAACTTTTACCACATATTGCAGAAAAGTAGCGCTGTTATCCTTTACCGCAATCAGTTTACAGGTTTTTCCAATGGCAATCTCCGACAATGTTTTGCGTGGTTGTATGTTCAATTCACCTTTTGCATTGGGGATGGCGTCGCCGTGCGGATCAAACTCGGGATAGTCGAGAAACTTTTCTAATTTATCTATCAGTTTGGCAGATTGAATATGCTCCAATTGTTCGGCAATTTCATGTACTTCATCCCAGCTAAATTCCAGTTTTTCATACAAAAAAGTTTCCCAAAGCCGGTGTTTGCGAATGATGTCTACCGCTTTGCGTTTGCCTTCTGCAGTGAGCGAAATTTTGCCATACTTCTCATAGTGAATTAACTTCTTTTCTTTCAGCTTCTTAAGCATATCATTTACCGAAGCGGGCTTCACATTCAGATGCGCCGCCAGTTCGTTAGTACCGGCTTTGTTTTTACCAATATTTTCTGTAGTGAGGTGAAATAATGCCTTTAGATAATTCTCTTCTGTATGCGATAACATAGCATAAAGATATGTGATTTATCAAAATGTTTTTGTTAGGTAAGCCTAACTTGCATAATTTTGCCAGTGAAACAATATAACGTGATAAAAATTTATACGACCATATTACTATGTGTTATCTTCTTTGCAGGTACAGCAAATACGTTGTTTGCACAAACAGCAAGTATAGCCGGCAAAATAGTTTCGGAGGGTAAACCTGTCGCCCTGGCAAGTGTGGTGCTCGCTGAAACAAACCAGGGAACGGTTACAGATAGCTACGGATATTTCCTCATCAGCAATGTTATACCCGGCACCTATCGTATTCATATTTCCTACATTGGTTATGATAATATAGAAAGACAGTTAACGCTTAAGAATAATGAATCAGTTACACTTACTATTACACTTGTGAACAATAGGAGTATGCTTGATGAGGTGGTAGTAACCGGCGTTTCAAAGGCAACACACGTCAGGGAAAATCCTGTAGCCGTGGTAAGTGTTTCCTCAAAAGCTATTACCCAAACAACCGCCGGCAATATCATTGATGTACTGGTTAAAAATGCGCCCGGCGTAAATGCAGTGAAAACAGGCCCTAATATTTCCAAACCCTTTATTCGTGGCCTTGGCTACAACCGAGTGCTTACTTTGTACGATGGCATAAGGCAGGAAGGACAACAGTGGGGCGATGAACATGGGATTGAAGTGGATGCCTATAATATTCACAGAGCCGAGATTATAAAAGGTCCTGCCAGCCTGATGTATGGTTCGGATGCAGTTGCCGGTGTAGTGAGTTTGTTTCCTTTTATTCCAAATGAGAGCGATGGAAAATGGCATGGAAATGTTACCTCCGAATACCAGACTAACAATAATATGGCAGGAAATGGTTTCAGGCTATATTACAATAAAACGCATTTTTTGTTTGCCTTGAGAGGTGCATACCGGCTGGCTAAAAACTATCGTAATGCTGTTGACGGTACAGTGTACAATACCAACTTCAACGAGAAAAATTTATCTGCACTTTTAGGGTATAAGACCAGTAAAGGATATACACACGTCAATGCCAGCCTGTATGATAATTTGCAAGGTATTCCGGATGGCAGCCGCGATTCATTAACCAGAATGTTTACAAAGCAAATAAATGAGGGCATTAATGATGATATCAAACACCGTCCAATTGTTTCACCGGATGAATTAAATACATATCAGCTTTCTCCATTGCACCAGCGTATTCAGCATTATAGGGCATACATAAAAAGTGCCTATGAAACAGGCAAAGGCAATATTGATTTCCTCTTTGCCTTACAGCAAAATATCCGTAGAGAATACAATCATCCAACTAAGCCGCAACAGGCGGGTATGTATGTGCGGTTGAATACGTTGAACTATGATTTGCATTACAATACACCAAAGATTATCAACATCGAAACTACTGTTGGTGTGAATGGTATGCTGCAACATAATAAAAGCAAGGATGCCACTGATTTTCCTATACCCAATTACAACTTGCTGGATGCCGGCATATTTGTATATGCAAAATGGAAGCAAAAAAATGTTACAATCAGCGGTGGAGTCCGTTATGATATACGGCAGGTTAGATGGAATGACTTCTATGTAAAAACCGATCCTCTAACCGGCTTCAATCAGCAGGTGAATGAGCAAGATACAACTGGTGCAACATTGCAGTTTCCGGCTTATACAAAAAGCTTTACCGGTGTTTCTGCAAGTGTGGGATTTGCATGGCACCTAACAAACAACGTTAGCATTAAAGCAAATGTGGGCAGAGGTTACAGAGCACCTAATATAACTGAAATAGCATCGAACGGATTGGACCCCGGAGCACATATTTTTTACATTGGCAACAGAAACTTTGATCCTGAATTTTCACTGCAGGAAGATGTAGGAGTGAGTGCTACCTTCAAAGCTGTTTCGGCTGAAGTAAGCTTATTTAATAATAATATCCAGCATTACATTTATCTTACCATGCTTGCCGATGCGAATGGAAATCCTTTAACGGATGCGCAGGGAAATAAGACCTATCAATACCAGCAGGCAGCTGCACAACTATATGGCATGGAGGCCTGGCTTGCTGTTCACCCGCAAAAAATGGAGGGTTTTAGCTTTAATAATAGCCTGGCTATCGTGTATGGATTTAATAAAAAGCAGGATTATAAAAAGCAGGATATTAATGGAGAGTATTTACCACTTATCCCGCCTTTAAAATTAGTAAGCAACATTGCTCAAAAAGTCAAACTGAGATCAAAAATAATAACAATGCTCACTCCAAAAGTGGAAGTAGAGTTCAATGCTGCGCAAGACCGCTTCTTAGGATTAAACAGTACAGAAACCGGTACACCGGGCTATCATTTGATTAATATAGGTTGGATAGCAGAGATACAATACTTACCAGCCAAAACGATGCAGTTGTTGTTTGAGGTTAATAACATTACAAACAAAGTATATCAATCGCACTTAAACCGGCTGAAATATTTTGAGTATTACAGCCAATCACCAAGCGGGCATACCGGCATTTACAATATGGGACGAAACATTTGTATGAAGGTTATTTTGCCATTTTGATAAATCTGTAAAAGGCATAATTTATTTAGTCTGAGTACCTGGGTAATTTAATAACAGTAAACAAAAAGGCAGCCCTTTTCAAGGCTGCCTTTTTGTTTACTGTAAACTTATTCAAGCTGTCTTATATATTAGTTACATTTTTAAGAATATGGAACTATGAAGTTGCGAGGAAAAAAGCCTCATAAAGTATTCTTTATTATCCTTTGCGCAACTTTGAACCCTTTGTCTTTGTAGTTAAAATTTTTTTAAATACTATTACATTACTTCTGCCAAATCCTGATAATAATCCAAACCTAAATGTGTAATTAAATCTTCGCCCATCAAATGACGCAAGGTATTTTGTAGCTTAATTAATTGCTTGAAGATATCATGCTCAGGACGCAATCCCGGCGCGGTTTGCGGAGATTTAAAATAGAAAGACAACCATTCCTGAATGCCCGACATACCGGCTCTTTTTGCAAGGTCGCTAAACAAGGCTAAGTCCAGTACGATAGGGGCGGCCAAAATAGAATCGCGGCATAGGAAATTGATCTTAATCTGCATCGAATAACCCAGCCAGCCAAAGATGTCAATATTATCCCAGCTTTCTTTATTATCGCCATGTGGCGGGTAATAATTGATTCTTACTTTATGATAAATTTCCCCATACAACTCCGGGTTCATATCCGGCTGCAGAATATCTTCCAGCACACTCAGCTTCGATACTTCTTTGGTCTTAAAATTATCCGGATGGTCTAATACATAGCCGTCACGATTACCCAGGATATTAGAAGAAAACCAGCCTTTGATACCCAATGATCTCGCAGCTAAGCCCGGTGCCAAAATCGTCTTCATTAATGTTTGACCAGTCTTAAAGTCTTTACCGCCAATGGGTGTTCCGGTTTCTTTTGCCAGTTCAATCAATGCAGGAATATCGCAGGTTAAATTTGGAGCACCATTCATAAACGGCACGCCCAGCTTAATAGCAGCATACGCATAAATCATAGAAGGTGCAATAGCAGGATCATTATTCTGCAAGCCTTCTTCAAAGGCTTCTATGGTTTGATGCACTTCCGAAATTTCATGGTATCGCTCGGTAGAGCCACTCCATACCACTACCACGCGTGAGCAATCATTGGCTTCTTTAAAGTTTTCAATATCATCCATCAGGCACTTGGCAAGGTCGGCTTTGGTACGCTCTTCTTTTACATGCGTACCATTCAAGTTAGGAACATAATGTTTATCAAATACCGCTTTCATTGGCTTAATGGCTTCCAACTCTTCCCGCACTGCATGCAACAGCATAGGCTCCAATACTTTGGCCTTCATGGCTGCTTCAAATACATTATCACTATACAAGTCCCAGCCACCAAAAACAATCTCGTCCAACTCGGCAAGCGGCACAAAATCTTTTATTTTCGGATAGCGGTTTTCGGTTCTTTTACCCAACCGTATATTACCCATTTGTGTTAATGAACCAACGGGTTGCGCCAACCCTTTTTTTACGGCAGCAACACCGGCAATCAATGTAGTGGCTACTGCGCCCATTCCCGGCAGCAATATGCCCAGTCTTCCCTCAGCTTTTTCAATAGGATTTTGCATGTGATTTTTTGATTTGTTGTGTAATGATTATCAAATACTACACCCAATTAAAGCTTTATATAAAAATTTGTCACCATAGTTGCAGTTAACAGATGAGGGATGACAGCAATAAAGCAGTGCTGCATGTATTATTGAAAGTGTGTTTTATAATTATGAATCCCTGGTACATAATAAAATCCTCTCTTTTCCGTGTTTTAGTCCGTGTTATCCGCGGTTCATTTTGCCTGTGCTATAATCCGCCGCCATTCACCAACGTAATCCTTGCTGTTTCCTTATACACTTCCACTATACTCACCGATGCCGGGCTGATTTCTATACGCTGAAACAGATCCAAATGAATACCGGCATAATAAGCAATTGCTGCTTTTATTAAATCGGAATGGCTAACGACCGCTACTGTTTCATTTTGATGTTGAACACATAGCTTTTGTAGCCCTGCAACAATGCGGGCTTGTGCTTCCAGCATCAATTCTCCGCCAGGAATACGTGTACAACTCCTGAATGAATTGAACAGTTGAAATGGTTGTTGATGTTGCAAATCTTCAAAGCTGCAATTTGTCCATTCGCCAAAATCAATCTCTATAAAATCTTTGTTGATGACCGTCTCCAAATAATGCCCTTTTGCAACCGGTTCAGCCGTTTCAACAGCGCGTTCCAGCGGGCTGCTATAGATGGCTGCAAGGGGCACATTTGCAAGCCTTTCTGCGAGTTGTTGTGCCTGCATTTGCCCTGTTTCATTCAAATGTACACCTGCTGTTCTCCCGGACAATTTTTTACCTACGGCCGCTGTTGCTGCATGTCTGATTAATAAAAAGGTAGTCATGAAGTTATTTTATAAGTGCTGTTACTGATTTATCTTTTATATTGCCTTGCAACGAACGTTAATTCCTGCAGAACACCCATCTCAGACTGAGAGAATTATAACCACTGTACTGTACATAGTGTACATGGACTAACTTTTGCAGGACAATTGCACCAACTGATGGCAGTAGTGCGGATGTAAAAATAGGTTGGATATAAAGCATACAATTAAAAAATTATTTCAGAAATAAACAGGAAAAACAAACATGGGCGTCTTAAAAATCGGAGTGCTTACCTTTCACCGTTGTATCAATTATGGAAGCTACTGGCAGGCACGCTGCCTTGCAGAAGGCTTGCAGGAGCGCGGGCATAATGCCGTAATTCTCGACCACGAATCAAGACGTGTAAATCTTGCAGAATGGAAATGTGCTTATCGCCCTACGCTGCCTACGCATGTGCCGGAGACAGATTATGCTTTTTATCGTGAAAAAATAGAAAAGTTCTTCGCTGTTTTTAAAACACTGCCACTTTCGCCACGCTTTCCTTTGAGTAAGCCGGAAGAGATGGAAAACTATGATGCCGTTGTAGTAGGTAGCGATGAGGTGTGGAATTTATTTCATCCCTGGTATGGCGGGTGTTCATTGTTTTATGGTGATGATATTAAAACTGACCGCCTTATTTCTTATGCAGCGTCTTTTGGCAACTATCAGGCAGATTGGGGTTTAGAACAAAAATGGGCAGAAAAACTGCAAAATTTTGATGCTATTGCTGTACGCGATTCCAACTCGCAAATGATTATCAATAATGCACTCAACCTCGAAGCTCCTATTGTGTTAGACCCCTGCCTCCAGTTTTTTATTCATCCTGATGAAAGGGATCTGACTCATTTACCCCAACAATATATAGCTGTGTACGGGCATAATTTCTCGGATTTTTTTATAAAAGAAATACGGGCGTTTGCAGCGCTTACAGACCTGCCATTGATCAGTGTTGGTTATCGCAACGATTGGGCAGATGAACAATGGCTCACTGCCGGTCCGCACGATTTTGCACATTTTATGGCAAATGCAAC
Source organism: Ilyomonas limi (assembly GCF_005233845.1). GTDB lineage: Bacteria > Bacteroidota > Bacteroidia > Chitinophagales > Chitinophagaceae > Ilyomonas > Ilyomonas limi. The sequence continues at coordinate 512,230 of NZ_SZQL01000001.1, forward strand.
AGCGGTGGCTACCAACTTCTTTCATGGTTGTGTATTTGCACTTCGTAATAAAAAACCATTTGTGTGCGAAACCACACCTTACAGAAGCATCAAAGTGCAATGTTTGATGGAACTGTTGGGCGGTGAAAAACATTTGGTAGCAGCAGATACCGCCACATCGGTTTATACTACTCAATTGAGTGAACCTTTAGCATCAAATATTACTCAAAAGATTACTGAACTTCGTAAGTCTTCCAAAGTCTATTTAGAAGAAGCTTTAAGCATCAAACAACTTCAAATTGCATGAGTGAATTGTTGAGTCCGAAAGATATGGTTAGTTCTGGTTTGTGCATTGGTTGCGGTGCTTGTGTGGCTCAGTCTTGCTCATCTAATGCATCCATGCAATGGGATAAGCAGGGCTTCTTAAAACCACGTGGAGACACTGCCTGGTATCGGCAAAAATCAGCCACTTTTACCCAAACTTGTCCTTTTTCACCTGCTGCAAAGAATGAAGATTTTTTTGCTGCGGAATTGTTTTCTGATGCAAGGCAACGCATGGCTACTATTGGCTCTTTTCAAAAAGCGTATGTAGGTCATGTGGCGGAAGAAGATTTCAGGATGCAGGGTAGTTCGGGTGGCATGGTTACCTGGGTAGCTGCCGAGTTGATGCGCAAAGGGTTGATTGATGGTGTGGCACATGTTGTAGGCGTGGATAACCCGCAAGAAAAAGGCAGATATTTTCAGTACCGGATATCGCGTACCGAAGCGCAGGTAAGAGAAGGTGCAAAGTCGAGATATTATCCCATTGAAATGTCTCAGATTCTCAACACTATTCGCGAAGTGCCGGGGCGTTATGCCGTTATTGGTATTCCTTGTTTCATCAAAGCCATCAATCTGCTGCGCCAGGAAAATACTTTGTTTCGTGAGCGCATCCAATATACACTTGGGTTGTTTTGCGGGCACATGAAAAGTGCACGGTTTGTAGAAAGTTTTGCGTGGCAAATGGGTGTGCCCGTGAGTGACATTCAAAAAGTAGAGTACCGCTATAAAGACCCGAATCGGCCGGCAAACTGGTATAATGCTATGCTTACTTTGGATGATGGGCGCGTGGTAAACCGGGACTGGTGGCACCTGAATGATGGCGATTGGGGCGCCGGATATTTTATGAATAATGCCTGTAATTATTGTGATGATGTAGTTGCAGAAACAGCCGATGTAGCTTTTGGCGATGCGTGGGTAGAACCGTATTCTTCAGATGGAAGGGGAACGAATGTAGTGATTGCCCGTTCTGCTCTTATGCAGCAATTGATAGATAAAGCCATTGAAGAAGGGCATTTAAATCTAACGGAAGTAGATGGCAAATTTGTGGAGCAAACGCAGGCTGCAGGTTTCCGGCAGCGGCGCGAGGGATTGGCGTATCGCCTAACCTGGCCAAAAAATGGTATTCAGCCACGCAAGCGGGTAGTACCAGATGCTACTACGCTTACAAAGCAACGTAAGCGCATTTATCAAATGCGTTATTTTATTTCTACATGGAGTAACCGGATATTTGTCTTAGCACGCAAGTTTAATAGTCCACAAATTTATTTGTGGTTTGCACGTACCGCAACGGCGGTGTATCATAGCCTTGCGTATCATGGCGGAAAATGGAGCGAAATGAAAAAGCGGTTTGGGGAGTTGAAGAGATAAATAGATTACAATATTAAGTCGTAGAAAAAACCTGTTGTATCAACAACAGGTTTTTCTTTTGCATAATTGCTTTATTCATCTTGCTTTGTTGTATTGGATTATTTTGTCGTTTTATTCCACTTCTCCAGATCGCCAGCCACTCGTTTTATCACTCCTTCCCAATCACCTTCTTTTTCCTGTCTGAATAGCCGCATGGTAGGATACCAGGGACTATCAGCTCTGTCATCCATCCAGCGCCAATCGGCTTTTTTCTGCAATAAATTCCAGACCGGAACACCCAGTGCACCGGCAAGATGCGCCGGCATAGAATCTACTGAAATCAGTAAATCCAACCCTTTGATAATGCGGGCATGCTCCATAAAAGAATAATTACTTGCATTCATTCCAAAGCCTTCCTGCCAGCCTGCTGCTGCTGCATCGGCTTGTAAAATAGTGAACTGAATATTAGGGATATTTGCTAAAGGGAGCAAGGCAGAAAAAGGAATATTTCGTCTTTCATCCCAATCACCGCCTCTCCATACCAGGCCAACAGTAAACCGGTTATTTTTTGGGAAAATATATAACGGCTCCACCTGCAAATAAGGCACTGCTGCAGGCAATGTTTCCAATGTTGTACGAAAGATGTATGGCAGTTCCATTGTCTCTACATCCACATCATATTCCACTTCGGGTGTGCCATCATGTAATGGCAAGAGCTGGTCAATGCCTTCCATTGTTTCTAATAATGGAATGAGTTTTGGCTGCGCCCATACAATCACTTCTTTTGCTACTCTTTTTACCATCGGTGCAAAGCGGATGAACTGAATAGTATCTCCTAATCCGTGATAGCAACGAATGAGCACCCTTTTACCTTGTAAAGAGTTACCATTCCAGATGTATTGATAATGCCGGGGCAAATGCCAGCAGGGCTTGCCGGCGCGAGCTTTCAAGTCTGCATCACTGCATTCCCATGCTGCTGCAAAATTGCCGCAACGCATGTGATACTCCCACGAATGAGCTATAGCTGCCTCCATATTCTGGCTCATACAAACGATTTGTTGGAGCAAATCCTAAAGGTGTTAAATGTGTGTTTACCCGAAATACTTATGCCATTTTCAGGTTGGTTACATATGCCCGGGGCTTACCACTCATAGCCGCAGCTTTTTTATGCATAACGGCGCATCATTTCCACACAAAAGTCTGCAAACTCCTGTATGTTTTGAGGTGGGCTGGTATGATGTGGCTGAATGCCTTTAGATTCGGGTGTAAAGCAAAAAGTAACCGTTGTATCAAATTCATCTAACCGCTTCATTACATGGTCAAACCATTGTGCTGCATTAGGGCGCAACCAGTCTGCCCAGCTTAGTCCGGTACGTAACTTTTTTACACCCAAACGGCGTAGCCACTCTATTGCACTGTCCAGCCGGTGGTCTTCAAAATGAAACCACTGACAAATGCCAAACTCGGGTGTATAATCAGAAAAGATTTTACTCGCCAGTTTGGGCGTACCATCTTCCTTTAATAAACCTAAATAAAAGTGGCGATAATATGAGGAGCCTTCAGCTTCGCGGTGGCGGGTAGTAGCTTCCCAGGTTTTGGGCAAGTCGTACAAACTGTACCAGTGCACACGATCCACTCGCCCTAACAGCAATTCGGCAGTGCGGCGCAATCCAAACTCCTGCACTTCTTCGGCACCAAAAGTAGAAATACCGACTTCTGTAACCCACACGGGCAAATCGGTTACTTCTTCAATTTCAGCAATTTTATTGGGCCATTCATTAATGCTCCAGTTATTCCAGTCAAAAGGAAAACCATGTACTGCCACGGCATTCAGATTGTCCAGTGTGCCGTAGCTTTTTAGTATATTAATAAAATGCGGATCAATAGGAGAGATGCCGCCCAGCACCCGCGTGATACCGGGGTTTTCAGCTTTTACTGCTTCCGCAGCCACTTTTACCATTTCACCAAATATTCTCCATTCAGGATCAATCTCAAAAGCCCAATGCGATTTGTTGTTCGGTTCGTTCCAGAATTTTACTGCTTCAATCATAGGTTGTTTTCAATCTTTTATTATACTGCTCGCAAGTGGTTTTGTGAATGGTGAATCATCAATAGTGAATAGTGAAAGCTTAATGTTGGGTTGTAACTAAATGTTTAATATTCACAATTTGACTATTCACCATTCACAACTCATCACTCACAAAAAATTATTCAATTATTGTTTTGGTGGATATACTGCGCGTGGCTGCTTGTCGGTTATTTCGCTGCGGCGGCAAATATATACTTCCTGTTCAGGATGGTCGGTAATTTTAAAACCGGCACTACGCAGCATGGCTTCCATGCAGGCTGCATTGGGAATCCACCAGTTGGTTGGGTCGTTGGAGTAACGGTTTTCTATAAAATATAATTGCGGAAAGCCGGGTTTGGTAAATAGGTCTGTTTCCCAAAAATCATAATCATATTTTAGTGGTTCTATGTTGATGCTGCCGCGCTGCATAGACTGAAAAATGAGTATATCTTTTACCACATTTTCATACAACAAATCCAACGCTAACAAGGGGTGGCGAAGGTGGTATAATACACCCATAAAGATGACCACATCAAATTGTTCGTGCAGGGCCGCCACATCATATACCGACATGTTTTTAAATTCAATGTCTGCTTCCAATACCTCTGCTGCATAGCGTGCCTGTGCAAGGTATCTTTCATCCGAATCTATGCCTACTACGCGCGCCGCGCCACGCTTCTTCATCTCTATAGAATAAAAGCCCGCATTGCAACCAATATCCAGTACCGTTTTGCCGGTTAAATCTTTTGGAATGGCATGTGCAAAGCGTTGAAATTTTATACTTGGATAATCGCCTAAAAAATGATCAGGTGCAGTTTTAACGCCATGCAGGTCGATGTTGTGAAACCACTTGCCGAGTTTTTGAATGTTTTCTTTTATTTCTTCCATTATTACTTGGTTTTAAGCAAAAGTCGGGTGCTGTTTTTCATTTAATAATTTAAGACGCTGAGTTGTATAGGTATTTATGGTTGTTAGCAAATGTGCATATAGCAACTAAGATAGTGCCTGTTTTGTTGTAAGGATAAAAGATGGTAATTGTGCTGAGAAATTATTTACTTTTTTTGTTTCATTTCTTTAATCGTATGCACTCTGTTATAGGTTAAATGAAACTTGGAGACTGCCACTCTTTGTGAACCATAAATACCGGAGTGTCCGCTGAAATAATAAGCCGTAAAACAAGCTACCGCATAATACACTACATTGTTGGAGCCAAAGAGTTCTACGCCCATCAGCGTGCAGGCAAGCGGCGTGTTGGTAGCACCGGCAAAAACGGCGATAAAGCCAAGTCCGGCAAACAAATCAACCGGTGAGCCGCTGATGGTAGCCAATGTATTTCCAAGTGTGGCACCAATAAAAAACAAGGGTGTTACTTCTCCGCCTTTAAAGCCAGTGCTGAGCGTAATAGCTGTTAATATTAACTTCCAGAGCCAGCTCCAGGTATCAGCACCATGAGGATGAAATGCAGCGAGGATGCTCACACCGCCGGTTGGATTGCTTACTCCTAAGCCGAGATAATCGAAAGTGCCTAATAAATAGCTGATGCCAATCACTAATGCAGCACCTGCAATTGGTGTTATCCATTTGTTGTGAATGTATTTGGCGGAAGTATCTTTAATAATATGTGATGTTTCTGCAAATAAATAACTAGCCAGCCCAAATGCTGCACCGGCAACAATCACTTTAAATAAGAGTAAAAAATCGAATGAAAAATAAGATAATAATTGCTTTGTACTATGTATTTTGCCAACAAACGCAATGTTGTAACGGGTATGATGAATGCCATAGGCAGCACAGGTAATATCGGCTAAAATACTGGCTATTAAGCAAGGTATTAAGGCATCGTATTTTATACTGCCGATGGCCAATACTTCCATGGCAAAGATAGCTCCGGTAATGGGCGTCCCAAACACAGCGCCAAAGCCGGCTGCCATGCCGCACATCAGCAGTATTCTTTTATTTCTATTCTTTAATTTATACCATTTTGAAAAGAGTGAAGCAATACTGCCACCCATTTGTACAGCAGTGCCTTCCCTGCCGGCAGAACCACCAAAAAGGTGGGTAACAATAGTAGAAAATAAAACCAGGGGTGCCATGCGAAAAGGAATACCACCACCTGGCTTATGTATTTCATCCATGATGAGGTTGTTGCCGGCCTCTGTATTTTTGCCATAGGTTTTATACAAAAAAGTAATGAGCAGCCCGGCAAAAGGAAGTAAGAAAATAAGCCACAGATATTGCCACCTTGTTGCAGTTGCCCAATCGAGCAGCCAAAGAAACAAAGCCACCAAAGAGCCGGTAACGATAGCTATTGGAATAATTAAAGCAGTCCAATACAATAAGTGTTTTGCAATCTTTACCTGTTCAAAAGAATACCTGTATTTGTTCATCCTACAAATAGATTATAACGTATTAAAAAGTACTATTTGTAGGCGCCATTAGTCCCGAAAGCATTCGGGGCGGTTGGGGCAGGAAGACACCATTTCCTGTGGGAGCAGTGCGAAGATAGGTATTAATGTGCTTGATAAATGAAGCTATTTGTTCTATGTGCGATGTACGATGTTGGAATACCTGCATTTTACAATTTAAAAGAAAAGTTGCTACATCAAACATCGTACATCACACGTGGTACATGAAATTATATAGTAGGTGTGCCCCCCGTTACCTGCACGGTAGAGCTGGTCATATAGCTCGAATCGTCGGAAGCAAGTAATACATAAGCCGCTGCCAACTCGGCGGGTTGTCCTGCACGCTTTAGCGGAACATCCTTGCCAAAATTTTTTACTTTTTCTTCCGGCATCGTAGAAGGAATCAGTGGCGTCCAGATAGGACCGGGCGCTACACAATTTACACGAATGCCTTTCTCTGCCCATAACTGTCCAAGCCCGGCCGTAAAGTTTTGAATAGCGCCTTTGGTAGAAGCATAAGCCAGCAATTGAGGCGAAGGTTTATAGGCATTGATAGACGTAGTGTTAACTACTGTGCTGCCGGGCTTCATGTGCGGCTCTGCTGCCTTGCACAGATAGAACATTGCAAAAATGTTTGTCCTGTAAGTACGGTCCAATTCTTCTGCCGATATTTCCTGAATAGACTCATGCGTCATTTGATAAGCTGCATTATTTACCAGAATATCTATACCGCCCAGCTCTTGTACAGCACGGTTGATGATTGCTTTGCAGTGGTTTTCATCTTGTATATCTCCTGCAACCAACACAGCCTTTCTGCCTGCCCGTTCCACCCACTTTGCAGTTTCTTTAGCATCATTGTGTTCATTCAAATAAGCAATCAGCACATCGGCGCCTTCGCGGGCAAAGGCAATAGCCACTGCACGGCCAATACCTGAATCGGCGCCGGTGATAACGGCTTTTCTGCCGGTTAATTTACCCGAACCTTTGTACGAGTTTTCACCATGGTCTACCTGCGGCTGCATTTCGCTCTCGTACCCCGGAACGGGTTGCTGCTGTGCAGGCTGCGGTGGTTGGGGGTATGCGGTTAATGGATTTTCCATGTTTTTACCGGTGTTTTCTGTAGGTGCCATAACAATAATTTTTTGTTTTAGGTTGTTTGAAAATTAAGGCATGAAAATCAGATACCATGCCAATGCAAAACGCCTTGCGGCAGGCTTGCCATAAAAGCGAAAATGAAATTTTACATCTGCGGTTTACTTTTCTGTAGAATCAAAAGTCAGGCCTTTGTAGCCAGATCGTTGTCAGGCTTGCGTGCAATATATTTTGCTTTGGAATAAAGAGAGAGAATTAATGTAAAGAATGGAGATATGGAAGGGCTTATTGGAAAAGTTGATAAAAAAAGTTTTCTCATTGCAGTCAATAACTTTTTTGTATAAAAGCGTTATCTTAACTCATTTATGTTTGAGCCATTTTACCAATATATTCAACCTTTTGCTGCTTTATCGCAGCAGGAAGAAGCAGTGCTTGAAAATGCTTTTTCTTCCAGGCAGGCGCCTAAAAAATATAAGCTACAGGAAGAAGGTAAAATAACAAAGGAGTTATACTTTATTATAAAATGATTGATACGGTTGTATGATACCAAAGATGGAGATGAAATTGCGGGTTATATTTTTAAAGAAAATGTATTTGCCAGCAGTTACGACAGCTTTTTGCGGCAAGTGCCTGGCATACAAACATTGGAAACTTTAGAAGAGTGTGAACTGCTGGTGATTGGCTATACAAGGTTGCAACAACTCTATGACGAATTGCCTAAAATGCACATTGTAGCGCGAAAAGTAGCAGAGCAGCGATTCATCAATGCGCAGCTAATGTTATCTTCCTTTATCTTGGACAGCCCCGAAGAACGCTACCGCAAATTTGCAGTACAACATGGTGATTTATTACTGCGTGTTCCGCATCACATTATTGCGTCTTACTCAGGAATAACACCCGTTTCACTGAGTCGCATCGGGCGAAGGCTGATGGTGCAATAGTAATTTTTACACCTATAAAAAAGCAAATTTCCTTTACAACGAACTTCTTAATGTTAAATGAAAATCGGCTTCTATGTGCTCGGTTGAATTGGTTAAAATCAGTTCGGCTGCTTTTTCGCCAATCATTTTAAAATCGGTAGATATAGTGGTAATGCCATTCAGAATTATTTTTTTGATGGCGGTTTCGTTGTAAGAAATAACACCAACTTCTTCGCCTATCTTTAAGTGTTGCGATAATATTTTTTCTATCAGCGTAACCAAGTCATCTTCCATCAGGTTGATATATACTTCGCCTTTCTTTACTCCTTCTCTGTATATGTTGGAGATGACTTTGGGCGAAAAAGCATAATCGTAACAGAAGTTGTAAAAGCCGGTTAATATTTCTCGTGCATGATACGTGTACTCTGGAAAAATAATATTAATACAATGGTATTTGCTTAGCTGCGGCAAAGATTCCTTTAATGCATTATAAATATCTTTCTCAAAGTTTTCATACACGGCCCCGTACTTGCCATTTACACCCGGCAACAGTTTGTCCATAATGATGAGCTTATCTTTCGGCAACTCATTAATAACTTCGTGAGCCTGCTCGCCACCTTCTGTAAAATGAGGAATAATAACGTAGTAGGAATAATCCTGTTTACGGCTGTTCAGCAATTCTTTAAAGAGCAGGAAGTTGTTGTTATAAATATAAAAATCGATAGCAGCATTTGCTCCCAAAGCAGCAACGAAAGAATCGTAAATGATTTTTTTGTGTGTACTCAATTTATTAAATAACAGAAATATTTTTATCCGTTTACTTACCTGCGTTTCGTTTATAAAATAGCCTTTGCCCGGAAAAGAAGTAATGATGTTTAATTTCTTCAGCTCTTTATAAATGCGTATGCAGGTGTCTCTTGAAATATCCAGTTCATAGCTTAAATCGTTAATGGAAGGCATGAAATAGCCGCTCGAAATTTTACCGTCCTCTATTGCTTTTACAATAGAATTGATGACCTGCAAATACTTGGGCGTTGCAGAGTGTTCATCAATAATGATGAGGTTATATAGGTTCTCGGAAGTCATATATACAGCGTTAATATACAGAATTAATAAGCATTTTGCACCAGCATTATAGCGTGAATACATTTATTATTGCTACAATAATACCCGAAATTTAATAACACGTTTGCAAGTTGTATTAAATAAATAATGGTTATTGCTACAAAACCAACAGTTCATAACAGTTTGTTTGTTACAGCATTTTATTTTTACCAAAGATTATTAGCCATATAGAAAATTAAGTCATTCATGCAGGTTATCCTCGGTATTTTCTTTCATTTTATAGGCGGTTTTGCTTCGGGCAGTTTTTATGTTCCTTACAAAAAAGTAAAAGGCTGGGCATGGGAGAGTTACTGGATTATAGGCGGCTTGTTTTCGTGGCTTATCATTCCGCCCTTAGCGGCATGGCTCACCATTCCCAACTTCGGAGATATTATTGCACAAACAGGTGCATCCACACTGGCCTGGACTTTTATGTGGGGATTGCTGTGGGGTATTGGTGGCTTAACATATGGCTTGGGCATACGATATCTCGGTATGTCGCTGGGCAACTCGGTGTTGCTGGGCATTACCTCTGCTTTTGGTGCGTTAATACCTGCTATTTATTACAACTTTGTACCAACGGATGGCAAAACTACTTTCCATGAGTTAATTACTACTTCCTGGGGACGTGTGGTGCTTATCGGCACAGCGATTTGCCTAATTGGTATTTATATCTGCGGCAGAGCCGGTGTATTGAAAGAAAGAGAAATGCCGGAAGAAAAAAGAAAAGAGAGTATTAAAGAATTCAATCTTTCGAAAGGGTTGATTGTGTGCATTGTATCCGGCGTTTTAAGTGCCTGCTTTAATTATGGCATAGAAGCTGGTACACCAATGGCAGAAAAAGCAAATGAACTGTGGAAAGCAGCGCATCCGGGCGCGCTCACCGAATTTTTGTATCAGAATAATGTAATTTACGTGGTGCTGTTGTGGGGTGGTTTAACTACCAATCTTGTCTGGTGTTTATTCTTAAGTCTTCGCAATAAATCCTATAAAGATTTTACCGATGAAAGCACGCCAATCGCACGCAATTTTTTGTTTGCCGCTATGGCCGGCACCATCTGGTTTTTGCAGTTTTTCTTTTATGGCATGGGCGAGAGCAAATTAGGCAATGGCGCAAGCTCATGGATATTGCACATGGCATTCATTATATTGGTAGCTAATATGTGGGGTATTCTTTTAAAAGAATGGAAAGGCGTGAGCAAAAAAACGGCAACCACCATTACAGCAGGTATTGTTGCTATTTTGCTCTCTGTAATATTAGTGGGTATTGGCAATTCAATGAAATAAGAAGTCTCGCCCCTAAAGGGTGGGAATGAGGTTCCTGATAAACAAATTATCCAAATCCGAATAAACGTATATCATGAAAACAGAAAATATCAACGCTACACAAAGCTCCCCTATGGGCGCAGGAGACTTTAAGTATGTAAGTTACCTGTGGGATGATGCAACAGCAGCCGCGCTCGGCGATGACCAGGTGGCATTGCTTGTTTACCGCTCCAACTTACTGGGTGCCGATTTGCGGCTCACTAATTATGGCGGCGGCAACACATCGTGCAAAGCCATGGCAAAAGATCCGCTCACCGGAAAAGAGGTGGAAGTAATGTGGGTAAAAGGTAGTGGCGGTGATTTGGGAACAATGAAAAGAAGTGGTTTGGCGGCTTTGTATGTAGATAAATTGCACAGCCTCGCTAATGTATATCGCGGTATTGAGCACGAAGATGAAATGGTAGAGCTGTTTAATCATTGCATTTATGATTTGGCGTCCAAAGCGCCATCTATTGATACACCACTGCATGGCTTTCTGCCTTTCAAACATATAGACCATTTGCACCCCGATGCTGCTATTGCTATTGCTGCTGCCAAAGATGGTAAGCGTATAGTAGAAGAACTATTCAACGGTACACTTGGCTGGGTAGAATGGCAACGTCCGGGTTTTGATTTGGGATTAAAAATGAAGGAATGCTTAGATGCCAACCCCGGCATACGCGGCATCATGTTAGGTTCGCACGGCTTGTTTACCTGGGGCGATACGGCTTATGAAAGCTACATCAACACACTCGAAGTAATAGAGCGTTGTGCACAATATTTAGAAGATAATTATGGCAAAAAAGGACCAATTTTCGGCGGACAAAAAATACAGTCTTTACCAAAAGATGAACGTCTTAAAAAAGCAGCTGCATTGGCACCTGTATTAAGAGGTTTTTGCTCCAACAGCGACGTTAAAACCCCTCCTTCAGGTGTTAGGGGCATGATCGGGCATTTTACCGATGACGAACGGGTATTAGAGTTTATTAATTCTAATCACTTAGACAAATTGGCCCCAATGGGCACTTCCTGTCCCGACCACTTTTTGCGTACCAAAATCAGCCCTTTGGTACTTAATCTTACCACAGATGAAGATGTAAATAATGTTGCTGCTGTAAAAGAAAAAATACAGCCACAATTTGAAGAATACCGCCAGATGTACGCTAATTACTACAACAACTGCAAGCACGATAACAGCCCGGCTATACGCGATGCTAATCCGGTGGTGATTTTATATCCTGGTGTAGGCATGTTCACCTTTGCAAAAGACAAACAAACGGCACGGGTAGCAGCAGAATTTTATATCAATGCCATCAATGTGATGCGCGGTTCGGAAGCAATCTCGGAATATACTTCATTGCCAAGACAAGAAGCTTTTAATATTGAATATTGGCTATTGGAAGAAGCTAAGCTGCAACGCATGCCCAAACCCAAAGCATTGAGTGGACGTATTGCGTTAATAACAGGCAGTGCCGGTGGAATCGGCAAAGCCATTGCAAAGAAGTTTGCCGAAGAAGGGGCTTGCGTTATCATCAATGATATCAACGAAGAAAGAATGCAGGGTACGATGGAAGAGTTTAAGAAACAGTTTGGCAGGGATACCGCAGCATCTGTTGTTTTGGATGTAACCAATGAAGAAAGTGCAGCTACTGCTTTCGAAAAAGCTTGCCTGGCTTTTGGCGGGGTGGATATTATAGTAAATAATGCAGGCATCAGCATCTCCAAATCTATAGCAGAACATACATTGGAAGAGTGGGACAGACTGTATGATATTTTAGTAAAAGGACAGTTCATTGTGTCTAAAGCAGGTATTGCCATTATGCGCAAGCAAAATATAGGTGGCGATATCATCAATATTGTTTCTAAAAATGCAGTGGTTGCTGGTCCAAACAATCCGGGCTATGGCTCTGCAAAAGCAGCGCAGGCGCATCTTTCACGTTTAATGGCTGCCGAATTGGGTGGAGATAAAATACGTGTCAATACCGTCAATCCGGATGCTGTGATTTCTGATTCCAACATCTGGGCAGGTGGCTGGGCAGAAGGGCGAGCCAAAGCGTACGGTATTACCGTGGAAGAGCTGCCGGCTTACTATGCAAAGCGCACATTATTGAACGAAGTTATTTTACCTGAAGATATTGCCAATGCCTGCTTTGCTTTTGTAGGTGGCTTGCTCAGCAAATCTACCGGCAATGCACTGAATGTGGATGGCGGTGTGGCAATGGGATTTTATAGGTAAATAGATTGCCAGTTGCTGGTTACTTGTTGCCGGTATCTGGTAACAAATAATCGGCAACCATACATTCGACATTCACAGTACTTTGTAAATAACAGTAATGCATTACTTAGGTTTTAAGATAAAAATTCCTGATGTGGATAAAGCAGTATTTACGGTGCCTTACGGTGATTTGTTAGCCGGGCATCGGGCTTCACTGCACGCGCATGGATTACAGGATTACCGGCTTTTTCTTGATGAAGAAACGAATACACTCTTTTGCATTATGCGCGTTAATAAAAGGGTGAGCTTTAATGAACAGTTGAAATCGCAGCTTATACAACAGTGGTATAAATCTATTCTGCCAACAGATAAATCTAAAGAAATGGAGGATGTACAATGGTCTCCATTAAAGGATGTATTTCACCTAAATGATAATATTTCAAAAGTATTCTAAACTATCTTTGAAATAAAGCGGCTTGCTTAATAAATTAACCAGCATACACTAAATGAAAGTAACAGTGTGATAATGCTATTTTGATACAAGAAAAATATCAGTTACTGGTTATTAATAATCAATAATTGCAGCAATACTATGAAACAGATTGCTTTTAAAATGAAGTTGCATAAAGGCTTTGAAGAAGAGTACAAACAAAGGCACAACGAAATAGGACCGGAGCTGAGAGAGTTACTTCATTCAAAAGGTATTACAGATTACCACATTTTCCTGGATGAAGCAACAGGTGATTTATTCGGTACTTTGAAAATAGAAGATGAACGTAAGTTAGAAGAGCTTCCGCATCATCCGGTAATGCAGCACTGGTGGTCATTTATGAAAGATATTATGGAAACGGCTGAAGATAATTCGCCCGTAAGCATTCCTCTGCAACAGGTGTTTTATTTACCATAAAAAACCAAGCAAAGATTCTTTTTACTATTAAACGCTTTGTGATGACCATTGAAAAATATAAAATAGAAGAGTACAATCATCAACTGATGCAAGAACACCAGCGCAAGCTGGATTTTATTAAAGATGAAGTAAATGGTGCAGAAGAAATCCTGCAAAAGTTGATGGATTTTCAGGTGGCTATTCCAAGCTGGGCGTTAGGCACCGGCGGTACGCGCTTTGGTCGCTTTGGCGGTGGTGGTGAGCCGCGCAGCCTGGAAGAAAAAATAGAAGATATTGGTTTATTGCACGCACTCAACCAATCCAGCGGTGCGATATCGCTGCACATACCATGGGATATACCGGAGAATGCCAATAACATTAAAGCGCTGGCTGCGCAAAACGGTTTGCGCTTTGATGCAATGAACTCCAACACCTTTCAAGACCAGCCCGGCCAGCAACTGAGCTATAAGTTTGGCTCGATGCAACACGTGGACAAAGCGGTGCGCCGGCAAGCCATCGAACATAATATAGAAGTGATAAAGTATGGTGTGGAATTAGGCTCCACTGCATTAACTGTTTGGCTGAGCGATGGCTCGTGCTTTCCCGGCCAGTTGCATTTTAGAAGAGCATTTCAAAATACATTAGACAGTTTACAGCAAGTATATGCTGCCTTGCCCGACAACTGGAAAATGTTTGTAGAATATAAAGCGTTTGAGCCTAATTTTTACTCTACTACGGTAGGTGATTGGGGACAATCCTTACTCTATGCCACCAGGCTGGGCGAGAAGGCTTATACTTTGGTGGATTTGGGACACCATTTGCCCAATGCCAACATAGAACAAATTGTTGCCTTGCTATTAATGGAAGGCAAGCTCGGTGGCTTTCATTTCAACGATAGTAAGTACGGCGATGATGATTTAACTGTAGGCAGCATCAAACCATACCAATTGTTCCTCATCTTTAACGAACTGGTGGAAGGTATGGATGCAAGGGGCATGAACCACGCTACAGATTTGGGTTGGATGATTGATGCGAGCCATAATGTAAAAGACCCGCTCGAAGATTTATTGCAATCGGTAGAAGCCATCATGCTTACCTATGCACAGGCACTGCTGGCAGATAGAAAAATGCTGAATGAAGCCCAACTGCAAAACGATGTAGTAGCAGCACAGGAAATATTGCAAGCTGCTTTCCGCACCGATGTGCGTGCATTGGTTGCAGAAGCCCGTATGCGTGCAGGCGGCGCATTAAAGCCTTTAGCTGTATATCGAAAAGAAAAAGTAAGAGAAAATTTAATTAAGCAAAGAGGTTTAAAAACAGTGGCAACAGGCTTATAAGCTTCGTCTCTGTTTATAGCAATAGCAGTAAAACCTTATAAGAAATAGAATTGTAATGCCACTACCTGTTATTCTCATATTGGATATTGGTAAAACCAATAAAAAAGTATTGCTGTTTGATAAGCAATATCAACTGGTGTACGAAACGTCTGAACAATTGAACGAGACAACAGATGAAGACGGCTTTCCCTGCGAAGATGTGGAGGCACTAACGGCGTGGGTAAAGGAATCATTTCAAAACATAAAAAACAACAAGCGTTTTGAGATTACGGCTGTGAATGTTTCAGCCTACGGTGCTTCTCTTGTTCACCTTAACTACCAGCATCAGCCTTTTCTTCCGCTATACAATTACCTTAAGCCGTATGATGAAGACTTAAGTAAACAGTTTTACAATACGTATGGTGGCAAAGAAAAAATAACCAAAGAAACAGCTTCACCGGTGCTTGGCCATCTTAACTCCGGCATGCAACTGTATTGGCTGAAATATAAAAAGCCGGAACAATATGCCCAAATCAGCTATTCGCTGCATTTGCCGCAGTACATATCTTTTGTTTTATGCGGTGCGCAGTACAGCGATATTACCAGCATTGGCTGCCATACCAACCTCTGGAATTTTAGAGAAAGTGATTACCACAACTGGGTTTATCAGGAAGGCATTGATAAGAAATTAGCACCTGTTATTTCCTGCACCGAAGTGGCAGGAATCATTAATGATAATATACCGGCAGGTTGTGGATTGCATGATAGTTCGGCAGCCCTGATCCCTTATTTTAATTCGTTTAACGAACCTTTTATTCTGCTGTCTACGGGCACATGGAGCATTAGTATCAATCCGTTCAATCATTCCATGCTTACAAGTGAAGAACTAAGGCAGGATTGTTTAAGTTATCTTTCTTACCAGGGTGATGTGGTGAAGGCTGCAAGACTGTTTGCCGGCTATGAGCATGAGCAACAGGTAAAAAGAATAGCTGCTCATTATAACACTTCAGACGAGTATTATAAAACAATGCTGTACAATGCATCTATATGTAATAACTTGCACCGGGTACAGCCGCAGGAAATAATGGAAGGAAGCTCTGCAATGGTAGGACAATCCCCTTTTGGCAAACGTAACCTGCACGACTTTGAAACCTGTGAAGTGGCCTATCACCAGCTTATTTTAGATATCATTAAACAACAGGTTCAATCTACCAAACTGGTGATGAATGGTAAGCCGGTAAGAAAAATATTTGTTGATGGCGGCTTTAGTAAAAATGAGGTGTATATGCACTTGCTGGCTGCTGCTTTTCCGCATATTGAAGTGTATTCGGCTAAGGTGGCACAAGCTTCGGCCTTGGGTGCTGCAATTGCCATCAGGCGGGCATGGAATGATGAGCCGCTACCTGATGACCTGATTATTGTTAAGCGTTATCAACCTACTTATGATATAGTATTATGAATGTAGGATTATTTATCCCTTGTTATGTAGATCAGTTTTATCCGCAGGTAGCAATAGCTACATTGGAGCTATTGGAGAAGTTGGGCTGTACGGTGCACTATCCGCCTAATCAAACCTGTTGCGGGCAACCTATGGCAAACTCTGGCTTTGAGCATTTGACGGATGGTTGCAACCAATTATTTGCAGATAATTTCAGCGACTTTGATTATATCGTGTGCCCATCGGGCAGTTGCACATTGCACATCAAAGAGCATTGGCATAATGATAAGCTAAAGAAGGAAGCAAAGATTATCCATGATAAAATATACGAGCTTACGGAGTTCTTAACTGATGTATTGAAAGTAGAAAGCCTCAATGCTTCTTTTCCGCATAAAGTAGGGGTGCATCAGAGTTGTCATGGACAGCGGGGTTTGCATCTTTCGCAGATGACTGAGCTGGTAGCGCCGCCCTTTTCCAAACCTGAAATATTATTGAATATGGTAAAGGGTTTGGAGATAATTGAATTAAGCCGCAAAGATGAATGTTGTGGCTTCGGCGGTACGTTTTGCGTGGCAGAAGCGGCAGTGAGTGCCAAGATGGGCAAAGACCGTGTGCACGATCATGTAGCGCATGGCGCGGAATATATCACCGCTGCGGATATGAGTTGTCTCATGCACATGGAAGGTATTTTAAGAAGAGAAAAAAGCACTGTGCAGGTAAAGCATATTGCAGAGATATTGAATAGTGAAGGATAAAAGGGTTACATAAATAAAGGTGTTCCGGAAGTGATCTCTTATAATAGTTTTCACTCTTACTTTTTTCTCCCCGACTTACGTGACTTGCATTGAAAGAAAAAAGGAACAAAAAAGTTATAAATGGATTGATGTTTTTCAATGGTATTCATGAGAACGCTTCGCTTAGTTCAAGGACAACCCGATCGCTCCGCGCATCCGTCCGGGCTTACGCGCCATTTACTCTAAAATAGATTTCTATTTTGAGTGAATATTTTGGTAACAAAGTTCTTTCGAACCGTTGTAAAGAGGGGTGAACATATTGATATACTATATTAGCTTTTGTTGCTCTAAATAGATTTGTTATAAAAGGCGATAATTTATTGTCTTTTTAGTAAGGAATAAAGGAAACATTATGCAACAGCAAACTAAAGATCACGCCACATTAGCAGCGCAGTTTAATAAAAACGAGCCGCGTGTTGACTGGCATGATGAAACATTGTGGTGGGTGCGTACAAAGCGCGATATAGCAGCGCATACACTACCTGAATGGGAAGCATTGAGAGATTTAGCTTCAGGCATAAAGAATAATGTGCTCTCTAATATGAGTGCGTACCTGGCAGCTTTCGAAAAGAAAGCGGTGCAAAACGGTGTCAATGTTCATTGGGCTGCCGATGCAAAGGAGCACAATGAAATTATTCATACAATTCTTAAGCGGCATGGCATCAACCAGATGGTGAAAAGCAAAAGCATGCTTACTGAGGAATGCCATTTAAATCATTACTTACAAGAACACGGTGTAGAAGTAATTGATACGGATTTGGGCGAACGTATTGTACAGCTTCGGCAGGAACCACCCAGTCATATTGTGCTGCCTGCTATTCACTTAAAAAAAGAAGACGTAAGCAATACTTTTCACGAGCATCTACATACAGAGAAGGGCAATAACGATCCTAATTTCTTAACAGCTGCTGCACGCCAGCATTTGCGCGAAAAATTCTTAACGAGAAGAGCTGCACTCACCGGCGTCAACTTTGCTATTGCGGAAACCGGCGAGTTTGTAGTATGCACCAACGAGGGCAATGCAGATATGGGCGCTCACTTAGCAGACGTGCATATTGCCAGTATGGGATTTGAAAAAATTATTCCGCTTCGCAAGCATTTGGGGGTGTTTTTACGGCTGCTTACACGCAGCGCAACAGGGCAGCCTATCACCACGTATAGCAGCCATTTTAGACGTCCGCGCAAAGGACAGGAAATGCATATTGTAATTGTGGATAACGGGCGTAGTACACAATTGGGCAGAGCCGATTTTCGCAACTCTTTAAAATGTATTCGTTGTGCTGCCTGCTTTAATACCTGCCCGGTGTACAGGCGTAGTGGCGGACATAGCTATCATACGGCTATTGCCGGCCCAATTGGTTCTATACTCGCGCCTAATTTAGACATGAAGCAATATGCTGATTTGCCTTTTGCTTCCACGCTTTGTGGTAGCTGCAGCAATGTATGTCCGGTAAAAATTAATATCCATGAGCAGTTGTATAAATGGCGGCAGGTGTTGGGTAAAGATGGATATACCGGTAAGGCAAAAGAACTCAGTATGAAGGGAATGACCTTTACTTTATCACATCCTGCCGTGTATAAAACAGCCGGTAAAATGGGCAGGTGGTTTATAAAAAATGTACCTTTTGTGGTGAATAATGGTCTTAATCCTTGGTACAAGGAAAGAGACATGCCGGAGCCACCTAAAGCCTCTTTTGGAGAATGGTATAAAAAGAATAGAAAGTAGATACCCCAGCTCTAAAGGGAGTAATGAAGAGCCTTTTTAAAGATACGTTAATTTGGTAGAACAAATATTAATTATACATCATCATGGAAGCAGCGAAGGAAGATACACAGGAACAGTATGCAGCACTAAAAGCGGAAGGTATAAAGAGTAGCCGGGATGCGATGCTGAAAGCTATTAAACAAAATCAGCCTGCATTTATTGAAGCGCCATCCGTACCTGCTTTCGTGCCCTATTTTGATGATGCATTGCAGAAATATATGGATGTATTGAAGGCTATTGGCGGGCGTGTGTATTTGGTGAATAATTATGAAGAAATCATCCAGCAAATAGAAGCAGATTTTGCAGGTGCAAAGAAGGTGGTTTCGTTTGAAAAGACCTTTGCTGCCATCGCTGAGATGCCGGATGCTACTAATGATCCGCACGGGTTTGCAGATGTGGATGTGTGTATTACAACATCACCGCTGGCAGTGGCTGAAAATGGTGCTGTGTGGATATCTAACAAAGAAATGCCGGTACGGGTATTGCCTTTTATTGCACAAAGTTTAGTGGCTGTTATTCATAAAAACAGCATTGTACCTACCATGCACGATGCTTATGACATTATTGCTAATGAAGAGTATGCCTTTGCAATTTTTATTGCTGGTCCTTCCAAAACTGCGGATATAGAACAATCATTGGTATTAGGCGCGCATGGGCCAAAAATAATGACGGTGTTTATCATAAATGAATAATTGCTTTGTATAAAGCAACTATTCTAACCCTTCATTTACCAGCAGTATTTATTTAATCAATCCTACCCATCTACATCCTGAAATTAGTAACTTAAGACTGTAAGTAACTACACCTCGCCGTATTGCTATTTATATAAAACTTAAGAAGTGTTTTAAAGCGAAATATCAAAGCATAATCAGCGTTGCTGATCAATAAAGAAGAGATTATACTTAAGTCCTTCCCGTCTCAAAAAAATTTGCAGTGTAAATTAACAAAGCTTAACTTTATTCAAGCTAACATTAGCGCAATGTGGCAGTAATATTTAGGTAACTGCTGCTGTACAAAGTGTTGTTTGTTAGTGGCATATAAACTACTGTTACGAAAAAGAGAATTACCTGCTTTGGCCTTCCGCTATATCAAAAGAAATCAGGATAACAGGCGCTTTTAAAAACACGATTGCAATAAAAAGAACATTACAAACCTTTAAATACGCGTATTCTGAAAAGAGATCAGCATATACTTCTATAATAAGCATTGCAGCTATTTTGTTGAAGTTGTCTTAATGAATGTGACACATACTGCACTAACTGCTAATGGTTATTAAATCTTATAGTATATGCAAATTTCAGCTTGCGGATAATGTTTCCTGATATATCTGCTACTACGATAAATAAGTATGGAAGACAGGAGCTAAGATGGAAGTTCAGCTTACTTAATAACTATCAATTTGTAGCTGTGTGCAGCAAAGATGTATGTAACGCGGCTGCAATGGACTGACTGTAAAAAAGTGTGCTGATTATTACGTTGAAATAATAAAATCAACTTCTATGTTTGAAGAATATCCCTTTAAAGCAAATGATGGTTTTCAATGTAAACTATTAAGGGTTGCCGATGCTGCCAGTGCTACCAAAGGTCCGGTAATGCTGGTACATGGGGCTGGTGTACGGGGTAATATTTTTAATCCACCCAACGAGACAAACCTGGTACAAATGCTGCAGCAGGCAGGCTACGATGTATGGCTCGAAAACTGGCGGGGCAGCATTGTTTGCCCGAAAAATGAATGGGATTTGGATGTGGTTGCCGAAAACGACCATCCTGCGGCTGTAAAGGAAATATGCAGGATAACGGGTGCCCAGTCCATCAAAGCAGTTATCCACTGCCAGGGCTCTACCAGCTTTATGATTTCGGCAGTAAGAGGCTTGGTGCCCGAAGTAGATACAATTGTATCCAATGCCGTTTCGCTGCACCCGGTGGTACCTGATTATTCAAAGTTTAAGCTGAATTATTTTTTGCCCTTAATCAAACCGCTTACCCATTACCTTAACCCACATTGGGGCGATGATGCGCCGGATTTTGTATCAAAATTTTTTAGAACGGTGGTGCAATTAACGCATCGTGAAAACGACACAACCGTAGGCAAAATGGTAAGCTTTACCTATGGCGCCGGCTTTCCTGCATTGTGGGAATTAAATAACCTCACAGCAACCACCAAACAATGGATTCGCAATGAGTTTGGTAATGTGCCCATCAGCTTTTTTGAACACATCCGTAAATGCGTGGACAATGGCGTTCTGGTATCAAAAGATGGTAAAACAAACTATGCAGCAACAGCTCCAAAAACGGCTGCCCGGTTTGTGTTTTTAACTGGTACGCTCAATAAATGTTTTCGTAGCCTGAGCCAGCAAAACACTTATCAATATTTCGATGCATTACGACCGCACTATCATCAATTTTATGAATATCCAACATACAGTCATTTAGATATTTTCCTGGGCAAAAATGCACACAAAGACATTTTTCCTACCATCATCAACGAATTAAATGCATAATGCTATGAGTGTACCCAAACGAATAAAAACATACGCCGGACGTTATGCACTGGTAGATGACGTTCCCTTTACCCTGCCGGTACAAGCTAAAAATACACCTGCTTTTATGGCTGGTTTCTTTTGCAATTACGATAAAGCTAAACAACTACTGCCGGGCAACGAACTGTATCCTTTCAAATTTGCGAATGGCAAGGCGGTGTTTATGGTAACGGTGGTAAACTATGTTAATACCAATATTGGTAAATACATTGAATACAGCATTGCACTGGCCTGCACCAAAGGCAAAAAGCAGGCACCCGCTATGCTGCCTGCACTCCTGATGAAGCGGTACGGCACCGGCCAGTTTATCCTCGACCTGCCGGTGAGCAGCGACATATCGGTGAAAGGCGGTAAGGGAATTTGGGGAATGCCAAAGCATAAAGCGAGTCTGGATTTTAAAGTAACGGATAACACCGTTTCTGCGCAATACGAAAAAGATGGACAATTTGCTTTTCGTATTGAAATTGAAAAGCCTAAAAGAATCATTTTTCCCATCAACATCGGGGCTACCAATTATGGACATTTCCGCAACATGCTCATGCAATCTTATATCTATTTCAAAGCTAAAGCAGGTATTTGCCTGGGCAAAAAGGCTAAAGGAACGCTGTACATCGGCGATCATCCGCGAACGGCGTTTATGCGCAATTTAGACATTGAAAGCAAGCCTTTCTTCACCTTGTTTATGCCTTCGGCAAATGGCATTCTCGACGACCATTTTCAATGCTGGTTTGTAACCTACAAAGACAAGCCCGATAAAGTAACACCCGAAGGTTTTGAAAGCGTCATTAACCTCGGATTAGGCGAAGACTGGCTGCCTGCACCTGCTGTTACCGATTATGAAAAATACAGGATATAAAAACAATGTATGGAGAACGGTATGATTACGCACAAAAACAGATCGCCCCTGAAAAAAATACTGCTTCATATCAGCAGTATTTACACCTTTTTCATTGCCTCGTGGCACATGGGACTCATGATATCAGTATTGTTGCTGTGGTATCCAAGCTGGAGCGGACTAACCATTGATACCGTTAAAACCAACTTTGATATACCTGCACAAACCGCAACAAATTTGTTTGTGATAATGGTGCCCATAGCCATCACAACTGCTTTTATTTTGGTAATAGGAGAGTGGAAAAACATCTTGCGCTGGCCTGCCATTGTTGCGTTTATCGGGCTTACTGGTGCATCTATCGTTGCAAAGTATTTTCTCTTTCCCATCAACGATATTATTTATGCCGGCGTAAAAGATCAGAACGAACTAACGCCATTACTGATCAAATGGATGGCGCTGAATAATTGGCGGGTTTTCTTTAGTGCGCTTACCTGGGTAGCCATGATGACCTACTATACCATGAAATGTGAAATGAAAACTGCATGAAAAAATACCTGAGATTAATAATCATTTTAATTGGCATACTGACTGCTGTTTCGGGGTTGATGCAAATGCTGTTTCCGGCTTTTGTTTTAAAACTCGTGGGTGCCGAAATCACCAACACTACCAAACATTTTTTTGCCATTGTTGGAATGTTCATGTTTTTATTCGGTGGTTTAATACTTCATGCGCTGTATAGCATTCAAGACAACAAAGCAGCTATACTATGGTGTGCTTTACAAAAGTTTGGTGCATCCATCGCCGTAGCTATTGGCATTGCGCATCATTTGTTTGCATGGATGGCAGGACTGGTTGCTTTGTTCGATTTTATTTCGGGCATTATCATTCTGCTTTATTTTAAATCAATATATACTTATGAAGTTCGCTAATTATTGCTTTTGCTAATTGCTGGTATGCTTTATCCGCCTGAATTGAGCGGATAAGTGTTACAGGAATTGTTTTTATTCAACAGACCTATTCATAAAAAAGTATATAGAACAAATGAATGTTAGATGTAAGGCCTCATAGCTATTTGGGTGATAAACGAACGCCACCTGCTTATAACTTAAATGCATGTATGTGATGATAAAATAAATTTCACTTATGGCTAAATTCCTTTCAAAAAACAATGCTGTTCACCGCTCGCTTATTCTTGCGGGTGGTGGTGTGCGCCTTGCCTATCATGCAGGCGTGTTGAGGGTATTGGAGGAGGAAGGATTATCATTCGATCATGTGGATGGCACATCCGGCGGCATATTTGGAACGGCCATGTTGGCGAGTGGTATTACGCCTGTAGAAGCAGGCCTTCGCTGGCGGAAACTAAAGCTGGGTGGGTTCATGAATCTGGTGCCGTTTAAGGATGCGCATTTCCGGCTTTCTAAATTCTTCAATGGTGCAGAAGGAATTAAAAAGGCCATCTTTCCCGGCCTGGGTATTGATATAGAAAAGGTAAATGCCAATACTGACTTTGATGCCACTTTTAATGTTTGTAATTTCTCGAAAAAAAAAGTAGAAAGTTTTACGCATACGCAGGCAACGATTAATCATTTGGTCGCCGGTTTATCGTTGCCGATGTTTATACCCGCTACCAAGATAGGAGATGATTGGTACACCGATGCAGTATGGATAAAAGATGCCAACCTTACGGAAACGGTAAAGCGTGGCACACAGGAAATCTGGCTGATATGGTGCATTGGCAATACGCCTGTTTACCGGCACGGGCGCTTTAATGAATACGTGCACATGATAGAGATTAGCGCCAACGCAGGCATCATGAGAGAATTAGACTGGATGGAACAGGTAAATAATGCGCGCGAAAAAGAAGGCTTGCCTGCTATCAAACTGCACATTGTAAAACCGGAATTTCCTTTACCATTAGATCCTGCTTTTTTTCTGAAAAAAATAGATGCCGATACATTAATCAACATGGGCTATGCCGATACCAAAGCGTATTGCAGGCAGTACAAGGAAATGCCTGTTGTTATCAATCCCGCAACGGCAACGGTAATGAAAAACTGCGATGCCACACTGCATTTCAGGCAGCAGTTTTATGGCAGTATTTTACTGGACGGTGGTAAGCAACAAGTTTGTTTGCACCTGGCTTATTTTATCCGAAAAATGGATAGTGAATATGTATTGCAGCAATTTGCTTCCATTGAATTGGTAGGTAGCGATGAAGTAATTCCGGGATATGAGCATAGGGTTGTAAAAACAAGGAAGGGCGAACTATCGGGCAGGTTTTGCGTTCAACACAACAACAATATTATTCAGGTAAATAGTAGTATCTTGTTTTCCGATTCGCTTGCGCTTTTTGTAGGGCTGGATTGCAAAAAAGCTATTATAACTGTTACTGAGAACGATGGAATGCCAAATACAACTACCTTTTACCAGCCTGCCCTTAACAGGATAAACAATGCGGCGCATTTGTATATAGATGGCAATTTTTCTTTTGTGGAAAAATGGAAATGGAAGCGTGCGTTACTGGATTATATTTTTCAATAAGCATGGATATGGAGAGACAATATAAGCAGTCTAAAATGGTGAATTGGTATCAGCCCCGTATGCTGCTGAGCATTGGGTTGAAGGCGGTGATTTCGGGCACGTTTGGCAACTACGCAGACCGCAGAGAACTGGAAGCAGCGTTGGACAACAACCTGGATAACGAAAAAGAGTGGGAACAATTAGAAACTGAATATGGTAAGAACGAAGAAATCTGGATTGATGTAATCAACGATACAGGTGATGGGTTCAACTCCACTTTTGCTGTTGCCAAAACGGTTGCACAAAAAACACTAACATTTAGCTATACAAATGAGGAAGGCAACTTGCAAAGCGTAACAACACAACGTGGTAAAATTTTGATATTCGGGGGCGATGAAGTGTATCCTTTTCCTACACTTGAAGAATACACCAACCGCTTTAAAATTCCGTTTGCTTCGGCGTGCGACGACGTGGCTGAATTAACCAAAGAAAACGACCGTCCGCACCTCTACGCCATTCCCGGCAACCACGATTGGTACGATGGGTTAGGCAATTTTATTAAACTCTTTTGCCAGCAGCGCTGGATTGGTATTTGGAGCACCAAACAGCACCGCAGTTATTTTGCATTGCCCCTGCCTTGCAACTATTGGATTTGGGCTACGGATATACAGTTAAATTCCGACATTGATAAGCCGCAGTTAAACTATTTTGAAGCGATTGCCAAAACCGAAATGAAAGATAACGACAGGATTATTCTGATAACTGCCGAACCGGCCTGGGTGTATAAGCAAATACATAAAGAGGATCGCTCGTACGATAAGCTGAAATTTTTTGTAGATAATTACATTCACAACAAAAACGGATGCACAGGAAGAACTTTCAAATTGGCGGCTACACTCACAGGCGATCTGCATCAATATGCGCGCTTTTGTAATAAGGAAAAACCGCAGGGACACCAGTATTTTACTGCAGGTGGCGGTGGTGCTTTTTTGCATTTGACGCATAATCTGCCTTCCTGCTTAAAATCCATCCGTGAGGGAGATGATGCCGCCAATGATATTTATCAGCAAAAGGTATTTCCCGAAAAAAAAGATTCGCACCGGCTGCTGCTGGGCAACCTGCTTTTTCCATTCAAAAATGTTACATTCACCTTCTTACTGTTTTGTATTTACCTGTTTATTTTTTGGATAGTACAGGATCATTATCCGGGAGCATTTATTAATGCAATGAAATATCATTATCCGTTTGTACATTTTGTATTTACGGTATTAAGCCATCCTTTTTTATGTATTCTCACGCTAGGGCTGAGTGCCGGTTTTTATGCTTTTTCCGATACGAATGTAACGTCTAAAGCAGCGCCGGTTGCAGGTTTTATACATGCTGTTGCGCAAGCTGTTGTTCTCTTGCTTACATTGTATTATAATAGTTCGTTGTGGTATGTTCTTAATGCAGAAAACTATAGCCTTGTTGCAAAAATAGTCACTGCTCTGTTTGCCTCTTTTGTTGGTAGCATTATAGCCGCGTTTGTTATGGGCGTGTATTTGTATGTAAGCAACCTATTGTTCAACATGCATATCAACGAAGCTTCTTCCTCCCTTGCTTCGCCCGATTATAAAAACTTTCTCCGGTTGCATGTTCACAAAGATGGCGTTACAGTTTATCCCGTTGGCATTAAGAAAGTACCCAGAAAATGGCAGCAGCATTACAACAAAGATAAAGACACGTACTCTTTTACAGGAGCAGTTGTTGAAAGTGCACTCATCGAAGAACCCATTCATATTTTAAATAATCAGCTATGAGAAAACTATCAAAACATATCAGCGAACTACGCCCGTCGTATGATGTAGTGATTATTGGAAGCGGTTATGGCGGTAGCATTGCGGCTGCACGCTTTGCAAGAGCCGGATTGCAGGTGTGCCTGCTGGAAAAAGGCAAAGAAATGCAGCCCGGCGATTTTCCGGATAATATGTCGGAAGCGGCAAAGGAAATGCAGGTAAATGCGGATAGTCGTACAGCAACAGGCAATGGCTTATATGAATTTCACATCAGCGAAGATATTACGGTATTTAAAGGCTGTGGATTGGGCGGCACTTCGCTGGTGAATGCCAATGTAGCTATCAAGCCGGTGGAGCGCGTGTTTGAAGATACACGCTGGCCAACTGCCATCCGCAACGATAGGAAAAGCCTTGAAGAAGGATATGGAAAAGCAGCGCAGGTGCTGGCTCCGCAACCCTATCCGGTAAATGCGCCCGGCTATCCCGAACTGGCGAAAACAAAAGCATTAAAGAAATCGGCGGCTGCCATGAAGGAGCCATTTAGCTATGTGGACATTAATGTGAGTTTTGCTGATGGACCCAACAGCGTAGGCTACGAGCAACACAAATGCAACAACTGCGGTGATTGTGTAACGGGTTGTAATCATGGTGCAAAAAATATGCTTATCATGAATTACCTGCCCGATGCAGTGAACCACGGTGCGGAAATCTTTTGTAATGTGGACGCAAAATATGTAGAGCGCTCCGGCGATGATTGGCTGGTGTATTTCGATTTGTTTCATGCCTGTCGCGATGTATTCAACGCACCGTTGTTGTTTGTGCGCGCCACAAAGCTGGTAATAGTGGCAGGCGGTGCATTGGGCAGTACCGAATTTTTGTTACGTTCCAAAGAAAAGGGACTCTCTGTTTCGCCTATGCTCGGCAAACATTTTACCGGTAACGGCGATGTACTTGGTTTTGGTTACAACTGCTGCGAACCTATTAATGGCATGGGTAAAGGCAGCCACTTTGGCGATGCTAAACTAAAGCCGGTTGGCCCGTGCATTACAGGAGTTATTGATATGCGCGATAAGCCCAACCTTGCCGATGGAATGACCTTTGAAGAAGGCAGCATACCGGGGCCGATCGCTTCGTTCGTAAGCAGAAGTTTGTTGGGATTAACCGTGTTGCGTCATTTAGAGGGTGCATCGTTTTGGGATAAAATGAAAGCCACCATGCGCCGGTGGGTGAGCGAATGGCGGGGACCTTATTACGGAGCTACCAACAATATGCAAACGTATCTGATTATGTCGCACGATGATGGCAACGGAGAGATGAACCTGAAGAAAGGACGGCTGAATATTGAATGGAAAGATGTGGGTCGCCAACCCATTTTTGAAAAAGCAAGTAAGGCAATGGAAGATGCCACAAAAGCGCTAAGTGGCGTGTACGTGAAAGATGTAGTTTGGAACAAAGAATTGAATTATAAGTTGATAACAGTGCATCCATTAGGTGGTTGCTGTATGGGCGATAGTGCAAGCACCGGTGTAACCAACCATATTGGTAATGTGTTTACCGGAAGCAATGGCACCACGCATCCGGGCTTACATGTATTAGATGGTTCCATCGTGCCTTTGCCACTCGGCACCAATCCGCTCTTTACCATTAGTGCAGTTACCGAGAGGGCTTGTAAAATCATCATTCAGCAAATGGGTTTGCAGGCAACAGAAGATTATCCGCCTATACACTTGGCAGACGTAGGTTATGTTCCTGCCGTACAATTTACCGAAACAATGAAAGGTTTTTTCAGTACAAAAGAAACAGATGATTTTGAAAAAGCGTATGAGGCCGGCAAGCAGGAAGACTCGCCGTTCCAGTTTACACTAACCATTAAAACAGGGGATATTAACGTCTTTAGCAGCAATCCCGGGCATCCGGGCTCAATGGTGGGAACGGTAATTGCGCCTGCACTTTCTGATAAGCCCATGACCATTAGCAATGGTGTATTTAATCTCTTTGTAAAAGATGCAAATAATCCGCTGCACAAAAAAATGAAGTACAGTATGCAGCTAAACACCCATGATGGGAAACATTATTTTTTCGATGGATATAAGCAGGTAGAACATGATAAACATTTTGATATGTGGTCGGATACTTCCACACTGTATATCACTGTTTACAACGGCACCAATACAACAGGAACAAAAGCAGGCGTGGGTATTTTGAAGATTGCACCGGGAGACTTTGCCAAACAAATGACCACTATGAAAGCAGTGGATACTAAAAATAAATGGGAAAGTATCAAAGCGTTGGAGAAATTCTCCATGTTCTTTAGTAAGAATATTATTGATACTTATATCAAACCTGTGTTCGGGAATATAAAGAACAAATTAGTTGATAAAGAGAAGCATGAAAAAGTAATATAGAACTTTAGCCTGCTGAATTATACACAAACAATTGAAAGGCTTTAGTATGAGTGAATGCTTATGCTAAAGCCTTTACTTTTATACATATCTGCGCTTAAGTTGAAATGCTGAATAAATAGGAACTCACTTTTATTGTGCAACATTTACTTACCACATTGTTACCTAAATTATTTTAGATTTTGGCGGGTGGGGGTATCTGCAGATAGCCCTTTAATGGTTGGTGTCACATCATCCGAAATGGCAGCGTTTAAATAAGTTTAATCGGCAATGTACTAATAGCAACTTCTCTTATTCGCTTATACTATTTTCAGTTGAACAGCAGTCGTTTTTCTCTCCTCAAGACTCAACGCTTTCAGCTTATATAACTCAGGCTGATTAACGGGTATTACTGCTAAAATGTACTGCTTATTTATTAGGCAACTCAAACATCATCATAACAGTTCATAACAGTTAAGAAATCCAGTTTTCTAATTTAGTGTTGTCATTAACGTTTTAAATCACGCTTGTCATATTTGAGCCTATTGCTTAACCACGCCATATAATAAAAAACAAATTGCTTGTTATGAAAATGCTTTTAGTTCTCATGCTAAGGCACAGGAAATCTTTTGCCTTATTGCATCCGTCTTTGTCCTTGTTTGATGTGCAATATGAGTATGCTGTTTCACTTGTAAAAGAAAAAAACCTCCACATCTGATTGTATTATAAATATTAAAAAAGAACACCTTTTCACTAATTATCAATACCTAATATTTAAGTTAAACACAAGCCGTATGAAACAATCAACGCTCTTGCGGAGAAGACACTCTAATTATTCCTGTTGGAATACAACATGGCTCTTTCGCAAGCAAACTTTTTTAATGATTATTACCCTATTATTTATCACTTTACAGCTTTCTGCACAGGAAAAAAACATTACCGGCACGGTGCAGGATGAGAAGGGGCAGCCTGTATCCGGCGCCAGTGTTATGGTTAAAGGTACTTCCACAGGAACCACTACCGATGCTACCGGTAAATTCAGCATTCAGGCGCGGGATAATGCCACTTTAACGATTAGCTATGTAGGCTATACCACGCTGGAGGTAGATGTGAATGGCCGCGCTACGGTGGATATCAAACTGGGTGCAGCCAGCCAGGACTTGAATGAAGTAGTAGTAATAGGTTATGGTACGCAGAAAAAAGCCACCCTTACCGGTTCTATTGCTACGGTAAGCGGCAATGAAGTAAGAAAATCTCCTGCTCCAAATGTTTCCAATTCACTCGTTGGCAGACTGCCTGGTTTGGTAGTTGTTTCAAGAACAGGCGAACCAGGGAATGATGGTTCTTTATTAAGAATAAGAGGCGTAAATACTTTAGGGGATAATGCTCCGCTTGTTATTGTTGATGGTATTCAAAATCGTGGACTGGATCGTATTGATCCGGCCAACATCGAATCCATTACGGTCTTGAAAGATGCTTCGGCTGCTATTTATGGCTCTGAAGCAGCAAATGGTGTTATTTTAGTTACTACCAAACGTGGCAAATCAGGAAAGCCTCAGATTCAAATTGATCTCAGGCAAGGATGGAATCAGCCAACGGTTCTTCCAAAGATGGCAGATGCGGCAAGCTATGCGGAGATGATCAATGAAATTAAACTGTATCAGAACCAGCCGGCAAAATATACAGAAGAAGACATTCAGAAATTCAGGGATGGTTCCGATCCCTGGGGACATCCCAATACAGATTGGTTTGACGCTGTAATAAAACCGTGGTCTCCGCAGAATTATGCAAATATTTCATTAAGCGGCGGTACCGACCGTGTTAAATATTATGTTTCGGGCGGCACCACTTATCAGGATGGTATTTTTTATAACAGTGCCAACTATTATAAGCAGGTTAATTTCAGGAGTAATCTTGATGCTGCTATTTCTGATAATATTCACCTGAATGTAGATGTTTCCGGTGGTCAGTATAATGCGCACTACCCGGGCACTGGTATTGGCGGAGATGCTTTAAATACCTGGTGGGCACTTAACAGGCAATATCCTTATTTGCCTGCTTACTGGCCCAATGGCTTACCTGGCCCCGATGTTGAATATGGTCAAAATCCTGTTCTTACTACCACCGATGCTACCGGTTATCTGCAGGATAAAACGCTTGCATTACAAACCAATGTAAAGCTGGATATTACGATACCATGGATAAAAGGTTTGTCAGTTACGGGGTTGGCAAGTTATGACCGGTCGGTACTGAATCATAAACAATTTGAAAAGCCCTGGTATGTTTATACATGGGATGGAGTAACCCGCGATGAAAATGATATACCCGTTTTGGTAAAAGGGCAGAGAGGCGTTAGCGATGCAAGGCTATGGCAGGGCTTTACCGATGGTAACAGTTCCACATTAAGGGCTTTGATCAATTATCAAACGAGTATAAAAGACAAGCATAATATTAAAGTATTATTAGGTACCGAACGGATCTCTGGCAAGTCAATGAATTTCAGTGCCTTTCGCCGGTATTTTACCTCTACCGCTATCGACGAAATGTTTGCAGGTGGCAACTTGTTGAAAGATAATGGAGGATATGCCAGTCAGGATGCCCGCTTAAGTTATTTTGGCCGCGTAAACTATGATTTTGAAGGTAAATATTTAGCTGAATTTGTTTTTAGAGAAGATGGCTCTTACGTTTTCCCTCCGGGTTCTCAATACGGCTTTTTTCCCGGAATTTCCCTCGGCTGGAGAATTTCCGAAGAAAAATTCTGGAAGCAGCATATTGCATTTATCAACGACATGAAGATCAGAGGATCGTGGGGACAAACGGGTAATGACCGGATAGCTCCTTATCAGTTTGCGGCTAACTTCGCCTATAATGGTACTTATACATTTAATCAAAATGTTGTTTTCAATACCAGCGCACAGGTTCGTACCCCCAACCCAAACATCACCTGGGAAGTTGCCAATCAATCCAATATTGGTTTCGATGCGCGGATGTTCTCCGGCAAGCTTAGTGTATCGGCCGACTATTTTTATAACGTTCGTTCTAATATCTTATGGTGGAAAAATGCCTCTGTTCCCGGTTCTGCCGGGTTGAGCCTGCCGCAGCAAAACTTCGCCAAAGTTTCTAACAAGGGCTTTGAGTACCAGGTAGGCTACAATAGTAAGATAGGCAATTTAATTTATACCATCTCTGTAAACGGCTCCTATGCACAGAATAAGATTTTAGACTGGGACGAAACACCTGGCATACCAGACTATCAGAGAACTACCGGCCACCCAATGAATGCGCATTTATATTATCAGGCAATAGGAATATTCAGAGATCAGACTGCGGTGGATAAATACCCGCATTGGGATGGCGCGCAGCCCGGCGATATTATATTTAAAGATGTGAACGAAGATGGTAAGATTGATGGGCTCGATCGCATAAGGGATGATAAGACAGATATACCCACTTTTACAGGGGGGGTGGGTATTAGCCTGGAATACAAAAATTTCGACGCTTCCATATTAATACAAGGCGCTGCCGGTGCAGAAAGAGCTTATACCGAATTTTCTGGTGAGGCAGGCAACTTTAGAATGGAAAATGTAACAGGCCGCTGGACGCCCGATAATATAGATGCTAAAAAACCAAGAGCATGGAACCGTACCTCTCAATACTGGATGGCCGATGGATGGCCCAACAATACTTATTGGGTAAGAAACAGCAATTATATGAGGCTAAAAAATGCTGAAATCGGCTACTCACTTCCGCAAAACCTTATTAAAAGAATAGGCCTCACCGGCTGTAGAGTGTATGCCAGCGGTTTAAATCTGGTAACGCTTACCGGCTTAAAGGATTTTGATCCCGAATCTCCCAATACTGCACCGGGTTCTATCTGGGTTAACAGCCAGGTTTATCCATTAAACAAAACCATTTCTTTTGGTTTAACAGTAACCTTTTAAAATTTTTGAAATGAAGAATTTAGTAAGTGTATATACGATACTTTTATTGGTGCTCCTGTTATCTGCCTGCAGTAAAGACTTCCTGAATAAAAAATCTTTAACGGAGTTCTCAAGCGAGGATGAGTGGGGCGATCCTGCCTTAACCGCTACTTACATCAATGGCATTTATAACGAGCTGCCTGCAGGGCCTGCAATGAATGCCGGGAATGTAGATGAATCAAGAAGCAGGGATGCGGATGGCCTGAATTTTAATAACATGGTGATAACACAGGATGATGGAGAATACGGCGGATGGAGTGGAGCATACAGTGCTATCCGGCATTGCAATGTAGCTCTGGAAAATCTTTCTAAAGCATCATTCGACCCAACGCCGGTTGATGGGGTTTCTTTGAAAGACAGAATGCTGGGGGAAGTTCATTTCCTCCGGGCTTATCTCTATTTCAGGTTAACTAATTATTATGGCGGTGTGCCTATTATTACAAATGTTTATGGCTTGGATGATGATTTTAAAATAGAACAAAGCACTTATGCAGATTGTATAAATTTTATTGTAAGTGATCTTGATTCTGCTGCCAATTTATTACCCCTTATTCAGAGTGGTGACAATGATGGCAGGGCAACCAAAGGTGCTGCGCTTGCTTTAAAATCGAGGGTTTTATTATATGCAGCCAGTGATCTGCATAATCCTGAAAAAAATGGAAGTGTAATAAATGGATTTTCCCGCCCGGAATTATTGGGTTATACAGAGGGCGATGCAAGAGCCCGCTGGCAGGCTGCAAAAGATGCTGCTAAAGCTGTTATAGATTTAGGCATATATGAATTATATAAACCATCACCTGCATCTGCCGAAGAAGCTACCCAGAATTATAGTGATCTTTTTACATCCACCAAAAGTGTAGAAGATATTTTCGTGAAATATAGTTCGGCTTCAACAGGCGGTGGTTATAATGGCTGGAATATCGCTCCTAATGGCTGGTATGGCAATGGTGGCGTTGGCGCTATTAATGAATTAGTAGATGCGTATGAAATGGCAGATGGAAGCAAGTTCAGCAGAAGCAATCCTGCACAGGCAGCACAACCATACAGTAACCGTGATCCACGTTTGGCTGCTACTGTTCTTTTTGAAGGAAATAAATACAGGCAGCGTCCGGCAGATCTAACTATCTACGATCCCGTAGGAGTGGGGCAGTTCGGTTCATGGGAAAAATGGGATAACAGTGCCAATGAAAAGTATGTTGTATATGGACTCGATACACGTAACAGTATTGCCAATTCATGGAATGGTAATGAATGCGGCGCTACAATGCTTAAATTTTTAAATAAATCAGTAGATATTCAAAAGTCTTTTCAGGATTTAACGATCCGCTGGATAAGATATGGAGAGGTGCTGCTGAATTATGCCGAAGCCTGTATTGAACTTGGTGAAGATGCCGAAGCAAGAACGTATATCAATATGATAAGGAAAAGATCTTTTATGCCCGATGTTACCGAATCCGGAACTGCATTAATGGAGCATTACCGCAATGAAAGACGCATTGAAATGGCGTATGAAGATCAACGATTCTTTGATGTTCGCAGGTGGATGATTGGCCCCGAAGCTTATCATGATGTGCACGGGGTGCAAATTGTATATGCGTTAAATCCCGATCATACAACCGCTACTGTTCCCACTGTTACACCCATTGTTATACGTCCCGGAAAATGGGATAACAAGGCTTATTTCTTTCCTATAACAAGGAGTGAAATGAATAAGAATGATAAATTGGTGCAACTGCCGGGATATTAAGTACATTGTCAAACTAAATAGCTGAAGTGTTCGGCGGGTGCGGGCACCCGCCGATAGCCCGCTGATGGATAGGTCTCATCATCCGAAAAGATAGCGGTTAAATTATATTTAATTGACAATGTAGTAAGTTCTGTTGCCTAAAAAAATGTTGATGAAACCCGGCATAATACTGCTTAAAACACACAGAGGAATGAAAATGCGAGGTTCCATCTGACATTGATATAACATAAGAAATTTTCAGATGAATAAATATTTATTATTCTTTTTTAGTTTGTTGGTTTTTAGTAAAGGAATGGCTCAAATAAGCTTTCGGAAGCAGATGATTGCTGCTGAGAGCTTTGAGTCTGTTAATGTGTTTGATGTAAATAATGATGGGAAAACGGATATTGTATCCGGCGCATTTTGGTATGAAGGTCCGAATTTCATAACAAGACATTTTATTGGTAATATTGAAAGGACTGGCCCAACGGGAGAATACTGGGCTGATTTTGCTACAATTCCATTGGATGTAAATGGCGATGGAAAAATGGATTTTGTAAGTGGCGACTGGTTTAGCAAATGCATGTGGTGGTGGGAAAATCCCGGTAATAATGAACAATGGAAAAAACATATTATTGATACTACCGGTAATGTTGAGTGTATAAGAGCCTGGGATGTGGATGGAGATGGAACAGTAGAAATTGTTCCAAATAATCCCGGAAGTTCTTTAAAGTTCTATAAACTGCAAAAAGACAAACAGGATAAATCCACCGGAAAGTTTTTAAAAGTAGAGGTAACTCAAAAACAGGATCACGGAGTAGGATTTGGCGATATTAATGGTGATGGTCGCGGCGATTTTGTAATAAGCGATGGATGGATAGAGGCACCGGCTGATAGAATAAATGGCAAATGGATTTTGCATAAAGAGTTTACCTTAGGAACGGTTAGCGTACCGGTATTGATTGAAGATGTGAATAAGGATAGCAAGATGGATCTTATCGTTGGTCAGGGGCATGATTACGGTCTTGACTGGTATGAACAAAAAACAGATCAGTCTGCAAAAAGAATTTGGGTAAAACATCCTATTGATCCCTTTCATTCGCAATATCATACGATGGAATGGGCAGATATTGATAACGATGGGCAAATGGAATTAATTACAGGAAAACGTTATCGTGCTCATAATGGCGCAGATCCGGGCGGCAATGATTTGTCCGGATTGTACTATTTTAAATGGAATGGCGAATCCTTTACAAAAAATATTATCAGTTATGGCCCGCTGGGCGAAGGAAAGGGAACCGGGCTTTTCTTCGCCATTGCAGATTTGCATCATACCGGGCGTAAGGATATTATTGTAGCAGGTAAGGACGGATTGTATGTTTTTTATAATGAAGGCTTGTAATTTGGCTTTTAAAAGATAGGATAAACGATTGCAATTTTTCCGATAAAAAAGAAATTTGAGTCAGGCGTATAGGTATCATTTGCATCCCACAGAGGCACAAAGCTCACGAAATTTCTTCTTTGTACTCTTAGGCGCTTTGCAAGAAATTTTTACCAGTTATCGTGAGATTTAAAACGCTTTATTCTAAAAAAGAAATATAATATTTAGCTTCAAATTGTTTAACCTTAAAATTAGCATCTGTACATGACTATTTCGAAGATGAGATTAGAAAGAACACTGATAGGATTTTTAATTCTTATTATTTCAGCAACTGCCTGTAGTCCATCTGGCTCAGAATCAGAAAATAAAAATGTTGACCCAAAAGTGGCAAACCTCAAACTACCTGAAGGTTTTCACGCCGATCATCTATATTCTCCCGGCGAGAATGAACAGGGTTCCTGGGTTGCCATGACTTTCGACGATAAAGGCAGAATGATCACCTCCGATCAATATGGAAACCTTTATCGTACTACTATTCCGCCTATCGGCTCCGATACAACGCAAAAAGTAAACGTTGAAAAACTGCAGATAAAAGTTGAAGGCGATACAACGATGCACAAGATGGGCTTTGCCCAGGGGTTATTATACGCTTTCAACAGCCTGTATGTAATGGTGAATGATGAAGGCGATACTGCTCTCTCAAAACCAAGTGGCCTGTATCGTTTGCAGGATACAAACGGAGATGATCAGTTTGATAAAGTGTCTTTATTAAAAAGGTTGTATGGCAACGGTGAGCACGGCCCGCACAGCGTTGTTTTGTCACCCGATAAAAAATCTATTTATGTGATTGCAGGAAATTTTACAAAGATGCCTGAAATGGACGTGTATAAATCTCCTCCTGCAAAAAGGGAAATTGATAACCTGCTGCCTTTGATAAGAGATCCTAATGGTCACGACAATACCGTAAACACGCATGGCGGCTGGATAGCGCATGTGGATTCAACAGGTTCTCATTGGGAATTGATAAGCTCCGGCTTTAGAAATCCTTTCGACCTCACTTTCAACGAAGCAGGAGAAATGTTTGCCTACGATTCGGATATGGAGTGGGATTTTGGTCTTCCCTGGTATCGCCCTACCCGTATTTGCCATGTAACCAGTGGCAGCGAATTTGGCTGGCGCCCCGGCACCGATAAATGGTCGCCTTCTTTTCCCGATAATTTACCACCGGTGTTAAATGTAGGTCAAGGTTCTCCTACCAGTTTCTTTAGTGGTCACAATGCACATTTTCCTGAAAAATACCGCAAATCTTTATTTGCTTTCGACTGGAGTTTTGGAATTATTTACGCTGTTCAGCTTGAGCCGAATGGTGCGTCCTACAATGCAAAAGGGGAAGAGTTTGTTTCCGGTTCTCCTTTGCCTTTAACAGATGGTATGATTGGTCCTGATGGTGCATTGTACTTTCTTACAGGCGGCCGCAGGCTTGAATCAGATTTGTACCGCGTTTATTATGGCGATAACTCAGGCAATACTGAAAAACTCGCTGAGGTAAAACCAAGTGAAGAGCTGAATATCCGCAGAAAACTGGAAGAATATCATGGTCAGCCAAAAGCTGGTGCTATAGATTTTGCCTGGCCCTATTTAAAACACAATGACCGATTTGTTCGGTTTGCTGCAAGAATTGCTGTAGAGAATCAACCGGTTAGCGAATGGCAGGATAAAGCGCTGAACGAAAAAGACCCTGTTATTTTAACGCAGGCTATCATTGCATTGGCTCGCCAGGGCAATCCGGCTGTAAGAGACCAGGCGTTGAAGTCGCTGATGAGTGCTGATTATACAAAACTTTCCGAGCCACAACAAATAGATTTTGTAAGAGCATTTGAATTGGTTATGTCCCGCCTGGGATTGCCGGGAGCAGATGTAAAAGCACAGATAGCTGCTTATCTTAATCCGCAATATCCCGCCAAAACAAACGAATTAAACCGGGAACTGAGCAAGGTGTTGGTTTATGTAGATGCGCCTCAGTCTGTAGAAAAAACAATGGATTTGCTCGCTACTGCCAAAGACGATAAGTCTAACCAAAATACGCTTACCCAATCTTCCGACCTTATTCTTCGTAACCCGCAATACGGGTTGGATATTGCTAATACCCTGTCAAAATTGCCGCCGGCGCAACAAACGTTTTACGCTACTGTGCTAAGCCAGGCTAAAACAGGATGGACACCTGAGCTGCGGGAAAAATATTTTAAGTGGTTTTACGATGCTTTTAAATACAAGGGTGGTCACAGCTTTATTGGGTTTATTAATCTTGCCCGTAAAGATGCCCTCAGCCATGTTCCCAAAGAGCAGTTTGCTTATTATAATACCTTGTCGGGAGATTCTTTGGTTGCCAAAGGTGGCATTTATGTAGTGAATGCCGTTCAGCAACCAAAAGGACCAGGAAGAGACTGGACGGTAGAAGAAGCAACGCTGGTTGCTGATAGTGGTATTACCAATCGCGATTTTGAACATGGAAAAGCGATGTTCACTGCTTCGCTTTGCAGTTCCTGCCATACCATGAAAGGCGAAGGCGGCGTAGCTGGCCCTGATCTTACACAACTGGGCACCCGCTTCTCTTACAAAGACATGCTGGAGGCGATCATAGAGCCAAGCAAAACAATTTCCGATCAATATGGCGCTACGGTTTTTTATCTTAAAGAAGGAGGCTCCGTGTTAGGAAGATTGATCAGCCAGGATGATGAAAAATATATTATTTCTCAAAACCCGTTTGATCCTCAAATAACAAGAGAAGTACTTAAAAAAGATGTGGCCCGTACGCGGCTTTCAGATGTTTCGCCCATGCTTCCCGGACTGATCAATCGCTTAAACCCGGAAGAGTTGAAAGATCTGCTGGCTTACCTGAAATCCGGCGGTAACGCACAGGACACCATCTTTTCAAACAAAAAACAGGTAGCAGAACAAAAAAGCAAATAATAAAAAGAATTATTATAGTTTCCAACCCCCCTCTCCGCCGGAGAGGGGGGTTGAGGTGAGGTTTGAACAAGCAGTGAAGGGTTTCATTTTACATAATCATTAAAAGGTAATAAAAGGAGAAAATAAATTTGAAACCAGGCTGGGCTGATAAAATAACTAATCCTACACAATTGGGCGGAATTGAAACTGCTGTATTGGATAACGGTGCTGGCCGCGGAACCCGTATTGCCTGGATAAATACAGGAACCGGCTTTCGTTACAAAGTGGTTATTGACCGTGCAATGGATATTGCTGATGCTTTTTATAATCAGTATAACCTGGCGTGGTTAAATAATCCCGGTGTTACACCACCTCAGCCCTTTTCGCATAGAGGAACAGACTGGTTAAGAACATTTGGCGGCGGTTTGGTTACAACCTGTGGACTTGATCATGTTGGTGGCCCCGAAACGGATGCTTTTGGCGAACGTGGTTTGCATGGACAAATCAGCAATATTCCGGCAGCAATAGAGTCCATCATACAGCCGGACCCTGTGGCGGGTAAAATGGAAATGCGTATCACCGGCGTTACAAATCAAACACAGATATTTGGCCCAAGCCTCGAATTAAGACGAACCATATCAGGAACACTTGGAAAAGCAGCTATTTATATTCATGATGAAGTGCGCAACCGCGGTAACAAACCTGCGCCGCACATGCTGTTATACCACTGCAATTTCGGTTGGCCGCTGGTAAACGAAGGAACAGATATTATATGGGAGGGCAGTTGCGATCTGCATAAAGCAGCAGATAAAGATAAAATATTCAGGGAAGGTAATAATTTCCGTAAATGCCCTGCGCCGCTGGATGCGCATAATGGAACCGGTGAAGAAGTAGCATTTATTAATATAAAAGCAGATGATGCTGGCCAATGTGTATGCGGGTTGTATAATGAAACATTGCAGATTGCTGTGACCTTGCGGTTTCCTAAAAAACAATTGCCGTGGCTAACCAACTGGCAGCATTGGGGAAAAGGAGAATATGTAACCGGCCTGGAGC
This sequence comes from Ilyomonas limi, assembly GCF_005233845.1. Lineage (GTDB taxonomy): Bacteria > Bacteroidota > Bacteroidia > Chitinophagales > Chitinophagaceae > Ilyomonas > Ilyomonas limi. The sequence goes on from NZ_SZQL01000001.1 coordinate 552,328, forward strand.
CGGGAACACACCCGCCTATAGGACAAGCAAAAGCAAGAGGACAAAATAATTTGATCTATATTGAGCCGGGTGAAAGCAGGAATTACGATCTCGCGATCGAAGTGTTATATCAGCAAGAAAAAATTCAGGATTTTTTACAACATTCAACGAAAGCAAATTAAGAATCACTATTAATTAAAGCCAATGGAAAAACTAAGTTTAGCTGCAAAAGCATTAGACCAGGGAAAAGGCATACTTCGGCTGGCGCCTACCTGGGTGCCAAGATCATTTTGTGTACCGGGCAGACGCATTAAGCTTCACCCCGATGATTACTACGTTTTGGGTGGTCAGCGGGGCGGTATTGACGAACGCTGGCTCTCTTCAACAACACCTGCAAAAAACGGTCCTTTGACCGGTGAAAATGAAGGATTAAGCGCCGTAGTTTTTAAAGATGGAACAAAAGACGGGCAGATCCTGCTAAAAGATGTAATAGATGAACTAAAAGGCGCATTAATTGGTGACAGGTTATGGAATGAGCATCAATCCTGGCCTATGTATTCCAAGTTTTTTGATAATATGGGCCCTTTGCCGCATCATGTGCATCACAACGATGAAAAGGCAGCTTTGATTGGCCAGAGAGGTAAACCGGAAGCTTATTATTTTCCACCACAGTTAAACAATCATGGCGGTGATTTCCCTTATACTTTTATGGGACTTTCACCGGGAACAACAAGAGCGCAAATCCGTGAATGTCTCGTAAATTTTACAAAAGGCGATAATAAAATCACCAATTATTCGCAGGCATTCCGGCTTGAACCGGGTACCGGTTGGGATGTGCCACCAGGACTGCTTCATGCACCGGGCAGTATGTGTACTTACGAGCCGCAAAAAGCTTCCGATGTATTTGCTATGTATCAGTCGCTGGTTAATGAAGCGATCATTCCTGAAGAATTGTTATGGAATGGCACCCCAAAAGAAAGCATCGGCGATTTTGAACAACTGTTGGATGTGATTGACTGGGAACTGAATCTTGATCCTTATATTCATCAAAACCGTTACATGCAGCCAAAGCCTGTATGGTCTTTGGAAGAAATGAAAGCAGCAGGATATATCGAAAACTGGATATGTTACAAATCGGATGCCTTTAGCGCAAAAGAACTGACCGTTTTTCCCGGCGCAACAGTTACTATTAAGGATAGTGCAGCTTATGGCATGATCCTGATGCAGGGGCACGGCAAAATGGGCGTTTGGGATATTGAAACCCCGTCGCTTATTCGCTACGGACAGCTAACCAATGATGAATTTTTTGTGAGCGAACAAGCGGCAATGGAAGGTGTTACCATCGTTAATGCATCTGCAAACGATCCTATTGTTATGCTGAAACACTTTGGCCCCGGAAATCCCGACCTTGTTTTATGATCTTTATCTTTTTTAATTTTCTAATTTAAGCTAACGATATGCAAGAAAACAATTATCCAAAACTGCATAATGCCACCTGGCCCGGCATTGTTGGAAAAGGGCCTGATTCGGAGCCAGTCATTCCATTTGATACCATGCTTGAAATGACTGCCGCAGCGGAAGTAAATGGTATTAAATTCGACGGTATTGACATCGGCCTTCTTGATCCGCATTTTAATATTGATATGACGGATGATGATATTAAAAGGCTGGCCGAAAAAGTTGCTTCCTATAATCTTACAATCGGCAGCCTCGTAGCGCCTATATGGGGCGGACCTGCCATGGGAAGCAAGGAAGAACGGGAAATGTTTGTGAATATGGTTCGCAAAGCCTGTAATATCGGGTATAAACTTCGCGAACTCGGTGTCCGTCCTTACGGTGTTGTCCGGATTGATTCCGCCAGTAAACCTGAAAGCTGGGCTGCCGATCCCGCAAATAATACCAAATTGATTGCCGATACTTTTCGCCAGGCCTGTGATGTTGCTGCGGAATACGATGAAAAGCTTGCTGCCGAAGGCGAGATCTGCTGGGGCGGTATGCACAGCTGGAAAACGATGATAGAAACGCTGGAAGCCGTTGGCCGTCCTAATATTGGTTTCCAGGCAGATATGTCGCATACACTATTATATCTGCTCGGTTATAATCGTCCCGAAGACCGTATTTTACCAGTTGATTTTGAATGGGGAGACAGAAAAGCTTTGGATGAAGCATTGAGAACCTTAACCAATGCGCTTCGCCCCTGGACGATTGATTTTCATGTTGCTCAAAATGATGGTACGGTGCATGGTACCGGCTCCCACGATAAAACAGGTCGTCATTGCCTTGCAACCGATCCTAATGGCAAATTGGATATTGTTCACGATGCAGGTTATTGGCTGCGCGATGAAAACGGTGAACTCACCAAAGCATTTAAACACATTTGCTGGGATGGCTGTATGTTCCCTAACGAAGTGATGACGCAGCAGAAAACCTGGAATGATATACTGGCAACCCTGATAAAAGTGCGCCATGCACATGGTTGGTATCAGCCTGAAAAAAAAGAAGAACCAGTATTATAAACTTGTTTTCCGGTGTTATAGGAGCAAGTAATAGTTCGTTGCATTATTCCTGTTGCGACAGGATGCATAAGTGCTCGAAAGCTGCTGAAGTGCAATCTTACGCTACATCATTGCGAGCGGAGTGAAGGGCTCTGTGGATGATAGTACAATCAGGCTGAGCCATCAATATTAATGCACTAATCAATGATAAACTTTATTATAAACATCAATTAACCTATTAATAATGATTTACGGCTATCCACAGACTGCTTCACTTAAGCTCACAGTGACGATGTTGCTTTACTTTCAAGCATAAAACGCAGGTTTCAAACACTGGTGCTTTAAATCCTGCCATCGTTTATGCCCTACAAAAGGGTGGTTTTTTTGAACAGAATAGCTGGTTGTAATACCAGCTTCTTTTAAAAGAACAGATAATTACGGGCAGGAAAACTAAAGCTCCAAAGATTTGCTGGTGAACGAAATGCAATGCAAGGCCGATGCTATAAAAACTTATACTGGCATTATAAAATCTATAATTGATTATTACGGAAAAACTTTTTTCAAGCAATATAAAATTTGAAAAATGGCAAAAAAGAAAGAACTGAGAATTGGATTAATAGGAACAGGATTTATGGGAAGAACACATTCCAACGGTTATAACCGGGTTGGCAATTTTTTTCCTAAACTTGAGTATAAGCCTGTTTTAAAAACCGTGTGTTCCCGAACGGAAGATAAAGTACGGGCTTTTGCAGAACAATGGGGATATGAATCGGTGGAAACAGACTGGAAAGCAGTAATTGCACGGAATGATATTGATGCAGTGGACATTTGTACGCCCAACGATATGCATGCCGAAATTGCAATAGCGGCGGCAGAGGCAGGAAAAATGGTGCTGTGCGAAAAACCGCTTGCCCGTACGTTGGATGAAGCAAAAGCTATGGTAGAAGCTGTTGAGAAAGCAGGCGTTAGTAATACGGTTTGGTATAACTATCGCAGGATTCCGGCTGTTACTTTAGCAAAACAGATTGTTGCTTCGGGTAAGCTTGGAAAAATATTTCATTATCGCGCTAATTTTCTGCAGGACTGGACAATTAATGCAAACCTTCCGCAAGGAGGCGAAGGATTATGGCGAATGGATGCAGATGTTGCGGGTTCCGGCGTTACCGGTGATCTGCTTGCCCATTGTATAGATACAGCTATGTGGATGAATGGTGCTATTAAAGATGTAGCTGCTGTTACAGAAACATTTGTAAAAGAGCGGGTACATCAGTTAACAGGAAAGGTGCAAAAAGTAAGCATTGATGATGCCTGTATTTTTCATTGTCATTTTGAAAATGGTTCGCTGGGGTTGTTTGAATCTACCCGTTATGCCCGTGGCCACAAAGCTTTATATACGTTTGAAATAAATGGCGAAAACGCTTCTATCCGCTGGGATCTGCACGATTTAAACCGCCTCGAATTTTTTGATAATGCGGATGCTTCCAATGTAAAAGGATGGCGCTCTATTCATGTTACAGATGGCGATCAGCCGTATATGGATAAATGGTGGGTACCTGGTCTTGGTATTGGTTATGAACATTCATTTATTCACCAGGTGGCAGATTTTCTCAAAAGCTTAGAAACAGGAGAACCTTGCGAACCCACTTTTAAAACGGCACTGGAAACGCAAAAGGTTTGCGAGGCGGTGCTTGAGGCAGCAGCTTCCGGTTGCTGGAAGGATACCGGTGTGGATCTCTAAAATGATTTTTTACAGGAATATTTATCATTCATAAAAAACAAAAAATGCTACAAAAAATCAATTTCAAACTCACTTTGTTGTGGGTTATAACGGGCCTTTTTATAGCTACAGGATGCAATAATTCTGAAGGTGCCAGTTCTGATTCCAATAAAGAGAGTGCTGATAGCAGTTCTAATAGCGATGGTTTTGTGCAGCTATTTGATGGCAAAACGCTGGCAGGCTGGAAAGGAGATACCGCTGTATGGCGTGTTGAGGATGGCACGATCATAGGCGAAATTACACCTGCATCAACACCCCTTAAGACCAATACTTTTCTTATTTGGGAGGGCGGTACACCGTCTGATTTTGAACTTACCTGGGAGTATAGAATTTCCCCAAAAGGAAACAGTGGCGTTCAGTATAGGAGCGAAGAAGTACAGGATGTGCCATACGCGCTAAGAGGCTATCAGTTTGACATTGACGGAGCTAATACTTATACAGGTCAAAATTATGAAGAGCGGGCAAGGGCTATTATAGCATTCCGTGGGCAAAAAGTAACACTCCCGGCGGTAACAGAACCTGTAAATGTACTTGCAAAAAATAATGTATGGTCGCCTTCCGTAGTAACAGATTCTTTAGGTAGCCAGGATTCTTTAAAAGCACAAATTCATGATGGATGGAATAGTTGCCGCATTGTGGCAAAAGGTAATCATCTGCAGCACTATGTGAATGACGTGTTGATGTGCGACGTAACAGACAATGATACTACCAATAGGAAAATGAAAGGTCTATTAGGATTACAAGTGCATGTTATGCCTACTATGAAAGTAGAGTACAGAAATATACGGTTGAAGGAGGAGTAAAAGGTTATAAAATGCCCAATGCAAAGCTGTTGTATTCGGGGTTTATTGAGGCGGATGCAGTTGGTTGCTGAGACTATTAATAAAGATAAACAATTGCTGCTACAACTCCGCAGGAGCAACACATTAATAGAAAGAAATAGTTATACATAAACAAGCTCCATCGGGAACGGTACGTTAGTAATAAAAATGTATCGCTCCGATGGGGCTTGTTTTATTTTGATGTGTTTGGCGGCTGCTAATATATTGCTCTTACAGAGTTGCATTTCATTCACAAATCGGCGAGTTGGGAAAAATATTTTAAGAGCAAACATATTTTGTGTAGAGAGATACTTGGAGAAAATTTTGTTTGCACTTATATAGAGGAGAACTTCAAAATTGACAGAAGTTTGTACATCGCTCTACATTGCAACTCAGACTTCGATTGCAAATATGTTTCAGCAATACTTGCCTTTTATTTTCGATATACGAATAATGAGTTTGATACTTTATTCTCTAAAATGAGAGTTGCTGAATTTAAAAGATTACCAATAAAATTATTGCATCTTAAAGATCAACGACCATTTATTCAGAAAGCAGATATAATACTTGGCAAGAATAAAGAACTCAATCAACTATCTCAACAATTCACTCATTTACTTCAAACCAAATTTTCCGCACTCAACATCAACAATAAATTGCAATCCTGATATTCCTTGTTACCTAATGAATTTTTAAAAGAACCTGACAAATAAAAAATAAAACTTTCCTTATCCGAACAGCAGGAATAGCTGCAATACTTTGAAGAACAAAAAAGCTGCCGATATTCAACACCTCATTGAAGAAACTGACACCACAATTAATGCAATGGTGTACCAATGGTACGGCTTAACAGAGAAAGAAATCAAATTGGTAAAAGGGGTGAAGTAACGGCGAAGAACCTTTGCACAGTATCTTCCAATGGTCTCACGACTGCGTTGTACCATGTCCTTTCTTTATGGCTGACTGGCTCTGCTGCTTTAGTCGCTCTACTTGTGCACTGGCTTCTTGCAGCGATACCGGCGGCTCTTCTTGTTGTTTCATCAATGGGTTCAAAACTGCATGTTCGTTCTTCACCCAGGAATCGTCTAAATATTCGCGAATAGTATTCATCTATTCTATACTTAATTTTTTTATTTTTCTACCTCCATATTGAATATTAAAACTGCAGCTTTTTTGCAGCAAACCCAAAACGTGCAATTCCATTGCGTATTTTATACGCCATCATACCAGTTCATAACAGTTGGCAATTTGCATACTCTAATTTAGAGCGATAAACAGTTTATTGAGCGTACGCTTAAGCTCATTGCTTACACCCAACACAACAAAATTAAATTGCTTGTTATAATGAAGAAAATTACCATTCTTTCAGCGGCATTATTAGCATCCACTGCTTTATTTGCCCAGCCGCAACAGCCTGCACCAAACGACAGCTTGTATCAACATTTTACCACGCCACCCAGCTCTGCCAAGCCGCGTGTATGGTGGCACTGGATGCAGGGAAATATTACCAAAGACGGCATCCGTAAAGATTTGATGTGGATGCATCACTCCGGTATTGGCGGCTTTCAAAACTTTGATGCCAACCTGGCAACACCACAAGTAGTTGAAAAACGATTGGTATACATGACGCCGGAATGGAAAGATGCCTACCGTTTTATGGCCAAGATTACCGACTCTTTGCATTTGGAAATGGGCATTGCCGGATCGCCTGGCTGGAGCGAAAGTGGCGGCCCATGGGTGCAACCACAAGATGGTATGAAGAAAGTGGTATGGACAGAAACCCGTGTACGAGGCGGTGCTACCAACATTACTGTACCAAAGCCGTCGGGTATAACCGGCCCTTTTCAAAACATACCGAAGCAGCCGGAATTTGGAATGAGTAATGCAACAGAAGAAGTGCCCGGTTTTTACAAAGACATCGCTGTAATTGCTTATAAATTGCCGGATGCAGATAAAGCCTTAAGCGAATTAGGTGCGGTGGTTACTTCCAGTGGCGGTAACTTCAATGTGCAGCAATTAACCGATGGAGATTTGGCAAAAACAACGTTGTTACCAACTGATACTGTTAAAGGTTTTGCCTGGATACAATTCGCCTTTCCGCAGCCGCAAACTATCCAATCTATAACAATGGTAGGCGGTGGCAATGCCGGCAATTTTGGTTTTGGTGGTGATGCTAAAGATGCCCGCACATTAGAAGCGAGTGATGATGGTACTAATTTCAAAGCCATTTGCACAATTCCCATCGGCGCCATATTGCAGCAAACCATCAATATTCCGGTAACAACTGCAAAATATTTCAGGGTTACGGTAAAAAATCCACCACCAATCATAGACTTAACGGCTATGTTTATGGGCACTAAACCTGCGCCGCCCAAGCCTTCTCCCGGAACGGAGATAGCAGAAATAGTGCTGCACCCGATAGCACGTGTAAATATGTTTGAAGAAAAAGATGCGTTTGCACCTGCCACAGCATTATACCAAAAAGCAACTGCACCTGCCAACGATGTGGTGAATACAACAGATGTTGTTGATCTTGCTAATAAGCTAAACGCAGATGGTACACTCAACTGGTCGGCTCCTGCAGGCAACTGGAATATTGTACGTTTTGGATATTCATTAACCGGTATTACTAACCATCCTGCTACACCAGAGGCAACCGGTTTGGAAGTAGATAAATTAGACCCGGTGGCAGTTAAAAATTATTTTACTACTTACTTAGATAGTTATAAAGATGCTACCGGTGGTTTGATGGGCAGCAAAGGTGGATTGCAATACCTGGTAACAGATAGCTGGGAAGCTGGTGCACAAAACTGGACGCCCAACATGCTACAGGAATTTCAAAAGCGTCGCGGTTATAGTATGCTGCCCTGGATGCCCGTACTCACAGGACATGTAGTAAAAAGTGCAGAAGCCAGCGAGCAATTTTTATGGGATTTTAGAAAAACATTGAGTGATTTGGTTGCCGAATATCATTACGATGCACTAACCAATATATTAGCACAGTATGGCATGAAGCGTTATACCGAATCGCACGAAAGTGGTCGTGCCCTCATTGCCGATGGTATGGAAGTAAAGCGAAAAGCCGCTGTACCAATGTCTGCCATGTGGACGCCTAACTTAATGATGAACGGCGGCGACCAAACTGGTTATCAGGCAGATGACCGCGAATCGGCATCGGTAGCGCATATCTACGGACAAAACCTCGCAGCCGCTGAATCCATGACTGCTTTTGGATTAGGTGGCGCTGCTTATTCTTATGCCCCTGAAAACCTAAAGCCTACAGCAGATTTGGAATTTGCCAGCGGTATCAACCGCTTTATGATTCACTCTACGGTGCATCAGCCGGTAGATGATAAAATTCCCGGCTTGAGCCTTGGGCCATTCGGTCAGTGGTTTAACAGGCATGAAACCTGGGCAGATAATGCAAAAACATGGACTACCTATCTTGCACGTACATCTTATATGCTGCAGCAAGGTAAGTTTGCGGCTGATATTGTGTATTATTATGGTGAGGATAATAATATCACTGCTTTATTTGGCAAAAAATTACCGGATATTCCCGAAGGTTATAATTACGATTTTATTAATGCCGATGCATTGGTGAATTTATTATCGGTTAAAGACGGTAAACTGGTTACACCCAGCGGAATGAGTTATCAGGTGTTGGTGTTGGATAGTAATGCACGCAAAATGTCGTTACCGGTTTTGCGTAAGATAAGAGACCTCGTAAAAGCAGGTGCAGCCATTGCCGGTATGAAGCCGGAAAGTGATCCTAGCCTTGCAGATGATTCAACCGAATTTCACAACATTGTAAATGAAATCTGGAATAGCAACAATGCAAAAGTGCTTACCGGCAAAATGTTGAGTGAAGTAATGCCTGCATTGAATGTTCAACCTGATTTTGTTTATACTAAGCCAGATCAAAATATCAAACTATTGTATGTACATCGTAAGCTAAATGATGGTGATTTGTACTGGGTAAACAACCGCAGTAATAATGCAACAACTATTGAAGCCTCCTTCCGCGTAACAGGTAAGGCACCTCAAATATGGCATCCGGAAACGGGTGAAACTGAAGATGCTTCTTACACGATTGCCAATGGTATTACCAAAGTGGCATTGCCATTAACGCCCAACGATGCAGTGTTTGTGGTATTTAGAAATAATACTACCAATACTTCCTTTACAGTGCCACCCACGACAGAAAAAGAATTAGCTACTGTGGAAGGTAGTTGGAATGTTGCCTTTCAACCTAATCGTGGTGCACCTGGCAATGCAACATTCGATAAGCTAATTTCATACACGGATAACACGGATGCAGGCATCAAATATTTCTCCGGTATAGCTACTTATACCAAAACCATTGATGCGCCCGCAAGCTGGTTTAGCAACAAGGAGCAACTATGGCTGGATTTGGGCGATGTAAAAAATCTGGCAGAAGTAATTGTGAACGGAAAGTCACTAGGTGTTATCTGGAAACATCCTTTTAAAGCAGATATAACAAGTGCCTTGAAACAGGGTGCAAATAAAGTAGAGATAAAAGTCACCAATCTATGGGTCAACCGTATTATTGGTGATGCACAACCAGGTGTTACTAACAAGATTACTTATACTTCCATGCCGTTTTATCAGGCTAATTCACCTTTGTTGCCCTCAGGGTTGTTGGGACCGGTGAAGATTGTATCGGTAACCAGATAATCAGTAGCGCTTAAATTAAGTTGGTACTGCTCGTCACTATGCAAATAGCGCCGCCAAGTTGTAAAGATAATTTATTTCTTAAGGGCGGTATTTGCACAGTGACGAGTAGTTTGCATTTTTAATATAATGGAGAAACGAAAGCTGCATTTCCGGAAAGACGGGTGTGTAATGGCGAACTAATATCACTGGAAAAAGCGGATATTTTAATGGTAAATGCTATGTGAATAGGACATAAAGCTATTATACTTGAGTATAGAAACGGAGCAGTAATAAAAACCGGAGTAGAAAAATAAACTACTGTAACGAAATAAATTGATTGTAATAGCCGATTTCAGTATTTTGTACTTAATATAAAAGTGAATACCGGTGCAGGAATAAAACAATTGACTTATGAAGAATAATATTCTGTTCAGCTTGCTTTTTTTCTCCCAGCTCTTATGTATCAGCGTACATGCTCAGCAACAGGGTAAATCTCAAATTCAGAATCTTGTTTTAAGTAAAATCGGAGGCGTACAACCCCGGAATGTCATTTTCATTTTAACCGATGATCATCGTTATGATTTTATGGGTTTTACCGGCAGGTTGCCGTGGCTTAAAACACCTAACATGGACCGCTTATATCATGAGGGTGCCTGGTTTAAAAACGCTTTTGTCACTACTTCTTTATGCTCACCCAGCAGGGCGTCTATTCTTACAGGCGCATACTCGCATGTGCACACCATTGTTGATAATGCAGCACCCGAACCACCCGGCAATATTTATTTTCCCCAATACCTGCAAAAAGCAGGTTATCAAACGGCTTTTTTTGGTAAATGGCACATGGGCGAAGAAACTGCATCAGACAATCCACGGCCGGGCTTCAGCCATTGGGAAAGCTTTAAAGGACAAGGCATTTACTACAATCCTACCCTCAATATTGATGGCAGGCAGGTGCACTATAGCGATTCTACTTACATCACCTATTTGCTTACTGAGCATGCTATTGACTGGCTGAAAAATAGAGACAAATCCAAGCCTTTCTTTGTGTACTTATCGCACAAAGCCGTACATGCTCCAATGACACCTGCCAGGCGCCATGCAGGTATGTATAAAAATCAACCATATCTCAAACCACCCACCTATTACCAAACCCTTTCGGATGATTACAAAAAGCTGAATTGGCCGGAATGGGTAAAGCAGCAGCGCTATAGCTGGCATGGCGTGGATTATATGTATCATACGCACCAGGACATTGAAGAACTGGTACAAACCTATTGCGAAACCCTCATGGGGGTAGATGAAAGCATTGGTGCAGTGATGGACTATTTAAAGAGTGAGGGACTGGATAAAAGCACACTGGTTATCTATATGGGTGATAATGGTTTTAGCTTTGGGGAGCATGGTTTAATTGATAAACGGCATTTTTATGAAGAGTCAGTAAAAGTTCCTTTTTTAGTGTATTGTCCGGAGATTTTTAGCGGCGGCAAAACCATTACCAAAATGGTACAAAATGTTGATGTAGCACCAACTATATTATCTGCTGCCGGCCTGCAACCACCTGCCACTATGCCCGGCAAATCGTTTATACCACTGCTAAAAGGAGACTCTACCAACTGGCGAAACAAAATATTTTACGAGTACTATTGGGAGTACGATTTTCCGATGACACCAACGGTGTTTGGCGTGCGTACAGATAAATTCAAATACATCCGCTACTATGGTATTTGGGATACTAATGAATTGTATGATTTGGAAAACGATCCTGATGAAACCACCAATCTTATTTATAAACCTGAATATGCCGATACAGCAAAAAAAATGGCTAATGAATTGTACGATTGGCTAGGACAAACCGGTGGAATGCAAATCCCTTTGAAACGGGTTGTAAGACCACCTTTTGGCGATTACCGGCATCGGGGAATGTATTGAGATGAATGGTAAATGGTAAGTGAAATTAAAAAGTACAGTAAAATCAAAGCTAATTGCGTTCCACTCGTCAATGGCTTATTAAGTAAAGAAAAGAAGTGTAAAAAATTATAGCCTTGTACAGGTGGCTGCTCAAGTATTGCCACGGCATATCCGGGTGTAAAAGAGCAGCTTCTTTACCTCCATTAATTACAACAATCCGGCACCGCTATTTTACAGAAAAAATATTTTGTTCAAATGTATGAACATATTGATAGAACTACTATTTTTACTGTATGTATGAACATATGTACATACTACACTAACGATGGAAGAAGCCTTTGTAATTGACCATAGAAGTGCATTGCCATTACATTTACAGGTAGAAGAAATACTGAGAAAACTGATAGAGCAGCCTGAATATCAAAACGGTAAGCTGCTTCCTAATGAAGTGCATATTGCACAACGGCTTGGTATTTCAAGAAACACAGTGAGGCAGGCTACCAACAAACTGGTGTATGAGCAATTACTCGTAAGAAAGAAAGGCGTAGGTACTAAAGTGGCAAAAAACAACATTGCCACCAAGCTGAACAAATGGACAAGCTTTACGCACGAAATGGACGAAAAAGGGGTTTCTTTTAAGAATTATGCTATTAAAGTAAGTAAAGTGTTGCCCGACAAGGAAATACGGCAACTCTTCAATATTGCAGAAGGTGTAAAAGTAGTAAAACTGGAACGATTAAGGGGATTGGAAAAAGGGCCGATCGTATATTTTATTTCTTATTTCCATCCAAGAACAGAACTTACAGAAGACGAAGATTATACTAAGCCGCTGTATGAAAAACTGGAGCAGGAACACCATATAGCGGTTGCAATCTCAAAAGAGGGTATCAGTGCCATACTGGCTAATAAAAAGCTTGCTGACAAGCTGAATATAGCCGTTGGCGACCCAATACTGTTTCGTAAACGAGTGGTATGCGACCCCGGAGACCGGCCCATAGAATATAATTTGGGTTATTACCGGGCAGATAGTTTTACCTACACAATTGATATAGCACGGGATTGAGGAAATGCGGAGAACGTTGCTTGTGGGTGGGAATTCGAAATATTTATACGCTACATTCACCTTTCATCAACATTCGCTACTCACCAATCATAAATGCCATTAATAAGTTGGTTTTTGCCAACAACTGATTGCTTATTAACGATTAATTTTTTGCCAATGAAATACTGTACAAAACTAATTGCTGCCTGCATTTTTATTATTGCCTTATGCTACTCACAGCAATTACTGGCACAGGCTGCGGGAAGAACAATAACCGGAAAAATAACTTCCCCCTCCGGCGATATACTAACTGGTGCAAGCATTAGTATAAAAGGTACTTCCACTACTGCCATAACCAACGAAAAAGGGGAGTTTACCATTACTGTTCCCGACAACAAAGCCGTGTTGGTTATATCGCATGTAGGCTATAAACTAAAGGAAATCCCTGTAAAAAATCAATCCTATTTAACGATTACGCTGGAAAGTGAAAGCAACGAGTTGTCGCAGGTAGTGGTAATTGGTTATGGGGCTGTAAAGAAAAGTGATCTTACTGGCTCGGTAGTATCAGTTAAAGGCGATGAAATAAAAGCGGTGCCCGTTACTTCTTTCGACCAGGCTTTGCAGGGCAGGGCAGCCGGTGTGCAGGTAACGCAAACCAGTGGCAAGCCCGGCGCGGAACCATCCATACGCATCCGCGGTACTACGTCTATCAATGCCGGCAACGAGCCGCTGTATGTGATTGATGGCATGCTGGTAAGCAGCGATGGCGGCGATATGACTACCGGCGTTACGCTGGGTCCGCGTATTGGTGCGCTGGCAGCTATCAACCCAAATGATATAGAGTCTATTGAAATTTTAAAAGATGCTTCTGCTACGGCTATCTATGGATCGAGAGGTGCAAACGGCGTGGTAATTATTACTACCAAACGCGGTAAAGCGGGCACCGGCACCGTAAGTGTAGATGCTTATTACGGGCAGCAGGAAGTAGCGCACAAGCTCGATTTATTAAACGCTGCACAGTTTGCTACTCTGGTAAACGATGCCAAGCTTAATGCGGGCGCAACGCCGGTGTATGTCAATCCCAAAAACTTAGGTGCGGGCACCGATTGGCAGGGCGAATTATTCAGAACTGCGCCAATGGCAAATTATCAATTAACCTTTTCGGGCGGTGACGAAAAAACAAAATATGCTATATCCGGCGGCTACTTCAACCAGGATGGCATTATTATCAATTCGAACTTTAAAAGATATTCTTTCAGAACCAATTTCGACAGGGAAATCAATAAAAAATTAACCGTAGGTAATAGCATCAGCTATGCAAGAATTGCTTCAACAGGTGTATTGACAAATGCTGGTACGATTGTGCCCGGCGTGGTAAGTGCAGCCATATTGTTTAATCCGGTATTGCCGGTATATGATTCTACCGTAAAAGGCGGTTATACTTTTGAAAATGACAGGGGAAAAATATTAGGCAATCCTATTGCCGATGCCAAAGAATACAACTCTTACACTACCAGTTCCCGGATATTGGGCAATGTGTATGCACGGTATAAAATTTTGGAAAGTCTGGAGTTTAGAACCTCCTTTGGTATTGATGGTTTTACGCAAAAAGAGAACTCATTTGGACCTAACTTTTTAAAACGTACACAAGCCAGCCAGGGCGAGGCTTCTATTAGTACGGTGCAGGGTTTAACATGGCTAAACGAAAACACACTTACATTCAATAAAACCATTAAAGAAAAGCATGTATTGAATGCTGTTGCAGGTTTTACCGTACAACAATTTCACAACGAAAGTTTGTTTGCCTATGCGTTTGATTTCCCTGACGACAGAACAGGTTACCATAATATTGCAGCCGGTTTAAAGCCACAAAAACCTTCCAATAATGAATCGCAATGGAGCCTCGTTTCTTTTCTTGGCAGAGTAAATTATTCCCTCGAAGATAAGTACCTTTTTACCCTGACCGGTCGTGCAGATGGAAGTTCCAAATTTGCCGCTGGTAATAAATATGGTTTCTTTCCATCGGGTGCATTTGCCTGGCGCGTTTCTAAAGAAGACTTCCTGAAAAATGCAAAAGCAATCTCCGATCTGAAATTCAGGATAAGCTATGGTGTTATCGGCAACCAGGCTATTCCGCCTTACCAGTCACTGGCATTGGTTGGTCCTTATGGTGAAGGGGTGTTTAATAGTTCCAATGGCAGTGAAGTATATACCGGTTTGGAGCCATTAAGCTATGTAAATAAAAACCTGAAATGGGAAAGTACAAAGCAAACAGATGTGGGCGTGGATATTTCGCTGTTCAATGCGCGGCTGAATGCTACAGTGGATTATTACCAGAAAAAGACATTTGACCTCTTGCTTTCTACGCCTATTCCTACTACATCAGGCTTTAGCACTACGTTGCTGAATGTGGGGAATATATCGAATAAAGGATGGGATTTTGATGTGCGTTCTATTAACACAACAGGTGCTTTGCGGTGGAGTACAGCAGTGAATGTATCGGTAAATAAAAATGTAGTTACCAACCTCAATACAGAGACCGATATATTATTGCTTGGTGGCAGTTTATTGAGAACCGGCTTGCCTATCGGAACTTTTTACGGGTATATTTTCGATGGTATTTTTCAGAGTGATGAAGAAGCCGCTAAAAGTCCGGTGCTGATTGGGCAGGAAGCCTCTTCTGCTAATCCTGCTGCACGGGCAAAAGCCGGTGATAGGAAGTACCGCGATATAAACAATGATGGAAAAATAGATGCTAATGACCGCACGATTCTGGGCAGTGCGCAGCCCAGGTTTACCTGGGGTTTCAGCAACAACTTGTCTTATAAAGGACTTGAATTGAGCTTCTTTTTTCAGGGTTCGCAGGGCAATAAAATGGCTAATTTCAACAACTACGACCTGCTGAATTTTACCGGGCAAAATAATGTATTGGCAGAAGCCGGCTTAAACAGGTGGACACCCGAAAATGGCAGCAAGCAATATCCGCGTGCATTATCATCCGGCAGCCTCGATGTAGGTATTTTCTCCTCGGCTATTGTAGAAGATGCTTCTTACATAAGATTGAAAAATGTAACGCTTGGTTACAATCTTCCATCCAAATGGCTGCGTAAAGCCGGCATCAGCAATCTCAGGATTTATGCAGGTGCCACCAACATCTGGACACTTACCGATTATACCGGCTTTGACCCCGAAGCCAACACGTATGGACAAAGCACTACGCTGATTGGCATTGACCAGGGTGGTTATCCACAGGCAAAAACATATACGGTGGGTGTTAGTTTGGGATTATAAATTATAACGAAAAAGCTTAGCAATATGAAAGGGTATTTCATCATTATTACAATAATTAGCTGTTGCATTTTTATGCTTTCTTCCTGTGAAAAATTCCTTACAGAAGATCCCAAAAATGTAGTAGCTGTTACCAATTTTTATCAAACAGAAAATGACGCCATTTTAGCCGTCAATGCTATTTATGCGTACTTAAATTCTACCAGCACCGGTTCAACAGCAGGTGTATATCACAGTACGTTTTGGGTGATTGCAGGTGTTGCTTCCGATGAGATGAACAATGAGTCCATCTTTACACCGGACATTGACCAGATCAGTAAATTTTCTGAAAGTCCCATCAACAACGGGTTGCAGGAAACATGGACAATGCACTACAAAGCCATTACGCTTGCTAATATTGCCATTGCAAGAATTCCCGGTATTGACATGGATCCAACACTAAGAACAAGGCTGGTAAATGAAGCACATTTTTTACGTGGTTTATTATACTTCGATATGGTGCGCCTGTTTGGAAACATTCCGTTGGTATTGGAAGAAGTGGAGCCTTTAACACCGCCTGTAACTACGCCAAATGCCATTTACGACCAAATCATACAAGACCTTACCGCTGCAGAAGATTTGCCCGACAGTTATCCCCCGGGTCAAGGTCGCGGGCGTGCTACCAAAGGCGCTGCAAAAGCCATCCTTGCCAAAGTATATCTAACACAGCAGGACTGGACTGCCTGTGCAGCCAAATGCAAGGAAGTTATCAACTCCGGTCAGTACCAGTTGTGGGATGATTTTGCAGATGTATTTAAGCTCTCCAGCCGTGGTGGCAAGGAAGCCATTTTTTCCGTAGGTTTTGGCGATGCAGGCGGCGCTATTATCTTTTGGGAAGTAGGGCAGTTTAATGTACGCTTGTTGCCACCGCAATTGAGTGTGGAAGGCGTGCAGAATGCACAAGGCTGGCAAACACCTACTCAAAATCTGTACGATACTTATGACCCGCAGGACCGTCGCAGAGAAGTAACTTATATCACAGAAGTTCACAACCCCGATGGAACGGTTACTACGATAAAACCATACATCCAAAAATATTGGGATCGCGCTGCTGAGCCGCAAGGCAATGGTTCTGCCAATGATTATCCGGTAATACGCTATGCTGATGTACTGCTGATGTATGCAGAAGCTGAAAATGAATTAGGCAATTCGGCTGAAGCACACACCTACATCAATATGGTGCGTAAACGTGCCCGCTGGGATGGCGTTGCCGAACGCAATACCGTGCCTGATTATGTGGGTTTGAGCCAGGAAGCATTTCGTGCTGCTGTGTTGCAGGAAAGAAGGTTGGAATTTGTGGCAGAAGGACAGCGCTGGTTTGATCTGGCACGTACGCATACATTGGAAAAGTTGGTGCCTGTTGCCAAGCCGGGTATTACACCGCAACCAAAGCATTACTTATTCCCCATTCCACAAAGAGAAATTGATTTAAATCCGAATCTGAAACAGAATGATGGATATTAATGTCTTACAGGTAACACAGATGAGCACGGATGATAAGAGAAACTATTAATACTATTCCATAACAACATTCATCATAAAAATGATATACATGAAACAAATGCATTCATCTGAGCGCATCTGTATTGCATGTAATTGTGATAAAGCAATAAACGATATAAGCATTTAGGAAGATCGAGGCAGGTAATAGGTAAAATTATTTTTTATCTGTGAGAAATAATCATTTGTGAGCAATAAAAATCATGAACAACAACATAGCCATAGTAATGGACTTAGGAGGTACCAAAATAAAATTGGGTTTAGCAGAGAATGGAAACATGCTATGCACTAAAGAAATGGATGCTTATTCTCAGCATGGTTTAAGTGTACGATTGCCTTTTATTCAGCATTGTATTGATGAGATGCTCCGGCAACAAGGCATAGACATACATAAGGTTTTCGGAATGGGTATATCCATACCCGGTATTGTGGATAGTAAAAAAAAGAAGATTTTATCTATTGATAATAAGTTTAATGATGCACCGCAGTTAGACCTGAGTGCATGGGCAAAGCAAAACTGGAATATACCCATACAATTAGAAAACGATGCACGCTGCGCCCTCATTGGTGAATGGCAATATGGAAAGGGTAAAGGCTGTGATAATGTAGTAATAATGACTATTGGTACCGGCGTTGGTTCGTCGGCGGTAATAGAAGGAAAGGTGCTACGTGGAAAACACTTTCAGGCTGGATGCCTGGGCGGGCATTTTACCATCAACATACATGGGCAACGGTGCAATTGCGGCAATTATGGCTGCGTGGAAGTAGAGGCTTCTACCTGGAATATTGCAAGAATTGCAAAGGTATCAAAAGGCTTTGCAGAGAGCGCCTTAGCAGCGGAAGATGCAATTGATTTCGAATCTATATTCCGGTGTGCAGCTAATGGAGATGCATTGGCAATGCAGTTGCGAGAAGAATGTATAAATGTATGGAGCGCATGTGCGGTTAATTTAATTCATGCTTACGACCCCGAAATATTAATTGTAAGCGGAGGCGTAATGAGGAGTGCGGATTATATCATTCCACGTTTGCAACAAAAAGTAGCTGAATATGCGTGGACGCCGTGGGGAGAAGTAAAAGTAGAGAAAGCACAAAACATTAATACGGCGGCACTACTTGGAGCGGCTTATTTAGTATATCAATCATAAATACAAAGTATTGAAAAAATCAAATTTTGACAAAGCACCTTATGTAGCTATTGACGGGCATCGCTGTACGGCAGGATGGGAAGATATAACGGACGAATTGAGTAATGTCATCTTTCAAAAGAATGCTCAGCAGGTGGTAGTTGCCGTTGACTGTTATCACGGCGTTTATGTGGAGGAGATTGCAGCTTGCCTGCAGGAAGGTTTTCCCGCTGCACAGTTATTTTATACATTATCTGCTATGCGCAGCAATGCGGAAACAGCAGAAATGGTGTTCCCTTTTGTAACAGACGATCCTGTGTTTGGCTACATCACTCCACTGGAGTTAAAAAGCTTTTTTAGTGAACAAAAAACAACGGTTTTACAGCAACAAATAAGCGCAGCAACAGCAACTATCATTTTTGTTATAGGTTATGGTGCTACACTCATTGCTCCTGATGCTGATTTGATTGTATATGCCGATATGCCGCGCTGGGAAATACAGTTGCGTTTTCGTAATAAAAATATTAGCAATCTGGGAGCAGACAATACTGATGCTGAATTTTCCTACCAGTACAAAAGAAGCTTTTTTGTTGATTGGCGTGTATTAGACCGGCATAAAAGAACACTCCTGAACCGCTGGGATTTTGTGCTGGATACTACGATACCAGGAAGGCCAAAAATGATCACCGGCAAAGCATTACAGGAAGCTTTGGCACACACCGTAGAAAGACCGTTCAGAGTCGTTCCATTTTTTGATCCCGGTCCCTGGGGCGGGCAGTGGCTGAAAGAAGTGTGCGATTTAGATGACAATCAACCCAATTATGCATGGGGTTTTGATTGTGTGCCCGAAGAAAATAGTTTATTGTTTCGTTTTGGAGAGGTGTTGTTCGAAACACCGGCTATTAATCTTGTATTTGCGCAGCCTGAAAAGTTACTGGGTAAAAAAGTATATCAGGCGTTTGGTGCAGAGTTCCCCATCCGCTTCGATTTTTTGGATACGATAGAAGGCGGAAACCTAAGCCTGCAGGTGCATCCTTTAAGAGAATACATCCGCGAAAAATTTGGAATGGGCTACACGCAGGATGAAAGCTATTATATACTGGATGCAAGAGAAAATGCCTTTGTGTATCTGGGTTTGAAAGAAGACATAAACAAAAACGCCATGCTGCACGAACTGCATCAGGCGCAGGAAAAAGGTGGTGATTTTGATGCAGAAAAATATGTAGCCAAATGGACTATTAAAAAGCATGATCACATACTCATACCTGCCGGAACCATCCATTGCTCCGGTGCCGATACGGTAGTGCTGGAGATAAGTGCTACACCTTACATCTTTACTTTTAAATTATGGGATTGGGGCCGGATGGGACTGGATGGAAAACCGCGTCCCATATCGCTGGAGCATGGTAAGAATGTAATTCAATGGAACAGGACGTCGGCATGGACAAAGGAGCACATCATCAATCAATTTGAACGAATAGGTGAAGGCGATGGCTGGATAGAAGAAAGAACCGGGCTGGATGCTACTTCCTTTATTGAAACAAGAAGACATTGGTTTACTAAAAAAGTAGCGCACAATACAAACGGGATTGTGAATGTGCTCAACCTGATTGAAGGCAGGGAAGCCATTATAGAAAGCCCTTCCAACGCATTTGAGCCGTACATTATTCATTATGCAGAAACCTTTATAGTGCCTGCCAACGTAGGCGCATATACTATTCGTCCGTATGGCGAAAGTGATGGTCAACAATGCGCTACCATCAAAGCTTTTGTAAGAACAGATAACTTAACTGATTACCGCATTAATTAATACACTATGAATACTACCGGCAATAAAGGGTATGTATATAAAGCAACCTCCGTAGCAGCCATTGGCGGGCTTCTTTTTGGCTACGATACGGCTGTAGTGGCAGGTGCCATTGGTTTTATCCAAAAGCAATACGGCCTTTCGGCTACCATGGTTGGCTGGATTGCATCGTGTGCATTAGTAGGCTGTATCGCAGGCGCTATGTTTGCAGGCAAATTAAGTGATGCCATTGGTCGTAAAAAAGTATTGATTTTATCTGCCATTTTATTCGCTGTTTCCTCGGCAGGTATTCTGTTGCCGATGAGTCTTACATGGTTTGTTATTTTCCGGTTTATTGGCGGTTTAGGCATTGGCGTTGCCTCCATGCTGGCGCCCATGTACATTGCCGAAATTGCGCCGGCCAACATACGCGGGCAATTGGTGTCTATCAATCAACTGGGCATTGTTTCTGGTATTTTATTAATCTATTTTGTAAATGCAGCTATCGCCGGCTGGCACGATGAAACCTGGAATATCACTACCGGCTGGCGTTGGATGTTTGGCTCCGGCTTAATTCCTTCTGTTATCTTTTTAATCCTCTTATTTTCTGTGCCCGAAAGTCCGCGCTGGCTGGCACAACAACAGCGGTGGGTTGCCGCAAAATTCATTCTTACAAAAATCAATGGCGCGGCAAAAGCAGAAGAGGAAGTAAAAGACATCAAGGCAACATTAAACCTTGAAAAAAGTTCCTTTGCCGATATATGGGCACCGGCAGTTCGCAAGCCGTTGATAATAGGGGTGGTGCTGTGTATTTTTTCGCAGGTTACGGGCATCAATGCTATTATGTATTATGCGCCGGAAATTTTCAAATCTACAGGCGATGCCACAGATTCGGCTTTGCTGCAAACCGTGCTGGTAGGTGCTATCAATTTATTATTCACACTCGTTGCCATAAAATATGTTGATCGCTGGGGCAGAAGAACGTTGCTGCTGCTGGGCTGTGCCGGCATGGCTGTTTGCCTTGCTATTGTGGGCAGTGCCTTTTATTTTGATATGGCAAAAGGCTACCTCGTGCTTGTTGCTATCCTTGCTTACATCGCTTTCTTCGCGGTATCACTTGGCCCTTTGGCATTTGTGGTAATAGCCGAAATATTCTCTAATCGCAACAGGGGCATGGCAATGTCGGTTTGTATTTTTTTCTTATGGACTTCGGTGTATGTCGTATCGCAGTCATTCCCTATGTTGCTCGCTTCTATTGGCAGTGCTTTTACCTTTTGGATATATATGTTGATGTCGGTGCTTGCTTTCCTGTTTGTTTATAAATTAATTCCCGAAACCAAAGGAAAATCATTAGAAGAAATAGAGCGGTTTTGGAAGGTGAAAAACGTAGAAGCAGAGCCATTGATTGTACCAAAAACAAGCAATATATAAAATGCCGTTAGCTGTAATTATTCAACAAAAATATTCCTATTCATGAAACGATACATTATACCAATCTGCTGCTTTACCTGTTGCATAATGATGCTGGCATCCTGCAAGAAAGATACAACAGACCCCAATTTGCCTGTACTAAAATTACACCCGGTAAACGTAACCGGAAAAAGCGGTCAGCAGGTGTTGGATACATTGGATATTCTTGCACCGTATGGAGCTAAAATATTAGTGCTTTCAAAGACTATCAACCTTGTACCAGACAGTGCCTTTGGTACCACGACAGTAACGCCGGAAAGTATTGGAAATAATATGTACCGGTACATTTTTGCCTACACCTATCAGCCCGAAGAAGTAGATAAGCTCGTAGGCATTAATTTTCATTTTGAGGATGAAAAAGGCAATGTGGCTGAGAAGGATTTAACGGTAAATACTACAGCATCCGGTGCACAAATTATTTACTCGCACAAGTGGAAACTGACTTCTAAACTATGGACGACCGTTGATCCTATTGAAGAGAATGAACAGGATTGTGAAAAAGACAATTTCTTTATGTATCACCGCGATAGCACCATTGCTGTTGACTTTGGTACGCAGGGCTGTTTGTTTGATGGCTTTAATGTGTATGATAAATGGACGTTGAGCGAAGATGAAAAAACATTTACCCAAACGTATCACTCGGTATTTGATAGTACAAAAATCACTACCGAAGTGTATAATGTACAGTCATTAACAAAAGATAAATGGGTAATGGATATAGCATTGGATTTAAGTGCATTTGGCTTAACCGATCATGAAGTATTTGTATATACTTACGAAGCAGCAGATTGAGAGTATAAGTGGTGAGCAATCAGTTGTGCGTATTAGCTTCTCACTCACCATCCAATACTCACAAATAGCAATGATTTTATAACTAGCAAACATGATACATGAAACCATATAATAATCCATTAAAGCTTACCATTAGTGCCGGTATATTTATGTTACTTTCCTGCTCATCTGGCAAGCATATTTCACAATCACCGGTAAATACCGATCTTACTTCTTTGAAGTTTACGGTGGAAGCAGCAGATGACTGGAGTGATCTTTTTTATAGAAAGTCTGGCTGGTTTGGTGCCGACGGTATTTTTGCCATTGCAAAAAATGGTGTGGATACTGCAGGCGCAGGCAAAGACAGTGAAACCACACTACTGTTTAGCGATACGATGTTTGGCGATATTGTAGATGATAGTTTGCAGCCAGGCTACACGATGGTGCATAATTCTGTTGCCATCATCAAGGGCAATGAACCGGTGAAAGATAACATCCGTTTTTATGTAAATAAAAAAGCAGATGGTACGCCGGAATCGATGTTTATTCCTAATACGCCCAATACCAAACCCGGCGATTATTTTTGGCTGGGCGATGGCTTTGTAAACCCCGCAAAGAACAACGCTACTTATATTTTTGGTTATCGCATACACGATACCAGCACCGCAGTATTTGGCTTTGGCGAATTTGGCAATGTGCTCATCAAAATTCCACAGGGCAGCAAGCCGCCGTATAGCGATCAACAGCAAATGGATACGCCGTTCTTTTTGGCTGGTACTACTGATATACAAGGCTCTTTCGGCGCCTGCATTTTTCCCAATATCAAAGCTGCAGGTTATAAAACCGCCGATGGTTATGTGTATGTTTATGGACTGCGCGGCAAAGAAAAAAATGTAATGGTGGCAAGAGTGTTACCAAAGGATTTTGAAGAGTTTGACAAATGGCGTTTTTGGGATGGCAGTACATGGAATAAAGACATCAGCAAGGTAGCCAATATTACCAACCACGCCTCCAACGAGTTGAGTGTGTGTCCATTACCGGATGGGAGATATGCAATGGTATTTCAAACAGACGGTATTGGCCGTGGTGTAGGCTTGCGGTTGAGTAATCATCCGCAAGGTCCGTTTGGTCCTATCATTAAATTATGGGAATGTAAAGAGCCGGACATTGCTAAAAATTTCATTGTATATAACGCAAAAGCACACACCAATCTTTCCAATCCAAACGAATTACTCATCAGCTATAATGTCAATTCGTTTGACTTTTGGAATGATATAAAAGTATATCCAAACTTGTATCGCCCCCGGTTTATAAGAGTTAAACTACTGCAATAAAATTATCCATGAACGTAGTCAAAACCTATATAACCGGCTGTTTATTTTTCGTACTATTTATAAGCATATCCTGCAAGGATGCAAAACCTGTTGCAGCTACCAATGCCGTATCTCATGCGAGATGGTATGAAAAAGATACAGCCAACCAGATGATTACCACGCCCGCTCCGCAATGGGCAGAAATGTTGCGGCACAATAAAGGCTGGATTGGTGCCGATGGCATTTATAGCGTGGCCATGAATGGCGTGGAAGCACCGGGCAAAGCAGATAAAACCAATACATTCTTCTGGTTTAGTGATTGCATCATTGGCAATATTGTAGCAGACACTTTACAGTCGGATTGGGAATTATTGCACAATTCCGTTGCTTATTTGCAGGGCGATCAGCCAGACCCAAATAATATTCAGTTTTATTACAGAAAAGACAGTGCAGGACGTTCGCTTTCTATGTTTGAGCCGCATACACCTAAGTCGGAGCCGGGCAATTATTACTGGCTGGGTGATGGCTTTTTTAATCATGCAGCAGACAGCACCGTGTATATTTTTGCTTACCTGGTGAAGACCGTTCCCGGCGGTATTTACCCGTTTGATGATATTGGATTGTCGCTTATTGCCATACCCAAAAACAGCAAGCCACCTTACACCGACCAAAAGCAGTATGATACGCCGTTCTTTTTGAAGGATAGTAACGGAAAAGGTAAAGTGGTGTTTGGCATTAATGTGTTGCCCAATACCGTAGGTGCCGGTGCGCCGCATCCGGATGGCTATATTTATGTGTATGGTGTAAGAGGTGCTAAAAAAGAACTGTTGGTAGCAAGAGTAAAAGATACCGGATTTACCCAATTTGATGAATGGCGGTTTTGGGATGGCGCTGCATGGAATGCAGATATTAATGCCGCCGCCGCATTAACCGATAGGATCTCTAATGAAATGAGTGTATCTTTTATGGATGATGGACGTGTACTTGCAACGTATGAATTGGATACTAATTCGCCTAATGTGGTAGTGCAGGTAGGTGCTTCGCCGGAAGGACCTTTTCAACCGTATAAAAAAATATGGGAAACACCTGAAATATATGATGCCATTGATTTTTATACCTATAACGCTAAGGCGCATCCGCACCTTTCAAAACCGGGTGAATTGTTGATCAGTTATAACGTAAACTCGTTTAACTTTATAGAGAATATCACCAGGCGTCCATATCACTTGCGACCAAGATTCATCACTTTAAAATACAAATAAATGAAAGGGAAAAGCAGAGGGTATTGTAAGAATGATGACGGTTAATCTTTTGAACTACAGAGGGCGCAGAGGAGCACAAAGAGTACAGCGTGACATTGTTTTAACGCATGTCTCCGGGCGGAGAGTAACAGCAATAGTAAGTGATTGGAATGCGAACTTACCACAGGTTACATCCACATTGATATTAGCTAATACAATGGATATTTACAACAACATTATTTCACCCTTTTTGGATGTAAGGATATTGTGTTCTTTTTGTTACTACAATCCTGTTATCTATTTGAGATTTGTAAGCCTGAAAGGCTGACTAAATTATTGTAATTATCCGGAAAAAATCGTTACAACCCCGGAGGAGTGAAATAGTAGTGCCTTAAAAATAGCCTCTTTAATCACACTCGCCTGAAACTGTGAATTAATATAAATCAATCTATACTTTATGTACCTTCACTTCACAACATTAAGTAATTCCGCATTCTTAAAATTCCAATAACATTCATAAAATCCATTCTCTAACAAACAAACTTCCACTATGAAAAAAGTTTTACTACTCGCTGTAATGCTGATCATCGGTCATCAGCTTTTTGCATTTACCACACAGGGCGTTTGGCGCTGGCGTAAGGATGATGGCTCTGAAACATCGGCTACCTGGATGGCTGCACAAAACACGCCCGTTACTATTTCCTCCATGGACAGCATTATACGCCTGCGTATTGAACTGTACAACAACGGCAGCGGCGGCACTTTGGACGGTGCTTTTTTTGAAGATTCCAGCAGCGAAGCCGGCTCGCATTGGGATACTATTAAACTGGAGACTGGTTCCAGCGCCTTTGTATTGGCAGGTACCGATGCGTATGTAACCGACCTGGAGCCAACCACAGCGCAACTAAACGGGCAGGCATTTGCATTTGAGCCGGGGAAAGTAATTGTATCAACGTATAAACTACCGGCGCAAACAGTTTCAAAAGGCGCGCGAACGGAAATGGAATATACTATTAAACCATCGGCAAATATCAAGCCCGGTGTTACCTACTACTTCAGGGTAGATGCAGCCAATTATCTGGTAGATTATGAGTTTCCTTCATTAACTACTTCCGCTGTATTGCCGGTAAATATTACAGGCTTTATTGTGCAAGCAGCGGAAAAAGGTGTATTGCTCCGCTGGACGACAGTAACGGAAACAAACAATGCCCGTTTTGAGGTGGAGCGAAGCGGCGATGGCAGAACATGGAGCGTGATTGGCAGTACTAAAGGAAACGGTACTTCAGCCGAGGCACATACCTATACGCTGTATGATGACAGTCCGCTGAATGGCATGAACTTTTATCGCATCAGGCAATATGATGTAAATGGAAAAGCCAGCATAACAGACATCAAATCGCTGAATATGCTGAGGAGCCGTGCAAATGTTGTATCGGTATTTCCTAATCCTGCAAAGGGCAGCAACATTCAATTTAGCCTGCAGCATTATAGCGGTGGCGATTTGTTGGTTACTCTATCATCCGCTAATGGGAAAACTGTTCACACAGAAGTGATTAAAGCGGCACAGCAAAACATTACCTACAAACTGCATGTAAATAATGCATTGAACGCTGGCATGTATATTTTGCATGTAAAAGGCGGCGATGTTGCTGAAAGCATCAAGGTGATTGTTCAATAAAAAGTGTTTGTACAGTTAAAAAAAGGAAAGAACACCAATAACTGTTCTTTCCTTTTTATTTTGTTTTTTCACTGCAGAGAACAGGAGTAAATGAAGTTCGCGCAGAGCTATTTATTACTCTCGTTGGACATGCTGCCAATCAGGAGTAAACGAAGTTTATCCAGTATTATTTATTCCTCTGCGTAAGTTCTGTAAACTCCTGTTCTCTGCGAAGAAAAAGCACAACATCGGTTTTATAAGCATGAATTTTTATGATTCAACAATTTCTCAAAGGCAAATGGATAGGACCACTGATTGCGGGTATTCTTACCTTCATAGCACTTAGCCGCAGCAATTTTCTTTTTGCATGGATATGCTACGTTCCACTTTTCTTTTCTTTATTCAATAAAACACCAAAACAATGGTTTGCAAGCGGACTTATTTTTGGTGGAGTGATTGCCGTTTTCGCATTTTACTGGATGATACCCGGAGCTGAAAGATTTACCGGCAACAGCATCTTGTATGGTATAGGTGTTTTCATCCTTTCTGCACTCTTTCTAGCGCTTTATTTTGGTGTGTTGTTGTATTGCTTTAGCAAAATAAAAATAAGCAATGAACATTACCCAAACATATACATCAACGCCCTGCTTGCTGCTGCTGTTTTTACGGTAGCTGAAGCTTTGTTGATGAATGTATCTGCAGGCTTTCCGTGGTTCGATTTTCATTCGGCTTACTTCCTGGCAGGTAATGAATATGCCATTCAGCCAGCGGCTTTTTTTGGCATACATATTTTAAGTTTTGTAGTGGTGTTTGTTAATTATTTAATTGCTGTTTTTCTTTTTCAAAAGAACTATAAACACTTATTTATCCCTGCAGTTGTAATTATTGCTTATTTGTTTGCTGGCTATCTGATAGAGCAATCATTCAATCAATCTGTTTCACCCCAAAAGTCATTCACCGCAGCGATACTTGCCGAAAACATTCCGCCCGAAATGAAGTGGGATGATAATAACGGTAATATGCTTGCGGAGCGTTTATTAGACCTCAACCGCGAAGCGGCACAACTAAAACCTGACATTATTGTATGGTCGGAATCTGCTATACCCTGGACATACCGTAAAGACGATGACCTGGTAAATGAGGTGCTGAAAATAACCGCGCCTGCACAGGTCACGCATATTATGGGCATCAATACGGGGCATGCCACCAATGAAGTATATAATTCGGCTTACTGCCTGTTGCCCAACGGAGCTGTTGCCGGCCGTTATGATAAGCAATATTTACTTTCATTAGTAGAAAGTCCAATCAACGGAATTATCATTCCTTTTTTATCCAGCAGTGGTTTTATAGAAAGAAAAGATACTGCACATGCAGCACCTTTACCTACTGCTTATGGCAAAGCCGGCATTATGATTTGTAATGAATGTACGGTGCCGCAAGCTGCTTACAGCGCGGTACAGCAAGGTGCCAACTTTTTGTGCAACATGAGCAATGATGGCTGGTTTAATGATACATACATTGTAGGCATGCATTTCTACAATGCAAGGCTGCGTGCGGTAGCTACAAGAAAAGATGTGGTAGTTAATTGTAACAATGGTTATTCAGGACTGATACAGGCTTCGGGAAAAATAGCTGCACAGGAACGCAGTACAGAACCTTTTGTAAAAATGGTAACAATACAGCCTAATAATGAGCTAACGCTTACCACGCAATATCCTTTACTATTTGTGTATGTATGCGCTGTTTTTATTGTGGTTGTATTCATTCTCATAATGAAAAAGAAAGCAGGTGCATACAAAGGCAAAAACATGCAACATAGTATTACCCTAGAGTAAAAGAAAATTGTGTAACAGTCTTCTTATTAATAAAACAGCATTTTGGTGTTTCAGAAAATTGAAAGATTATGTAGCCACTCATTGCGCAATTGCTGCCAATTATTACCAGGAATTAGCGACGACTTTGTGGGAACCTGTTTACCGGATCAATCAATCTTAATGCACTATTACTTAAATTCTTAAAGCTTTCAGTAAACCATACAGTACAGTTGCAAATAACACCTTTGTTAGCCTAATCAACAGCTACAATACTAAATCCATCTTAGAGTAAGTGGAGGCGCAGACATGGACAGATGCGTGAAGTGATCGTGCCGTCCTTGATTTCCTGTCTGCCGTCAGGCAGGTTTGGTTACTTTTGATCGGGCAAAAAGTAACCAAACAACAACTACACGTAAGAAATTATACTTAAAAACACTTACAATCTCAACAGTATCCAAAACCAATTTATCCTATGTTAAACTTATTTATGGTACCATGCACCTAATTCTGACGCCGTATTAAAAATAAAACGGGTTACGCATACAATTGTTATTATCTGGTGGATATAGCTATCCGATTTTTACTACTATTTCCTGTTCGGGTAATAATGTAATTTCCTCAAAATTGATAGTTATCATATCGCCATCTGTTGTGTAAGTGCATGGTAGTTTTGTGCCATTGCTATACATGCTTAACTGTGTAGGTTTTCTGTTGGTTGTCAATTGCAGTTGCCTTAAACTTAAGGTGCCATATTTTACTTTGATGGTATTGCTTTGCGAAGCAGCCGTTTGCTGTTGCGCAATATTGCCCCACGCCTTTGCCGATGTAAAAAAGCTTTTAAAGTTATCCTTCGAAACCTTTGGATGAAAACCCATTATTTTTTCAGGTCCGTTGTAATAAAAGTCCTGCAACGCCAGCATTACGCCCCACGATGCCATAGCGCGGGCATAATGATCGCCACACTCCACTTCATTCCAGGGATTATGCTTTTCGGGGCTGTATCGCTCGTGTACTGCTTTTACAATAGATAAGCCTTCATCAATCATGTTTTCATAAATCATATTGGTGGCTACCTGGTATTCTATGCCGGTCCATACTTCATCGCGGTAGCGCACCCCTTTCTCGCCCATGTGCTCACTTTTTGGCCAAGTGCAAACCAGTAAACCAGGCTCGCCAAAACTGGCGTAAGTTCTTTCGGGCGGATGTATTTTGTTTTGCACAGCTACATCGGGCGCCCAGTTGTATTTCCATATAGATTGAAGCGTTTGCTTCACCTGCTCCTTTGGATAAATATACCCAAGATGGTTAAGGTGATTCCATGTTTGTCCAAATAACTGATCACTTAAACAACCAGTGGCATACTGGTATTCGGGATGTGCCTTAAGGTTTACATCCTGAATAAAATATTCACCATTCCACAATCTTTTCACCGTATTTGCTTCACCGGCAGCAGCTATTTGTTTGCATCGTGCAGCAAAGGCGGTATCATTCATTATTTCAGCCATTTTACCTGCTGCTTTAAGTGCCGCCAGATAAAGCGAACCCACGTATGTATTAGCGCCATAAAACGCAATATCATATGTGTTTGCCTGCACCTTTTCTATTAAACCATCCTCGTTTTCATCTTCATTAATGATGAATGTTGTGGCGCGTTTAATACGATCCCAGTTGCGTGTTAAAAAGAGATCATTATCCGAATTAAGGTATTCGCGATACGCTTTTAAAATAGCACCTGCATGTCCATCAATCAATACGCCGCCCCAGCCGTTGCGCGCCAGTATGCTGCCATCTTTTTGAAAGGAAGCATCAAAGTCTGTTCGCTCTCTAATGTTTCTTTCCAGCTCAGGGAAAAAGCGTGCGAGTGCCTGCTCGTAATTCCATACATGCGTGCAGGTACCTACACAGGAACCTACTCCCTCCCATGCCCAAAATTTACCATTTGCCCACCACTGGCAGGTTTCGGTAGCAAGTGTGGATAAAGGCATCAGCAACCGTTGTGCCAGCCAATAAGGAAGTGTAGTATTGTTGTAATAGGTATCGTGAAAGGTATGTGTTTCGGCAGACAGGCGCGGGAGATTGTTTTGTAAATAATAAGCTACCTCCTGCGAGTTGCCGAACCAGTTGCTGTACATATTGCCAATAATAGTTGCACCATCTGTTGGCAGTGCCGTATTCCAATCGTTGCCAATGATATCTGTTACATCGCTACCGTAATAATACGATGGCCGGTTAGGGAAATACCAGGTTAGCAGGAAGGTAAGGTCTTTACTTTCGCCGGGCTTTAAGCTGATTGTACTGCCTACCGAGCCGGCAAATTTTTCGCCTGTTTTTCTTTTGGCAGAATCGCTGTTATTATTGTCTGATAAACCGCTATAATCTGCATCACCATTGGCGTTGGCAGTTAATACGCTCAGCGAAAGATTGCCATAATATGGATGATTGGCAGGAAAGTATTTATCCTTTGTAACCCATTTATCACTAAACACAATATCATCAATATTAATGTGTCCCCAGCCGCCGGTTTCTGCATCCACAATTTCAAAATGCGCCTGCTGACCTTTTACATCTTTTACATCCCAGCATTGTATATCCAGCCCTTCGGTATTCTTGCCGGTTGCGGTGCGAACTATCTTGCCATTTACAACAAGATTGATGCAGGTAGTGCCCGGATGATTGCCGCCGCCTATTTTAAAAGCGATATAATCATCAGCTATGGTAAAATTGTTCGACACCATTTTGCCGGTAGTACCATCGCCATTTAAAAATGAGTTGACAACACCCTTTCCACCAAAGTTCACTAACCTGCTTTGGTCGCCGCCAAAGCTGCCCGCCGCCGGCGATTTACCAAATGCATCGCCACTGATTGTCCATTTGCCATAACCGTTTTCAAAATCTTCATACACTTTTAGTACCGGCTTATCTGTTGCAGTTAGCGGCTTGCCAGGAACGAGGTCCATCACCAATGAAGTAATACCATTTTTCCTGATAATCCGGTTGCGGCTATCGGCATTTATTTCATTCGCAATTTCGAGGCACACCAGGTTTTGCAGCCAGCCATTGAGCGTTGCCGTTACGGGTTGCGAAGAAGTGTTTTTAATCGTGTATTTTAAAATAGTAGCCGGCGTTGCAGATTCACGTGCATTCATTGGGATAAATGGTGAAAATACTTCTGCACTTACCTGTACAGGCAATGTATTTTTCTTATTGGCATAATCAATTGTAGCAATCGGATATTCACCGGTAAAAGCAATATCATCAAAACCGTTTTTGTTGAGTTGAACGGTTTGTTTTTTGCCATTTTGATTAATGGTAATGGCAAAGCCCTGGTCTATATAACTGGCAGGGCGAAAGGTTTTATAGCATACAGCCCATGGTCCTAATGCAGTATTGAAATGCGTAAGTGAATCAACGCCATAGCCGGTATTATAAGCATTATTGGCAATCCACCAGTTTGCAAGCGTACCGTCGCCGCGCACATACAACTGACCGGCAGCAATACCACCGCACGGCATTCCTATCGTTAATAGCTCATCACCTTTATATGCCTTTCTTTCATTACTCCATAAGCTTTTTGCCCACGCTTCAGAAAGATTTTTTTCTATAGGCACATGATGGGATGGATCTATATTTTGGCAATAAACAAGAGAGATAAATGCAGTAGTTGTTAATAGAAAAAAGAACTTTTTCATGTATATGCTTTCGTTAGATGTAAAATGATTATGACAGCTAAAATATGCACCGGCAAGGAAGTGCAATGGAATAACTCAAAAATAGCTTAAACGTTTAAGTAAAAAAACTTTTCCTGTAAAAAATTTTATTTTCAATAAAGCTTATCTATATTTACATTAGCTTGCTTAATCGTATAAGCAGGCAATTGCTGCTATTTTATGTTGGATGAGTTGCCAGGTGTTTGCTTAAATTGCACGGCAAGTACTAGCTGTTTATGAAACTTAACTTAAATGTAATCCTGCTGCTGATAGTAATAATGTGGAGCAACTGCAAACAGGCGGGAGATACATTGTTTACACCAGTTCCATCATCACAATCGCATATAACGTTTGTAAATCACATTGAAGAAGATACCAGCTTCAATATACTTACTTACGAATACCTGTACAATGGCGGCGGTGTAGCTACCGGTGATTTGAATGGCGACGGACTTGCCGATATGGTACTTACGGGCAACATGGTGAATGATAAGGTGTATTTGAACGAAGGCGATATGCGGTTTAAGGATATAACCGATGCGGTTGGCTTTACCAAAAGAAAGCGATGGAAAACAGGAGTGGTGATGGCAGATGTAAATGGGGATGGGCTGCTGGACATTTATGTTTGCTATAGTGGTCCCGGAACAGATGCCGAAAGAAGTAATGAGTTGTACATCAACAACGGTGCGAAGAATGGCATCCCTACGTTTACAGAAAGTGCCAAAGCGTATGGACTGGATGCGCCCGGCACTTACTCTACCACCGCTACTTTTTTTGATATGGATAATGATGGTGATGTAGATATGTTTCTGGTCAATCATGCCGATATGTTTTACAATCCATTTTACAATACTGAAAAGCTGCGTGCAACCAGACATCCAAAGTTTGGCAACAGGTTGTACCGTAATGATAATGGGGTGTTTAAAGACATCAGCGAAGCGGCACACATTACCGGCAGCGGTTTGAATTTTGGGTTGAGCGTGGCTACGAGTGATATTAATAACGATGGCTGGACAGATATTTATGTTACCAACGATTATGATGAGCGTGATTTTTTGTACCTCAATAATCATGATGGTACTTTTAGAGAAGTGCTGGATAAAGCGGCAGGGCATATTTCGGAGTTTGCAATGGGCGCTGATATAGCTGATTATAACAACGATGCAAAGCCCGATGTGATGGTGCTGGATATGCTGCCCGAAGACAATCATCGTCAGAAATTATTGAAAGGGGCAGACACGTACGATAAATATACTACGCGTGTGGAGCATCATTTTCATCACCAGCAAATGCGCAATACGTTGCAGTTAAACAATGGTACAGATACCAGTGGCACGCCCATTTTCAGCGAAGTGGGACAGCTTGCCGGCATCTCTAATACCGATTGGAGCTGGGCGCCTTTATTTGCCGATTTTGACAATGATGGCTGGAAAGATTTATTTATATCCAACGGCATTTTCAAAGACATTACCAACCTGGATTTTGTGAAATACACATCGGGCTACAGCAACAATTTTACTAATGAGAAGGGCGATAAAGTGGAAATGTGGCAGTTAATACAGGAAATGCCTTCTACCAAACTCAGCAACTACTTTTACCGCAACAATCATGACCTTACTTTTTCTAATGTTTCGCAGAGTTGGGGATTGAATAAAAAAGCCATCAGCAATGGCAGTGCGTATGCCGATCTGGATAATGATGGTGATTTGGATCTTATCATCAGTTGCATCAACGATGAACCAACGCTTTTAAAAAATAATACTGTTGAAAAAAAAGCAGGCTATTTTTTAAAAATAAAACTAAAAGGTGCAGGAAAAAATACACAAGGCATTGGTGCAAAAGTGTATGTAACTACCCCGCATAACAAGCAGATGCAGGAGCAATTTATCACGCGCGGTTTTCAATCTTCTATTGACCCGGTAATGCATGTTGGCCTTGGGCAGGATAGTATTATACAAACTATACAGGTAGAATGGCTAAGCGGAAAGAAATCGATAGTAAGCAATATAAAGGGTAATACAACTATAACAATAGCAGAGGCGGATGCAATGCCCGATACTGTAATATTGCCACCGCCATCAATGCCATTATTTACAGATGTTACGGCAACTGCTGGCATCCATTTTACGCACAAGTCTTCTTCGTTTGTTGACTTTAAAGTGTCACCTTTATTACCCTGCCAGCTTTCCAAAATTGGACCGGCACTTGCCAAAGGCGATGCAAACGGAGATAGATTGGAAGATGTATTTGTTGGCGGCGGTGCAGAGCAGGATAAAATATTGTTTTTGCAAACGAAAGGAGGCATGTTTATACCTGCATCCAATCAGCCCTGGAATATGGATAATAAAAGCACTACCGCAGATGCGCTTTTCTTTGATGCGGATGGTGATGGCGATGCCGATTTGTACCTTGTAAGCGGCGGTGCTGATTACTATCTGAATGCAAAAAATTACCAGGATAAATTGTATGAAAACGATGGTAAAGGCAATTACAAATTGGCTGTAAATGCGCTGCCTGCCGAAACTATTAGTGGTGCCTGTGTAAGAGCAGCAGATATGAATAAAGATGGTTTGCTGGATTTATTTGTAGGTGGTAAAATTGAACCCGGGAGGTTTCCTGAAGCGCCGGCGGGTATGCTGTTAAAAAATAAAAGCACAAAAGGACATATTGAATTTGTAAATGATAGTAATCAAAAAGATGCTACGCTTTTGCACCCTGGTATGGTGACCGATGCAGTATGGATAGACCTGAATAAAGACGGCTGGCAAGACCTTGTAGTAGCAGGCATGTTTATGCCGGTTACGGTATTTGAAAACCATCGCGGTGTGCTCCAAAACGAAACCAAAGCGTATGGGCTCGATAGCACCAGGGGTTGGTGGTGTCGCCTGCTGGCAGCCGATTTTGATAACGATGGCGATACAGATTTGGTGGTAGGAAATATGGGTACCAACACGCAGTTTAAAGCATCGGCAAAAGAGCCACTGACTGTCACCTACGCCGATTTTAATGGTGATGAAGTAATTGATCCTATACTCTGCTATTACAATGGCGGCAAAAGCTATCCTTACTTTTCGCGCGATGAAATACTGGAGCAAATACCTGCTTTGCAAAAGCGCTTCGGGCGGTATAAGGACTACGCCGATGCACAACTTTCGGATATGTTTTCAAGCGAACAACTGGCTAAAGCTTCAACAGCATCCATACAAACATTGCATTCCATTTATATAAGCAATAATGGAAATAAGCAATTTACCATAAAGCCATTACCTGCGTATGCCCAAATAAGCATGACGAATGGACTGGTAGCAAAAGACATAGATAATGATGGCAAAATGGACATAGTGCTTGCTGGTAATTTTTATCCCATGCGGGTGCAACTCGGCCCCATGGATGCAAGCATGGGGTTGGCGCTGAAAGGTAATGGCAGTGGTACTTTTACGCCATTGCCGTATGCGCAGACAGGCTTGTATATACCGGGCGATGTAAGAAATCTAATGGAAGTAAAAACAGGCAACAGTACCCTATTAATAGCAGCAAAAAATAATGAGCCGGTGCAAGTGATACAATGTAATGCAAAGTGAGGATTTATAGAACTCGCCGCTGTTGTTGTTCTTCACCAACTGCTATTTATTAGTTGATGAAGAATGCAGGTTTACTATTTAGCTCACTTTGTTGTTGGTGAAGAACACCAACAATGGCTAAAAAGTGAAGCCGCTGCAAGTAGCAACTATAAAGAATTGGTTTGTGTTGAACAACAGTACCGGATAATGATACCCGCTACTATACCAGAACCGCAGAATATTTTTTAATAACAAAAACGGAGCAATAAATGACAATTATAAACACATCGGCATGAAACAAAAGTGGTAAACTTACATTATGAAAACCTAAAACTAACGACATGCATTTCCTTACTTATTCTTTCACCTTCATAAACTAAACAATTGTATGAAACAGCAAAAAACTTTGTTTCTTACACTTATCCTGCTGCTTTGTACAAGCTGGCTGTTGGCGCAACAGTCCATTACAGGAACCGTTACCGACTCTATTGGTAACCGGCTGCAAAGTGTAAGTGTATTAGTCCCCGGCACTTCGGTAGGCACTACTACCAACGAAAATGGAAACTTCAGTATTACCGTACCTCAAGGTACCACGCAACTCGATTTCTCGCTGGTGGGCTACAAAAAACAAACAGTAGCTATTGGTACCAAAACCGATTTGATTGTTACTATGTTGCCAGTACCCAATGGTCTTGCCGACGTAGTGGTTGTAGGATATGGTGTACAGCGCAAGCGCGATGTAACCGGAACTATCAGCAGTGTATCGGGCGATGCGCTTAAAAACATCCCGGTGTCCAACAGTGCACAGGCATTGCAGGGGCGCGCTGCGGGTGTAAACATTGTACGCACCGATGGCGCGCCCGGCTCGGTGCCCACCATTCGCATACGCGGCACCGGTACCATCAACAGTGCAGACCCGCTGGTGGTGATTGATGGTGTTCCTGCGGGCAGTTTAAATGATGTAAACCCCAATGATATTGCTTCGATAGAAATATTGAAAGATGCTTCTTCGTCAGCTATTTATGGTACCCGTGCGGCTAATGGCGTGGTGTTGGTAACCACCAAAAAAGGCAATTTTGGGGAGCAATTAAAAGCATCCGTTAACCTGTACACCGGCACTTCCAAAGCTATTAAATATTTAGACCTGCTAACTGCGCCAGACCTTGCCATGCTGAAGAAAGAAGCATACACCAATGACGGTTTAACAGTACCCGGCATCTGGAGCGATCCGTACTACGCAACACAAAGAACCGATTGGCAGCGTGCCCTGCTGGGTACCGGCAAAACCAATAATGCCGATGTTGCTTTGAGAGGCGGCAGCAGCAATTCTACCTATAGTTTTTCCGGAAATTATTATGACGAACAAGGCTTGATTCCCAACTCGTATTTCAAGCGGTACAGTGCCCGCATCAACTCGGAGCATCGCCTGTTTAAGATAATAAGAGTAGGCGAAAACTTTTTGTATTCCAATACCCAAGGCAATGCACCGGATACCAGATCAACGCAAACGGGTACTGTATGGAGTGCTTTGCGCTTTAACCCTGCTATTCCTGTTAAGAATGAGGATGGCTCATGGGGTACTTCTAAAGCAGATAACGAACTGGGCGACATTAACAACCCGGTAATGACGGCAGTAGATCCGGATATTAAGAATACCAACAATAATATTCTTACCAACGCTTACATAGAAATAGATATAGTAAAAGGGCTGCGTGCAAGAGCCAATTTTGGTTATAGTCAAAACCAGTATGTAGGCTACAACTTTACACCGGCAGAGCCTGAGCAAACCCGCTCCATTACGCTGGCAACGCTTAGCCAGGGCGAGGCACACTCCAGCTCGTTGCTGGAAGAATATACTATTACTTACAACAATACATTTGCGAAAGACCATAGTGTAAACTTTACCGGTGGTTATTCAGCCCAAACATTCAAGTCGAGCAATTTTGGTGCATCCAGAAATGGATTCGATGATCCTTCCGACCCGTTGCGTAACTTAAATAATGGCAATCCCGC
This sequence comes from Ilyomonas limi, assembly GCF_005233845.1. Classification (GTDB taxonomy): domain Bacteria; phylum Bacteroidota; class Bacteroidia; order Chitinophagales; family Chitinophagaceae; genus Ilyomonas; species Ilyomonas limi. Next base: position 590,313 of record NZ_SZQL01000001.1, read on the forward strand.
TTACCAATACAACTATGGCAGTAAGGGTGTAAAATCCGGGCTTGCCTCTTATTTTGGCCGCCTGAATTATAGTTATAAAAGCAAATATTTGCTCACGCTTACGATGCGTGCAGATGGTTCTTCCAAGTTCCCGGTTAATGAGCAATGGGGCTACTTTCCTGCTTTCTCCGCAGGCTGGCGCATTTCGGATGAAGCGTTTTTCAAAAACAACATTCATTTTATCAACGATTTAAAGCTTACCGGCGGCTGGGGTGAACTGGGCAATCAGGCGGTACCCGACCTGCAATACCTTGCCATTATTGGCACCAACCAAAACTACAATTTTGATAATACACCGGTGAATGGTGTGGCAGTAACCAGCCTTGCCAATCCCAATATTACGTGGGAGCGTGCGCAGATGACCAACATCAGCCTCGAGTTTGGATTGCTTCAAAACAAAATAATCGGTACGCTTACTTATTTCGATAAGAATACAAAGGACATGCTCATACCATATCCTTTAACCGAAACGTATGGCATTGCTGCTATTCCAAACCAAAACATAGGCACACTCAACAATCGTGGTATAGAAGTAGAGCTCAATTATCAAAATAAAGTGGGTGATTTTACTTATTCCATTGGTGCCAACGCTTCATTTATTAAGAATAAAGTAACCTTCCTATATGGCGATAAGGACAATTACATTGGTTCTGTGTTGTATGGCAGGCAGGCACTCGAAACCTCACGCACGTATGAAGGTCAGCCTATTGCATCCTTCTACGGATTTAAAACGGCCGGGTTATATCAAAACCAAAAAGAAATAGATGAGGACGCGAATATTGCTAATGATGATAAGACTAACATCAAGCCAGGTGATGTTCGTTTTGTTGACCAGAATAACGATGGAAAAATAGATGACCAGGACAGGATATACCTTGGCAATCCCAATCCTAAAGCGGTGTTTGGCATTAATGGTAATGCAGGCTACAAAAACTTTGATCTCAGCTTTTCGTTTGCCGGTGTAAGTGGTGTAAGCTTGTATAATGCCGATCGTGTAGCAGGCTTAGATGCAACCGGCGTGTTTAACTGGTATGCCGATCAACTGAACCGCTGGCATGGCGAAGGTACCAGCAATACGGTGCCGCGCTTGACCAAGGAAAACCTGCATAACAATTATCGCTCTTCCGACCTGTGGGTAGAAGACGGCAGCTATATTGCACTTAAAAACATAGCGCTCGGGTACACATTCAACCAGTTGCACGCCGGCGCTACCAAGCTGCCGGATGTAAGGTTGTATGTAAGCTGCTACAATGCTTTTTACATTACCAAATACACCGGCTTTACCCCCGAACTGGGCTATACCGATGGTAACCGCCAGCGTGGCGTGGATGTAGCGCAATATCCATCTGCCCGCACGTTTACGGTAGGTGCTTCTATTAATTTTTAAAATTGAAACTAATGAAACGAAATCATTTAATAATAGCAACCAGTGTACTGGTATTTGCCACGGCGATTGCTGGCTGTATTAAACATCCGCTGGAAACAGAACCGGCAGGAAATTATACTACCCAAAACTACTGGCGCAACCAAACCGATGTACTGGCAGGTGTGGCAGGCATTTACAACATCCTGTTTCAGGAAGATGGTGCGGGACATGGCAACTATATTTTTGAAGACCAGAGCGATGATATTTCGGTGGATGGCGACCATGACGACTACAAAGCCATCGAACGCTTTAATGCCAATCCCACACTTTATCAGATACGCACTACGTGGATATTTTCGTACGAGCAAATAGCCCGTGCCAATAATGCCATTATTTACATACCTAAAGTGCCGGTGATGGACGAAGACATCCGCACCCGCTCGATGGGTGAGGCGTATTTCCTGCGGGCGTATGCTTACTGGACATTGAATAACATTTATGGCGAAGTGCCTATTGTACTGGAAGACAATGTACTAAATGGCAATTATAATGTACCAAAAAACACCAGCGAAGAAGTGCGTGCACAAATAGAAGCCGACCTCCTAAAAGCAGCAGACATGCTGCCCGAAACGTATGGTGAAGCAGATAGAGGACGGGTAAGCAAAGGCGCTGCCTGGGGCATGCTTTGTAAACTGTACATGACATGGGAAAAACTGGATAAAGCCATTGAATACGGGCAAAAAGTAATTAGCAATGCCAACTATAGTCTGGCACCGAAATATGCCGACAACTTTACGGTAGGTACACAAATTGATAATTCCGAAATCTTGTTTGCTATCTGGAATAAAGACCAGTTTAATGCTGCTCCGGCAAACATTTATTTTACAGCACGTGCCTGGAATGGCTGGGGCTTTCATCATCCTACCGAGAACTTTGCGGAGGCATTTGAACCGGGTGATACTGCGCGCAAGAAAGCGACATTGGTAGCAGTGGGCGACTCGGTACCCAACCAATCATCCCTCATAACCATCGGACCTGCAGATGCTTACCAGATGTTTGCAGGTAAAGAAGGGCAGGAAACCGGCCGCATGTTGCCCAGCCAGTCTACTACCGGTTATAACCTGAGAAAATACACCGCCTTCAAGCCCGATGGCAGCGGACTAAACAACGATCTTAAGCAGCCGCTCCTGCGCACAGCAGATATTTACCTGCTGGTAGCCGAAGCTAAAGTAAGAACCAGCGGCGCTGGAGCCGGCGACAACGAAATAAATGTAGTGCGCAAAAGAGCAGGCTTGGGCGAAGTGCATGGTGCTGCCTTCAATGATGTGGTGCATGAGCGCCGCGTAGAACTGGGTGGCGAAAATGTTCGCTACTTCGATTTACTGCGTTGGGATAAAGTACAGCTTATTAATATGGACACGATTGTAGGCAAGCCCAAACTGGCATCGCCATTGCCGCCTTACAACAGCAGCGTAGTGGTGCCTGCACGTACCTTTACGCGTCCTAAGGATTATTACATGCCCATACCGCAGAATGTAATTGATGAAAGTAAGGGAATAATAACGCAAAATCCTAATTATTAGGACGGACTTTCATTATCAAAACAAAAGCCCCGCATTTGCGGGGCTTTTGTTTTGATAATAGCTCTTGATAAATTATAAACTCTTGATTACCGTCTATATTAATAATTCAACAAGTATAATTGCTGGCAAACAGCATATAAATTGTTTGATCTAACAAGAAGCCTTTCATAATGGAATGTAGTCTTATTGAATAAACGTCGGACTGTTTTTAGAAGATTTGAAAAAGCAAGCTAATACAATGGCAGGCACATTCATTTTGCCGATATCAAATGATAACGTATTATTATCTTTATTTCAGGGCAACCGTATCCCTTTGTAACAGCATTTTTATGGCAGATAACCAGTTTATAAGTTGGAAGTGATTTGTACTAAATCTTTACAATGCAGAACGAGTATAACATACATAATAAAGGCTCTGATGAAGAGGTATTCGCTTCTTTACTACTGTTGTATTATGAAGATCTGTATAAGTATGCATTGAAATATATAAAAGATGCAGAAGAATCAAAAGATAGTGTCAACCAGTTCTTTATTTATGTGTGGGAAAAACGTACTTTTTTTCAGTTAGCCTCCCATACCAAAAGCTATGTTATCACATCATTTAAAAATTTCCTGATCAGATCTGGCAGTTCCCTTCGCCAGAATGAGAAAAAACAGCAGCTTTATTCGCTAACGTTAGAAGATAAAGAACTGCCTTATGAAGCGTATATTTTAGCCAATCAAAAAGAAACGGAGCTTAAACAACATCTGCAAAAAGCCATTAGTAATTTATCTCCCCGCCAGAAGCAGTTGGTGCAATTAAAATTTTACGAGCATCTCAGTTATGAGGAAATCGCGGAAAAAACTTCTCTTGAACTGCGCACTGTTTACAACAAGCTGCATGAAGCTATAAAACAACTACGCCAATCCGATATTATACAACACTTGAAAAAGAACATTTTCATTTTTTAAAGTTTTTTTGAAAAAGTGTAAAAAAAACGGGTAAAAAATTGCGGCGCTTGTATTTATATAGGTATACACTGCTACGGCATGACAAATAATCGCTTTACTGTTGAAGAATTAATGCTCGATGATAGCTTTATTGGCTACTGCCTGGGAAAGGATGCTACTGATATAGAAAAATGGGAAGCAATTATTAATGTACATGCAGATTATCAGAACGTTTTTGCCGAAGCTAAGCAGTTGATTATCCTTCTGAACAGCGGACTTACACAAAACGAAATAGATAAGGAGCGGCAATGGATAATGAATGAAATCCTGAAGCGGAAAACCTTTATTATAGGCGATGAACATGAAAATCAAAAGGTTAAAAAAGTCTGGTATTTAAAGGCATCTTCCTGGGCTTATATAAGTGCTGCTGCCTGCATCTTATTCATTGTATTTATGGTTGTTCCAAAGGTGGATAACAACACTGCTGCACCTCAGCAAAAGGAGGTATTTTCTTCAATCAGTTCTTTTGGCGAACATAAAAAAGTATTGCTTCCGGATAGTACCACTGTTATGCTCAACAGCAATAGCAGTATAAGCTGGAACAGCGATTACAACAGTACAAACAGGCTCCTTTCTTTAAGAGGAACTGCTTTCTTTAAAGTGGCTAAAAATCCCCACAAACCTTTTATAGTTCAGTCGGGTACTTTGTTTACAACAGCTTTAGGAACTGCTTTTTATGTACAGCAATCCGCTGCTGATAATACGGTAGCGGTTTCGCTGCTGGAAGGGAAAATCAGCGTTGAAGCATCCAAAAATACTGATAAAAGTATTGTGTATCCAGGCCAGCAAATAATATACAGCAAGGCAAGTGCAAACTTGCAAAAGCAATCTTTTGATACCCTTTTTCTTCATCAATTGCTTACCGATGAGATTTCTTTTACTCAGGTAAGACTGAAAGAAGTAATGGCCCAACTGGCAAAATGGTACAATGTAAATATTGAAGTACAGAACCCTGCATTGAAGGATAAATTAGTAACGGGTGTTTATAAGGATATATCTCTTGAAGATCTGCTGAAGGTGCTCAGCTTCAGTATGCATTTTACTTATACAAAGATTGGTAACACTATTATTATTCAATAGAAATTCAATTACATCAAGACTCCAATTTTATCTTATGAGAACAAGTCAGAAGTATCTAAAACTTTTTCCTAAAGGTTTACCAACTGTTATCGCAGTAGTGAGTTGCCTGTTGCTGATAATGCCTGCCAAAGCACATGCTGAACAGAAAAAGAAAATTGGCCTGAACAATGCAACTTTTGAAACGGTGATTAAAGAAATTGAGAAAGTATTCTCGGTAAATTTTACTTACGACGCAGCCATGAAACAGCTGCAACAAAAGGTGTCACTGCAGCAAAAGGAAAGAACACTTGCGGAGGTGCTGTCTGAATTGGCAAAACAAGTGAATGTAAAGTTCATCAGGGCCGGAAACTTAATTGGCATACAGGAAAAGACTGCTCTTTACCAGTTAAGTGCTTATGAAAGTCCTGCGGTTGCAGGCGCACCGCCTTTCCTGCTGAAAGGAAGGATTATAGATGAAAAGAAAAACATTGCTGTTGCCAATGCAACCATACACGTGAAAGACTCGAAGACCTATACAACATCGGATGAAGATGGTAATTTTTCGATTGAAGTATTACAGGGCGATGTATTGGAGATCACTTCTGTGGGGTATGCTGCTAAGGAAGTAACTATTGGTAATAGTAATGAAATAATAATTAACCTGAGCAGCAGTGAAAACCAGTTGAATGAGGTGGTAGTTACTGCCTTAGGCATTAAAAAAGAAAGAGCTAAAATAAACTATGCAACACAGGAAGTAAAAGGCGAAAGCCTGCAAAAAGCAAAAGAGGCAAACGTTATTTCCAGCTTAACCGGAAAAGTAGCAGGATTAACGGTTGTTAATAAATCTACGCTGTATGAAAACCAGGATGTAAGGGTTCGCGGGGAGGCAACATTAGTAGTAATTGATGGGGTGCCTACCAATACCAATTTCTGGAATATTAATGCAGATGACATAGAAAGTGTAACCGTATTGAAAGGCACTGCTGCTGCCGCTTTATACGGCTCTCTTGGGGTGAACGGTGCCATTATGATTACTACAAAGAAAGGTAAAGGTGGCAGCAATGGCTTAGAGGTAAGTTTTAGCAGTACCAACCAGTTTCAGGCGGGATATATAGCTATACCAAAAACACAACAGGAGTACGGTATGGGCTGGAGTGGTTATTATGCTTATATAGATGGCCAGGGTGGTGGCGGCTGGTACGATAACTACGGTTATGTGTGGGGGCCTAAACTGAATGTAAAAGACCCGAATACTGCAAGTGGCTATGCAGAGTATCCGCAGTATAATAGTCCCTACAATCCTGATTCATTATACACATTTACACAAGCAGGCTATACCGGTCAAAGCCATTACAAACCAATGCCCTGGGTAAGCCGCGGTACCAATAATCTGAAAAATTTTTTACGTAATGAGTTTTTAACAACAGATAACATAAGCGTAGCAGGTAAAACAGATAGAACTGATTATAGAATATCAGCATCGCATGTATATCAAAAAGGCCAGGTGCCGAATACGCATCTTAACTCTACCACATTAACGGTAGCCGGCGGCTTAAAAATTTCAGACAAATTAAGGGCGGAAGCTACGATATCTTACAATAAACAGTATACACCTAATTATCCCTCGAGTGGTTATGGTCCCAGCAATTTCTTTTACAATATTCTTTTATGGATGGGACCAGATGTGGACATCCGTGATATGAAGAACTACTGGCAACCGGGCAAAGAAGGCATACAACAGTTAACCTACAATTACTCGTGGTACAATAATCCCTATTTCATGGCAAATGAATACCTGAACAGTTACAATACAGATGTAATAACTGCACAGGCAAATGCTACTTATTCTTTTTCAAAAAATCTGAACTTATTGGTACGTACCGGTGCTACTGTAAATAATGTATCAGAAGATACTAAAACGCCTTATAGCTTTATCAATTACGGAACTTCAAAAGCGCCGTTTGGCCAATATGCAATTGACCGTCGTGGAACAGTGCGTATTGTGTCTGACGCATTGCTTACTTATCAGAACAAGTTTGGCGACTTTGATGTAACTGTTTCCGCAGGTGCCAGTTCCCGGTTCGACCAGGCAAACGGATTATATTCCAATACGGTAGGCGGCCTGGCAGTGCCCAACAATTACACACTCGCTAATACGCGCGATCCTTTAAACTCCACCAACTATCTTAATGAAAAGCAGTACATGAGCTTATTTGGCTATTCAGATATATCCTATAAAAACATTGTATATCTAAGTCTTACCGGTCGTAACGACTGGACTACTGCCTTGCAAAAGCCGAATAACTCGTTCTTCTATCCGTCGGCAGGTTTGGGGTTGATGGTTTCTCAATTGGTGAAATTGCCCAGTGCAATCTCCTGGCTAAAATTGCGTAGTGCATGGGCAAATGTCTCATCAGATGTGAATCCTTATTATACACTGCAAACTTACAATAGAGGCATACGCTGGAATGGCGTGCCATCGCTCGATGTGCCATCTACTTTAATCAATCCGGATATACGGCCGCAAACAACCATTTCACAGGAATATGGTGGAGAAATCAAGTTCTTAAAAAATCGTATTGGTCTGGATGTTACTTATTATCGCTACCTGAATAAAAACTTTGTTGTGGATGTTCCGCTTTCGCAGGCATCCGGTTATAGTTATCGCAGGGTAAATGCAGATGAAATACTTAAAAAAGGTATTGAAATAGTGCTTTCAGGAACAGCAATAAAAACAAAAAATTTTCAGTGGAATATAGTTGCCAATTACAGCCGCATACGTAATACAGCAAAATCTTATTATGGCGGCGACAGTATAAGAAACGGGGTGAAAATAGGCGAGCGCAACGATGTGTACAGAGGTTATGCCTGGGAACGTTCTCCGGATGGCCGGCAGGTATTCAGTAATGGCTTGCCGCAATACATTAACCAGATTGTAAATCTTGGCTATTTAAACCCTGATTGGGAGTTTGGTATCATCAACAGTATTTCTTACAAAAACTTCAGCCTTAGCTTTACATTCGACGGACAAATTGGTGGTTACATGTTCAATGGAGTAGAAGCCAAAATGTATGAAGGTGGTATGCACCCGGTTACTGCTAATCATTACCGCGATGAAGCTTACAACGGTGAAAAAACATATTTAGTACCGGGCGTTGTGGTAACAGAAGGGGAAGTTACTTACGATCAGCAGGGCAACATTACGAGCGATACCAGAAAGTTTGCTGCAAATGAAACCAACGTCAATTACATTGACTACATATTTGCGCAGTACACGAATGGCGTAGATGAGTCTGTGTTATACAAACGCACATTTGTAAAGCTGCGTGAGGTTGTTTTTAGTTACAATATACCGGCTACTTTATTCAAAAAAGCGCCTTTTAAAGCTGCAAGTATCGCTCTTACAGGGCGCAACCTTGCATTGTTTACCAAGGTACCTTTTATGGATCCTGAATCATACACCGGTACTACACTCGCAGAGCCTACCTACCGGAATATTGGCGTTAGTGTAAACTTTACTTTCTAACCTTCTTAAACAAATTCTTCATGAAGAACTATAAACTATTTATATACATTTTTGCTGTTGCTGTAGCGTTGCAGCTTACCACTTCCTGTAATAAATATGATTATTACCAAACCAATCCCAACAATCCTTCGCAGGCTACGCCGGCTTTATTATTAACCGATATATGCGTGCGTGTTTTTGTGCACGATGGTTTGCCCATGGCTTATGCCAGCAGGTACCTGGCGTATTATGAAAGACCGGATGTGAATGCCAATTATGGATGGGGGGCTGCCAGTTTTGATAACTACGATATTCTGCGACAGGTAGAACAAATGAATACACTTGCCATAGCCAGTAATGAAGTGAACTACCAGGCAATTGCAAAACTGTTCAGAGCTGTTTTATTTTCGCAGCTTACAGAAACTTTCGGGGATATTCCTTACGCCGAAGCGTTGAAAGTAGATGAAGGCAATAACACTCCTGTATACGATGCACAGGAAAGTATATATGTAGGAATTTTGAAGGAATTGGATGAAGCCAACAGCCTGTTTGATGCAACGCAAAACACCATTTCAGGAGATATAATTTTTGATGGCGATATCAGCAAGTGGAAGAAGTTTACCAATGCATTCCGCTTACGGTTACTGATTCACTTAAGTAAAAAAGAAGATAATACGAACCTGAATATCAAACAGCAGTTTCAATCTATTATCAGCAATCCGGCAATGTATCCGCTAATGGAAAGCAACGATGATAATGCCCAGATTGTATTTAATAAAACAGCTGCTAACAATTCTTATCCTGGTTTTCAAAGCAACTCTTTACAAACCTCTATTTCGATGGAGCAAGGCTTTGTTGATAGTTTGAAAGTTTTTGCAGATCCAAGACTGTTTAAAGTAGCTGCCCCTGTTTCCGGATTACCAGCAGGTAATTTTAGCAGTTATGAAGGTGTGAATGAAGGGCTTACCGTAGGTGAAATGCAAACGGCTTCTGCCGATGCTTCCCGCATTGCGCCGCGGTATTGGCAAGATCAGATAAACGAACCCATGATGCTGCTCGGCTACCAGGAGCAGGAGTTTTTGATAGCAGAAGCCATTAGCAGAAACTGGATTTCAGGTGCAGGCACGGCAGAGGAACATTATAAAAATGGCATTGTTGCTTCCATGCAGTTTTATGGTGTGCCCGATGCTGATATACAAAACTATCTTGCAACGCCCAAAGTAAAGCTTGCAGCAGCAACGGCCTTACAACAGATAGCAGTACAAAAGTATTTCTCCATGTTCATGCAGGCTGGCTGGGAGCCTTTTTATGAGCAAAGGCGTACAGGCATTCCTGTATTTAACGTAGGCGATGGCACTTATAACGATCAAAGAGTGCCCAGGCGCTGGCTGTATCCGCAGAATGAATACAATGTAAATAAGGCAAATGTAGATGCTGCTGTTCAGCGGCAATTTAATGGTGATGACGACATTAATGGCGTAATATGGCTTTTGAAGTAGCTGTGCTTTTTATATTTTTCTATAGCAAGATTTTGTAAATTAATATCAGATTATAATGATTAAAAAAACTTTGTTCCAGATGCTGATGTTTTGTGTCATCAGCACAACGGCTTTATTTGCACAAAAAGTAAAAAAAACCGTATTTATTATTGTGGATGGTATTCCGGCTGATGTAGTAGAAAAGCAACCAACGCCTAATCTTCATGCCATAGCAAAAGAAGGTGGTTATACACGTTCTTATGTAGGCGGTGTTAAAGGTGCTTATTCCGAAACACCAACTATTTCGGCTGTAGGCTACAACAGCCTGCTTACCGGCACATGGGTTAACAAACATAATGTTTGGGACAATGATATAGCCGAACCTAATTATCATTATCCAACGGTATTCAGACTTCTAAAAGAAAGCTATCCGCAAAAGAAAACTGCTATTTTCAGTAGTTGGCTGGATAACCGTACCAAACTGGTTGGCGATGAATTGGCAGCTACAGGCAATATAAAAATAGACTATCATTTTGATGGGCTGGAACTGGATACTATCCAATATCCGCATGATCAAGCCAGGGACTTTATGAGCAATATTGATGAAGCGGTTTCGCAGCAGGCAGCTACTACGATCAAACAGGACGCACCGGATCTCTCGTGGGTATATCTTGAATATACAGATGATATGGGGCACATGCATGGCGACAGCCCTGAATTTTATAAAGCAATAGCGCTGGCAGATAAACGGGTAGGATATATTTGGGACGCTATACAGTATCGTCAGAAGAACTTTAATGAAGACTGGTTGATTATTGTAACCACAGATCATGGGCGTACAGCAGAAACAGGTAAGGGCCACGGCGGACAAAGCGACCGGGAAAGAGATGGCTGGATATTTACCAACGCCAAAAACCTGAATGAACAGTTTGGTACACCACAAAGTTCTATAGTAGATATCCTGCCTGCCATCATCAGGTTTATGGACATTCACCCTTCGCAAAAACAAGCATTTGAGATGGATGGCTTGCCCTTTATTGGTAAGTTATTATTTGCAAAACCCCGGATAAAAATGGAAAATGGCAGTCTTCATGTTGACTGGAAAAACCTGGCTAAAGGTGAGATGACGATTCTTGCATCTACAACCAACGAGGTAAAAACAGGCGGAGAAGACCATTATAAAGTATTGGCAACAGTACCGCTTGCACAACAATCTGCCACTATAAAATTAGATAATCTGCCTTCTGATTTTTATAAGGTTGTTTTACAATCCGGTAATGAAAATTTCAATTATTGGATTAAAAAGTAATACTGACTTTAGTTACAACTGCGTGCAATTCTATCAATAATATTGCTATTACTGTTTACGGGCCTGGTTATGCTCTCTGCTGATCAGAAAGCTTATGCTGTTGCCCTAAATCAAATAATGATTACGTTTATATAGCTATTATTAATAAATATAAATTTCAAAAAAAGTGAACTGCAAAAAGCAATACAGCGAACAAGCAATGCCATAAGGTAAACATCGAATCGCAAAAATGCTCTTACTTTGTTGCTATTGATTATTTTTAATTTTTACAAATACAAATAGCGGGATACTTTTTGCTTGCCATGGATTGCTACTCTTCAATAGACGACCAGGAACTGCTGCACCGTTTGAAAGCAGAAGAAAATGCTTTTACGGAAATGTATAACCGCTATTGAAAGCCTTTATTTGCTGTTGCTGGTTCTGTTGCACCTGTAATTGAATTGTAAGGGTAAGGATTACATTTGTAAGATGTTCAGAGGGTATTGTTTTCCTAAAGAGGTTATCCTGCAAGCGGTATATTGTAAATTAAGGTTTAGTTTGAGTTACCGGGATGTGGAGGAACTATTTTCTATTCGGGAGAGTAACAGTTGACCATGCTAGTATTCAAAGATGGGTATATAAATATTTTCTCCCCTGATGAAAAAGATTTTTCAAAAAAGAAAGAAGACAGTCGGGGATAGCTGGTGAATGGATGAAACCTATATCAATGTAAAGGGCGCGTGGATGTATCTGTACCGGGCAGTAGATAAGGAAGGCAATTACAGTGGAATTCCTACTCACTAAAAGAAGAAATAAAAAGGGCTGCTCATCTATTCTTGCTTAAAGCCATTACATAACAACGGTAAACCTTAAACCATCAATTTGATAAGAGTAGTGCTAATAAGCAAGCCATACGAACTTACCACAAAAGAACATGGTCCAGAATAAAGATCAGGCAATGTAAGTATTTAAATAACCGGATAGAAGGGAACCATCGGTTTGCCAAATGGCGAATGCGTAACGTGCCTGGATTTAAAAACTTTGAGCCTGCTTCACGAACATTAACAGGCATCGAAATAGTACGAATGATTAAGAAGGAACAAGTAGCCTCTCCTATGGCTACTTATTTCAAAATGTTCTGTTCTCTGGGTGTATAAAATGTAATAGTCAGAACTTAATACAATCTTTTGGGATCTATACCAACAGATGCAGCAGTGCCATTAATGAATTCAATATCATAATAACATATCGGAATAAAATACTTTCTTCTCTGATATATCAGAGAAGAAAGTATTTTATTCCGATAATATCCCTCCCTATTTTTCACCTAGGAAAGTGCCATCAGCAAGCCATTCTGCTTTTGCTTTTTGTCCATTCGCCTTTCTGAATTCTGCCTGGTACACCTTCATACCGTGCTCGCTCTCCAGTTCCCAACGGGTATTCGTTGCATTAGGATAACGGGCGCGATAATCCTGCTTTACCGGTCTTGGCACTTCGGAGGCGGGAATGTGCTGACCATCTCCACTTTTTACTGCATAAGCACTAAGACTTTCTTTGGGTGTGGCAAAGGAACCCACGGTGGCTAGCATACATGCTGCCAGAATAATTGTTTTCATAACTGTTTGCTTGTTTTAAAGATTAAATGAAAAAAATATTGTACACTGATAGTTAGATAGCTTTTGCGAAGCAGGCATTAGCTGTTACGCTCTTTCAAATTCGAGACGGCTATGTGTGGAAGGATGATCATCGTCGTTATCGTCAGCTTCGCTGCTATCCTTAAGATACAGGTGATCGTCTGTAAGGTCTTCCACATACCAGCTACCATTTAACTGGCTAAGGGGAAAGGCAGAAAAATTTATTTTTATTTCTGTGTTATTGCCATCATCAAATTTCCAGGTACCATCAAAAGTATCGCTGCCCTTTGTTGCAACAATGGTTCCGTCTTCTTTAAATGTGAACAGGAAACTACTGAAGGTTGAAGTTTCACTTCCGGTACTTACAAATGAGCCTACTGTAAAGTTGCCTGCAACGGAAGCAGCAGTAACCAGCAGTGGAGTGGAAGGATTAGTAGTTTCTTTTTTACATGCAATAAACTGTGTAGCAATCAGGCAAAGAATAAAGAAGGGAATAACCGATTTCATGAGCATCTGTATTTGTATTGTGGTATGAATATTTGGTATTTAAAAGTGCTTTGAATAATACCTTTATTCTTAGCACATATATAGGTTGTACCTGCAAATGAAAATGTAACCACTACAATAAGGTTTTTTAATAAATATCTTTGCTGCCGCTCTGGCTTATGTGTAGTTGCGGAGAGAGAAGAATCAGCTATTCAGCAACAACTCAATGAGTTTATACTTAAAATACAAATCATATTTTACCGTGGTTGCTTTTACCTGTTGTGCATACAACTGGTCTTTTGCAAGCATTAGTTCCAGCGAAGAAATATATCCTAATTTGTGTCTTTCTTCAAAAGCATTGTATGCTAACTCGCCTTGCTGTAAGGATTCAGCCTGCAATAAATATTTCTGTTTCGCAGCTATAAAATCACTCAGTAACTGCTGCGTGTTTTTTACAATTTCATTTTCAACCTCCTGCATCGTTAGCTTTGCATTGGCAAGGTTTATTTTTTCTTTCTCTACTGCCGCCCTGTTCTGGTATTTATTAAACAAAGGCACCTGCAGCAATACACCAACCGTTTTGCCAAAATTGTTATTTAATTGTTCATTCAAACGAATGTGGCTGCCACTGAGGTTTCTATCATTTAAGTTATAATTTGAAAACACATTTCCGGTAAGCGACATAGTAGGAATGAGGCTTCCTTTGGCAGTCTTTACCTTCATTGCTGCTGCGCTTGCATTATACATGCTCTCCAGCAATGCAGGATGATGCTTTAAAACTTTTTCTAATACCTCAGCAACATCAAATGCTGTATGCGCAATAGTACTTATCTCGTTCGAATCAATGTCTTTAACAGTAAATGATACATTGTTGTTGATACCGATTAAGTATTTCAATTCATTTATTGTAGCAAGCAAGTTATTTTGTGCTTCCACTATATCGGCCTGCTCACTTTTGCAACGCGTATTAATAGTATAATAGTCACTCTTGCTAAGTTTTCCAACATTTATTTTCTCCTGTACAACATCCAGTTCGTTTTGTGTATGTTGATAGTTATTTTCGATAGTAGCAATCTGCTCTCTGCTATACAATACCTTCGCATAGGCAACACTAATGGCAGCAAAGGTTTCCAGCTCTGCTTCCTTATAAGCTTGCTCATCTGCCCGTATTTTATATAAGCTACTCTTTATTGCATGGAATGCACTAAAGCCTGAAAAAATATTAAGTTGTAAAGTCACATCAAATTCGCCACCACTAAAATTTTCGCGAACAAAATTGTTTGTTACCGGATCAATATTTTTACCGGAAGAAAAAATATGTTCTGCATTGGCATATACAGCCGGCAGCAGGTTGTAAGTTGCCGCTTTCTTATCTATGTAACTGTTTTGAATATCGTTTTTACTTTTTTGAAGCGCAATATTATTGCTCTGTGCAGCAGCAAAACAATCTTCTAAAGAATATGATTGCTGTGCAATTCCCTTCAGGCAGAAAAGGCTAATTAATATAAATGGAGCACAAAACTTCATGATGGCTTCTTGTCAAAATCTTTGAATATTTTTTTAATAAAGTATCGGAATAACACAAGCTTGTCTGTAATGATTTCACCAGATACGTTATACCCTGATTTTAATTGAAAGTTTTTTGCATTGTTTAATTTGATGAAAGCATAGAACTTATCATTTTCTTTTCTAGCGGAGATATAGGTAACATTGCCTTGTATAATTCCGTATTCGAGGTGATAATAGGCATCTAACTGGAGATGGGCGCGCATTGTTGTTTTTACATATTGCATATCATTTTCTGGCAATACTACTTTTGCATAAAAGTCATTCTTGTCGGGCGAAATACTCAGCAATAAATCATTCTTATTGATGAGGTTGGTGGTTTGTTTGGAAGTAAAAATAAAATTTACAGTGCCATTTGTATTGGCAATCAGATACTGTTTAGCTAATTCGTGACTTAATAACTCCAGGTTCTCGTTTGCCTTGATTAATTCATTTTCTAAATCAATCTGTAACTGACGCAAGCTTTGGTTATTTTCTTCCAATGCTATATTTTTTAATGCCAATTGGTGTTGTTTCGACGCAAACTCATTGGCACTTAATTGTTGTTGAACCTTTTGTTTTTGTAGTTCGCTTTTTATTATATTTACCGATTCCCGTATATCATTCACCAAATCCTTACTAGCATTGTATTCTATTTTACTCAACATATCTTTCTGATATAAAATGGAATCAGCCCTGTTTCTTTCTAAAGCATTATTAAGCTTTTGTTGCTGCAGCTTGTATTGTGCATCTAAAGTAAGTATGTTGTTTTGTATATTTTGTACATCTACATTTCTATCCGAACTATTAATACTATTTTCAACACCGGTCTCGCTTTTCTTTTTGCTTAATGCAGCAAGTAATGATTGTACAGATGCCAGCTTCTTTTCCAGGTATTCTCTTTCTGCCTTTTGTGCTGTGTAAGCTCTTGAATTGGCTTCGTTATAAATCACCATCAAAGTATCACCTGTCCTAACTTTTTGCCCTTCACGTACATACATCTTTGAAAGCTGTGCTTCAAAAGGTGCCTTTAAATTGAGTTGCGGGCTCTGCGAGATAATTTCACCTTGTGCGAAGGAAACGGTATCATTGATGCGAACAGTAAACAATAAACTCATACTTATTAACACAAACAGCAACAATAACCGGAAGAACCAAAGTATAAATCTTTGTGTCTTTACCGGGTAATCTTCACCATATAATATTGCGTAATCAGTGATCATTTTTCATAAATCTTTTGTTTGTGATATAAATGTTTTCAACAACGCTCCCGTTTGTTAACATGATTGCTTTATCGAAACGTATATTATCAACCGGCTCGTGAGAAATAATAATGAAAGCACGCGTACTATCCTGGTTAATAAAAGCTTCTATTTTTTCCTTCGATTCTTTGTCAATACCTGATAGCACTTCATCAATGATAATGAGTTCTGCATCTGATAACAATGCACGCAGCAATAAAACTTTTTTGCGCTGACCTGTTGAAAGATTTCTCCCGCCTTCTGTAATTACATAATCAAAACCTTCTGCATTCTTGGATATAAAATCATGAAAACCTATTTGCCTAGAGAGCATTAGAATCTTTAAAACATCAACAGATCTGTTGAATTTGATATTGAATGACAGCGTATCATTAAATAAGATATCATCGTTACTAATCAATAAAATTTTCTTTCTCAGCGCAGCCTGGTTGTAAAAAATTGCTTTCTCATTATTGATATACACATTGCCTGCAGTGGGCGTATAAAGCATGGAGAGTATTTTGCAAAACGTGCTTTTACCTGCGCCGTTGCTGCCTTCCAATCTTATCTTTTCTCCGTCTGTAATACGAAGATTAAAGTTCTTTAAAACCGGCTTCTGAGGAACATATTCAAAGCCTACATTTTTAAACTGAATATTCTTTAGCCGAAAGTCTTTTATTTTATCTTCCTGTTCCATATTTATTTCATTGTTTACATCGGCTTTGGTTGCATCAAAATCAAGATATCTCTTTAAAATAATTTCATTTTCCTGCAGGTCAAGATTCTCATCCATGATGCTGGTAAGTGAATTAAAAATTCTGCCAGACAACGCGATGAACGTAATGATTTGCCCAACTGAAACAGATTGATTATTTACAGAACTAACAGAAAGGAAAGCAAGGATTAATACACTTGCAATAATGATGAGCAAATCTATTACTGAAGAATTTAAAAGACTGATATAGCGAACTTTTTTCTGCACCTTCATCATGCCTGCAATAGCGGGTTGCATGCGTTGTTGAAAAAGGTATTCGATGTTGAACGATTTTATCACCTGAAGTCCATCAATGTTTTCCAACACATTCGAAAACAGCCCCGACTTCTGCATAAAACGACGCTTTTCATTCTCTCTTATCCTAGGTGTAATTACCTTAAACCATATGATAAACAGAATTATAATGGCGAGAATAATCAAGCTGATCTGCCAGTTGATGATGAATAAAATAATAAGCGAATACACCGAGATGATACTATCGGTCAATATACTTGTAAAGAAGCGGGTAAAAAAGGTTTTAAGCATAAGGCTGTCTTTCATACGTTCTGTCAAATCACCCCGATTAAACGCGTGAATATACCTTATCGGATAACTGTTCAGTTTTCTTACAAATGAAGTAAGAAAATGGCTATCGAAAATATTAGAGAGTTGGATAGAAATAAAACTTTTATATACACGTATTGTCAGCTCGAAAAGTTTGAATAAACCTAACCCAACAGCAAATAAAATAACCAGGCTGGTATCATAGCTGGGTAGAATATTATCTATTAATAACTGACTGCTGAAGACAAGCATTTGTGTCATAAAAGCAGCAAACAACGCAGCAAAGATATAAATGTACCAAAGCTTCTTGTGCTGTTTCATTTCTCGAAACAATTGTATGTAAGCATTATTGTTTTCGGATGCTTTTTTGGAGGTGAATTGTTGTTTATATGTTTTATTATCAATCAATTTTACTGTTAATACCACCGGCGTTCTAACGCTTATTTTATCATCTGCTGCTTGTAAGGATTTGAATTCGTTTGGAAGCGTATTCAGTTGCAGATTATATAACAAATCCTTCAAAAAACTTACTTCAGCGTCCTTTGAAGCAAAACCAAAATTCTCTTTCAGATAAGAAAAATAAGTAAGCTTGTTAGCGACAATTGTTTCGTCCTGTTGTGTAATACTATTGGGTTGAAGATCATACAGGTCCAATTCATCTTTAATGAGTTGCTGTAATACTTCTTTGCTGCTCAGCTTATCGTAATAAGCAGTATTGGTATAGGCACGTTGCATAAATTCTGCAACGCTCCACTTCATGCGGTTGGCTTCAGCCGGATCAAGCACCAGCAACTTTTTTTCTTCGGTGCCATATATCACTACGTAGTGCAAACCACGTGCATTTTTAACAGGAAGAATACAAGGCAAAAAGGCTTCTATCTTTTTTGTATTAAACTTCAATGCATTTAAGTCTAAGAAGTTATAATCCGCTTTAAAGCAATGTTGTTCAAAAAAACTTTTAATATCCTGCAGCCATGCTCCATTTGCATCCAGTGGAACAGTAGCAGCAATATAATCCCGATCAATATTTACATGATAATAGTTAAATATTGATTTAATAACGCTGATTCCGCAATCGTTATATTTTAATTGCTGATCTGATTTTACTGGCATTATCCATTCGTTTTTTTGAGATTGCGTTATATAGTTCATGAGCATTGGCAAACCTTGCTGATGGCTTTTTAGCGACACACATTGCAATGCTATTTTTTAGCCATTCCGGAACTAAGAAACCATATTGTGACTTTGGAGGAAATTCAATTGGCTTTTCTTTTATTGCTGTTGCCAGTTCCTCCCACGTTATTCCATTAAAGGGATACGCATCATACAAAAAGGTATACAGCACAACGCCTAACTGAAAAACATCAGAGGAGAAGTCTGGCTTGCGGGTAAATTTTTTATAGGTTGTTTTTTTTATTCTTTCAGGTGGCATAAAAAAATAAGCACCACCAAAATTTATCAGTTCATCCTTTTCCAGTTCATGATGGATTGCCAAACCAAAGTCGAGCACTTTGATTTGCATCTTATTAGTCAGTATGATATTACTGGGATGTATATCACCGTGCACAATGTTTTCAGCATGAATTTTTTCAAAGGCTTCTATAATTTCAGCAGCAATATCCAACACAAGTTTTTTAGGTGTGTTCTTCTTTCTTTTTATAAACTGCGGTAAGCTGAGACCATCAACAAACTGTTGCGTAAAGTAGGTATATTTATCACGCTCAATAAAGGTATAGGCAAGAGGCGTAACACCTGTTTTACTTAAAGTCTCTAAAAAGTTATATTCTCTTTTTAACGCTTCGACGGCTTGCTCATTGGGGCGTTTCAGCAATTTAATTACAACTGTATTAGCTGAATTTAAATCAGTTGCCATATAAACATCTATATTACTATTTACATCAATAATCTTTTCTATTTTATACTCATCGAGTATGGTATTGATAGCAAATGAAGCAACTGCTGATGGCTCCTTTTCAGTATAATTTTCAGAAACTATAAAATGTCTGTACTTACTATGATTGAAAAAAGGTAAGATTATTTTTTTTACATCGATAACCGGCGTATGTACTTCTGCAGCAATTTCTGCTGTTATTTCATCCAATGTTTTAGCAACAGTAAACTTTTTAATGAATGTTTCTATGGTTGGGTTGACAAGGAAGCTACGATCGTCTTTAGTATCTCTTATTAAAATACGGTTTTGTAAAACGAAAGTATCCAACTGTATAGTTGAACATTCTTCCGGATGTAAAAACTGAATATGTTTAGAGATTTGGTAGCGCACAGGTAAAATTTTAGAATACGAATAGTAAGAAAAGAAGCATCAGGTAAATAATCTTACCTGATGCTGTAAACAGAGGAGCCGATTAATAATATTTGGTGCCATGTTTCCTCGTACGAGTCCTTGTTCTTGTTTTTGTTTTGGTCTTCGTACGGGTTTTTGTTTTTCCATGTTTACCGCCTACTACTTCATTAACGGCATTAACTTTCAGTTCTGTCATGATTTTTTCTAATGTCAGCATAACTGTGAGATTTTGATATAAAAAAATACGCCTACTTTTTTCAAGGGTGTTCAGCATCATTCCCATTTATTTTTGAAATAACTTGTATGCTAAGAGGTGTATAAGCAGTTTCAATCGTACTACATATATGAGTTATAGCAGCGGGAGAAAACGTAACCAGCCATTCGGAAAAATTTCAAAAAAATTTTAATCACTTACTTGCAGCAGCGATTTACATAAGGCGGCATCATTATTTTATCTAAAAGTGTTTGCGAAGCAACCAAAGTGAAATTTTTTCGTACACTGATTATATTATGCGTTGGCGATGCAACTAAACAATACTTATCTGAAATGATAAGGCTGTGTTTATAATAATTGTTATAAAAGATTTTATATTAATATTTTTTAATAAGTTAGCAAGCTATAATTTACATTGGGCCACACATTTTTAAACCTGCGTTATGAAGCATATCACACCTGTTTTCTTATTTATAGTTACTGTCGCTTTGGGTATATTGGCGTGCAGTAAAGAGGCTGCATACAGAACCAATGACATACAGAATACAACAACTGCTGCTAATAAGGTACAATCTGCCCGTGTGGTAACCAGCACCTGCGCTCAGTTTGCTTACCCCGATACCATCTTTTACCTAACTAACCTGCCTGGCGGCAATTATATTGTAAAACCTGTCAATCCGCTTACCGGTACTTTTGGTGCATATCCTGACGGTCTTAAAATTGATAAATCTGATGGCAGCATTAATATAACCGGAAGTGAAACTGGTTTAAAATATATGGTATGGTTTGTAGCAAGTGGTACAAGAGATACTTGCAGAAAATTTATAACTGTTTCGGGTATTAACTATATGGATAGCACCTATGTACTGGCAAATAATACAGCTACTGCTATTCCGATATATAATGCCAATCCTTTGAAGCCTACCGACTGTAGCGGAGGCTGCGAATTTGATGTTGGCCCGCCTGCCGAGCGAGTATCGGCACAAGGCATTGTTATAAATAGAAAGACAGGTGTTATTAATCTTAAAAAGAGTTTGCTAAACGGAGCATTGGGGAAAAACCCTGCGAATGGCACTTACAAAGATTTCATTTTGGAATACCGTTTAGGTGATAAAAGTTCAAAAGCTTTAAACCATATAGGATTCCGTCTTTATTATTACAAGAAAAAATCTGATATACCAGCAAATTTAGAAAATGAGTTGGAAGATAAAAAGGGACAGGTATTTTTGGGTGACGATAGCGGTGAAGAGGAGGATGATCGTGGCGGTGGCGGGCACGGCGGCAGTGGTGGCGGTCATAGCGGTCCTGGTGGAGGTGGCAGCGATGACAACCGTATTGCATTTACGTTTACTGCCAGTGCAGCAAGTACAACCGCTAAGCAAGGTGCAGCTACGGCAAAATGCAGACCGCCATATATTATTGTAACACAGCAATAATAACGGGTGTAAAAAGTGTAAATGTATATTGAATGAGATATTGGCTGGTAGCCTTATCTCCTATCAAATTGTATCAATTAGTGTTGGTTGTAGTTAAAATAAAGCAATGTTGAATGTTGTAAACGCATACTCCTAAATAACTAAACCGCAATAGCAATTTCTTACTATTTTAGTACGTCGCTTATTAAATGAAAAAGAAATTGCTATTGGCTTTTATTGCCGTTTGTTGGTTGATATTTATACAATTGCGCAGCCAGGAAGAGAATAATCTTCCGTCCTATCAACAATTATTCAACCGGGCAGAAGCTTTGTTTAATGGGCCAGCTACAGACAGTACCGATTCTGTTGCATTAAGTTATTACAACAGGATTGCTGCAGCCCTTCACCCAAACGCATCCAATGCAATACTGCTTTATAACTGTTACGAACGGGCGGGCATTTTAAAACAAGGACTGGACTATTTGCCCGAAGAAATATTACAACATTATTATGCAGGCTTAAGAATACAAACAACTTTTCATCTTAGTGATTCCATCTTATTCCGCCTGTTGCTTTCTGCCGGCAATGTTCATTATACAAATGGATTGTTCGACTCTGCCGTTTACTATTTTTCAAGAGCAGAAAAGATCATAAACCGTTATCCTGCCGCCGGGCTGGCCGGCGACTTATACAACTCGCTCGGTGCGTTGTATAATGAGGCGGGCAACTATGTACAAAGTGGCATTTACTTTTGCAAAGCATTAGAACTTACCCGGCAGCAGCATAGTTACGATGAAGCTATTTTTGCCATGTCGGCAAATGTGGCGTCGGCAGTAAGGGCATCAGGCTACCCCGATTCTGCACTCCAATTGTATAAAAAGTTATTAGATTATACCCAACCATCGTTAGCCATTGTAAATAATATCAGCGAAATATATCTTACTAAAAATCAATCCGACAGCGCTTTATATTACCTGCGAATAGTTAAAGACATAAAGGGTTTTTATGCAATAGCTATTCATAATGCTTTTGCACAGGCTTATATGCAAAAAGGCGATACAGCACAAGCTGCTAATCATTTGCAATCCGCTACCACTTTTTATACAGCAAACAATCAGCAGATAAAAAATAATTACTATGGGGCTACCCAAAAATATTTTGGCGATCTGAGAATGCTGGAAGGAAAATTGCAGGCTGCTTTACCTTATTATCAGCAGGCAATCATACAATACAACTTTAAATTTAATGACAGCAATGTGTTTGCTAATCCTGGTAATTTTATTGGTGATTTTGCCAGCTATAATTTATTCAATGTTCTAACGGCAAAAGCAGCTTGTTTTGCCACACTTTATAATCAGGCAAAAGATACCAAATACTTTAAAGCGGCGGTGAGCACTTACGATTCGGCGTTTGCCTTATCGGACTACATAAAAAAATCTATTGATAACGATGAAGCCAGGCTATTTATAGCAGATAAAGTTTTTGATGCTTACAGCAAAGCAGTAGATTTTATAATGACTTCTAATCATCAGGAAAATGATATAATTCATGCATTGGAATGGATAAGTAAAAGCCGTGCTACATCTCTTGCCATCAGCCTGAAAGAAAATACGATTAAGCAATATGCAGGTTTACCAGACACCTTATTGCAAAAAGAAGAGAACTATAAAATCAGTATATCGAGGATGAAGCTGCAGTTGCAACGAAGTACTGACACAGCAGAACAGGCACGGTTGCTGTCAGCTATTAATACAGCATCATTGCAATTGCAAACCATTGATAACACACTTAAAGAATTCCCTAATTATTACAGGCAAAAGTTTGCGGCTGATAATATTGATATTCGCACTATTCAAAAAAAAGTACTGGACAACAATACTGCAGCCATTTGTTACTTTAAAGGTGCCAATAAGCTATATGCTTTTGTAATTAAACATAATACCATCGTTGTGCATGAAATTGACAGCGATGCCATTCTTGAAAAGAATATTGATTCGTATGTCCGTCAACTTACAGGAGCTGATGTTGGTAAAGCTTATGACGAAAATGCTGCCATGTACCTTTATGGTACATTAGTGCAGCCTTTTGCAGGCGATATAAACGATATTACATCACTTGTAATTATCCCCGATCAAAACTTAATTAACGTTCCATTTGAAGCATTTCAGAAAGCCAACAGTAAATATCTTATACAGGACTATACAATCACTTACCAGTATGCACTACCATTTTTACAAAAGGAATCATTAACTCTTGATAAGGATAAGGCTATTGCATTTGCGCCGTTTGCCAATAGCAACACGAATGCAACCATGAGCGTGCTGCCTTCTTCCGTTAAAGAAATTTCCCGTTTTCCAAAACATGCGCAATTATTAAATAAAGCTGCTACAAAAGACACATTCCTTTTTGTAGCGGGCAATGCCTCGGCTATTCATCTGGCAACACATGCAGCCGTAAATTTTCAGGAACCCGAAAATTCGTACATAGCTTTTTACAAACAAAGCAAAGCTGATTCTGGTTACAAAATATTTGCGCATGAACTATACAACCTGCAATTGCGGCATACAAAGTTTGTTTTTTTAAGTGCTTGCGAGACCGGCAGCGGAAAGGTATCCCGAAGCGAAGGCTCGCTAAGTTTATCACGGGCTTTTGCGTTTGCAGGCTGTCCAAATGTCATCACTTCTTTATGGAAAGCGGAGGATAAATCAACTGCGTATATCAGTGAGCATTTTTACAGGTACATTGATAAAGGATATACTTACGCGCTGGCATTACAAAAAGCAAAAACAGATCTGTTGGCAGATGAATTGATGAGCCAGTTTCACTCACCTGCATACTGGAGCCATCTTATTTTTATTGGTGATGTACAGGAAGAACAATCCGCAGTGGCATGGTGGATAGTCGCCGCCAGTATAGTTGTTATTTCAATAATGATAATACTGTTTTATAAGCGAAAGAAGTATGTATTATGATAAGCCGTACTTATCAAACTACTTATCTTTCCACTTCAGCATCATCAATTTTATGCTACTGATATTTTTGGCTTTGGCATAAAACAAATGTTGCTTGTTGGAAATTATTTTATCCTGTTGCTTTTTTGCCAGGTCAATTTTTCCTGCTTTTATATATGCCAGCAGCAGGTAATAATCTGTCTCCTGCACAAAATATTTATCGGTGCTGTTATTGTTGATATCTTCTACCTGGCGAAATAAATTAATGGCTGCATCAGCATTATTTAATTGTAGATAAGATTGTGCAGCAAGAAAGTAATCTTTCTGGTTCTTCTGCTGCAGCTCATTAAAAGTGCTGATAACAGCATTAAAGTTGCCTGCATTATACAGGGCATCAATACTATCGGGGCCTTCATTACTCCTGTTTACCGGTAACTGATAAGCAATAAAATGATCATTGTAAACAGATTGATTGGTTGTTGAAGTATATTGAAATACACCATAACCAGCTATTACTACTATCAATATGGCTGCAACCCTCATCAACCTTTTTGGAAAGGATGCCGGCTTTACAACATTTGCCGGGTGCGTTTCCTGTGGCTTTACTTCCTGCATATATGCCTGGTGTACTGCTTGTACCCTTTGTTTAAGTGCCTGCGCTTTAATGGCTCTTTTTGCCGCCAAAAAATATTGATAACGCTCCTGTAAAGCAGCATCTTCGCGCAACAACTTTTCCGCAGCTTCTCTTTCGGCAGCATTTAATTCACCATCCATATACCTGATGAGCATTTCAGCCATATCATCTGTAGAATTATCCTGCATACCTTAGTGCATTTTTAAGTTGTGTACGTAAAGATTGATCGTTCTGTATCATTTGTTCTAACTGCTTCATGCATTTATATTTTTTATTACGCAGCACTTGCTCATTCTGATAATCCGGCATTTGCTGAACGATATCACTCATCGAAAGGTCTTCATAATATACCAGCATGAGCAGTTGCCTGCATTTTGTACCCAGCTTTTCGAAAAACTGCTGTATTACTGCAAAATACTCCCGCTGCACTAGATGTTGTATAGTTGCCTGTTCCGTATCATCTTTTGCTTTTTCAAATATCCTGTTCCTGTTGTCGGCACTGCTCCTCTTTCTAAGTTCGGCCAACCAAAGGTTGCGTGTTATAGCATATAAAAACGACTTAATACTGGCGTCACCCCTGTACTTATCCTGTTCTACAATTCCTATGAATGCAACAATGGTTTCCTGAATTATATCAGCAGCATCCTCCTTACTTCCTTTATTGTTGATTACATAATTTTCCAGTAATGCATAGTATTCTTTGTAAATAAGGCTGATAGCTACATCCATTTCTGTAGGATGTTTCAACGCACTTATAAGCTCTGCATCTGAGTAATTCCTGACAATCTGCATCCGATGTATATTAGTTTGTATTGACTGAGAATGAATTTGTAACCGGAAATGTAAAAACATAATCTGATATGTGTAAACCAATTTTACAAATGGGTAAAAGTTGTTGCTGCTTTGATTATATTCCAAAATGTATGATGAACTGAAAAGACTGAAAGGGCAACAAAATTGAACTTAAAACATTTAAAAATGCTTCTACACGTTCCGCAACGGCTTCCTTATAATCTATCCGTCTCATACAGCACAGCACCAATAGTATTGACCATATAATAAGAAAACTGGATGGCGGTTTAGGGACAATCGAAAATGGACAGTTAACGCATCCTTTCTGTAACACGGAAATAAAAGACTAGAGAATGAAAACATCGCCCAACAGCGGGTTTGGCAAAAGCAGGGCAGATTGCTATGGAATAAACAAAAGTTTTTTGTGGTTTTATTCAAGCTGCGGCTATATGGTCAACATAAGGTTTCTGATTGTTAACCACGGCAGCGATTCTTAGCACTAACTTGTTTCTGATGGCATTGATAATAGGCATACTGTGCTTGCCTTCCTTTTTCTTGCGCTCATAATATAATCTAAATTCAGGGTAGCATTTAATAGCTGACAATGCGCAGAGATGTAAGCTTTCCTTTAGTCCTTTATTAACCATCTGATGTACCCTGTTTCTGCCCTTGATACTGATGCCATTTGTATGTTCAAAAGGCATCACCCCTGCATAACAGGCAAGCTGTTTACCCGTAACCTTACAAACAAAGTTGTTGGTGCAACAGATCAGATAAACAGCCGTCAGGTGACCAATGCCAGGTACGGTAAGCAACAGGTCATAGTTGGCTTTTATAGAACTATCTGTTTCAATGATTTGCTTGATTGCAGTTTGCAGCCGTGTCAATGGATTTCGGTGTTTTCAATGACTAAAAGCGAGTGCTCATCAAAACAAACACCCTTTTCTTTAAGCCACTTGTGCAATGCTTTGATACCTGTTGCAGTGTTATCGAAACGCTTTGTAATGACAGGCTGCTTTTGATGGTTGATGACCGTCATCAAAGAAAGATCAAAGTACAGTTTGGACACATCAATACCCATGTAAAACTTTGTAGTTTGTTTCATAACTTAGATTTGAATTTTAAAAGAAAGCCTGACCGTTTTTGCCTGAAAGTCATAGTCCTTGATAATGGGTATGAAATCCCTGATTGCTATATAGACATCAATAAGGCAAAGAAAGTGGCAGCGGATTGCATCAGCCCATAGGTCGTGAGCCTTGACGAACAATTAATGAGCCGCTGCCACCTGGTTAGGTTATTCACAAATTAAGATGCTGATGAAAAGAAAAAACTAACAAAAAGAAAATAATAGTATCAATAGATCTATCATACTTTTATTTAAATCAAAGCTAAAGGACGAACCGCTGAATGCCGCTACTGGCAGCAAGCCCTGTTCGTTAGGAGGAAAACAGCATTTTTCTGCAAGTTTTTTCCTCCATACAATCAGGCTGTTGATCCGGTCGATGCTAAAAAAGACAATGACAAATGGGTAGTGTTATCAGCGTTACACAAATAAATTCACTCATTTGTTTATGTAAAAACCAACAATAAGTTTTTGAAAACTGCACGTGAGTTTCTCAATATTTATTACTAATCGGCTTCATATGCGGAACCAGTATTTTAAACATAATCAGCCAGGCTAACAGGTAACCGGCTCCGCAATAGAGAAACAGCATATAATAACCGGTTTCAATGCTGCCCAAACCTTTATAATAATCAAACAGTAAGCCTGCCAGCGTAGATATCAGCATACCACCCAAGCCGCCTGCCATGCCGCCAATGCCCGTTACAGATGCTACCGAATTTTTCGGGAACATATCAGATACGGTGGTAAACAAATTTGCCGACCATGCCTGGTGCGCCGAAGCAGCAATACCGATAATAATAATAGCATACCACATGTGATAGCTGCCTGCTGCCTGAGAAAATATAATGAGTAAAGGGAAAAGTGCATATATAAACATGGAGGTTTTTCTTGCACGGACAACGTTCCAATGTTTTTTCTTCACCAGCCACATAGGCAGCCAGCCACCAAAAACACTGGCCACGCCGGCAAGCGTATATACAAAAGCAATGGGCAAACTGACCTGCATACCGGTAAGATGATATTGCGCATCTAAAAAAGCAGGCAGCCAAAACAGTAAAAACCACCAGATGCCATCGGTTAAGAACTTGCCCATAATAAAAGCCCAGGTTTGCTTGTAACGCAGCAAACTACCCCACGAAATCTGGGGCTTTTCTTCCGTGCCCTCTTTTGCAGGCGGCTCTTCTGCGTCGCTGTGGATATAATCGAATTCTGCCTGGGAAAGTCTTTTCTGCTTTGCCGGCACATCGTAAAAAATAAACCAGAAAATAAGCCAGATAAAACCAATGGCGCCAATGGCAATAAATGCAATGCGCCAGTTATAATTTATGGCGATAAAAGGTACAAGAATGGGCGCTAAAATAGCACCGACATTTGTACCCGAGTTAAAAATACCGGCGGCATATGCCCGCTCTTTGCGGGGAAACCACTCGGCAGTGGTTTTGAAAGCAGCGGGAAAATTGCCGGCTTCCGTTACGCCCAGAAAGCCGCGATAAATGGCAAAAGAGAGGGCGCCGGTAGCAAAAGCGTGCAGTACAGAGGCGATGCTCCACAATGTCAAGGTAATGGCATAGCCCAATTTCGTTCCTATTTTATCAATAATTCTTCCGGCGAAGAGCATACCTATGGCATAAGCAAACTGAAAAGCCACTACAATGTCAGAATAATCGGTTTCTGTCCAGTGGAATTCTTTTTCCAGGGTAGGTTTCAACAAACTAATCACCTGCCGGTCGAGATAATTGATGGTAGTGGCATAAAAGACCAGCGCACAAATGGTCCAGCGATACCTTCCTATTTTAGTAGTTGGGCTAGCAGTGTTTAAATTGTCAGGTGTAGCAAGCATGTAGTTGTGTTATAACGGATAAATTAGAAAATATGGGTGAACCCATTTCGCCGCATCGCAGCGAATACGGCAATATTTTACAAAATAGTAATAGCCACTTCTTCGCCCTTTTTTTCGGCAGAAACATAACCGGCATAAATAGTAGCAGTTACATCGGCAGCCAGGCTGCTGTTGCTTTCAATGGCAGCGCCGTAAGCTGCTGATCTGTAAAATGCATCCATCTCGTGCTGATAACCGGCAAACCAGCCTTCATCGGGTGATATAAACGACCAGCCTTGCTTGGTTTCCATCTTTTCTACCACATATACGTCTTCAAAATGTTTTTGCGCCGGCGTGTACGTTTGCATGGCATTATTAGGATTCATATTGCAAATAGTCCGGTGGTTAGTCGTATTTACTTCTATCCAGTTGTGCACACCGCCTAACACCAGTTCGGAGGCAAACAAGTCGGCAATGGTACCATCTTCAAATACAATATGCAGCAGCGCAAAATCTTCGGTGTCTTTGTAGGTAGTGCGCAAATATCCTTCATCCTTGAAGCCCGGCATGCGGGTGATAGCGTGCGTGCGTGCCGAAATAGTTGCGGGGCGTATCGGTTTGCCATTTCGGGCCTTACCTTCTATCTGCTTAAAATAAAGGGCTGCTGACAACGGATGACAACCTTTACCAATCATAGAGCCACCGCCCGAAAATTGCCATTGTCCATACGTGGGAGAATGCGAGCCGGAATGAGATTGCTCGCCATGCATCCAGATGATTTGTGCACCCGTTTTTTGCAACAGTTCTTTTTGCTTTTGAACAGCAGGCGCATATATCCAGTTCTCCGCATACATAATTTTGCCTTTACTGTTTTTCTCGGCATTCAGCATATTGGCCACACTTTCCATGGCATGCTCTAATCCTTGTTTTTTTGGAAAAGTATCGCCATTAAATTCCACTGTGCCATCACCGAAATAGCCGGTAAACGGTTTTTCTACAATCACAAATTTATCCTGCTGCAAAGCAGCTATTACCAGGGGTTCGTGCGTCACCGGTGGCGTACACACATGAATCACATCTGAGGCTGCTATCAATTGCTCTACATTCTCAAAGGCGGGAATTCCCCGTGCTGTCGTAAAATCTGCCAGCTTTTGCGGCGTAGGTGAATATGCTCCCGCTATCTCCACTTTAGTATTAAACACCCGCTGCAAGGCGTCATAATGAAATTTGGCGGCAAAACCGGAGCCTATAATACCTGCGCGTAATATTTTTTTTTCCATTATAAAAATGTAATGTAAAATAATTTACCTCATTGCGAATAGTGATAAACTTTCCGTTAAAGAATTAAATTATTATTGGATATCATCACCAGACCCGTATTCGTAAGATTTAATTTAGTCTCTCTGTGAATTAGTTATGTTTTTTGAAGATGTTTTTATTTCAACCTCTTGTTTGTCACTTTTTGTCTTGACACAAAAAGTAACCAAAAAGTATGAATGCATTGATGTCTTTTCAATGGTATTCATGAGATTGCTTCGCTTAGTTCAAGGACAACACGAATCGCTCCGCGCGTTTGTCCGGCCAACGCCTCCACTTAATCTAAGATGGATTTCTGTTGCTAACAAAATGGTTTGGCTCCTAAATGTTTCCGAACATCTTAACTGCACACTCTAAACCTTTGTCAGCCAAACTTTACACACAAATACTAAAATCACTCTCAGGCAGTGTGGTGGTGCTGGCCTGCACGGCTGCGCGGAGCGATCATGCCGTGCTTGAACTTTTTTGTTCCTTTTTTCTTTCATCGCCTGCCCCGAAAAATCGGGGAGAAAAAAGGAAAACAAGAATCAACGTATGAAATCAAACTTAAAACACTTACACAGTCTCCTATATAATATCCCAAACCTATTTATTCTATTCCAAACATATTCAAGTTACACTACACTTAATGAATCCCATTCAATTCTTCCATTGTAAATGTCTTCTGCCGGTCTTTATACTTTTCACGGATGGCACTCACATCGGCAGCCGTAATCTTTTCGGCTTTATTATTCCAGGCATTGCGCACATAGCTTAATACCTGTGCAATGTCTTTATCTGTAAATTCTTTATTAGCACCAATACCCGGCATATCGCCGCTTATCTCAGGCGCCTTGTACGTTTTACCGGCAACAGTCACCGGACCGGTTAAGCCATATAAAACAATTGGTATTAACCTGTTTTTATCACCCTGTACCCAATTCGATCCGTTTAGCGGAGGTGCCAAAGCAGTAACGCCGTTACCATCAGTACCGTGACAGGTTTGGCAAAGTGACCGGAATATAGTAGCCCCTTTCGGATACAGCTTTGCCAGTTTTTCTACATTGCTGTTGTTTTTTGCTTTAGCAATGTCTGCTATTACTTTGCTTAACCGCTTATTGATGACAAGACTGGTATCCGGCTCTTTTTTACGGATTTCGGCGTAGTAGGCAGCCTCCTTATCTTGCAGGTTGCTGATGATAGCATCTGCCACATACACATTATCCGGATATTTTTCGGTTAAAGTTAGTAAAAGCTGCTTAGCCCTACCGGCATTATATGGTTGTATATCATGCGTGAGAAAGGCAATATAAGGCGCAGCGAGTGTATCGTTGCTATTTGCCATTTGCTCCAATTCAGAAGCATATTGCGCATAGTTGCTTTTATTAATCACGGAAGGTAATACGCTTAATGCCTGCATCCGTATGGTCCAGTCATTTTGTTTTAATAATGGCATTACATCGCTATCGCCTAAAACACCTAATCCTTCCATTGTCCACAACGCATGGATAAGCGGTAAAGGCTGAGCCGTGTTTTGAAGCAACTGGCGTAACGGAACAGTTGCACTTTTATCTTTTTTATCTATTAATAATTGTTGTGCTTTGCTACGCACCCAGCCGTTGGGATGCTGTAACAGTTGCACCAGTTGCGCAGTATTATCAGTAAATTGAACAGGCTGCAATGTTTTGTTTTCAGGAACAATTTTATAAATACGCCCGCAGTTAAGCGGCTGGGTTAACGACCGTTCTTTAATTTCATTTTTGAGGTAAGGCGTTAAGTAGGTTTTATGCTGAATAATGCCGCGATACATATCTACTACATACAAAGCACCATCGGGCCCGTTACTTAAATTCACCGGGCGAAAGCGCTCGTCTTCGCTGGCTAAAAACTCCTTGTTTTTATAGGCTTCTTCTCCATTTATAATATATCCTTTATCAGTAATAATATTTCTTTTAATAAGATTTGCCGAAGGCTCCGCTACAAAAGCGTTACCCTGGTACGCATCACCAAAGGCATTTCCCTTGTAGATAACTGGTCCGCAGGCAGCAGTAAAGTTGACCAGCCGCAAACTATCGTCTAAAACACCTTCCATATAGCCACGGTTAACGCCGGGCGTAGGACGCACCGGATACACCCGGTTATCATCCACCACTTTTGTTACATAGCCTGCCACACTCTTTTGATTTTTATTTTCGGCACCCAATCCCGGAGAAAAATAATCGCCCAGCAAGTTCTCCGAATTGGTGTTATAGAATAAGCGTCCATAGGCATCCTGCGTGATACCCCACTGACCTCTGAAGTGCGTGCGCTCTATCAGCCAGCGATCGCCTTCTTTGCGGTAACGCTTGGCCGATTTAGCGTTATAAATCCAGTTATCAAGTGCACGAAATAAGCCATTAGGCTGATGCTCTACATTACCGCCTTCGGCATAAGCAGAATCAATCAACCTTTTATTCACCGGCTTGTCATCTACAATGTCATAATACCAAAGCTTAGGCGGCTCCGCGACGAGAATACCGTTTTCAATCAAACAAATGGCGCGTGGCAACACCAGCGAGTCTAAAAATATGTTGCTCTTATCCATTACGCCATCGCCATTAGTATCGGCAAGAATGACCACTTTACCGGTTGGCTGGTCTTCGCCGGTGCCCACAGTATCGGGCATATAATCCTGCATATCGACCACCCAAATTCTCCCTTTATCATCCCAACTCATGGCTACCGGCGCGGTAACCAGTGGTTCCGATGCAACCAGTTTTACGGCAAACCCATCTTCAATATGCATTTTTTTAATAGACTCTTCCGGTGATAATTGCGGCGCTTCTGCAATGCTTTTTCTTATAGCCAGCGAATCGGGATGCGTGCTTTCCCTTGCTGAGTTTTTGCAGCTACCGGCAAATGCAATCAATGCATAGCAGGCAACTGCATATTTCATAAATAGACCAAAACGTTTCATTAAATATCCTTTATACTTAATGCTACTTTTTCAAATAGCTGGATGACAGGTGTGTAAGATAACAAACGATGCTATACAGATGCCATTATCCCTCTAAAATAGCCGATTGATTCGGCGATACCGGGTAATGGATCGGTCATATCTTTTTCAAATTCGATACTGCAAACACCATTATACTGAATGGACTTTAGTGTTTTTACCAGTGCAGGAAAGTCGATTACCCCTCTGCCTATTTCAATTGCTTTTGCATCTTTATAGGCACCGGTCACATCTTTAATGTGCATATCAAAAAGCCTGCTTTTGTATTCTTTTACAGACTGTACCAAATTGGCACCTGCTCTTACCGCATGCCCGATGTCGAGGCAAAGTCCCATGCGCGCATCGCGGTTTTTGATATGGTCGTATACATTCTGCGGAGCCGGATACAGCTTGTCTTCCGGACCATGATTGTGAATGGCGATCCTGATACCGGATGATTTTACTTTTTGTTCGGTATAATCCAGCAACTCATAAGTAGGCACGCCAACAATCATATCTACGCCCACTCTTTTGGCGTAGTCAAAGGCTGCATCTACATCAGCTTCCGTTTTCATATAAATAACACCTACTGCATACACTTTGCAGCCGGCATCGGCAAAGGCACCCAATACTGATTTTATTTTATCAGCATCGCTGTTTATAGGCAGATGAAAATCTTTTATAGACAAATACTTTATATCCAACCGCTTTATCATGGATGCTGATTGTGCAACATCAAAACGGGCAAACGTAAACCCGGCAACACCGATTTTTAAACTTCCCGTTTTGTTATTTTGATAAGCATGTAAGGCAGAAGCCTTGCCTAATAAAGGTAATCCCACTGTGCCTGCAAGCCCCATTGCTGCTTGCTGCAAAAACTTTTTTCTTTTGATCATCTCTTCATTTTTTTATTAACCTCTGATATTATTGCCAGTATAGTATAGGAGCAAGAGGCTATGGAAAATTCTCTATATTTTTCTTATCGGGCTCAACAGGTCTATTCCGGCAGTTCTTCCAGGGGTGGTACATTACTTTCAGCACCTGCATAACCTTCGTTTTGATTAATATGTCCTTGCACATTTGCATCTATAGCCGACTGCGGTACAGGCCACAAGACATGATAAGGACTCAATGTATATTCATCGCCATGAATAGTATGTACGCCTTTGTTGTAAAACTCCGTAACATCCATGATCCTGTCGTACCAAAAATTGTTTGTAGAAAAGCTATTCATGCTGTATGTCCTTCCTTTATAATCAGGCTTGCCGGTTTGCGCAAAAAGATAAGCCATGCGGGTAAGTTCCACCTTCCGGTATTCTTCATAATACAATTCACGGGCTCTTTCATCCAGTATGGTTGCAATGGTAACGTCTGCAGCATTGATTGGCGCAGCGCCTGCTCTTTGTCTTATCACGTTAATATCTGCGGCTGCCGCTGCCAGGTCACCCTTCCAGTAATAAGCCTCAGCCCTAATCAAGTAAGTTTCTGCCAGTCTAAACACATACCAGGGTGTATGTCCGCCATTATTGGTTGTATTCTCATTGTCCGGAACGAATAATTTATAATGGGGCCAGTCAAACCAGTCCCTTATCGTATCCGCACACAAAAGCGCCCCGGATGCAGAATATTTTTGCAAAGGCTGACCATAATAAGGGTCTGTTCCTTTTAAGGCCGGATTATTATAAACAAGATCTTCCATTGTCATCCAGTTACCCGGTGCATGGCGAAGGTCAGTTGAATCGTTTGCCCAAATCAGATGGGTGCTGTACCAGGTTGCTCTGCACCGGCCTATTCCTCTGCCATATTTATTTTGCAGGTCGAATTCTATTCCCCGCTGATCAGTTGTACCTGGATTGCCGTTGGGTGTATTGATGTTTTTATACCAGTTGGGAATTGTTTGGCGCATGACAGACATTCCGCCATTGTAATCACCATTATTTTTATACCCTTCCAGGTCTATTACATAAAATAAGCCTTCTGTATTTTGCGGTAATACTTTGTTGGTTGGGCGGTGAAGGTCCCAGATAACATTACGACTGGGGTTACTCGCATCTACTCCAAAACGGTTTGTCATAAGGTGATATGGACTCCCATTGATAAGATCTGATGCTGCCTGAATAGCACCATCAAAATCACCTAAAGCAAGATTAATCTTGGCAAGCAAATGCCGGCAGGCACCATTGGTAACTTGTCCTTTGGGTACACCATCAGGCACCCACTGAATAGCAAATTCCAATTCCCGCTTCATTTCTTCAAGCAGCACTTTGCGGTCAACCGTTTGAAAATCCAGTTTAGGGCTCGAATATAATGTACCTGCATAAGGCACATTGCCAAACGAATTGCAAAGCACATAATACGTATATGCTCTGAAAAAATAAGCCGAGCCGATCAGTGCATTTCTTTGAGCCCGTTGTGTAGCATCGGTGGTATCCCATTTAGGAACGTCTATATAAGCAAGCACCGTATTGGCATATTTAAGCCGGTAAAAACTCTGCTCCCAAAACCAGTAAATACGGTTATGGTCGGCATTATCATTACTGGCAGTAATGGCATCCGGTGTTATTTGTATATTCATGTTCTGCGCAGGGCCGGATTTGTCTGTTGTGCCTTCCACCGCTACATCAGAAAATATTTCCTGTGTAATTATTGGCGCACCATCACCATACCAGTCATACCTCAAATTTCTTTCGCAGGCAACCAGTGCATCCTGCAAGGCTTCCGGAGTGTTGTATGCAATATCTGGTGTGTAGATAGAAAGTGGTTTAGGTTCAAGCCAAGTTCTCTTGCAGGCAGTACCGGCAGCAATCACCATCAGCGTCATTGCCAGTCGGTATATTAATTTCTTATTGATTGTTTTCATAATCTATATATTTTTTATACTGGCAGTTTAGAGTGTAAGGTTAAAACCTAATGTATATGTTCTGGGTGTAGGGCCCGGGCCAACATTAGGGTCCCATTCCGGATCCCAGTATTGCCAATCTGGTTTATAAACTGCCGCATTTTTAATGGAGAAGTAAAACCGTAAATCCTGTATGCCTGCTTTTTCTACCAGGGTTTTTGGAAGCGTATAAGCCAGGGCAACATTATCAAGGCGTATAAAATTCCTTTTCCGGTACACACTGTAACTGGCACCGCCATCACTTGAAAATATCCGGGCAAAATCGTTTGTTGGATTGTCCGGCGTCCAGTACGGATATACATAAGCATCCGTACGGTCGGGAAAACCATCCCTGTTCTTTGCCTGGTTGAACGAAGACATATAGCCCCAGGAAGAGTAGATTAAAGCAGAAAGATCAAAGTTCTTCAGGAAGGTGAAATTATTTCTTAAAGTCCATTGATAGCGCGGTTTTGAATAACCAATAAACTGCCGGTCATCATTGGTATATTTACCATCCCCGTTTACATCCTGCAATTTAAAATCGCCGGGACTTTGACCATAAACTGCTGCCTGGTCTGCGTCCTTGGTCTGGTACACACCCAACACTGGTATATCCCACACCGCCTCAATCGGATGACCAATAAACCATTTGTTTGTAATGTCACTTGCTTCCTGCTGGCCTATTACATTTCCATTTGCATCCTTAATATCGGTCATAGTGCCATAGAGATGAACAATCTCATTTCTGTTTAAAGAGAAATTAAACGAAGTAGTCCATCTAAAATTATTTCTGTTAATATTAGTACTGTTTAAATTGATCTCCAGGCCCTTATTGTCAATTTCACCAAGATTGGTCTGTACATTGGCAAAACCTACCACATCGGGCAAACTGCGGTTTACAAGCAGGTTTTTAGTCTGCCCTTTATACACATCAATGCTACCACTTATAACATTATTAAACATCGAGAAATCGAGACCGATATTGAAAGCTGCCGTTTTTTCCCATTTCAAATCTGGGTTTGCCATTTGGGTTACGTACAATTGAGAAACAACATTGGTTGTTCCATCGGGATTTACCACCAGGTATTTGCCGGTAGCTAAATTGGCAAGCGAAGAATAGCGGCCAATATCCCTGTTGCCGTTGATGCCGTAGGATAAACGCAGTTTTCCATAATTCAGCCATTTGGATTTTATGAAATCTTCCTGTGTAAAAACCCATCCCAAGGCTGCTGCCGGAAACCGTGCCCAAGGATACTTTTGACCAAAAGCGGAATACCCATCCTGCCGCATAGATAAAGTGAGCAGGTAGCGGTCTTTATAAGAATAAAAAAGCCTTGCCATATAAGCAGCACCGGTACTGTATTCATCATCACTGGAAATGGTTTGATTAATAGCAGCACCCATGTTGTGGTAACTTAAAACGTCGCTGGGGTCAAAGTCTGTACCGATCATATCATTTGACCAGTACCGGTATTTTTCAGCATTTGCAAGCAAAGTAACCTGCACATTATGATCGTTGTTAAAGGTTTTGTTCCAGCTAAGTATATTGTCTATCTGCCACTGATAAATATTATGGTTATTCCTTTCTGCCTGTCCACCTATCAATTCAAAATCGGGGTCTTGTGCAGCGTTGCCGTTGAAGTAATTATAAAACTCAAACTGCGGGGTAAAGTTCATGGTGTAGGTGATGCCAAGCAGCAATTTTACTTTGCCATAAATAATATTATTGAGGGTGTAATATTTGGTCATGCGGTTGGTGTACTTCGGCCCTAATAAAGGATTTCTGGAACCACCGCCGGGATCATCCTGGGGACTGTAGCGGTAGTCTGTTGAATCGTCATTGTACATACTGCCATAAGGAGAATTATTTACGATAAGTCCCCAGTTTAATGGTACGGAGCTTTCATCCCTTGCTGCAAACTGAACATTTACGCCTACTGTTAAAAACTTGGTTACTTCAGCTTCTAATTTCAACCTGCTTTGTATGGTTGAATATTTATCGCCTACAACAATTCCTTCGTTGTTGAGATAGCCTCCTGACCAATAGTAGGAAAACCGGTCTGACGCTCCGGAAACGCTTACTGTATAATTCTGTTGCAGTGCATTTCTAAACATCATGTCATACCAGTTTGTTACATGACCGAGTTTATAATCTTTTATTTCAATCGGCTTAAAGTTGAGGCGGTTCAGCCATACATCTACAGGATCACCCGAAGAAGCGTCGTATGCCAGCCATTGATCAATGGAAATATCAGAAGGCAGCGTACGCGAATCATTGAATTGGTAGGGCTGCTGGTTGAATCCATGAATACTGTTCTCCACATCGGTTCTCCATTTAATAAAATCCTCACCCTGGTACACCGGCTGATTTACAGACATGGTTGCCAGTGCAATATTGGTGTTGAAGTTGATAGTAGGTTTACCCAGTCTTCCTTTTTTAGTGGTGACCATAATTACACCGTTTGCAGACTTGGCTCCATAAACGGCGGCAGCACTGGCGTCTTTTAAAACATCTACATTGGCAATATCCTGCGGGTTAATATCAGAAAGTGCACCGTAGTAAATTACGCCATCTACAACTATCAAAGGGGAAGTTCCTGCATTCAGAGAATTGGTTCCTCTTATCTCCAGTGCGCCACCGGGTTTAGCACCGGTAGTAACGCCAACAGTCAAACCCGGAACATTAGCACGAAGCGCATCCTGTACAGAAGTCCGGTTTTCATTTTGCAGCTTCGCAACATTCACCGAAGACACAGCCCCCGTAAGATCTTTCTTCTTCGCAGTGCCATACCCAATTACCACCACCTGGTCAAGCGTGGCAGCTTCAGCGGCTTCCAGCGAAACATCAATGTGCGTTTTGCCGTTCACTTCTACCGATTGGGTCTTATACCCGAGCGCAGTAAAAACAAGGGTAGCAGCAGGAGAAACGCCGGTAAGCTTATAATGTCCGGTTGCATCTGTACTGGTTCCTTTGCTGGAGCCTTTTACAGTAACAGACACACTTTGCACCATCGCATTACTATCGGCAGCACTCACCGTACCTTCTACCGTAATGGCAGATTGCCCAAATGCTATCATCCCATTGAACAGCATGATAAGCAAGAGCGCTAAAAAATGGCTGATTTTTTTCTTTCCCATAAGGCAATATTTAAGTGAATAAAGGTTTTTTGCTATTACTTTTTCTCCAACAAAAGCCACCTGAGCAGTTGCATCAAAAAGCAGTTATTTACAAGTATTATTTGCACTAATGTTATTCTTCCGTTTTACGGTCTATGCTGTTTCACAATCGTTATTTATTGCGGGACTTTAGCATTGTTTCAGTCCATATTACTATATCACTAGTTATGCGCCTTTTTTGTAGCTATTTCCAAAGCCTTTGTAGACGTGTAATATTTGGCAATCATATCAGGCACCTCCCAGTCGGGCAGCTTTCGTTCTTTAAAATACTGGAGATAGCGCTGCATTACCTGGGCAAAATGCGCCTCATGGCCAACTTTGTATTTTTCTGGTATTATCACCAGCCAGCCTTGTTTGTTTTTTTGAAGCGAAATACCTGGGTATTTTGTGCTTAATTGTTTAACAGCATCCTGCACTTCGTTTTCGTATCCGCTGCCGCTTGATTTCTGTATGATATACAAGGTTGGCTTGTAATTTTCTTCTTTACCCTGCCGTATTTCGAGATTGGCTTTAGTGCCTTTCAGCAGGCAATAATGGGTATCGCCGCTACCCTCCGGTGCCTGATAATTCCAGCGTGCGGTAAGCTTTACCGGCACACCTTTAAGTGTATAATTAATTTCGCCATTGGCATGCGTTTGCAACACTGTATCGTGCGTTACGTATGGTTGTAAAAAAGATGGAAAAGCAGTTTCTTTGGTAACGGCTGCAAACTGCAATAGCGTAACAGGCGTAGGCCATATTCTCGCCGCTTTTATAACAATATCTTTTTTATAATCAATAGCAGTATCTGGAAAGAGTGACCATTGTACCAGATCAATGAGATGAGTGCCCACATCGGCAATAGCTTCGCCCTGCTGTCCAGGATCAAAAAACCAATCGGGACGGGTAAGCACATTGCCGGAGACATACTTATAAAAATAATGGACACTTTCTATCACTACAGCCGGGTTGTTTTGGGTACCGGCAGCCAGCGTTCCAAAAACGGCAGGCGTATGTGCAAGTTCTTTTTGTAAGATATTGGTGATTTCTGAGCGCTCTGTCATGATATCATATAAAAGCACGCCATTTTTAGCGGCAGTTCTGAATGCATTTTCCAGCATTGCAAAATTGCTGCTGTTAATAGCCATCGGCTTATCGCCCAGTACATTCAGCCCTGCATTTACTACTTTGCTGATACACTCTGTTTTACGCTGATTGTTACCGGCAAGCACTACAACATTGCCTTTTTTTTCGTTAAGCATTTTATTTAAAAAATCGCTGCTGGTATATACTTGTTCGTTCCAGTGTGTGGGGTTATCCTGCCGCTCGTTATACTGTTTTATCAAAGCCAGATGTGCCTGCAGTTCTGCCCCGCCGGGCGCATACACATATACCGTAGAATCTATTTCGGGATACATACTTTTTTGCACCAGCGCAGCATGAAAATGTCCGGGATCTAATGTTATCAATTTTACCACAGCGCTATCGTTTGTTTCTTTCAAATTACTGTTTGCAGCAGGCTGGCAGCTTTGCTGACAGACAGCAATAATCATCAAAAAGAAAAAAAATAAGAAAGGTTGTCTTTGCATGCGTGTTGCTTTTTTTCTGCCGGATGCTATATATGGAAATAATCTGTTTCCTGTTTTAATAAGTTGTTTTATAGCCAGTCAATGCTGTTATAAAACCGTTTCAACATTATATGCTTTATTGATCTGGTAGGGCCACCGTTGTGGGCGCGAGAGCATGGCATTTGCTTCGGCATCGTTTATAAATACTTCCTTTTCCGGATCCCAATACAGTTTTCTTTTCAATTTCATAACCGTATGATTGAGCAGGCATACCGAACAGGCACGGTGGCCTACTTCAATAGGTGCAATGTTGGGCTGACCAGTAATAATACTTTCCAGCCAGTTGGCGTGATGTTCTTTACTGTCTATTAAATGAATTTCGTTGGGCTGTATTTCAGAAGTGAGCAATTTAGGATCACTGGCATCCAATGCTTTGCTGTTCTTGTCTTTTGCCACCGGGTCGGAAGCAGTAACGGAATAGTTGCCGCGGGTAACGAAAATCCAGCCATCATCACCAATAAATTTTACACCATTGGGATATTCGTTGCTGGCAAGCACTTTCACCCCATTGGCATAAAGGCTTTCTGTTTTAAAATTGCCATGCACATCCCACAACGCATCCTCCGGCGGCCAATCGGCAGTGCCGGATACTTCTATTGGGCCGGTATGTTCTGTACCCATGCCCCAGTTGGCAATATCAAAGTGGTGTGCGCCCCAGCCGGTGATCATACCGGCGCCAAACTGTTCGCAACGCAGCCAGCCCGGCCGGGTAAAGCCATTTTGCGGATGCACCAGTTTTTCGGTATAAGGCACATAAGGCGTTTGCCCCAGCCATTTTTCAAAGTTCAGATTCGTTGGTATGGGCATCTCCTGCTCTTTAGTGCTTTCTGCAGGGTTATCAACCGGCAAGCCAACATAAATGGTGTGCAGTTTGCCAAGCCGGCCATTACGCACCAATTCACAAGCTTTTTTAAACTGCGGCATCGAGCGTTGCTGGCTGCCTATCTGAAAAACAACGCCGGCTTTATACGCTTCATTGCTTAATATACGCCCTTCAGGTATCGTAAGCGATGCCGGCTTTTCCATATACACGTGCTTGCCGGCACGTACGGCGTGCACTGCCGGTATTACGTGCCAGTGATCGGGCGTGCAAATGAGTACGGCATCAATATCTTTATCGGCCAGCAACTCCTGGTAATCATCATACATTTTTGTTCCGTTGTAGGATGATTTGTTTTTTGCCGTATAAAAATCATCTACAAATTTTTTCCCTTGTGCTAATCGGTTTTTATCCAGATCACATACCGCTACAATATGCGCGTTGTCCTGCTT
Organism: Ilyomonas limi; assembly: GCF_005233845.1. Taxonomy (GTDB): domain Bacteria; phylum Bacteroidota; class Bacteroidia; order Chitinophagales; family Chitinophagaceae; genus Ilyomonas; species Ilyomonas limi. Next base: position 632,302 of record NZ_SZQL01000001.1, read on the forward strand.
GAGGGTGCCGGGCATATCCCACTCACGCGATATTCTGCCGGTGCCGATAACACCTATATTGATTTTGCCCGAAGGCGCATCTTTGCCTAATACTCTTGCTGGAACGATAAACGGGAAATGAGCTAACAACGTAGCGCCAATGGCTCCTTTTACAGTATTTTGTAAAAAGCTTCTCCTGGATGTTGATGTTTCTGATATATGAGTACTCATCTTTTTTATTTTTAAACAATCAATAAAAAATCAGTAAGGCAACGGATCTTCGGGCGTTTTTGCATGTGCCTTTGAATAGTCGAGCGGTTTGTTTTGTCCAATAACCCATTGAATGCCGCCCAAGATATGTTGTTGAAAAACAGGATTTTTGTACGTATCGCTATCGTGCCCTAAGGAGGTGTACCACTGTCTGCCGCCATCCCATTCGTGGCACCATACCGAGGGCGACGAAGCCCCGCCATAAAACGAAGGTTTATCCTTATCATCCACGCTGCTTAAATCATGCACCAGCAGCACATGCAAATCGGGATTTACTTCTTTAAAAAAATAACATTCATCGTTTGCCTGCCACAAAGCCGGCAAGGCAGCAGTGGAAGCATTGTTTTTATCAATGACAATTTCTGTAAAGGGCTGATGCTTTGCATGGCGCAGGAACGAAGCGCCGATCATGCGCTTAAACCATGGCCAGTTTCTCTCGGTGCCGGTAGCAGAATGTAGTCCTACAAAGCCGCCACCGGCTTCCACATACCGCATGAGGGCTACTTTTTGCGCGTCGGTAGTAAAAACGTTGTTGTTGGTGTTATTAAAAACAAGCGCATTGTACTGTTTAAGATTGGCTTCATTAAAGTCCTCCGGATTATCTGAAACATCTACTTTAAAACCATGCTGTGCCCCAAGTGCCCTGATTGCTGCCGAAGCTGAAGCAATATTATCGTGCACATAACCAGTACCGTTTTTGGTATATACCAGCACACGAATATTGCTCCAGTTGAAGTTGTTGCTGCGTGCCGTTTCCTTAGTGCCGGCACAACTCCACAAAACGCTGGCAAATAATATAAATAATAGCTGTTTTTTTCTCATGGCTTTTAGTGATTCCTATGGTATTCGTTTGTGTTTCAATTTCATTTTTTTGAAATAACAATTGCCGGCGGATGAGCAAAACTCTGCCAGGTTTGCTCGGCCTGCTGCGGCGTTATCGTGTTATCAAAAACAAGCATACGGTATTTCAATACATAGCTTTTACCCGGCGTCAGCAACCAATCGGTATTGCGCGTGGGACTAAAGCTGAAAAACACATCGCCGCGCCCGTTCATATCTTCGGGCCATACCCGCATCGGCTCCGGAAAGTTGTAATTGGCAGGATAGCTCATAAATAAAATACCTGAATGCCCGCGTTGCATATCCCCGTCAATCATACACCAGCGGGCGGTGCTCGCATCGGCCTCTTTGCGCGTTTTACCTTCGGAAGTAAGCACTTTACTGTTCTTATTGTTCCAGTCTGCTGTAGCCCTGAAGCCAAAGCCGCCATAGCGATATTCTTTCAGCAATACACTGTCGTTGCCGGCGCAGTTAAGTGTAGAGGTAAAATCCCACAGCCACATTTTATCGCCCACATTATATACCCGCACATCCCACACTTCATTCATAGCTGTCTTCTCGGCAGGCGAGGTAGCATCGGGCAATGCAATATGTTGCTGCAGGGCTTTAAAACCGCCCCATACGGCACCGGATTCTTTTGCAATAAAATGTTCGAAGCGAACTGTACCTTTTTTATCCCCCAAATTCCAGAAGTCTACCATTTTTCCCTGAAACAACACATCGGTCCAGGGATTCCAGATGCCCATGTGATGCCGGTGATCGCGCGGATTGATTTGCGTAAGAATATTACCGGAAGGTGACCAAAGCGGGTGAATAAAACCGCTGCGCTTGAATGCAGTATCCACACCTGCCGGTGGATAGTGCGTTTTGTAATTGTATTGCAGCACATTCTTCCCGTTTTCTTTGATGATTAAGGCGTTGCTGTCGTCCACTACGGTAACTGCTTGCTTAATATCTGTCGGGTGCTCTTTTTGCTCCAGTTTATATTTTCTTATGCCATTACTGCCGGCATCTTCATTCGTTATTAACCACCATAAAAAACGATGATAGCCATGTTCAATTTGAAAGGGCACCGGTATGTTTTTACCGGCAGTTATTTCTATAAGCGTTAAGGAAGAATCAGTCACATAAGTTAATGGGTCAAGATCAACATACACGGGCACTCCTACGGTATTACCATGATTGGTGAGCGTAAAAGTAGCTATTGGCTGTGCAGACAGGTTATTGCCGGTAAGCAGTAAAAATATAGTCAGCCACAAAGGCGTGTATTTCATCATAAGCTGCAATCGTAAAACAGTTTCTTATTTGGATAAAAATAGAAAGTGTAAGGCTACTCAACAACAGTGCTTGCAAATGCCGTTTAATGGTTATTATTGCAATCGTTACCGGTAACGATTGCAATAAATTTGTTTAACTAAATTCGTAAAAAATTTAGTAACTGTTTAATATGGATCCTATATCAGTAGATTTTAAAACGATTGTATATGCTGATATTACCAGAAAAATACCGCAGCATACCGCAGCATAAAAAACGATTAGTAGCCTGTTAAGAACGCTTGCTACACAACAGCATCTTTAATTTGTTTAGTACAAGACGACAAACAATATCATCTATACTCAGTTCTTATAAATGTTAATATGAATAATCAGCACCAAATCACATTAAAAGATATTGCACAACAGCTTAAACTATCAGTTTCTACCGTATCAAGAGCACTGAAAGGCAGTACCGATATCAATGCAGAAACATCGAAGCAGGTATTAGCTTTGGCAGAAGAGCTCAAGTATAGCCCGAACCCTATTGCGCTTTCTCTAAAAGATAAAAAGACTAAAGTAATTGGCGTAATGGTGCAGGAAATAGCCAATAACTACTGCTCTGCGGTGATTGCAGGTATTGAGAACTTTGCCTGTAAAATGGGCTACCAGACAATTATTTCTCAAAGCCATGAAAAATATGAGACAGAAGTACAGAATACCCGCTTGCTGGCTTCGCGACGTATAGATGGATTGATTATCAGTATATCGAACGAAACCAGGAATACCGACCACCTACAGGAGTTAATAGATAAAGGCATACCAGTGGTAATGTTTGACCGTGTAAGTAATGCCATAGCCACGCATAAAGTGATTGTGGATGATTACAGGGGAGCTTTTGAGGCTACCTGCCAGTTGATAGAGCAAGGATATGAAAACATTGCCCATATAACTATTTCAAAACATTTGCTGATCACCCAAAACAGGCTAAGGGGATTTACCGATGCCTTGCGGACGCACCAACTGCCGGTAAGAAGCGAATGGATTCTTCACTGCGATTTTAATACAGAAGCAACTGAAAATAAAATCCGCCACTTATTCTGCAGTACTAAGCGCCCCGATGCAGTGTTGCTATCTGTAGAGCGATTATCAATAACATGCCTCAAGGTACTACGAGAATTGGAACTGCAGGTGCCGGATGATGTTGCACTTTCAAGTTTTTCGGATAATCCGCTCAGCCCTTTCTTAAACCCGGCTTTGACTTCTGTTTGCCAACCCACCTTTGCTATGGGACAACTTGCGGTAGAATTATTAATTGAGTTGATTGAAAGTAAGCAAATAATAAAAGAGTATAAAACCGTTCAGATGAAAACAACACTGCATGTGCATGAATCTTCGCTGCGAAAAGCTGTTGCTGTTGGAGAGAAATAGTTTGAATAGTGGCGCTCCCTATTGGATAAGCAAAGCTTTCGGTTACGAGAGTAAGCGCCGGAGAATACTTGTTTTTGAATAGCTAATAAATACCTCCATTAGAATTGTCCTCATCGGTATTGAATAAAGCGTTATTGAGTTTATCGGTAGTTTTTTCACCTGCTAGGTATACTTTATGGTAGTGCCGCATGCCATTGATAAGAAAGTTGTTAAAAGGAGCTTTACTAATGTATGATTTATCTAAAGGTTTTGCAAAGGTTGTTACTATATGCACCGTATCTCTCGTTTGGCCTGATCTACATTAACGTGAGTTTGGAGTCTTTATATATCAATTTTTAATAGTTGAGTTTGATTTAAAGCTGTTAATGAGTCATTTAACAAGCTGTTTTATTGCCTTGAAAACTCCAGAATTAAGTTTTAGCTCAATTGAATCGATCTGTCTTTCTAACATTTTGGGTTATTATTCAGAACACCCCGAACTCACATTACATTAATGTAATAAGAATAAACGTAGTAGCGCAGCAATTCTTCATGATTATCAAAAGGAATAATTACAGCACTTGGCCAATTATCTTCAAATGCTTGGGGTGCCCACTGTCCGGAAGCAGAATAATTTGCATACGATACCACCAGTGGTATAACACCCCCTCCGAAGAATAGCCGGACGCGGAATGTTCTTTACGACACGAAGTACATAAGAATAAAGCAGTTAAAATTTCCAGAAATATGAATTTCATAAAAGTTTATTTTTACTATACTACTTTTATCAATAAGAGTATAACATAAGCAGGTAAGTAAGCTTTTAAAGAGAAAAGATCTGTAGAAAAAATTACAATTTTTGCGCACCCCTTATAAATAATTAAATAGAGATATGAAAAGTTAAAAACAGTCCTCTTCGTTTGCTTCAGCTGAAGAAAGGGCGCAACTTATAAAGTTTATGCACCTTGTAGATAAAAACTACAATAAGCGACTTAGCGTGTCCAAACTACAATCATCAAAGTGTATATGGCTAACAGCACAAACAGTATCTGCAAAGGGTAGAAAGTAGTATTATATTTTCTGAATACTTCTACAAATTCTTCACTGGTAAAAGGAAGTTCCATAATAAAATTACTTACTTTTAGGAATGAACTTTATAGTGCCTGCCCTTTTAAATTTTGAATGGTATCAGGAAGCTTGTTTTTTTCTTTACTGTTAGGAAAGTTGTGTTGCCCTTTTGCTTTGTAGTTCTTTTTAAACAGTATGGCAAGCAAAAGCATTGAAAGCGGTGCGGTAATACCCCAGGGAAAGCCAAGCACTAACAAGTTGTAAGAGTAATCAGGATAGAAATATATAATAGCAATCAGTGGAGTCATTAGCGCGTTAGCTAAAAAGGATATACGCAGCCAACGTTGAAATCCTTTCTTTTTAAAAACAGGAATAGCAAACAAGGTTGCCAAACCCATAAATATGTATCCCAGTGCATCAAAATTCCAAAATAGAGAGTGGGGTGTTTGCTGCAGAATACGCACTTCGTCTAAAGAACCCCTAAGCGTCATAGGAATGACTGTTGCTAACTGCACTACATAATTTGAAGTTACAAATACAGCGTATAAAGTGGTGAATAAGAGTGCTGCATGACTCCAGAATTTCTTTCCATCAGGAGTTATGTAGTGTAAGGCAAGCATTTCCAAAATAAAAGGATGACAATACAAAGCGACGTGCTGTAGATGAGTATTTCGTCTGTTGGATAAATAAGCGCATCATAGAGTTGTAACACCTGAACTATACAATAGGCGATTGTTGCAGTAAAGGCAATAAGTCCTGCTCCAAAACCTATTTTATTAACAATGTTGTTCATTATCTTCCGTTTAAATAAAGGTATTTTAGACCTTATAGTCTTCCTATGATTTGTGTAAGTGGTAAGTGTGATATTGGTCATGCTGGCTTAAATACAAGTTATATATGTAAATCAAGACTTTAGCTGCTTCAAAAGTCCTGGTATATGAAAATCAAAGCTCACCCATAGCTTACGCCATAAGTTGCGGGCGTTGGCTTATGGAAGCTTATTGAAAACGGGCAAAAACTACAATTTGCAAGTTGCTGAAAATCAATTCTTCAAATTGTAGTTTTACAGAAGCGCGCTTAAAAGAGTGAGCTGAAGATGATTCTCCCGAATCATTTTCAGCTATACAGCTTTGCTCCTAACGTAAGCTTCCGCTTTCATAATTACAGATTAGTTGTGCTCTTACAAATGCGCTGCATTACCCTCTGGAAGATCAGCATAAATGAACACCCTGGTTATATTGCTTTAACTACCGTCCAACTCGTATATTACTAAATTGAAGATTATCAGTAGCCAGGTTTAACACCTGTCTCCTATAACAGCATAAATTTACGCGTTAGCGGTCGTTGTAACGGACAACCCAACTAATCCTAACTGTCTGACAACTCAGGATAAAAAAGGCGTTTACTTTCGTAATACTTTATAAAACACTAATTTTTTATTGTTTATCAATAATTATTTATTATGTTTGCCGTATAAAATAAATTCATAAAAATCCTTATGAAAAGTATTTCAATAGTATTCCTTCAGGCAGTCATCGTGCTTATCGGCATTGTAGCACTTGCTATTTTACTTTGGGTTCCCTTAACTGAGGGAAGAGCCGCAAACTTAGACTTGTTCAGCATTTACTTTGACCCGTTCATCTTGTATGGATACGCAGCATCCATCGCTTTTTTTATTGCATTGTACAAGACGTTCAAATTACTTGGATACATCGGACAAAATAAAGTTTTCTCTTCAAACGCTGTTAAGACTTTAAAGAGTATAAAGTATTGTGCGATCGTACTAAGTATTTTAATTGTGTTAGCGGGACTATACATAAGACTATTTCACAATAAAGAAGACGATCCTGCGGGTTTTATTGCCATTTGTATCGTTACTACTTTTGTTTCTATTGTAGTTGCAACTGCTGCGGCAATATTTGAAAAACTCTTGCAAAATGCCATAGATATGAAATCTGAAAATGACTTAACAATTTAAGCTATGCCAATTATTGTAAACTTAGACGTGATGATGGCAAAGCGAAAAATTTCATTGAATGAGCTTTCTGAAAGAGTTGATTTGACATTATCTAACCTTTCTATCTTAAAGACAGGGAAGGCGAAAGCAATACGCTTTAGCACCTTAGAGGCAATTTGTAAAGCATTAGACTGCCAACCAGGTGACATCTTGGAATATGTAAATGACGAAAAAAGAGCAACGAACCGCTAACAGGCGGTTTTCTTTCCCGCAGGTCTCCAAAGCCAGCTGTGCGTAAGCCATGAGACATTGTGGCGGTTGTACATAAAGGTAAGCCGCTTTATATCTTTACCCTACTGTAATGTCCACGTTCTGCTAAGTGTTAGCACAGCGCACCCGACTAAGCGAAGTGTGTCACTTGGCTTATTTTTTATAAGGTTTGCAACTGCAGGGTATCTGGGCAAAGTTTCACTCACTAACTCAGGCATCCACTTCCATCATTACAGATTAGCTATGCACTTACAAGTGCACTGCACCAGCCTTTGCCTGGAGGTTGTATTGATGCAACTATAATCTAAGTTGTATAATACTAAACTATTGAATTTCAGTAGTCAGCTTCAATCGTCTATTTCATCTAATTGCATATAATTTACGTGTTAGCAGTAATTTTTTGGCGGTAAACCTTAAACCATCAATTTGATAAGAGTAGTGCTAATAAGCAAGCCATACGAACTTACCACAAAAGAACATGGTCCAGAATAAAGATCAGGCAATGTAAGTATTTAAATAACCGGATAGAAGGAACCATCGGTTTGCCAAATGGCGAATGCGTAACGTGCCTGGATTTAAAAACTTTGAGCCTGCTTCACGAACATTAACAGGCATCGAAATAGTACGAATGATTAAGAAGGAACAAGTAGCCTCTCCTATGGCTACTTATTTCAAAATGTTCTGTTCTCTGGGTGTATAAAATGTAATAGTT
>NZ_SZQL01000001.1:640157-842686 GCF_005233845.1 Ilyomonas limi
TGAGCCTGCTTCACGAACATTAACAGGCATCGAAATAGTACGAATGATTAAGAAGGAACAAGTAGCCTCTCCTATGGCTACTTATTTCAAAATGTTCTGTTCTCTGGGTGTATAAAATGTAATAGTTAGAACTTAATACAATCTTTTGGGATCCATGCCAACAGATGCAGCAGTGCCATTTTCTATTAAGAGGATTTCTAATTTGTCTAAGATGCAGTCGCATGCTAACAGGAAGCGCGTCCAAAGGTGAATACAAGATCTATTACTATTATCACTGTATTTCATCTTGCGGTTGCAGATTCAGGGCTTCTGTAGCTAACGAAGCAATCGTATCGGAATTCAAAAAGTTTATTCCCAAGGAAGGCGCATTGGAGCTATATAAATTGGTAGTCAAAAACGTTTATAGTAACCGTTTTGCACAAAAGCGAAAAGAGACTAAAGAAATAAGTGAAGATATTAATAAGCTGAATATACGGCTTGGAAAAGCAAGAGAACTGCTAATGAGCAGTGCTATTGAACCTGATGATTACCGGATCATTAAATCAAAAACAGAAAATAGCCTTAAACGTTTAGAAGCAAAATTATTAGATACAAGTAGTGTGGGTTCTCAGGTAAGTATTGATCAACTACTTGATCAGGCTGCAAATACAATTATGCATTTAGATGACATATATACCAACGCAGATATTGAAAGCAAACGGGCAATTATTAGTTCGATATATCCGGAAAAATTGAGTTTTGACGGTAACCAATATCGAACTACTCGAATAAATGAAGCTTTATTATTAATTTTTCAGATTGACAATGAATTATCCATAACTAAAAACCGGAAAGCAGAAGATGCATTCTGTTTTTCCGGTAAGGTAGCCCCGACAAGAATCGAACTTGTATCTAAAGTTTAGGAAACTTCTATTCTATCCATTGAACTACGGGGCCTTGTTTTTCAACAGGCGCAAATGTAATATTTCTTATCTTTCACACTTAAACATTTCTTGTCATGAACAAAATTTGCTCCTTCTTTTGCCTGCTCCTCTGCATTGCATTTACCACTGTTTCTCTTGCCCAGTCGCAAACAACGCCACGTTTCAATCATACTACTATATATGTGGTGGACCTGCAAAAAAGTGCCGATTTTTACCGGAAGGTAATGCAGTTGCAGGAGATTCCCGAACCTTTTCATGACAACCGGCATGTGTGGTTTAAGATAGGCGAACATGCTGAACTGCACGTGGTACAAGGCGCCAAAGCAGTAACGCCGCACGATATCAATATTCACCTCGCTTTTAGTGTGCCATCAGTAGAAGCATTTGCCAAACACCTTGACGTAATGAACGTAAAATATGGCAATTGGGCGCAGAACACCAAAGAACCGCAGCTACGTCCCGATGGTATAAAACAAATCTATTTTCAGGATCCCGAAGGTTATTGGATAGAAGTGAATGATGATAAATTTTAAAATTGAAAGACGCCTATCTTTGCCGCTCTTTAAAAGAAAAGCATGAAGTTTTATAACCTGATTATCAAGTATCGTTTTGTACTGAGTTTAGTGGCGCTGGCGCTTGCTATTCTGGTAAATATCCAAAGTAGTTTTTGGCCGGCGTTTGTTTTATATCTTTTAGCCCTTATCGGGTTGTTCAGTCACTTTTTTATTGGTCCGTTGCGCCTTATACAAGAGCCGATGGAGAAGGGCAATATGGAAGAGGTGGAAAAAATTATCAATTCTATCTGGTTTCCCAACCTGTTGTTCAAGCCCATCCGTTCTACCTATTACACACTCAAGGGCAATATTGCCATGATGAAGCAGGACTTCGACAGTGCCGAAAAACACCTCAAAAAAAGCTCGGAGATTGGTGTCCCCATGCCCGAAGCTGAAGGCGCTAACAAGCTGCAACTCGGTATGATGGCATTGCAAAAAGGTGACTTTAAAAATGGTGAAAGCTACATTCGTGCTGCCATCCGCGCTGGTGTTCCCGACAAGGAAAGCGAAGCTGTGGCTTACCTCAGTATGTGTCAGATATTTATGAACAAACGCGAGTTTCGCGCTGCTAAAGATTTCTTTCGCAAAGCTAAAGCCTGCAAGCCCAAGACCAAGCAGGTAGTAGATCAGATAAAAGAGTTAGAATCTTATATTTCCCGCATTCCGGGGTAGTCTTCACCGCGGAGAAAAGAGATAAGGGAGGTTTCGCAGAGTGTAGTATATCAGTCTCTGCGAAACCTCTTTTTTGTTGCCTGTCTGGGCGAGCGATTGAAAACTTTGAATGATAGTATTATTACTTTAATGCAAGTTGTTGAATGCGGTAAAATAGAAAACTGCTAAGGCGCGAAGGCACAAAGATTCACACTTTTATTTTTCTCTTCGTGCAACTTCGCGTCTTTGTGCCTTCGGGTTCAAAAAGGTTAAAAAACTCACTTCCGCATACCCGCCGTTTTATCCCGCATCGCTTTAAACTCCGAACCTGTTTTCCATTGTGGCCACGTATGCGAAAAAGCTAATTGTTTTCCTACTTCAAACAGCAGTTTCAAATCTGCTATCGCACCTTCCAAATTCATATTTGCATTGTATTCATCCGATGGGCGATGGTAATGCAGATTGGTATATGCTTCTCCCATTTGTTCTCCATACGCCTTTCCTTTGCCTATCACATCCGTTCCGGCGCCTGCATCCAATGCAGGCACGCCCACTTTGGCAAAGTTGAAATGGTCGGAACGGTAATAATATCCCGCTTCGGGATGTGTATCAAAGGAAATATATCTGCTACTTTTTTGGGCAACTTCCTTTAAGACATCTTCCAGCTCATTTTGTCCTGCACCTGTTACGGTAATATCTGCCGTTTTTCCTATAGAGTTTAACACATCCATATTGATGGATGCAACTGTTTGAGCCAGTGGATATACCGGGTTTTGCGCATAATATGCCGAGCCCCACAAGCCTTGCTCTTCGGCAGTTACAGCCAGGAAAACAACGGTCCTTGCCGGCTTTGGTTGCAGGTTTTTATAGGCGCGGACTATCTCCAGCAAGCCCGCCGTACCACTGGCGTTATCCAACGCGCCATTGTAAATAGAGTCGCCTCTTTCATCCGGCGTACCAATGCCGAGGTGATCCCAATGGGCAGTGTAAATAATGTATTCATCCGGATATTTAGAACCTGTAATTTTTGCAATTACATTGTGCGATTGTTTATAAGTAGCCGTTACTTTTATGCTGGTAGATAGCTGTTCGTTCAGTGGCACAGGCTTAAAGCCGCGCTGATTTGCCTGCGCCAATAAAGTAGTGTCTTTGCCTGCAGCATTTAGTAAACGCTTTGCCGCATCTCCTGTTATCCAGCCAATTACATCACAATAGGGTATGTTCTTGCCTCTGGTATCCAGGTGCAGCCTGGCAGTATTCCAACTGTTTTGTACTACACTGAAAGGATAGCTGGCAGCTTTGGTATTATGCACTATCAGGCACCCTTTAGCACCTTGCCTTGCGGCCTCTTCAAACTTGTATGTCCAGCGACCATAATAAGTCATCGTATCACCTTTAAATAAAGTGCTATCCACACCAAAGCCGGGATCGTTTACCAGCACCATTACCACTTTGCCTTTTACATCCAGTCCGGCATAATCATTCCAGTTGTACTCGGGCGCTACTACGCCATAGCCTGCAAAAACCAATTCGTTTTTATCCAGGGTAATCACCGGTTTATCATCCTGGTCTGTCCATATTGCATAGTCATCAAAACCCTTCAACTCAAAGCTGCCTTGCGGCGATTGTACCTGCATGGTTGGGGCGGCTTCGGTAACAATATTCACCATTGGCACATCCTGAAAATAACTCATGCCATTGCCCGGTTCTAAGCCTATGGATTGAAATTTATTTTTTAAATAGTCAATGGTTTTTGTTTCGCCTGCAGTGAATGGCTTGCGCCCCAGAAAGGAATCTGCAGCCAGTACACTTATTTCTTTTCTTAAACTGTCCTGATTAAAAATAGTATTATTATTTGTTTGACTGTTTGCTGTTAAGGATAGAAAGAAAAGAGCCAGTGCGGTAATTAAAAAGGAATGCTTCATAAGTTATGAAATTGAATAAGGTATAAAAGGTAAAGAATAATTGGGTGGTGAAAATAGATCTGAATATTTGAACAGTTATAATACAAACGTTTGATAAAAAGTTTATACAGGTTGATTCCATAGTCATACTCAGCATAACAAAAGTAGCCTGTGATTATTTATGACAGATGCACTAAGCGCTTAGTGAAATAATCTTTTAAGCACTTGAAGTAAAATATTCAGTTATAGATGTAATTACCTCTTGTTTGTTGCATCTTGCTGCTTACAACTTAAAGCTCATAGCGCACGGCTCAAAGCTCGCAGCACTACAACATACTCCTTGCATGTTCCCTTCTATACACACTTGGTTTTTGTTGCTTTACTTTTAAAAACTGGCGGTTAAAATTGGCTACATTATTAAAACCCGAATCAAAGCAGATAGACAGAATATTCATTTCGGTGGTAAGCAATAATTTGCACGCGTAGCCAATGCGTATTTCATTCAAAAAATCAACATACGTTTTGCGCGTGCGCTTTTTAAAATAACTGCAAAATGCATGTGGACTCATGCACGCCACCGCCGCGATTGTTTCCAGGCGTATATCCTCCTTAAAGTTATCCATCGTATATTGAACAATGCGCTCAATACGTTCTTTATCCGAATGGTTCATTACTTTTATTTCCTGAGTGGATACCGGTTTATAATCATCAGTATCTGCCAGCATCGCCAGGCATTCACACAACTTCACAATACGCCAGAAGCCTTTGCTTTCCTGCAACTCCATAACTATCGGACGCAGCCTTACTTTGGTTTGTCCGGTTACCTTCAGGCCATGTTTGGAGTTGTGCAGCAGGTTGTTGATGCGGCTACTTTCAGGTATTTCCAGCATACCATTGCCCCAAAAATTATCTTTAAACTGTATCACCACGGCGCTCGTAATAAGATCGCCGCTTTTTTGAAAGGTATGCGGTACATTGGAACCGATAAAAAATATATCGCCTACTTCAAATTCATCTACACTGTTGCCTATAAAGCTCAAGCCGGCACCCTCCAGAAAAAGGATCAACTCGTACTCTATATGCTGATGCCAGGGTACTTCAAAATGAGGTGTGCGGTGTATACGGCTTACAAAAGAAGCATCTTCACCGGGCGGCAGCTTTTCAATAAATGGCTTCATATACTATTTGAGAGATTATAAGGCTAAAGTATTATTATTCTAATTAAAAAAGTATTACTATTGATTAAAAACTTAGTGTTGCATCAATAGAAACATTTTATCTTGCTGCTTATTTGCAGTGTATTGCTTGTATTTGAGCCACAGTAGCACTGAGAACACAGGGAAGTGCAGAGAATAAAAAGAATACTTTGTACAGCTTATGTTCTTAATGTCTCGTTGATTCAACAGTTTATAATCTCTAAAATTATTCAACACGCCATGCTGTTATTAGGTATTGATGTAGGTACGTCTTCCATAAAAGTGTCGGTAGTAGATGCAGCCACACAGCAATGTATTGTATCGGCGCAATACCCCGATGAAGAAGCGGCGATCATCTCGCTGCAAAGCGGCTGGGCAGAGCAATCGCCCGATGTGTGGTGGCAATATGTAAAGCAGGCAATACAAAATGCCAACAACAGCAATAAGTATAACCCTAAAGATATTGCGGCAATTGGTATTGCTTACCAGATGCATGGGCTGGTAGTGGTAAATAAGCAACAGCAGGTAATTAGAAATTCCATTATCTGGTGCGATAGCCGTGCAGTGGAAGTGGGCAATGAAGCGTACGAAGCCATTGGCGCTGGCATTTGTAATACCTGCCTCCTTAATTCGCCCGGCAATTTCACCGCTTCTAAATTGGGATGGGTGAAGAAGAATGAGCCACAGGTGTACGGGCAGGTTGATAAAATGATGCTGCCGGGCGACTTCATTGCTATGAAACTCACCGGCGAGATCACTACTTCTTCTTCTGCCTTATCCGAAGGGGTGCTATGGGATTTTAGCAAAGATGAGTTGAGCCAGCAGGTAATGAATTATTTTGGCTTCAATAATGAATTAATTCCTGTTATTCAACCACTCTTTTCAACACATGGAACGGTACAGCAAAGTGTAGCAGATGAATTAGGATTAAAAGCGGGCATACCCGTAAGTTATAAAGCCGGCGACCAGCCCAACAATGCTTTATCACTAAATGTGTTGCAGCCCGGCGAAGTAGCAGCAACAGCAGGTACTTCAGGTGTTATTTACGCAGTTACAAATACTTTGCTGGCAGATAAATATTCGAGGGTAAATACTTTCGCGCACGTTAATCATACGACTGATGAAAAACGCCTCGGCGTTTTGTTGTGTATTAATGGAACCGGTATTGCCAATAAGTGGATAAAAATGGTTGCCGGTGAAAACATAGGCTATAGCGAAATGAATAAGCAGGCTGCGCAAGTTGCGCCAGGCAGCGATAGCTTGATGATGCTGCCTTTTGGCAATGGCGCAGAACGTATGCTGCAAAACCAGCAGATAGGCGCGCGCATTTCCAACATAGATTTTAACCGGCATACCAAAGCGCATCTGTATCGCGCGGCACAGGAAGGAATTGCATTTGCATTTCGTTATGGACTGGATATTATGCGCGAAAATGGTTTGGAGCCATCCGTTATTCGTGCGGGCAAAGCCAATATGTTTTTGAGCGAAGTATTTACCAAGGCATTTGTAAACGTAACGAATGTACCTGTGGAGTTGTACAGCAACGATGGCAGCGTAGGTGCCGCATTAGGTGCAGGTATTGGTGCAAACATTTATACAACCTATTGCGAAGCATTCCTAAATTTGAAACCTTTACAGCGTGTGGAGCCGGATAATGCAGCGCAGTATAACCAGTTGTATATGCAATGGAAAGAATGGCTGATGCAGCTTGTAAAATAATAAGTTGCAGCTATCGAAGCCTGGAGAATTCCACAGCTACAAAGCAACATCATTGCGGGCAACAGCGGGATAATCTGTAGGTAGGAGTAAAGTTAAAATAATTCTTCTGTATTGATTAGTTGATTAATGATATGCCTTTATGAGGTTCGATGCAAGTCATTAATTATGATTTACCGCAACTCACAGATTGCTTCGCTGTAGCTCGTGATGAAGATAGGTTCACTTTTAAGGAAAGTATATATTAATAATTACATTATAAATTTTGCACATTATAATCAAAATAATTAAACAACAAAAACCACTTTAACATGGGAGTTTTAACAGGCAATACTGAATTTTTTAAAGGTATTGGTAAAATTAAATACGAAGGGCCAGATACCGACAATCCGCTTGCTTACCGTTGGTACGATGAAAATAAAGTAATAGGCGGCAAAACCATGAAAGAGTACCTGCGCTTTGCAGTAGCTTACTGGCACTCTTTTGTAAATGACGGGTCCGACCCATTTGGTGGAGCTACGCATATTCATCCCTGGAATGAAAAGAGCGATGTAGTAGAAAGAGCAAAGGATAAAATGGATGCTGCATTTGAATTCATTACCAAACTGGGTGTGCCCTACTATTGTTTTCATGATGTGGATGTGGTGGATTACACCAATGATGTAGCAGATAACGAAAGAAGATTGCAGGCTTTGGTAGAGTATGCTAAGCAAAAGCAACAGCAAAGCGGCGTAAAATTGCTGTGGGGCACTGCCAATGTATTCTCTCACAGAAGATACATGAATGGTGCCTCTACCAACCCCGATTTTCATGTGCTGGCACATGCCGCCGGACAAGTGAAAGCAGCTATGGATGCTACCATCGCACTCGGTGGCGAAAATTATGTATTCTGGGGTGGGAGAGAAGGATATATGACTTTGCTCAACACCAATATGAAACGGGAGCAGGAGCACCTTGCACGTTTTTTACATACAGCAAAAGACTATGCACGTAAGCAGGGCTTTAAAGGCACGTTCTTTATTGAGCCAAAGCCAATGGAGCCAACGAAACATCAATACGATTATGATTGTGCAACTGTAATTGGTTTTTTGAATAAATATGGTTTGCAGGATGATTTTAAAATTAATATAGAAGTCAATCATGCTACCCTTGCTGGTCATACCTTCCAGCACGAGCTGCAGGTAGCGGCCGATGCGGGCATGTTAGGCTCTATAGATGCTAACCGCGGTGATTATCAGAATGGCTGGGATACTGATCAGTTTCCAAACAACATTAACGAGCTGGCCGAAGCGATGCTGGTGATCCTGGAGGCAGGTGGCTTTGGCGGGGGTGGTATCAACTTCGATGCAAAAATCCGTCGCAATTCTACCGATCCTGCCGACCTGTTTTATGCACACATCGGTGGCATGGATACCTTTGCAAGAGCACTCATTGTTGCAGATAAAATTTTGCAGCATGGCGAATATAGTAAAATCCGCAATGAACGGTATGCCTCTTACGACAGCGGTAAAGGAAAGGAGTTTGAAGAAGGTAAACTTACCCTCGAAGATCTGCGCAACTACGCTGCCCAAAATGGCGAGCCGGCTGTTACCAGTGGCAGACAGGAATATCTGGAAAATCTCGTTAACCGTTTTATATAGTATAGCATACTTTGTGAATGGAAGACAAACGATGATATTATCAACTACCTGATGTAGTATTTCGGCGGGTGAGCGCACCTGCCGAAATACCAAAAATGTAATTAAAGTTGCCCCCACAATATTACCTATAGGAAAAATAATTTGTTATATATTGCGCCATAGTTAATCCCGGTTATTCCATAACGATTGCTTAAACTTAAAAACTTAATTTAATGAACGAAAACGTTAACAAAAGTGCTCTGTTTAACGGGAGTTGCTTTGCACTCATCACTACCGCTTTTACTTTTTCTATCCGTGCAGGAATTCTCCCTCAGTTAGGTGAGGCATTTCATATTTCTGCCGAACAACTCGGATTTATCAACTCCATGTGGTTTTTAGGATTTCCTATTTCCATGATTCTTGGAGGCTTATTTTATCATACGATTGGCCCCAAAACAATTATGTCAGTTGCCTTTGTGTGCCATACCATAGGTATCTTATTAACCATTTTTGCGGGCGGATATACCACTTTACTCATCTCCACCCTCCTGATAGGTGTTGGTAATGGATGTACAGAAGCTGCCTGTAACCCAATGATTGCAGATATGTATTCAGGGGTGAAAATGCAAAAAATGCTTGGCAGGTTCCATATGTGGTTTCCTGGTGGAATCCTCGTTGGGTCTCTTATTTCTTACTTCATGACCAGCATGGGTTTTGGCTGGCAGGCACAAATGTGGGTAACGATAATACCAACTATCACTTATGCTATTTTATTTTTCGGTAAAACTTTTCCAAAAGCACATGTGGCCGAGGCTACCTCCTTCAAGGAGAATTTTAAAGCCATGCTGAGCCCTGTGTATATATTTCTGTTCTGCTGCATGGCGCTCACTGCTATTACTGAGTTTGGTCCCAGCCAGTGGGTAAGTATTGTGTTGGGTGCCAGCGGGGCAAATGCAATGCTTATTTTAGCATTGACGAATGGTATATCTGCTACCGGTAGGTTTTTCGCTGGTCCGGTGGTTGGGCGCCTGGGACAAACCGGTGTTTTGCTTGCCGGAGCCATCTTAGCAACGATCGGTATTTATTTGTTCAGTAGCGTAACTGGCCCTATGGCTTATGTGGCGGCAATCGTTTATGCACTTGGCATCTGTTACTTCTGGCCGGTAATGATTGGTTCAGTGGCGCATAGAGTACCTCGCAGCAGCGCGCTGGGTATGTCTATCGTAGGTGGGGTAGGCATGTTTTCTACCTCTATCTTCCAACCCATTATTGGTGGGTGGATTGATAGTGCCCGTGCAGAAAACGCAGCTAAGGGACTTACAGGAAATGCATTGGAATTAGCCACCGGTCAAGAGTCTTTGATGAAAATGATGACCTTCCCTGCGATATTGATAGTGCTGTTTATCATATTCTTTGTTTGGCAAAAGAATGCAAAGAGGACTACAGAAAGTGAAATGACGATGGCGGTGCATTAATGATCGTAAGAACTGGCAGTACCACCCGACATAACTGTTTTGTGATATGCTGAAAAGCAATATACAGCATGCTCTTGCTATGGTGTGGAATTGTTAATGACAGTTGTGTAGTTTGGTGTTTATGTCCATACCTGTTCTATAAGAAATAATGATAAATAACAGAAGATAAGCCTGTATTTTTTAGTACATATTTTAAGTAACTGTTCCAAAAGCTGATGTATCTGCATCAGCTTTTGCATTTTATGGTTTCAAAGCCGTGCTTATACATAAGTTGGAATAAAATAATCACATAAACTTCCTGCTCTTCACTTGAAGGCCTAAGCTGACAAGTGTACTTCTCCATCTATCTTCTAAGTTGCTTATCTCATTTTGCAACTGTTATTTCCAACAATAAAACATTTAATGTAATAAGAAAGGCTATAACTTATTGACATTCAGCAGTTTTGCATTTGGCACTCCCATTGAAACCTGTTGGATTAATTAAGGATTTCAAAACAAAGTATTCTGATACTATCCTTAATTATAATTATTTGAAGCAACCAAAATTTACCTTATGAAGTTTACTTTTCCAATTGCAGTGCTGTTTGCCTTAGTACTGCTTATCTGTCTTTTCTTATTTTCAACGCTGCTGTCCATAGTAGCACGAGGGATGCTAAGATTAAAGCTACTTAAGAAAACAGCCCGTCAAAACCGGCTTACGTTTTCAGAATCTTATTAGAGAGCGCTTACGCTAACTGCTGAGGATAAGTATATTAAGCCTTATGCAAAATGTTACTTAAATGCTGAAGCACTTTTATAAGTGAGTTCGCTTACAGATAATACTATCATACGCGCACTCTTATTTACCTTCAATTCCCCATCTAAAGCTGCTAATATCCAGTCCTGCCAAATCCAGTATTCTGTCAACAACGGTAACTGCAACCGCTTCAATAGTTGCGGGTTTGCTATAAAAAGAAGGCGTTGCAGGGCAAATGATACCACCAGCCAATGTTACTTTCTCCATGTTTTGTATATGAATCAGGTTGTAAGGTGTATCGCGCAGCATGAGTATAAGTTTGCGACGCTCTTTTAATATTACATCGGCAGCGCGGGTTATCAGGTCATCACTCACACCAGCCGCAATGCGTCCCAGCGTTCCCATGCTGCAGGGCGCCACTACCATAATATTGTACTTAGCCGAGCCGGAAGCAAACGGAGCATTAAAATCGTATTTATCAAAATACCTTGCGGGATAGCTGTTATAGCTTTCATTACCTAATTCTGTTTTCCAGATTTCTTTGGCATTATTGCTCATTACGATGCTTAATTCCTGCCATTGATGTTGCAATGTTGTTAATTTATCCAATAATAATTTGGCATACAATGCACCGCTGGCACCGGTAATAGCAAGAAGAATTTTGTTGGGCATACGTCAAAGATAGTTGACAGATGTTGGATGACAGTTGATAGACGACAGGTGAGCATAGAAAGTATCTTGCCCTTTTCAGCTAATGCAAAGCCAACTTTAACCTTTTTATTTATTAATAACCGCTCAATCCATAGTTGTCAATCGCCATCCATCATCTGTCAATTCTTAACTATTCTTCCCAATCCCTACCTTTGCCGCTCAATTTTACTATCTACTATAATGAAAGCGGATAAAAATACGATTATTGGTTTTGTGTTATTGGGTATCCTGTTCTTTGTTTATTTCTGGTACACCAACAAACAGCAGGCAGCCCTGCAAGCTGCCGAACAGCGGGCAAAAGATTCCATTGCTGCTGTAAATGCTGCTAAAGTAAAACCTATAGACCCTGCTGTTGCCCGCCTTGATTCTTTGCGCAGGGATTCGCTAAACCGCTTGTCACAAGCCGGCAATTTCGACAGTGCTGCAACCGGCACAGAACAAACCATGGTGGTTGAAAACAACCTCTTGCGCGTGACTTTCAGCAACAAAGGCGGGGAGATAAAGAGCGTATTGCTTAAGAATTTTAAATCGATAGACAGCACACCGGTAGTACTTTCCGGTGGAAAAACCGATGCGCTTGGCTATACTATTAATACCGGTTCCAACAAAAGCACCGAAACAAGCAATTTGTTCTTTTCGCCGGGTACCGTAGTAAAAAATGCCGATGGCAGCCAGACCATTACTTATACATTGAATGCTGCCAGCGGGCAAAGCATTACACACCAATATACCATCAAGCCAGACAATTACATGATTGACTGGAATATTGCTATGAATGGTGCCAACGAATTGCTTACCGGCAATGCGCTTAACCTGCATTGGAATATTTCCATCAATCAGCAACAATACTCCGGCTCGTACGAAAAGGAACAGTCGCGCCTTTGCTTTTACGAAGTAGGAGACGGTTTTGATTACGAACGTGCAATGTCCGATGTGAACCAGAAGTTTGATATTCCTATCGAATGGATGTCTTTTAAGCAGCAGTTTTTTAATACTGCCATTATTGCTAAAGACCAGTTTAAAAGTGGCGAAGCGCGCATGAATACGCAGCCCGACAGCTCGAGGACGCTGTACATGGCTAATGCCAGTCTGCAGCTAAAAGTGCCGGCTGCTACTACTGTAAATGTGCCGCTGCAACTATATTATGGCCCCAATGATTTTTATACGCTTAAAAGCTACGATGAGCACTTAGAGGAAATTGTAGATTTGGGTTCTGGTATTTACTCTTTTGTAAAATACATCAATCGCTGGCTTATTATGCCGGTATTCAATTTCCTCGCAGGTTTCATTCACAATTTCGGTTGGGTGATTGCGTTGCTCACGCTGTTTATCCGCTTAATTACATCGCCACTAACCTACACCAGCTATCTCAGCGGTGCCAAAATGAAAGTGCTGCGTCCCGAACTGGCGGAACTGAAAAAGAAACATGGCGCCGATCAGCAGGCGTATGCTATGGACCAGATGAAAATCTTCCGCGAAGCAGGCGTTAATCCGTTAGGCGGATGTATTCCCGCACTGTTGCAAATCCCTATTTTCTTTGCTTTATACAGTTATTTCAGCAGCAGTATTTTGCTGCGCGGGCAAAGTTTCTTGTGGGCGCACGACCTTTCTACTTACGATGTCATAGCCAAATTGCCTTTCAGCATACCATTTAATTATGGCGACCATGTGAGTCTCTTTACGCTTACCGCCGTTATCACCAATTTTATCATTGCATTTTACAACATGAGCATGACGCCCGACCAGAGCAACCCTGCCATGAAGTATATGCCGTACATCTTCCCGTTTGTGCTCTTGTTTGTTTTCAACCGATTGCCGGCAGCGCTCACCTGGTATTATACCGTATCCAATCTTATTACCTTGGGTATCCAGTTTGTGATTCAAAACTATATAATTAATCACGATAAGATATTAGCCGAAATACAGGAGAAGCGTAAAGCGCCGAAGAAGCAAAGCAAATGGCAGGAGCGTTTTGCACAAACAGTGGAAGCGCAAAAAAAGCTGCAGGAAATGCGTGATAAACAGAACAAAAAATAAGAGCATTCCCAAACTCCTCCCGGAGGAGGGGCTTTGAGGCTGACACCTGTATTTTTAACTCATAAAAATTAATCGAACTTCAAAAATCCTCCCTTTAGGGAGGATTCAGGAGGGTTTTCTTATGCTTATCCAACTCCACAACGCAGGAAAACGCTTTAACAGAGATTGGATATTTCGTAAAGTAAATACTGCTTTTGTAAGTGGGAATGCTTATGCCATCACCGGCCCCAATGGCAGTGGCAAAAGTACTTTGCTACAGGTGATTGCTGCTGCCTTGCAAATCAATGAAGGCGGCATTGAATGGCAGCTACAGAAGCAAAAGGGATTGAAAGGAATCGACGAAGAAGAAGTGCATAGTCACATTGCTATTTGTGCACCTTACCTCGAGGTAATTGAGGAAATGACTGCCACTGAGTTTTTGCAATTTCATGCTTCGTTCAAGCCATTGTTGCCACAGATGCGTATTGCAGAAATCATCAATATTGTTGGCTTGCAAAAAGCCGCCAACAAGCAAATCCGTTTTTATAGCAGCGGCATGAAGCAGCGCATTAAGCTGGCGCAAGCCATTTTTGCCGATGTGCCCATACTGTTATTAGATGAACCTTGTACTAATTTAGATGCTTCGGGTTATGAATTGTATCATCAATTAATAGAAAAATATTGCCGGCACAAACTGATCGTGGTGAGCAGTAATGATATAAATGAATATGATTTTTGCGGAGAAAGATTAAGTATTTTAGATTATAAATAGTAGCTTATTTGCGGAAATAAAACCAATAACGGCAAGCATTAAGGCCGAGAAAAAGCTGAATATCCGTTTAATAATATATGCCTTACGCTCTGCTATTTTAATGTCGAGCCGCGTAATATCTTCATTTTTGAGCAGATGACCATCTCGTTTAGTTGCCAATATTTTAAGCTGTTTTCATTCTTCCCCCGACTCTTGCTGTCCACAAAACTAACCACGCTTTTGCTTCTTTTCCGCCCGGCTTTTGGGCAGTATTTGAAAGAGTTGCATATGGGGTGCAGTAATCACCATATATAAAGTATTCTCTTTTACAAAAAGAACCATTATTTTCAAAGCCCTTGTCTCCCTCAACTTATAAAAAACCCTTCAATAATTGCAGCTAATTGATTTTACTGTAATTTCACGGCTCGTTTTTAGCGGCTGAAAATAACCGATACATTCATTTTGCTAAAACACCCATTCACACAAAAACACGCGAAAAAATACCGATATGGCTGAAGAGATTTTAATGCCCCGCCTGAGCGATACTATGACCGAAGGTGTAATTGCCAGTTGGCACAAAAAAGTAGGCGACCCTGTAAAAAAAGGAGATGTGCTTGCCGAAATAGAAACCGATAAAGCGACTATGGAACTGGAAAGCTATAAAGATGGCACCCTATTGCACATTGGCGCAGGCGATGGCGGCAAACTGCAAGTGAACGATTTGTTGGCAGTGATAGGCAACCCGGGCGAAGATGTAAGTGGTATTGTAGCAAAGCATAGCGGCGGCAACCAGCCCGCACCAGCCAGTGCACAGCCGCCACAGGAAAAGAAAGAAGAAGCAGCACCTGCACCTGCTCCACAACCAGCCCCTGCTGCTAACCAGGCACCTGCAAAAGATTATTCTAAAATGGAAGAAGTTGTGCTGATGCCTCGCCTGAGCGATACAATGACGGAAGGGGTAATAGCAAGCTGGCAAAAAAATGTGGGTGATGACGTAAAGAAGGGCGATATACTTGCCGAAATAGAAACCGATAAAGCCACAATGGAGCTGGAAAGCTATAAAGATGGCAAGCTGTTGTACCAGGGTGCAAAGCAAGGAGAAAAGATTCAGGTAAATGACCTGCTCGCCATTATTGGTAAAGAAGGATTGAATGTACAGGAAATTGTAAACGGCATTAAAGGGGGTACACCGGCTGCTGGTGCAGAAATTGATCCGCAGCGTGCCGGCGCATTCGATAGTTCGCCTAAAACAGAAGCTGATACGAGAAAAGGCGAAGGTGATGTAGCGCCCGCCAATGCACAAGTACAAAATCAGCCTGCACCTGCCTTGCAGGAAACAGGCACGCAGCAACCGGCATCCGGCAGCAACGGTCGCATCTTTGCTTCGCCATTGGCTAAAAAAATGGCACAGGAAAAAGGCATTGATTTAAAGAGTGTAAAAGGCAGTGGCGATAATGGCAGAATCATTAAAAGTGATATTGAAAATTACCAGCCGCAGGCACAACCGGCCGCTCAGTCGCAGCCTGCTGCAGCACAGCCTGCTACTACCGACTTTGAAGAAATACCTGTATCGCAGATGCGCAAAACCATTGCGCGCCGTCTTGCCGAAAGCAAGTTTACAGCACCGCATTTCTACCTTACCATGACTATTGATATGGATGCCGCTATCACCGCACGTACCCGTATCAATGAATTGAGCAAGATAAAAATATCCTTTAATGATATTGTATTGAAAGCAGTAGCGGTGGCGCTCACACAACACCCTAAAGTAAACAGTAGCTGGATGGGCGATAAAATACGTATTAACCATCATGTAAATATTGGCGTAGCTGTAGCTGTAGAAGAAGGCTTACTGGTGCCGGTAGTACGTAATGCAGACGCCAAGCCATTGAGCCAGATATCTAAAGAAGTAAAAGACTTTGCACAAAGGGCAAAAGATAAAAAACTGCAGCCCGCCGACTGGGAGGGCAGTACGTTTACCATCTCCAACTTAGGCATGTTTGGTATAGATGAGTTTACGGCAATTATCAATCCGCCTGACTCCTGTATTTTGGCAATCGGCGGTATCAGTCAGGTGCCGGTGGTAAAGAATGGTGCGGTAGTACCTGGCAACGTTATGAAAGTAACCCTTAGTTGCGACCACCGCGTAGTGGATGGTGCTACCGGCGCCGCCTTCCTGCAAACTGTAAAGAGTTTACTGGAAGAGCCATTGCGGATGCTGGTGTAACATTGAACTGTAGATATATATGATATATATTAAAAAGGGTTGCCGCTCAGAAAGTGGCAACCCTTTTTAATATTTGCTCTTTAGTAAGTACACGAGTTAGGTATTATCTTCTTATACCATTTCAACGTAGATAGTTCGGTTAATCAGTAGTGATAAATTAGCTGCGTAATCTTACTAATCCGCACAACTTCATTTGAAAATGATATTAAAAGCCCTCACATCTCCACCCAGCCTACCACCTCCTTATACTTCACAAAGTAAAAACGATTATAACTGCCTAATACGTTCCCTACTGTATCGCGGGCAATAGTGAGTTTGGCGGCAGCAGCCGTGTCGGGCTGCTCATAGAGTTTATTGCCTTGTGGCAAGGCAACCTTGCGGTAAGAGGTAGTAGCTACATTATCACTACTTACAAAACCTTCGGTGCTATCGGCTGTAATTACTTTGTACCAGTTGGCAGCCGCTGCAGCTATGTGTAGCAGGGAGAAGGCAGGCAGGCTGGTTTTCTCCGCCGAGCGGCTGGTGCCTGCGTACAGGTTTGTTGTTCTGGTGGTATGCGCGTAGCTGTTGACAGCATCTAACGGTGCTGTTGTATTGTAAGGCATTTGCACCGTCGCTTCTACAAAAGGCAGTGGATTAATAGCGCCACCGCTGGTATAAATACCAAAATGCAAGTGCGAAGGTGTAGTGCGGGCGTTACCGGTATTGCCTATCAGCCCAAGCGTGTCGCCCACTTTTACTACCTGCCCTTCGTAGGCTAACTGCGAGTCTAAGTGTGCATAATACAGCACATAATCTTTACCTGAAGGGCGCATAAATACCACTTTTCCACCCAGCTTATTTTCGTTTACACCTGTTATATAGCCATCGGCTGCAGCTATCACCGGCGTACGAAATTTAGCAAATATATCTATGCCTTCGTGGCGGCGTGCGCCTGCATCACGGTTGTCGCCCCATACACTCTCAACTTTGGGGTTTGCCGATTGAGGTACCGGAAAGGCAAGTGTGGGCGTAGTGGTAAGTGTAAATGTATATTCGACACTGCACAAGAGTTCTGGTTGTACGCGCAACAGGTAGCTGCCATCCTGCTCTATTTCGTGAGAAAGCCTGCTGCCGGTTGTATCGGCAGATTGTAAGTATTTGATAGTTTTATTGCTGTTGTATTGCCATAAATCAATGAATATTTTGCAACGTTCTGCTGGCTTTTGCGATAGGGTAATAATAAGTTTTTCGCCACGGCGGCACGTAAATACATAGCCCGCCGCATCGGGGCGCTCGGCTGCAAAATAGCCGGTTTCCTTGTAAGGCAAATTAATACTAAGCGGTGTGCGAATGCCTTTTTCGGCAGCCGTAAACCATTGCATTCCAAGAGCGGTTTCTTTTAATCCGGCGTTGATAAGATTATCTTCATAACGCTCGTGCGGCGTGCGCGTGGCAAAGAAGCCACGGTGGGCAGAAGTGCAGGAGTAAAGACATACAGCAATGATATATATAATAATTGCGAAAGAGCATACACGGCGCATCATAGGTTCACGGCATTTTCATCCCGCATAAAAGCAAATGATAAGCCGAAAAGAAATTGTCTGAACCAGGATTCATGCGATTTCCGGGATTACCCGGATGAAAAGAAATACTATTCCATGTTTCTTCGCGTCTCCATAGTTGTCATTCAAACTCGTATCCAATATCCTTACGGTAATACATACCATCAAACTGAATTGTTTCCAATACCTTTTTTGATTTTTCTACGGCTTCGCTAATGGTATTTCCAAAAGAAGTAATGGCTAATACACGTCCACCATTGGTTATCACTTCATCGCCTTTTTGCTGTGTGCCTGCATGAAATATAATAGTTTCCTTATTGTTATACCTTTCACCAAAATAAATTGGCTTGCCCTTTTTATAATCGCCAGGATAACCACCGCTTACTGCTACTACCGTACAGCAGGCACGCTCATCCGTTTTAATAGTTATATTTTGTAACCGGGAGTAATACATTGCTTCAAATAATTCTACTATATCGTTCTTCAGCCTTGGCATTACTACTTCGGTTTCGGGGTCGCCCATGCGGCAGTTATACTCAATTACAAACGGCTCATCGTTCACATTGATTAAGCCAAAAAAGATAAACCCTTTATACGTCAAACTTTCTTCCTTAATGCCCTTAATAGTAGGCTGAATAATGTGCTGCTCTACTTTTTGCATAAATTCTTCCGTCACAAATGGCACCGGACTTACGCAGCCCATTCCGCCCGTGTTTAATCCCGTATCACCTTCGCCAATGCGCTTGTAATCTTTAGCATGACCAATAATTTTATATTCGCTGCCATCGGTTATTACAAACACGCTTACCTCAACACCGCTCAAAAATTGCTCTATTACTACTTTGGCAGAAGCTTCACCGAATTGCTTATGCACAATCATTTCTTCAAACACCTGTTGTGCTTCTTCCACGGTGTTGCAGATAACTACGCCTTTACCGGCTGCCAAACCATCGGCTTTTAACACAATTGGCAAGCTGTGTCGTTGAATATATTTTTTGCCTAATTCAAAATTGCTTTCATCAAACTCTGCATATGCTGCTGTAGGAATGTGGTGCCGCTGCATAAATTTTTTGGAGAAAGCTTTGCTGCCTTCCAGTTGTGCGGCAGCAGCCGATGGGCCAATTACCATTCCCTTCCATGTATCAGGTTGCTGAAAAAAATCGTAAATACCTTTTACCAGCGGCTCTTCTGGACCAACTACCAGCAGGTCTATTTTTTCATTAATACAAAAAGTACTAATAGCATTAAAATCGTTGCTGTTGATAGAAACATTAATGCCACATTGTGCCGTGCCTGCATTGCCGGGCGCTATAAAAAGTTTGGTGCAACGGGAGCTTTGCACCATTTTCCAGGCTAAAGCATGCTCGCGACCGCCGGAGCCAAGTAAGAGAATATTCATGTAAAAATGGTTTGTATTGGTGGGCGAAAATAGTTATGGATTTACAAAACCATTTATATAAACTTTACAGATACAAATTTCTGCTTATTTTGAGGCACTATTTTAGTAAAATCTTCGATTGCATGATAAAACGCTCTCACCACATACCTGCCTGCCGGCAAGTGCGGGAAACAGAAGTTAATGGAGGTTTACAACGTTTGCCTGTTGCTGCAAGGCCGCTCACCACTTTGCTTTCTGCAAAAAAGAAAACAACATTATACAGTTAAAATCATCACCTTTTTACTCAATAGAAAACAAGTTATTTATGTCTAATATAACAGTGGCTGATGAAGCCATCCTGCAAAGTGCAGCAAAACAAAAAGGACATCCAAAAGGTTTAGGTGTATTGTTTACCACCGAAATGTGGGAGCGGTTCAACTTTTATGGCATGCGCACATTGCTCACGCTGTTTTTGGTGGAAGCACTCACCATGGGCGAGCGGCAGGCATCCTTCATTTACGGCGGTTATTTAGGCTTGTGTTATCTCACGCCGATGCTCGGCGGCTATATCGCTGATAAGTTTTTGGGCAATCGCACTTGTATTTTACTCGGTGGCACTACAATGGGTATAGGCCAGTTATTGCTGTTTTTCAGTGCCTCTGTTTTTTCAACCAATCTTAGTCTTGCCACCACATTAATGTGGCTTGCTTTAGGGCTGATTATCCTGGGCAATGGGTTTTTTAAACCTAATATTTCTTCGATGGTTGGGCAGTTGTATCCCGCTACAGAAAGAAGCAAATTAGACTCGGCTTATACTATTTTTTACATGGGCATCAATGTAGGCGCTTTTCTTGGCCAATTCATTTGTCCATACCTCGGCGATGTAAAGCATGAAGTAATTGCGGCTAATGGAGATGTTTCTTTTATAAGGAACTTGTTTGCTTTTAAATGGGGCTTCCTGGCGGCAGGTATTGCCATGTTTTTGGGTGTTATTTCTTTTTATTTTTTAAAGAATAAATATGTGGTAACGCCCGAGGGAAAAGCAATTGGAGCAAGGCCGGCGCGGCGCGCCAAAACAGCAACTGATGAACCGGATGAAGTACAGGCGCATTTTTCCAAACAATCCGTTTATATTTTAGTAGGCTTGCTGGTAGTGCTTTACTTTCTTATTCAATACTTATCATGGGATAGCGAAATGATGCCGCTGGCAGCGGGCACCGGCATTGGTGGTTATTTTGCCGCGTTGGCAGCATCGCCTATAGAAACCTATATCTATCCATTTATTTATGCATCAGGTATCAGCCTTGCCGTGTTCATTCTTAGTGATAAATCGCTTACCAAGGTAGAAACTCAGCGTATTCTCGTGCTGTATATTGTTTCGTTTTTTGTTATCTTTTTCTGGGCTGCTTTTGAGCAGTCCGGCTCTTCGCTCACCTTTATTGCCGATAAGCAAACCGATACCAATATTTTAGGCTGGAATATGCCGCCAAGTATGGTGCAGATTTTTAATGGTTTGTTTGTGGTGATACTCGCGGTGCCTTTCAGTTTGTTGTGGAGTTATTTAAATAAGAAAGGAATGGAACCTATTTCCACTGTAAAGCAGGCAATAGGCTTGGTGCTGATTGGCTTAGGTTACTTATTAATTGCTTTCCAGGTAAAAGACCTGGGCACTGCCGGTAAAATAAGTGTAATATGGCTGGTATTGCTGTATTTAATGCATACCTGCGGCGAGTTGTGTTTATCGCCTATTGGTTTATCGCTCGTGGCAAAATTATCGCCGAAGCGCTTTGCTTCGCTGCTGATGGGTGTATGGTTTTTAGGCAATGCGGCTGGTTATGCACTCACCGGCACCTTAGGTGCTTTGCTTCCACCTACCGGTGATAAATATGCCGAAGCATCAGCGCATGGCATTGACCTTGGTGCGGTGCTGAATGGCACTGTACAGCCCACAGCCAACCAATTGGCTTTTCTGAAAAGCAGTAAAATAGCTACTACTTATCCCGAGTTTGCCGGTTTTGCCATTCATAATTTGTACGAATTTTTTATGATGTTTGTAGTGTTGTGCTGTGGGGCAGGTATTTTATTATATGCCTTAACGCCTTTGCTCAAAAAACTGATGCATGGCGTGCGATAACATTTTTGCAGTACAGGCAAGCTGTTTAAAAATAATCATTTGGACCATAAGGCACAAAGAGCAAACCGTTTCATAAAGAGAAACAAAAATTACTTTGTGTGACTTACCACCATTGAATCTTCGCGGTGCCTTTAGCTTACCCTATTATTTTTTGTTAAAAGCCAATCACTGCACGCTGCGGCGGCAGTGATTGGCTATTTTTGACGGTATTTATTGTATTTATGAAGAAAATAATAATAGCCTTACCCGCTTTTTGCCTTGTAATGACCGCTGCTCACGCACAGCAACAAAAAGTGGTGGCCGATAAAATAATAGCACAGGTAGGCGATAAAATCATTTTACAAAGTGATATAACGAATGCCATTGCCGATTATAAAAGGCAAGGGCAGGATGCGCAGTTGCCGCCCAACCCCGAGTGCGCTTTTCTGGAAGGTCAGTTGATACAAAAAGCATTGGTGTTGCAGGCAGAAAGAGATTCGCTGCCAATATCGGACGAAGATCTGGATGCCCGCTTAGACAATCAGATCCGTGGCTTTATACAGTCGTATGGCAGTAAAGAAGCGTTGGAAGAAATTGCCGGTAAAACCATTTACCAAATTAAAGAAGACAACCGCGAACCATTTAAAGAGCGCCTGATGGCCGACCAGATGCGCAGCAAAATACTGGAAAGTGTAAAGATTACGCCAACTGAGGTAAAAGCTTATTTTGACAAAATACCTAAAGACAGTCTGCCTTATTTTGAGAGCAAAGTGGAAGTAAGTCAGGTAGTGTTGAACCCAAAGGCAAATAAAGATGTGGAGGAATATGTAAGCAACCAGTTGCTCGATCTGAAACGGCAGGTAGAAACCGGCGGTAAAAAGTTTGCCGATTTAGCACGTATATACACGCAGGACCCCGGCAGCAAAGAGAATGGCGGTCAATACAGCATCAACCGCAACGATAAACAATGGGATCCGGCATTTATGGCAGCAGTATGGCGCCTGAAAGAAGGACAAATATCGCCGGTAGTAAAAAGCAGGTTTGGGTTACACATCATCCAGATGGTGAGTCGCGCGGGTGATGATGCGATCATCCGGCACATTTTGATTATTCCGCCGGTAACGGATGCGGAGGTGAATATAGCTAAAGCTAGGCTGGACAGTATTCGTACGGATATTGTAAATAATAAAATAGCTTTTGCACAAGCCGTAAATAAATACAGCGATGATGAGAACGGCAAATTTACCGGCGGTGCCATTACCGATCCGCAAACGGGTTCTACTTTGGTAACTATTGACCAGCTAGATAAGGACCTCGTTGTGGAATTGAAAGATATGAAGCCCGGAGATGTATCTCAACCAATTGCCTATACCGATGAACGCGGAATGCAGCACGTGCGCATCGTTTATTTTAAAACCCGCACCGAGCCACATGTGGAAAATATGAAAGATGATTACAGCGTGATTTCTAACAAAGCGCTGGAAGAAAAGAAAATGCAGGTATTGGAGCAATGGTTTAAAACCCATATTCCTACTTACTACATTCATATTGATAACGACTATTCCGGTTGCAGCAGCATCAGGGATTGGTGGAATGCATCGAATATGGCGAGTAACCAACAGTAGCAAAGATGACAAATGACTGATGATAGTAGATGGCAGAAGGAGATTTTGAACAGCAAAGAAACTAAGTACAGATAAAATAAAAAGGCGCTGAGCTTGTAAAAAGTTCGGCGCCTTTTTAATATGCTTATCTATTATATACTTATTCTCATCATGCGCCTTCGCGCCTGAGCCGTTAAAGAACTATTTATTACTCATCCTTACCACCGGCACAATCATCTCTTCCAAACTAATGCCGCCGTGTTGAAAGGTATTTTTGTAATAATTTACGAAGTAATTGTAATTGTTAGGGTAACATAAAAAGCCATCTTCCTTTGCAAAGATGAATGAGGAGTTGACATTAGGCACGGGCAAGCCTACCTCGCGTGGATCACGAAAAGCGAGTACATCTTTAGGATCGTAATTCAAATTGCGACCATGTTTATAACGTAGATTGGTAGTGGTTTGTTTATCTCCAATTACCTTATAAGGCGTTTTTACGCGCACGCTGCCGTGGTCGGTAGCTAGTACAATGTTTATCTTTTTATCGGCAATTTTTTTTAATGCCTGGTGCAAGGCGCTGTGCTCAAACCAGCTGCGCGTAATACTCCTGTAGCTTACCTCATCACTTGCTAATTCTTTCAGCACTTCCATTTCGGTACGCGCATGACTTAGCATATCCACAAAGTTGTAAATAATAATATTCAGGTCATTATTCAACATATTATGAATGTTATTTACCAATTGCTGGCTATCGTTGTAATGAACAACTTTAGTATAGCTGTATTTTATATCTTCGCGCCGCAACCTGCGTAACTGCCCTTTAAAAAACTCTTCTTCATACATGTTTTTACCACCTTCTTCATCATCGTTTTTCCATTGCAGCGGAAATTGTTTTTCAATCTCCAGCGGCATAGCGCCGGCGAGTATCGCATTGCGGCTGTATTGTGTAGCAGTGGGTAAAATACTGTAAAAAGTATCTTCTTCCAATATGCGAAAACTCTCGGCAAAAATGGGCTGAATGGCTTTCCATTGGTCAAGCCGCAGGTTGTCTATAACAATGAAAAAAGTAGGCGTGCCCTTCTCAATTACCGGCAATACCTTTTGTTTAAACAAGGTATTGCTCATTACCGGCACATTGCCGTTACGGCTGTTGATCCACGAAGTATAATTTTTACTGATAAATTTGTAAAATTCGGTATTAGCCTCTCCTTTTTGTGTTTGAAAAACTTCCTGCATTTCGGGGCTGTCGCTCTTTTCCATTTCCAGCTCCCAGTAGATGAGTTTTTTATAAATGTCCATCCACTCATTATAGTCAGGGTTGCTGTTGAGCGCCATGAACAAATTGCGAAACTGCTGCTGGTATTGCTGTGTTGTTTTCTCTGCAACGAGTCTGCGGTTGTCTATAATTTTTTTAAGCGAAAGCAACACCTGGTTTGGGTTTACAGGCTTGATCAAATAGTCGGTTATCTGGCTGCCAATGGCATCGTCCATCAGGTTTTCCGTTTCATTTTTAGTAATCATTACTACCGGAACGGTTGGGTTTACTTCTTTTATTTTCGCCAGGGTTTCTAAGCCGGTAATACCGGGCATACTTTCATCTAAAAGTACTACATCCACTGCATTGTCTCTTACGTAATCAATTGCCTCAAAGCCGTTGGTAAAGGTCTGCACTTCGTAGCCTTTACTTTCCAAAAAGAGGCGTTGCGATTGCAGGTTTTCAATCTCATCATCTGCCCATAATATTTTTGCTATAGCCATAATCGTTATTTAGTCAAATGCTTAAAAGTAACAAAGGCTGTGAATAGTAGAAGAAAATGTTTTGATAAAGTGCAGGTAAACCATACAATAAAAACTAAGCAGGCAGGTTTACACCGTTATACAATTCTTCCAGTGGCAAAGAAAGACCAATAGTAGTAATCGTTAGTATAGCTGTTCTTTCCTTCCATTCCTGCAACAGCCATGTGTTATCTTTATTACGCTTATAATGCTCAACAGCAATACTTTCCGAATCAATTAAAATATATTCCTGTAAAGAAGTAATGGAACGATGCAACATAAAATTATTACCACGATCATAGGATTATGTTGATGGGGATAATATTTATGCAATAACGGAAGGATTGAGTACCGTATCAAATTCATCATCCGGCAGTTGAGGCTTACCACAAATAATGATTGCATCCGGATAAGTATAGAGCGTATTGGAAGGAATATGAATGCGTAAGTCGCTGCCAAACACATCGCAGGGTCTCCCTTTTAAAAAGGCTCTTACTTCACCAACAAAGTTTGTTTGAATCTGATTATGTTTGAAGCTCGCGCCATCCGTATCGAATATCTCGCCTTTATAAAATTCATGCTTGGTTTGCGATGTTTTTTCAAAAGCCAGGTATTCTGCTGCCGTATGACATTTTAAAACTGGTTCACCCATAATAAAAATTAGTAATCGTTTCAAAGTTCTGTAATTTCCATCAACTTATGCCATTGTACATTCGGTGCAAGAGCTGGTTTTTATATTTATATTAATAACACGCAATACCGCATTGCAATAATTTTACCCATTAAAACATTTCCATTGATACAACGCTTGGTGTGCGCATCTGTTGCGCTGATGATAATTGTAAATGCAACGGCACAAACTACCCAAAAAACAACGGCTGCTACTACTCCGGGTTATGATATTACTGCTACGGTAGCGCCTTTCAAAAATACCTGGCTGTATTTGGGTACGTATTATGGCAAGTACAAGACATTAGCCGACTCTGCCATGGCCGATGCCAACGGAACTGCCGTATTTAAAGGAAATAAAAAGCTGGACAAAGGCATTTATTTTCTCGTAAGTCCCGATAAAGCTATCCTCTTTGAAATACTAATGGATGACAAGCAGCATTTTACTGTAAAAGCCGATACTGCACATAGCGAAAACATTAGCTTTACCGGTTCGGAAGAGAATACAAATTTTCAAAATTATACCCGGTTTTTAGCGCAACACGTACCTACGCTTACCAAACTGCAGGCGCAATTAAAAGATGCAAAAAATGCGTTAGATTCAGCGCAAATTATGGGCGATATTGCCAGAGAAAATAAAGTATTGGATGATTATCGCGAAGGAATAATCAAAAATAATCCAACATCCATGTTGGCGTTGTTCTTTAAGAGTGTGAAGCGCCCTGAAGTACCTGCTGGCATGGACCGCAACAGCAAGGAAGCATTTTATTTTGTAAAAGAGCACTTTTGGGATGATCTTGCTTTTGATGATGCCCGTCTGCTGCACACACCATTTTTTGATCCTAAGATTGATGAATATTTCAAATACTACGTATCGCCCGAGCCGGATAGTGTAAAGGAAGAAGTGAATTATATACTGCTCTCGGCACGCACCAATAAGGATATGTTTCAGTATTTATTGGGAAAGTTTACCGATAAATACATCAATCCCGAAATAATGGGGCAGGACAAAGTGTTCCTGTTTTTGTTTGATAATTTCTATTCCAAAGGCGATACGGCATGGCTTAAACCCGACCAGCGCAAGTATATTTTTAATCGGGCGTACAGCCTGATGGCTAACCAACTGGGCGAGGCTGCACCTGCACTCAACCTTACCGATACCAGCGGCAAAATTCATTCGCTATACGACCTGCAGGCGCCGTTTACGTTTGTGGTTTTTTGGGATCCTAATTGTAGTCATTGCAAAACGGAGGTGCCGCGTGTGGATAGTATTTATGAAGCCAAATGGAAGGCAGCCGGTGTAAAGGTGTATGCTGTAAACACCTCGGATGCAGCAGTGCAGGAGTGGAAAAACTTTATCAACGAACACCACCTGGATACATGGACGCATGTATATCAAACCAAAGAAGCCAAAACAGCAGATGAACAAGCCAACCGCCCTAACTACCGCCAATTATACGATGTATTTCAAACGCCTACGATGTACCTGTTGGATAAAGATAAGCGCATTATTGCCAAAGGCTTAAGTATATTGCAGTTTGATGAGGTGATGAATCATCAAACAAAAGCCGGGACTAAATAACGGATTGTATGAGAAAAATACTATTGCTGGTAATACTTTCAGCAATGATAATGGCGGCACGCGCACAAACCTTGTTTACGTATGGCGGCAAGCCGGTAAGCAAAGGAGAATTTCTGGAGGCGTTCAATAAAAATCCTGTTGCCGATACGGTGAACCGGAAAACCGCTCTGCAAAACTATCTGGATTTATACATTAACTACAAACTGAAGGTGCAGGCGGCGTACGATGAAAAGCTGAATAACAGCGATGAATACCGCAATGAATCGGACAACTTTAAAAAGCAGTTAGCTGATGCTGCAGTGAACAAGGAGGCTAACCTCAACAGCCTTGTGGAAGAAGCCTACCAGCGAAGCCAAAAGGATTTGTTGTTAGATCAAATTTTTATACCTGCTAAAGAAGACACCGCAGCAGCTTACAAAAAAATCAATGAAGTATATGCAGCACTGAAAGCTGGTAAAACATTGCCAGCTACTGATACCATCAAAGAAACATCCATTGGTTACATTACCGCTTTTACTTTACCTTATGAGGTAGAGAATATGGTGTATGCATTGAAGCCCGACGGTTTTACGGCACCTTATCACAGCATTGCAGGCTATCATATTTTTATACTTAAAAAAGAAAGACCTGCATTAGGCCGAAGAAGAATACAACAAATTTTATTTGCAGTGCCCAACACATTCTCTGATGCAGAAAAAGCAGCCGTTGCACGCACCGCCGATTCGGTTTATCTGTTAATACAAAATGGTGCTTCTTTTACGGCTATGCAAAGCCAGTACAGCAGCCAGCAGCAATTTGGTAAAACAGATATAGAAGTAAGTGTAGGACAATACAATCCGGAGTTTGAAAAAGAAGTATTTGCCCTGCAAAAAGAAGGGGATGTATCCAAGCCTTTCTTAACCGATTATGGATACAATATTATCAAACTGGTTCAAAAAATTCCGCCGGCTATTAATGCGAACGATCTGGCTTCAAAAGGTATATTGCAACAACAAGTAGAAGAAGGTGACCGGCTGCAACTGGCAAAGCAAAAACTGGTGCAGCATTGGCAAACATTGACCGGCTACAAACCGGCAGCCTACAACACTACTGCGCTGTGGCAATACACTGATAGTGCACTCAATAACGGCTCATTAGCTACATTCAAAAACATACATAAAAACACGGTTTTATTTTCTTTCACCAAACAAAAAATTACGGTTACCGATTGGCTGCAATACCTGCAACAGCAAACAATAAAAGCATCATACCCGGAGATGATGAAAGGATTTGTGAACTACGCAACAACTGACTATTACAAAAAACATATAGAGGATTTTGATGCCGGTATAAAGCCGCAGTTGGATGAGTTTAATAATGCCAACCTCTTGTTTGCAGCAATGGATAAACACGTATGGACAAAGGCTTCTCAGGATAGTGCAGGGCTGTTGCAATATTATAATGCACATAAAGAAAAATACCTATGGGCACCCGGTGCCGATGCAGTGGTAATAAGTGCAGGCAGCAAAGCAATAGCAGATGAAGTGGCAGATAAAATAAAATCGGCTCCTGCAAACTGGCGTTTAATAGTGGATAGTTATGGCAGTCTCGTGCAGGCAGACAGCAGCCGTTTTGAGAGAGACCAGTTGCCCCTGAAAAATACTACCGGTTTGCAGCAGAGTTATATTTCCGCACCGCAGCAAAACGATTCGCAGGATGGATACACGTTTATATATATCACTAAAGTACATACACAACCAGAGCCGCGTAGTTTTGATGACGCGCGCGGGTTGGTAATAAACGATTACCAGCAGGAGGTAGAAGCTAAGTGGATTGATGAATTGAAAAAGAAATATCCGGTAGTGGTTAATAAGCAGGTGTTAAATAGTCTTTTTTAATCGTGATTTTTCCTGATAAAAGGGACTGATTGAACTGATGAAGAAATTTTTAAAATTCAATTCTTATATCGGGAAACATATAGAGGCTATTAGCAAATTTGAACCGCGAAGGCGCGAAGACGCAAAGAATAAAAAGGCTCCATACTTGAGAAAGTTTAGAGCCTTTTGTTTATGAAAGTGTTTATATATTTTATAAAAACCTTTGTACTCCTTTGTGGCTAAACCAAGCTACAAGACACCTTTAGTGCTTGGCAAATAATTACTCAACGGATCGCGCTTTACAGCCATGCGGATGGCTTTTGCAAAGGCTTTAAATATGGCTTCAATTTTATGGTGTTCATTCGCGCCTTTACACTCAATATTCAGGTTGCATTTTGCCGCATCGGAGAATGATTTGAAGAAATGAAAAAACATTTCGGTGGGCATTTCACCTACCTTTTCCCTTTTAAAGTCGGCATTCCATACGATCCAGTTGCGCCCGCCAAAATCAATCAACACTTTAGCTTCCGCCTCGTCCATTGGCAGGGCGAAACCGTAGCGCTCCATGCCTACTTTATTAGCTAATGCTTTTGCAAAAGCTTCGCCCAAAGCAATACCGGTATCTTCAATAGTGTGGTGTTCGTCTATGTGCAAATCACCGCTGGTGTGTACAGATACATCCATCTTGCCATGCCTTGCAATTTGCTCCAGCATGTGATCGAAAAAGCCCAAGCCGGTGTGTATATCTGCTTTGCCGGAGCCATCTATGTTAAGCCTGATGGTGATTTTAGTTTCATTGGTATTGCGTACATGCTCTACAGCACGATTGCCTAATTTTAAATACTCGTAAATAGCTTGCCATTGCTGCGTTTCTAATGCAATCACATTATCTAATTCCTTACGTGAATCCTGTATTTCTGCGCCGCCAAGGTCAGGATCATTGTTCAGCCAAATGGCTTTGCAACCTAAGTTTTTAGCCAGTTGCACATCGGTTATTCTATCGCCAATTACATAGCTATTGGCAATGTCATACGCTTCATTATTTAGATAAGGGGTAAGCATGCCGGTATTGGGCTTGCGGGTAGGTGCATTGTCTATTGCAAAGGTTCTGTCAAAGTAAAAATCCGCAAAACGTACCCCTTCATTTTCAAAGCTTTTTACTACAAAATGTTGCACCGGATAAAAAGTGTCTTCGGGGAAAGAAGATGTACCAAGTCCATCCTGGTTGCTGACCATCACCAGTTCATAATCAAACTCCGTAGCAATGCGGCGCATGTATTCAAACACATGCGGATAAAATTCCAGCTTGTTAAAACTATCTATCTGGTAAGTAGGCGGTGCTTCTTTTATCAGCGTGCCATCGCGATCTATAAATAATACTTTTTTCATACAATACAAGAGGCGATTGTGTGGTGTACAATCGCCTGCAAAATAAGAATGAATTATTTAAAGAAACTACTTAACTGTTTCCCGCGCTGCTTTTACCTCTGCAGTAGATACCGCGCTGGCTTTGTTGCCAAAATTGCTGCGTATGTATGTAAGTATTTTGGCTATTTCATCATCTTTCAGGGCACTTTGCGGCGGCATATTGTTGCTGTAGGTATTACCATCAATAGGCACTTTTTCGTTGCCAGAGCCTTTAAGCACCCAGGCTATCAGTTTCTTTTTATCACCCAGCACATAGGACGTTTGAGTAAGTGGCGGGTTCATATTAGGAACGCCTTCGCCATCTTCCTGGTGGCAGGTAAGGCAATATTGTGCATACAATTGCTTGCCGGTGGCCGTGGTTGTTTGTTTTGTTTGGGCAAATGCCGAAGTGCAGCCCAACAATAAAAGGATTAAAAAATGTTTAGACATGCGTATAAAACTTATTCAAAGCGCCGCAGTTTAAAACGGCGTTATTAATTTTATTGATGATAGGTTATTCTGTAAATGGTTCCGCCCGCATCATCGCTTACGTACAGCGAGCCATCAGGACCTTGTGCCAAACCACACGGACGATGCCTGGCTTTGCCGGGTTGCATAAATTCCTGCCCTCCGGTAAAACCATCAGCAAATATTTCCCAGTTGCCGCTTGGCTTGCCATTATTAAACGGCACAAATGCAACTAAATAACCTTTCTGCGGTTCGGGTGCTCTATTCCACGAGCCATGAAAAGCGATGAAAGCACCATTTTTATATTTCTCCGGAAACATATTGCCGGTATAAAACAGCAAGCCATCGGGCGCCATATGACCAGGAAAAGCAACTACCGGGTC
Organism: Ilyomonas limi; assembly: GCF_005233845.1. Lineage (GTDB taxonomy): Bacteria > Bacteroidota > Bacteroidia > Chitinophagales > Chitinophagaceae > Ilyomonas > Ilyomonas limi. Next base: position 671,417 of record NZ_SZQL01000001.1, read on the forward strand.
TATATAGCTGGCGTCCGCTTCTTTTTTGCCATCACCCCCATATTCAGGATTTACCAATTTTTTATGCTGGTTTTGGTCGTAATACATATATGGCCATCCTGCATTAGCGCCTTGATGCAACTCGTACATGCACTCCGCAGGAAGCTCTGCGCTTTGCTGTTCTGTATAATTTTGCGGAGACGCATTGTGCAGGTTATCGCGCCCGTGCTGCATTACAAACAAACTGTTGGTTACATTATTCCAATCCATCCCAACCACATTGCGCAAGCCGGTAGCATAATGTACGCCATCATTCTGTTTTTGAGCCTGCTTATCAGCCTTAAACATCCAGATGCCTCCTGCCGTCTCCAAAATAGGGCAGGGTTGCATACCTTTTTTATCATTGCCTTGCTCGGCACACACGTTAGAAGGTGCACCAATATTTACATAGATATTTCCGGCATTGTCCAGCACAAGGGATTTGGAATTGTGCATGCCTTTGTTGGTTAATCCGGTTGCAATTTTCTCCGGCTGATTCTCATTTATTACCCTATTGTTGGCATCAAGCTTATAGCGATACACATCATCATTAGAAGAAGCGTATAAATAGCCGTTTTTGATGGTGATACCAGTACCGCCATAATCGCCAAAACCGCCCGTGGTTGTGGCCTTGCCATTACCATCTACATGCAGAATAACAATGCCTTTACCGTTTTTGGCGTCGCTCAGCTTTACATAAATGTCGTTTTGCGGTGTAACAACAAGATGTCTTGGGCCACTGAGGTTTTCTGCGACCGTTGCAGCCGAAAAGCCAGCGGGCAGCGTAAGTGTGGCACTGTCTCCGGCTTTGTTATTGGATGCTGATTGCTGAGCAGCAGAAGAAGTAGATTCTGTTTCAGGATTAGAAGAGGAGTTTTTGCAGGCAATGGTACCGATTGCCATTGCACAAAAACATACTGCTGTAGCTAATGATGTTTTCATAGTATATAAGCATTATTGTTTGTTCCTGTTCATCCATTCAATCAGGGCATCCACAAGGGCAGTATTTTCCTGTTCGGTACCAATGGTAATGCGCAGGCAATCATTGCACAGCAATACATTGCTCCTGTCGCGCACTACAATACTTTTAGAAAGCAGAAACTCATACACCTTCCTTGCTTCTTTTATTTTTACAAGAATAAAGTTAGCATCCGAAGGATATACTTTTTCTGCAACAGGCATTTGTGCCAGCACTTCACTTAGGGCATCGCGCATACTAACCAGCTCGGTAATCATATCATTTACCTGTTCTACTTCTTTCAGTGCCTGTAGTACCAGTTCCTGGGCTACCTGACTGATATTGTAAGGTGGTTTTACTTTATTCATTACCTGAATAATATCGGCAGCAGCAAATGCCAGCCCCAGCCGCAGTCCGGCCAACCCCCATGCTTTGCTAAATGTTTGCAGCACTACCAGGTTGGGATATTCGGGCAGTTCCTGCACGAAAGATTTTTGTCTTGAAAAGTTGATATAAGCTTCATCTATTACCACAATGCCATTGAAATTATTGAGCACCATTTCTATGTCCTGCCGGTTGATGGAATTGCCGGTTGGATTGTTGGGCGAGCAGATCCAGATGATTTTAGTATGCTCATCAATCAAGGTTTCGATATGTGCCAAATTCAATTGGAAATCATCCAGCAACGGTGCTTTGCGTATTTCTACATCGTTGATGTTGGCACTTACTTCGTACATGCCATAGGTAGGCGGACAAATAATCACGTTGTCTTTTGCAGGGTTGCAAAAGCAACGGTACAAAAGGTCAATACACTCATCGCTGCCGTTGCCTATAAATATGTTTTGGGCAGATACACCTTTTATATTGCTGATAGCTTCTTTTACGAGATGCTGATGCGGATCGGGGTAACGGTTATACCACTTAGTAAGTGGCGAGCCAAGACTATTTTCGTTAGCATCCAAATTAATCAATGCCTGACCTGTAAATTCATCGCGCGCCGAAGAATATGGGGTAAGCCGGCGGATATTATCGCGCAATAATTGCTGCACATCAAAATTCATGGCGTGAAGATAGGGCGCAAAAAGCTGTTGACTGCAAAATTGCAGCAACAAAAAATAATAGGGTAAATGAAACAGGGCTTTACGCCTGGTTATTACTACCTGCCATACTGGGATACATCAGCCTTTCAAGGGTTTTATCTATTATGTCGCGGGTAAAGGGTTTGCCAATAAAGAAATCCACACCTTCTTCGTACGCCTTACTCCTGTCTGAATAAGTATCAAATGCAGTAATCATTACCACTTTGGTGGCAGGATACAGCTTTTTGATGGTACCAATAAAATCAACACCTTTTCCGTCGGGGAGATTGTTATCCAAAAAGATAATAAAGGGTGTTTCTTCTTTTAAAACACTGTGCGCATCTGCAAGATTGTTTACATATGAAGTGCGCAATTTTTTTTGTCTTAAAATACCGCTGAGCAAATAACAAATATCAATTTCGTCATCCACAATCAATACCTTCTCCCCACTTATTTTATTTAAATCCACGCTTTTCGATTTTGTTCATGATTACTGTTAGCTCAATTTTTTTGCCATTTTACTTGCAAAATGTTAATATGTTCATAACCAAATTCTTTAATAGGGGTATGCGAGGTGGAACCAGAAAAATTTTTGTATTAATTTGTATAAAAATTTCCTCAAATGTGCCTTAGTTCTATACTTTTGTGCCGTAAGAGTTTCTGCTTAGTCTTATTGCTTTCCCTGCTTGATAATTCCGTTATTGTGTAGTATTAAAAAAATTAAGTTCTGATATTAGATAATTTATCTGCTTTTGCTTAATATTGAGTTTCAATGTTAAAAAAGCGCAAATAGAGCGAGGTTGTATGAAGAAAAGAATTTTAATAATTGATGATGATATAGACATTTGCACCTTATTAAGCCGGTTTCTTAATAAAGAAGGGTACGAAACCGAGGTGGCTTATACGGGCAGCAAAGGTATTGCTAAGTTTAAAGAGTCGAACTTTGATGTTGTGCTGTGCGATTATCGCCTGGGCGACAAAGATGGCCGCGATGTGCTGGGCGAGCTCAAAACTATTAATCCGCAGGCCGTGGTACTCATTATTACCGGCTATTCCGACATCAAAACGGCTGTTGAAGTAATTAAGTTGGGTGCTTACGATTATATTACCAAGCCACTGATACCAGCTGAAGTACTGAATGTTATTTCCTCTGCTTTAAAAAGTGCTCAGGCTCCTGTTAAGTCATCGGTTGTTGCACCGTCAGCAGCCAGTGCCGGCAGTACAGCCTCTGGTACATCTGCTAAAAAAACTACTTTTAAATCGAACGGCGAATATTTGATAGGTGAATCGGAATCTACCAAAGAACTATACCGCCAGATAGAAATTATTGCACCCACCAATTATAGTATTATCCTGTATGGCGAAAGCGGTACAGGTAAAGAAGTAATTGCCAAAACCATTCACCACTACAGCGATCGCCGGAACAAGCCGTTTATTGCTATGGACTGCGGCACGCTGAGTAAAGAACTGGCCGGCAGCGAAATGTTCGGACATGTAAAAGGTGCTTTTACCGGCGCCCTTGCCGATAAAGAAGGTCATTTTGAAATGGCAAACGGCGGTACTTTATTTTTGGATGAAGTGGCCAATCTCGGACTGGATATACAGGCTACCTTATTGCGCGTAATACAGGAGCGTAAATTTAAGCGCGTGGGCGGCACCAAAGAAATGGATCTGGACATCCGTATTATTGTAGCCAGCAACGAAAACCTGCAGGAGGCATACCATAAAGGCAAGTTCCGCGAAGATTTGTATCATCGCTTCAATGAGTTTTCCATCAATCTGCCCCCATTGCGCCAGCGCAGGCAGGATATTCCCTTGTTTGCTCAATTCTTTTTGGATAAAACCAATGAGGAACTGCACAAAAATATAGAGGGTTTTGATGAGGATGTAATGAATATGTTCCTTAATTACTCTTGGCCGGGCAATCTGCGCGAGTTTAGAAATGTAGTGCGCCGTGCAGTGTTACTTACTACGGGCAATAGAATTACCGCGAAAACCTTGCCCTGGGAGATTACCAACACCAATATTTTTGCAAAGCATACCGACAACCCCACAACGGCCGTGCAACCTAACACCATTTCCAACGCTGCTGCTTCGGGCAAAGAAATAGATTTGAAAGATGCGGCAGCCAAAGCAGAATATGAAACCATTATGAACCTGCTGAAGGAAGTAAACAACAACAAATCGAAAGCAGCAGAAATTTTAAAAATAGACCGTAAAACCTTGTATAATAAAATAAAGAGTTACGAAGAGTCTAAAGAATTGAATTCGTAGTTAGTTTCTTTATACAACTTATAATATAAAGTCTCGCGCGCAAGCGCTGAGACTTTTGTTTTTTGGACCGCGAAGGTGCGAAGTAGCCGGAGAATTTTATAAGAGGATAAATTAAAAGGTTCCGGATTAAAAGTTTCGAAATCTTTGAGTTTAATTTAGAATTTATTATTGGCTAAGCATCAACGTAATCCCCACCTCACTAATGCAGTTGACAAAAGAAAATCATACAAAATCCCGGTTCAGAAACTTAGCGTCTTTTGCCTTTGCGGTTTTAAATAGAATCTATATCCAGCTTTAACCGTTCTTTCAATTCGCGCACTAACGGGTACTGCGAAGCAATGTACTCAAAGCGCTCGCGGCTGTTCATAGTAAGGAAAGGTGAAATTTCTTGATTGGTATCAACATCATCCGATACTACAATCTGAAACTGAATAGCGCGATTGTTAAACGACTGCTGAATACAATCTGCCAACATCATACGCTCCTGCTCTATAAACCTTTGCTGGGTAATAGCATTCACTGTAATAATAAATTTTGTTTCATGCTCAATCTCCAGCCTGGCAATTTTAAAAGTATTGGCAGCAGAGTGCTTTTGTTGTTCTTCCAGCTTTTTGGCAAAGCTGTTCCAGCATTCCTGCAGCTTTTGCATTTCCAGCGGTTCGGCTTCCTTTACTTCTTCTATATTATATTGGTCGCCATATTTATCACGCAGTGCTTCCAATAAGCTCCGCTTTGTTTTGGGATGTGTGGCAATAGCGGTAGTGGTGCTGTAAGCAACAGCAGCTTTTTTTACAGCAGTTACAACTGTTGACGGCTTTGGTGCAACATCCTGTTGTATAAACAATTTGGAAGTAGCCTGGAGCTCAGCCGTTTCCTGCACCGGCATATTTACCTGCTTACCATTTACGGATGGTTGCATCGGCTTTGCCGTGTGCCCATTCGCAGTAACTTGTTCGCCATTATTAGTATTATTAACTGCTTTTGGTTTTGCAGCAGGTGCTGCTTTGGGCTGAAAAGGTTGTATAGGTTGTACTTTTAGTGCTACCGGCGCATCAACCCGCTTTTTTTTTACTATTTCATTATTTTCTATCGAAAGATCTAAGGCCTGTTGTAAAAAATTAAGTTTAATGATCGCCATTTCTACATGCAGACGCTTGTTGCGCGCCATTTTGTAGTTTATTTCGGCTTCATTCAAAATATTCAATGCACTCACCAAAAAAGAAGCACTAACGCTGTTGGCAGCCTCTATATACCGCTGTTGCATACCTTCCACCACATCGAGCAAAGGCGCCGCTTTAGCATCTTTGCACACGAGTACATTACGCAAAAACATCGCAAAGCCATTTAACACCATATCACCTTCAAAACCTTTACGGTTTATTTCATCATACAACAGCATTGCCGTTGCGAGGTCTTGTTGTAACAGGCTGTTCAGCAGTTTGAAATAGTAGTCTTCATCTAAAATATTCAGGTGCTCCAGCGTGTTTTGGTAGGTTACTTCGCCATTGGTAAAAGAGACAATTTTATCCAGAATGCTCAGCGCATCACGCATACAACCTTCACTTTTCTGGGCTATCAGCTGCAATGCAGCTTTTTCGGTATCAATACGTTCTTTACCTGCAATTTCTTCTAAATGTTCAACGGTATCGTTAATGGTAATCCGTTTAAAATCAAATATCTGGCAGCGCGATAAAATGGTGGGAAGTATCTTATGCTTTTCTGTTGTTGCCAAAATAAAAATGGCATACGGCGGTGGCTCTTCCAGTGTTTTAAGAAAGGCATTGAACGCGCTTGCACTCAGCATGTGCACTTCATCTACGATATATACTTTGTATTTGCCCGCTTGTGGTGCAAAACGCACCTGCTCCACCAAGGCGCGTATGTCATCTACCGAGTTGTTGCTCGCAGCATCCAGCTCGTGAATGTTGAGTGAAGTGCCTTCGTTGAAGCTGCGGCAGGATTGGCATTGATTACACGCTTCACCATCGGGCTGCAGATTTTCGCAGTTGATGGTTTTGGCAAGAATACGCGCGCAGGTAGTTTTGCCTACACCACGCGGTCCGCAAAAAAGAAATGCATGTGCTAACTGGTGATTGTTAATTGCATTCTTAAGCGTAGTAGTGATGTGCTGCTGCCCTACAACGGTGCTAAACGTTTGCGGGCGATACTTGCGTGCCGATACGATAAACTTCTCCATAATCCGCCTGCAATTTAGCGATATACCGGGCAAATCGGGTAAGATGTTTTGCACAAAAGTGCTTTTAATAATGGGTATTTATTGTGAAAAAGAAGATATTTTTTTTATCACTTTTTTGCTGTAAAATATGTATAAATAAGTGGCAAATTGATAGCGCGTTGAAGCTAAAAATATTCTTTGGCTGTAAAGTGTAAGGATGTTTAGAGATGATTAGGGTTAACCCATTGATATTCTAATCTATTGGCTTTATCATAGACAATTACTCTTTGCATTTGTTATGCTGACGAAGGAAACATATGTGGATTAAAGGAAAATAACTCTTTACATAAGCAATAAGTAATCAACCATTCGCACGTGTTTCGTGCCTCAGCATAGCAAAACAGCCTTTGATAAAATTAAGTTGTATGGGATCAAAAGGGCATTTTTAAACACAATAATGTATGGAATAATAAAATACCATCTGCTTTTACAAATTTATTTGGCAGAATAAATCGGGATGATTTACTTTGTAATTCAAAGTGCTTTTTATGGATGAACAATTGCAGCATTTAGATACGCTGAAAGATATAAAAAGAATGATGGAACGCAGCAGCCGTTTTATTAGCCTGAGTGGGTTAAGCGGTATTGCAGCAGGCGTTTGCGCGTTGGTGGGCGCCTGGCTTGCCAATGGTGTAATAGAGAGCAGCGCGCGATATAGCAATACGCATGAAGTGCGGGAGTTGCGGCGTACCAGTTTAGATAGCGGTGCTGATTTACAAACGTACCTGGGCAATACATTAATTCAGATAGCACTTGGTGTTTTGATCGCAGCTTTGGTGCTTGGATTTCTATTTACTTATTTGCGCAGCCGAAAGACCAACACGCCTATCTGGGGTACTACTGCCAAGCGGTTGCTCATTAATGTAAGCATCCCCATGATTGTAGGTGGTATTTTTTTGTTGAAACTAATTGATATTGGCAACTATGGACTGGTGGCGCCGGGCTGTCTTATTTTTTACGGCTTAGGTTTGCTAAATGCCAGTAAGTACACGCTTGCCGAAGTAAGATATTTGGGATATGCACAAATATTATTAGGCATCATTAGCCTCCAGGTGATGGGAAATGGCTTGTTGTTTTGGGCATTGGGCTTTGGCGTATTGCATATAGTATATGGTGCTTTTATGTGGTGGAAGTACGAAAGAAGCTGAAGCAGTTAATACAAGAACGCATGAAGAATCCTATTGAGAAATTAAATAAAGTGTTTGACAGCCGTATTCGCCTGGGCATTATGAGTGCCTTAATGGTGAATGAGGAGGTGAATTATAATGCTTTAAAAGAATTGATGGAAGTAACCGATGGCAACCTGGCCAGTCATTTAAAAACACTGGAGGAAAACGGATATATCAAGACGAGTAAAAACTTTATCGGACGTAAGACTAATACAACTTATACCGTAACGAAAGCTGGTGAAAAAGCTTTCAAAGAGCACATCAGTGCGCTTGAAAAAATGATCAAATTGTTAGGATAATTTTTTTGTACTTATACTTTGTAATACAAAGCACTTTTTAAAATTATGAATACAACAAAATACACCGACTCGAATATTGCTACAAGACTGTGGCTGAGTACAGCAGCAGTATTTGCAGCAGGCGCTTTCATTTACTCTTTATTCAACGGCGAGCTACAGGTAGCAGTGATATTTATCACACTTGGGTTTGTAGTTGCTTGTGCAGGCAGTTTACCGGCTTATCTCGTTTTATACAAGGTTGTAAAACCTATCATGCAGAGAACGATAAGCTTGCAGCAAAAGTTTACACTGCTGGCTGTTACCTGTTTTCTCATCACACTTGGATATGCATTTTTGCCGGCTTGCTCCGAACTAAACGCTTATAACAATAGCTATAACTGGCAGCAATTCTTTGAAGCACTTGGCGCTATCTCCGGAGTGCTATTCGCCGCCTCTATTGCAGCCATTTACCTAAACCGCAAAGCAATCAGCAGTTATTTCTCGCAAGATATTTATACATCACCGCCAACTTATTCATCTATTCAACCAAATACAATCAACATGGAACAGTACGGACAAACAGTTCTGGAAACTAAACCTACAGCACAAAGTGTGCAGAACAAAATTCTTATTAAAGCCGGCGTTACAGCAGCACTGATATTGCTGATGCTGATACCCGTTTCTTTTATTCAAAACCTTATAACCGAACGGCAGAAAAGACAAGAAACAATTGTAAAAGAAGTAAGCAGCAAATGGGCTTCGGCACAAACAATTACTACACCTTATATAGTAATACCTTATTATACAGATTCAATATCCGAAAACAGTAAACGCAACTTAATACTATTGCCTGATAACCTGAATGTAAAGAGTAATGTACTGCCTGTGGAAAGAGCCCGCTCCATTTATAATGTATTATTATACAGAAGCGGGATTGATATAAGTGGTAATTTTCATTTTTCGCTGCCTAAAGAGATAGATGCAGCTAAACTTTTGCTAAGTGAAGCGCAGTTGTGTGTAGGTATCAGTGATTTTAAAGGTATTGAGCAGCAGGTAACTGCCCGCGTAGGCAATACAGATGTGGTGATGACACCAGGTTTGCCCGTAAGTCTTGATACGAATGGACTGGCAGCACCGCTTGCACTTAATGCAGGAGACCTTGCCAGCAACACTCCTTTCAGCATGTCTTTACACATAAAAGGCAGCAAACAACTTCATTTTATACCACTTAGTACCAACAGCAATTTTGAAGTAGCCTCACCATGGCAAAATCCTTCTTTTGATGGCAGTGTAATACCGGTAGATAAAAATGCCGGAAACAATAATACAGGGTTCAATGCCCGCTGGAGCTTCAACAGCGCCAACCTTCCGTTTACCAATGTACTGCTGGGTAAAGCTATTAAACCGTATGATGACCTTGCTTTTGGCGTGAGCCTTGTGCAGCCTGCCGACCAGTATGCCAAGACCATGCGGAGTGTGAAATATGCTATCCTTATTATCGGGCTTACGTTTGCCTTATTCTTTATTATTGAACTGCTGCAGCGCCAGCCGGTGCACCCGGTGCAATATGTTTTGGTGGGACTTGCCCTGGTGATTTTTTATTCCTTATTAGTTTCTATCAGCGAGTTCATCCTGTTTAGCCATGCGTATTTCATAGCGGCATCTGCTACTGTAGTACTCATTGCGCTTTATACAAAAAGCCATTTCAAAAGTTGGAAAACAGCGGGTATTTTCTTTGGCATTCTTGCAGGATTATATGCCTTCATTTATGTATTAATCAGTTTGGAAGATACTGCACTGCTGGTAGGTAGCATTGCCCTGTTTGTAGTGTTAGCCATTGTAATGTATGCCAGCCGGAAAATCAACTGGTACAGACCTGCTCTTGTACAAGACAGTAATCAGCTTACAGCGCCAGCCGTGTAAACAAAAAGGCATGTTTTATTGTTCGTTTTACCGGAGTTTAAATCAGCCATTATATGAAATCATATATCATCACCCATCTTGCTACAGCAGTGCTGTTTGGATTAATTGTATTGCTGATATATGCTGCTGTGCAGCAAACATACCGCACTGCTGCCCGTAACCCGCAAACAGAGCTGGCGCGAAATACTCCTAATGGCATTAAGTATAGCCGTACTTACTATTTTATTTCGGACAGTGGTGTGGATGCACAACAAAGTTCTGGCACTTTCAGGCAGTTGTATAACCAGAATGGCCAGCTTATTTATTCCGGCGGCACTATTAAGGGCAAAGCACCACACAGCACAGAACATGTTTTGAATAATGCAAAGTATTGTACTGAAAGTGCAGTGACCGGGAAGCGCCCAACTGATACAGAATCAACTGATATAGCAGCATACACTACTATGCCTGATATCGCTTTTGTAGTAGTTACCCGCTCGTTGCATGTGGCAGAAAACTTCGAAATCCGGTTAATTACAATGATTATCCTCTTCTGGGCGGTTGGATGTGGAATCATAGCAATGCACTGGCTTGTTCAAAAGAATATAAAATAAACAATTATGACGTATAGTTTCAGCAGGCATTTTTATCATACTTCAAATCATCAATCCATACCATCTACCATGAACACAAGTTACAAGTGGGTATTGCATTTTACCCAAAATAGTACAAAGCAGCGCATCAACTGGAGCACTGCTCCATGTATCACTGCAGCAGAAAAAAAAGCTATTCTTCATTCATTGCAAGCCTGGCAATTAGGTGAAACATCTGATGGCAGCCAGTTGCTTTGTGCCGCCACAAAATATGCAACCGCTATTGGTGAACCTTCTTATATAGATGCTATTGCTTTATTTATAAAAGAAGAACAAAAGCATGGTAATAATCTGGGTAAATATTTAGATATTATTGGTGAGCAGCGGATAGCGCGCAACTGGGGTGATACTTTGTTTAGAACAATTCGTCATATTAATCTTAGTATGGAATGGTGGACGCTGGCAGTAATAACAGTAGAGAGCGTTGCGCAAGTGTTTTATCAGTGCCTGAAGGATGCTGCTAACTGTCCGCTGCTAAGGCAAGTATGCACCGATATATTGATTGATGAAGCCTTTCATATAGACTTTCAGGTGGAGCGTATGAATATTATTTATAACAGCAAATCAATTGGTATGAAATGGTTGCGCAGGCAGTTTTATAAGTTATTTTATTTCGCTACGATTTTTATTGTATGGATGGCGCATAAAAAGGTATTTAAAGCTGGTGGAAATAACTTTAACCAATACCTACGCAAAATGAAACTGAAGTATAAGAAAACATTGGGTAAGTTAGGCATGAAGCCAGTTATTAATACTGCTAAACCTGCGGGTATAAAACGGATCGGTAACCTTTCCACTTACTTAAAATCGGTTATGAATTAAGTTGTTGTTGACAATCTTATGTTATTTTAATCATGTACAAAAGACAAACAATTTTTAGTGCATTCAAACATGCATTTAATGGCTTGTGGTATTTCTTCCTGCACGAGCGGAATGGCAAAGTTCAATGTTTAGCTGCTGCAATGGCTATTGGCGGTGGCTGGCTGCTAACGATTAGCCCTGCACAATGGATTTGTATTTTATTGTGTATAGGCGCTGTGCTCTCGCTGGAGATGATGAACAGTGCTTTGGAAAAACTGTGTGATGTAGTGCATGGAGACTATCATCCTGCCATAAAAATAGTAAAAGATATAGCTGCAGGTGCAGTGCTGTGGGTATCGGTAATGAGTATAGCTATTGGCTGTTTTATTTATATTCCTAAAATCATTGTATTATGTTCAGGCAATTAACACCATTAGAAAGAATATTACTTATTTCTATTGGTTTTACCTTAGGCTTATTAGTTGCAAGATTCCTGTTTACAGGCGATTTTACTTATTTCTTTTATCCGTGGAATTTATTTTTAGCCATCCTGCCTTACTTGTTTTCGCGCAGGCTTAAACATGCTCAGAACAATATTAAAGGCTGGCTGCTAATAGCCGGCTGGCTCTTGTTTTTTCCAAATGCACCTTACTTAATCACCGATGTTTTTCACTTTCAGGAAAGACAGCCGGTGCCACAATGGTACGATCTGATATTGGTAGTCTCCGGGGCATGGAACGGGTTGATGCTCGGTATTATATCTCTGATGCAGGTTGAACAGTTCTTGCGCTTGTATATCCGGCCAAAGATAGTGCAGCTTTCGTGTGTGTTGTTTGCATTGCTATGCGGGTATGGCGTATATGTTGGCAGGTACTGGCGGTTTAATAGCTGGGATGTTGTAGCACAGCCTCAAACACTTTTTAAAGCATCGGCACGCAGCATCATCAATCCGCATCACAATATACAGTTATGAGCTTTTACCATTGTTTTTGCAACATTATTTTATACTGTTTATCTTACGTTAAAGCAGTTAATGTTTTTGAATAATGAGTTAAATGTAAAAAAACAGTAAACGAGAACAATTAGGTAAATGTTAAGGGTTGAAGTGTATAATTAACAATTAAAAATAAAAAAGCAGGAGTTAATTACTCCTGCTTTTTAACGATTAATCCAGTACAACAACTATAAATGAGCTGCAATTTTTTTGTCCAATACCGATTTAGGTACAGCGCCTATTTGCTTATCTACTACTTTTCCGCCTTTTATAAATAAAATAGCCGGTATAGAAGTAATGCCATAGTTAACGCTGAGGTCGGGGTTTTGATCTACATTTACCTTACCCACGTTTATGCGACCGTCATATTCTTTTGAGAGTTCTTCGATAACGGGACCAATTGCGCGGCAGGGACCACACCATTCTGCCCAAAAATCCACCACTGTTAATTTATCGCTTTCCAGCACCTGTGTCTGAAAATTGGAATCAGTTAATTCTAAAGCCATAATTGAAATTATTTAATAGTTAATGAGTTTGCAAAGATAATTCCAAAGCTTCTGCAGTGCAGAAATGGCTGGTTATGCCGACAATATATGATGAATTTATGACAGTAATGCCTGTCTTGCCAAAAATTCCAGCTTGTGATTGGCATCTATTAACCTGCCGGTAAGGTCGCGGTTTTCTTTGCGCAACATATATACTTCGTATGCCTTTTCTATGAAAATGCGTATTTCTTCTTCGTGCCAGGGCTTGGTAAGGTATTTGTACACCTGGCCTCGGTTGATAGCATCCACTACCGCAGAAATATCGGTATAGCCGGTTATTAATATACGTATTGGATCGGGGAATTCTTCTATAATGGATTCAAAGAATTCTATGCCGGTCATCCTGGGCATGCGCTGATCACTAAGAATAACATGAATAGTTTCCCGTTCAATAATTTGTCTGCCTTCTTCGGCCGACTCGCAAACGTATACATTAAATAGCCTGCGAAAAGATGCTTTGAAGGCAATAAGATTATGCCGCTCATCATCTATGTACAATACATTAATCATAAGAAAATGTGTTTTGAAAGAATATTGGATAATTAAAATTTGATTAAGCTCTGTTGTTGTTAGAGGTCTTTTTTTGTTTTAATATTTACTGCTGAACTAATATTGCATTTTGTTGCTTAAGACTTACAAATTTAGTTGTTACACTATTGTTTTGTAAGCCTGTAGAGGCAATAAGTTGAATTTTAAGCTAAATTTATTCTGCGATTTAATCCTACAAATGGAAACTGTAACAGATATACGCATCAGAGCCTTTAGGGCAACAGAAGAACCCGAGACATGCAGGAGGTATATACAAGGCCATAGAAAAGTATTATCTATTTATGGTATAGAAAACATTACATCTAATACGGATGATTGGTTATATAATCCTTCCATATTTGTAATTGTTGTTGAATCGGCAGATGGAGAAAAGCTGTATGGGGGAGCAAGAGTTCAGGCAGTTGATGGCATCACTCCCCTGCCATTGGAAGATGCTACCGGCGATATGGACAGCAGAATTTATGAAGTTGTAAGTAAGTATGCCCGCAATGGTGTTGCCGAAGCTTCGGGGCTATGGAACTCAAGAGAAGTTGCCGGATTAGGTATTGGAAGTTTATTTCCCTCGAGGTGTGCAATAGTTATTTTAGAGCAACTTGGACTATCGGCTTTGCTTACTTTATCCTCGCCTGCAACAGTAAGATTTAACCAATGGCTGGGTTTAAGACCATTGGTAGAAGTGGGAAACCAGGGTACATTTTACTATCCAAAGCTCGACCTGATTGCCACTGCCTGTGTTATGGAAAATGCTGCCACCTTAGAAGATGCACATCCCCGGGAGCGCGAAAAGCTGCTTTATTTAAGGTCTAACTTACAGTGTAATATTACTGAGAAATCGCCGTTCAAGAACTTATTTGTGAATGTACACTACGATCTCACTATAGCTTCAGCAGATAAGAATGAATTCAAAATCCAGTACGATTTCGAAGATCTGAAGAGCAGGCACATTAAAGATAAGGCTAAACCTTAAAATCTTATTTAGATTAACATACATGGATCTTTATAGCCTTAATAAATAGTTATTTTGACAAATAATTTGCACTAAATGTGCGGCCGGGGTAGAAGCAATAAGATAAATGGAATTAACAACTTAACAAAAAACTGAATAGTTTTCAGGCACTTCCTTTATTGGTGTTATACAACTCTGCACAACTATATACCTGTTAAGGCACTTATATATTAAGTTACTACTATAAAGTTTTTTATTATGAATTTTCAAATAATGATTGATGAGTTTATAAATGCGATAGGAAGAGATTATGTAATAGAAGATAAATCATATATACATGAGGCTGAACTTACTAATTATAAAACATCAGCATCAATTGCACTGGTGCTGATGCCCGGTAATACAGAAGAGCTAAGGCAGTGTATCTTAATTGCAAAAAAGTATAAACAACCTGTTTATACAGTGAGCAGAGGAAAAAACTGGGGATATGGCTCCCGCGTGCCTGTAACCGATAATAATGTTTTAATCGAATTAAAACGATTGAACAGGATAGTTGATTTTGATGAAAAACATGCTTATATAACGGTAGAGCCGGGCGTAACTTTCGACCAGGTTTTTGACTTCTTAAGAGAAAAAAATTCAGAGCTCATCATTAGCTCAACTGGCGGTAATCGCAACTCAAGCATGCTGGCAAATGCTTTGGAAAGAGGGATTGGTACAGGACTATATGCAGAAAGGTTTAGTAATGTATGTGGTTTAGAAGTATTGTTGCCTAATGGAGATATAATAGCTACGAGCTTTGAAAGGTATGGTAACTATAAAACCGGTAAGTTGTTTCGGTGGGGATTAGGACCTACTTTAGACGGGCTTTTTTCACAATCGAACATGGGTATTGTTACAAAAATGACTTTGTGGCTGATGAAAACTCCACCCCATTTAAGCCTTATTTTTTATAAGGTAAATGATATTACAAAATTAAAACTGGTAATAGATGAGTTGCAGCTAATGGCAATGGAAGGACTCGTGCGTCCTACCATTACACTATACAATGATATACGTATCATTACAAGTCTTGTTCAGTATCCGTTTAATCAGTATAGCCCCGAAAAAACAGATGCCGACGAACTGATGAGGCAAATAAAACAATCTATACCTACGCTTGGGCAAATGGTAGGCGATTGGAACGGCGAAATAAGCATCAGAGCGGAGAATGAAGAACATGCTGCTATTCAGTACAAGATTGTGCAGGAAAGATTAAAAAATTATGTAGAAGACTTTACTATTACTCATACAACTAAAGAGGAGATACTAAAGTCTTTTCAGGAGCACTATAATGCTAAAGAAAAAAATCTTGCACAGCCCACGCTTACCTCTTTTTTGATTAAAAAATATACCGGCATACCCGATAATGCTGCTATACGGCAAACTTATTGGCGCAAGCGTTCGCCCATGCCAGCAGATTTAAATCCTGACAGGGATAAATGTGGTCTTATTTGGATATGTCCGGTTGTTCCGTTCAGCGGCGAAGATGTTTTAAGTGCAATTGCTATTATAAAAGAGGTAATAAAAAAGTATGCTTTTGAGCCTGCTGTTTCTTTGCAGTGCACTACAGAGCGGTGTATCAATGTTATTGCTTCTTTTTGCTGGGATAGGGAGGTTGCGGGCGAAGATGAAATGGCAGAAAAATGCTATTTTGAAGTTTCCAGCTTGTTGAATGAAAAGGGCTACTTCAGCTACCGGGGCAGTACGCTGGCAATGAGTAAATATAGCAGTGATAATAATGCTTATGATACCTTTGTAGAAACTTTAAAAAATACAATAGATCCTGATGGTATTTTATCACCAGGAAGATATGTTGCTGTATAATTATCAATATCCAATAAGTTCAATGTCAAATACTGTTCAATGAAGTTCATAACCATCATTCTTTTTTGTTTTTGTTCTCTTTTTTTAAAAGCGCAGGTCAGCACATTTGCGTACAATCAGAATAAAAACTTGCAGATCGGTAAGGGCGTGCTTGTATTGGAGGATAAAACAAATGCTTTAACACTATCCGATGTTATAAAAAGTAAGGACTTCAGGCAATATAACAAACAGGTAATTAACCTGGGAGTATCATCTTCAACTTTTTGGATACAATTCTCCATTTTAAATAATTCCAGCGAGAGCAATCTATTACTCGACATTGCACAACCCATAATCAATTTAGCTGAACTCTATACAATTAATGAAAATGGAGAATTTGTAGTGCAAAAGGCTGGTACTTCTATGTCACTAGATAAGAGGTATTACAAACATCAGAACCTGGTTTATAACTTGAGGGTACCTCCGCATGAATCGAGGATGCTCTTTTTAAAAGTTAAGTCTTCTACCCAAATTATTTTGCCCATGACTGTAGGCAAGATGCAATCTGTTTTCCAGTCGTTAGCCAATAAGGATATGCTATTCGGTATTTTCTTTGGGGTAGTCTTTTGTATGTTTTTTTACAATATTTTCATCTTTTTTACTGTACGGGATAATATCTATATTTATTATGTAATTTATATTTTGCTCGTGGCATTATCGCAATGTTCGCTAACTGGTTACTCCTTTAGGTACTTATGGCCAAATTCAACATGGCTTGCACAAAATAGCGTGATGATGCTAACCAACCTCGGAGGCATTGCTGCCTGTGTATTTACAAAGAAATTCTTGCATACAAAATCGTACTTACCAAAGCTTGATAAGCTATTTAATGTAATCATATCCATATTTGCCTTATCGCTTGTATTATTCTTTATAAACTTAAAGCAGCAAAGCTTTATTATCATGCAAAATTGTACGTTGCTTGCTGCCGTGTACATTATAGTGCTTGCGCTGCTTACGCTTAAAAAGGGCTATCGTCCGGCTAAATATTTTCTATTTGCCTGGATATGTATATGCATGGGAGCTGCAATTGTAGTTTTAAAAGATTATGGGGTTATACCTATCAATGCTTTTACCTCCGATGCATTAGAGGCAGGATTTGCGGCAGAGGTAATTTTACTGGCTTTCGCTTTGGCTGATAAAATAAATGTTTATAAGCTGGAAAAAGAACAATCGCAGGCAGAGTCATTGCGCATTTCAAAAGAAAATGAATGGCTGATACAGCAGCAAAACATTATTCTGGAACAAAAAATTACCGAACGCACAAAGGCACTGGAGCAAACGTTGAATGAACTTAAAGATGCCCAGATACAACTGGTAGAATCGGAGAAAATGGCTTCCTTAGGTCAGCTTACGGCAGGCATTGCACACGAGATAAACAATCCCATTAACTTTGTAAAAAGTAATGTAAAGCCATTGCAAATGGATGTGCGCGATTTATTTGAATTAATAAGTCGTTATCAGAAGTTACATACGGCGGCAGAGAAGAAGGAGTTGCCGATGCTAAACGAAATAAAATCGTTTGAGGAAGCAATTGACCCTGATTTTATAAAAGAAGAAATTCAAAGCCTGATTGGCGGTATAGAAGAGGGCGCAGAACGTACTGCAGAAATAGTGCGCAGCCTGCGCAATTTTAGCCGTTTGGATGAAAGTGAGCTAAAAGTAGCCAACGTGCACGAAGGCATAGACAGTACACTGGTACTGCTAAAAAACACGATACCTGATTACATAAAAATTAGTAAATGTTTTGATGCCGATGGCGATATTGAGTGTTATCCCAGCAAGCTCAACCAGGTGTTTATGAATATTCTTACCAATGCTATCCAGGCAATAAAAGCAAAAGAGAACATTGGGAATGAAGATATTGTTATAAGTACGCGTACTGTTGACAGGCACATGGAAATAAGTATAAAAGACTCGGGCCTAGGCATGACAGAAGAAGTAAGGCATAAAATATTCGATCCTTTCTTTACTACCAAAGAAGTAGGCGAAGGCACCGGACTTGGTATGTCCATTACCTTTAAAATTATTGAAAAACACCAAGGAAAAATTACTGTTGTTTCAGCGCCCGGATGTGGTACTGAAATTGTTATTAGCATACCCTACCAGCAACCCAATATTACAAACGAATGACGCCCAACAAAGAACGAATCCAAATATTATATGTAGATGACGAAAGCAGGAATCTTACTGCCTTTAAAGCCAGCTTTAGAAGAAGTTACGATATTTTAACTGCTACATCTGCTGCCGAAGGTGCACAGTTGCTCAAAGAAAATCCGGTGCACATCATTATTGCCGACCAACGTATGCCGCAGATGACAGGCGTAGAATTTTTTCAGTCTATCCGTAAAACGTACCCTAACGCAGTTCGCATATTACTTACCGGTTATACTGATGTAAACATTATTGTGGATGCTATAAATAAAGGCGAGATATTCCGCTTTATTAACAAGCCCTGGAATGAGTTTGAAATGCACAACGCCATTAAAAATGCGTATGAGCTATACACAGTGCGCACACAGTTGTACCAGAAGGTAGAAGAGCTGGAAAAATCAAACCATGAGCTCAACCGCCTTGTGTATAGCACCTCGCACGACTTACGCTCGCCGCTGGCTTCTATTATCAGCATTATTAATCTTGCCAAGATAGATTCATCGCCCGAAGATTACGTTAACTACTTCAATATGATAGAATCCTGTGCTACCCGCATGGATACTTTCATTCTCAAGATTATTGAATATTACAAAAGTGTACGCGTAAATGATGAATTATCATTCATAGATTTTAAGCAACTGGTGCAGGAGTGTGTTGACCTTTGCAGCATACAAAATATTAAAATTAATTTCAAACAGAACATATCGCAGCCGGTGCCTTTTCGTTCCGATGGTTTCAGGCTATCTGTAGTGCTCAACAATTTGCTGTCCAATGCAGTTAAGTACCAGAAGCCATCGGAGCCTAATCCGCTTGTCAATATTAAGGTAAACGTAAACACCAGCTATGCCACTATTATTATTGAAGATAATGGCATAGGCATACAAGCGCAGAACTTAGAGAACGTCTTCCAGATGTTCTTCCGCAGCACCAAAAATGCTACAGGTTTAGGCATTGGGTTGTATATTGTACAAGAAGCTATATCGCGCCTTGGTGGAAAAATAGATGTAAAGTCGGAGTATGGTGTAGGCACTGCTTTTCATTTGCAAATACCCAACCGTTTTGAAGAAAATGGTAATAACTAAGTAGTAGTTGTAAGTGAATTAAGCCAGTTAAAATTTTACCTGCTAAAGTTATAGCCTGTTTTAATTTTTGCAGCTAACAAATACAGGAATTATCACTCCGATCATGATAATTGCACAGCAATAAATCTTCAAAAGCAATTATTCCAGCACTGCATCCGCTTCTATCTCTACCAATAGCTTTTTATCAATCAAAGCCGTTACTTCTACAATAGTTGCTGCCGGACGAATGTTTGCAAAAAATTCTCCCTGTGCTTTCAGTACTTCTTCATAACGGCTCATGTCGGTAATAAAGATGCGTAGCCTTACTATATCATTCAAGGTTGCGCCGGCTTGCTGCAATGCTTTTTCTATTTTTTGGTAAATAAAAACCGTTTGCGCATACAAATCATTTTCACCAACTATATTGCTTGCTTCATCTACTGCTGTTGTACCCGATACAGCTATCACATTGCCTACTTTTACAGCACGGCTGTAGCCATATAAAGTTTCCCATTTAGTACCTGAGGAGATGAGTTGTTTATTCATGTTAATGCTTAAGGTTAAAATATTTAAGTACCTGTCTTTTACTGCAATGCATCATTTATTGCTAACTCATTTACCGTTCCTCATTCACAAACTTACCACTCACAAAGTAATATTATACACTCTATCCAAATTTGCTTTCACCGATATTTTACCGCCTTCTTTGGTGGTTACAGAGCGTACAATCTCCGGTTGCTTTTTTTCATTGTAACTACCCGGGTCCCATACCCCATTTCTGTTGGTATCGTATAGCATACGCAGATCGTACTCGCCTGGTCTGAAAAACTTGCGGTACCACTCATACGAGGTTAAAGATATAGCTTCTATTATCTCATCGTTTTGCAATATCTGTAACACCGGGTGCAATGCTGTATCCAAATTTTGAAAGCGCAGGCGTATGCTGCCGTAGTCGCTTTCTTTCATCGTAGTAAACTGAAGCGTATCATTCGTCTCCAATATTCTGCCGCTTGAATCGGCTACAGCATTGCTATCGATTGTAAGGGCATATGCTGTATTGGGCTTCCAGGGGTACGATACTATAAGCCTGGTGGCAGTAGAGTCCAGCGTTAAACGCATACCCGGCAACCCTACATAATTGGTATCTGTGAAACGAATTTTTGTACTATCAACCGTTTTTAGTGTATCACTAAAAGTAAGCACTAAATTGCCTAAGAAATCCTGTCGCTCGCTCTCCAGGCTGTTAGTCATTTTTAGCGTACTGTCCTCTATTTTTTTTGCACCTTTCCTGGGCACATTATCATTGGTATTGGGCAGTGTTGTTTTCTTTTCTTCAGCTTTAAACTCGGCATACGCATACAGGGTTACTGCAGAAGTAGTATCGTTGAGATAAACAGGGTGGTTTAAAAAAGCAAATAATTTAGTGCTGTCATCATAGCGTTTGGTGTAATCGTTGGGCAAGGCAAATACATTAAAGCTATCAGTTGGCAGGTTGTAAAAATAAAAGTTGCCTTTGCTATCCAGCTTTGTATAGTAGCGCGGCGGCAGCTTTTTAATAGCTGTGTCATTTAAATTACGTTGCAATACTACTATCAGTGTACTATCTACTTTACCGCTCTGCGCCAGCAAAACCTTGCCATTCAGCTTATTATCATCCAGCCTGGTGCCGGTGGAAAACACGTATCTGAATGCAGAATCTGCATTGCCTTCGTTAATGTCTTTCAGTGATTTGCCAAAGTTGATCGTATAAGTCATGTTGGGTTCCAGCGTGTCTTTCAATTTAATAGTTACAGTGCGCAGCTTGCTGGTAATCTCCGGCTGAACAACTGGGTTAGGCCATATCACTACATTCTCAGTTGGATTATCTGCCGTTACATATTCATCAAAGTTGAGTGTAATTTTTTTAACGTTAAAATGTAGCGATGAGTCTGCCGGTGTAGCTACTATCAGCACGGGCGGTAACGTATCCTTAGGCCCGCCGGTGGGTGGAATAATATTGGCGCACGAAGTGCCCAACAAAGCTATGCAAAGCAACAGGCAGGCAGGCAGGAGTGCAGCAACTATTGTATTTTTATTCATGTATGTCCCTCAATAGTTGCAAACATAAGCTGTTTAAAAGCGCTGCATGGCAGGCTGTTGTTTTTTTGCAATATTTTTGAGTAGGGAAAATTTAAAGTTTAAGGTTTAATGTTCTGTGCTGCAACTTGCGCGGTCAAAAGTAATTTGCTGCCCAGACAAATGCTGTTTATCTCACTCTAAAAATCCACCAATAATTAAGTATTAAATATTCGTTCCTCAATATCCAATTGATCATTACCAAATCCCGTCTAACCTTAAGTTTCCCTTTCCATCTTTGGAAGAGAAGATATGGGTGAGGTCATTTCCCTTTTCCCCTTTACATTCGCACAAAAAGAGGTGTTATGCAATTGCTGCCTGTAACAAATGCTGCTATCGCTAAGGATTTTTTGAAAATAAATGTGCTGATGAATGCCGGCAATCCCAATTATATACGTCCGCTGGATAATGAAATCAATGAGGTTTTTGATAAAGTAAAAAACAAAAACTTTAAATATGGTGAGGCGGCACGTTGGATTTTAAAAGACGATGATGGCAAGCTCATTGGTCGCATTGCTGCCTTTACCAATAGTAAATACATCAATAAAGGCACCGATTTCCCTACCGGCGGCGTTGGCTTTTTCGATTGCATTAACGATCAGCAGGCTGCTAATGCGCTTTTTGATGGTGCTAAAAAATGGCTGCAGGAGAAAGATATGGAAGCAATGGACGGACCTATCAACTTTGGCGATCGCGATAAGTGGTGGGGGCTAATGGTGGAAGGTTTTGACCGGGCGCCTATCTATGGCATGGCTTACAATCCGCCCTACTACGAGCAGTTATTTGAAGGGTATGGATTTAAAAACTATTACGACCAATACTATTACGCTATGGGTGTGGATGATCCGCTGCCACCCAAGTTTGCAGAGCGCCATGCTAAGTTTAAAGCCAAGCCTGGCTACGAGGCAAAACACATCAGCATTAACAATCTTGAAGAGTATGCTCAGGATTTTGCTACCGTATATAATGCCGCCTGGGCACAGCACGGTGAGGCAAAAGAAATAACCAAAGAGCAGGTAATGAAACTCTTCAATAAGATGAAGCCGATCATGGATGAGCGCATTATCTGGTTTGCTTATTATAAAGATGAGCCAATTGCTATGTGGATAAACATTCCTGACCTTAACCAATATTTTAAACACTTTAATGGCAGGTTTGGCTGGCTTGAAAAATTACGTCTCTTATGGATGAAACGGCAGGGGGAATGTAAGGTGTTTACTGGTGTAGCCTTTGGTATTGTTCCAAAATTTCAGGCGCTGGGTATAGATAGTTTTATGATTCAGGAGGGCGGTTATCTCATTCAGCACAAAGGCTGGTATCATACGTATGAGATGGGCTGGGCCGGCGACTGGAACCCGAAGATGATTAATATTTATAAAAGTCTGGGCGCACACCAAAGCCGCCGTATGATAACGTACCGCTATATTTTTAACGAACAACAACATCCGTTTGAAAGGCATCCGGTGATGGAATATAAGTAAGAGGAGAAAGGTACAAGGAGTGGGAAACAAGGTTCAAGATACAAGCTGCAAGCTTAACTTTAGATATTGAACTTTAAACCTTCAACTGCAATTATTCTTCTCCTGCAATAAACTTCACGTTGCGCTGGATGCCTTTGTACTTGCTGCGCTTGAGTGGGGAATGTTTGAAAATTTGCCGGAAACTTTCTTCGCTCAATGCCTGCCATTCTCTGGTAGAGAGATTAAGTATTTCGGGGATAGGTGTAAAAGCAACTTCATTGTGCGGTTTGCTAAAACGGTTCCATGGGCATACATCCTGGCACACATCACATCCAAACATCCAGTCTTGAAACTTGTCTCTCATCTCAGCCGGCAATAACATGTCTTTCAGTTCAATGGTATAATAACTGATACATTTATTGCCCTGCACCTCTTTGTTTGGAAGGATAGCGCCGGTAGGACATGCATCTATGCAGCGCGAGCAACTGCCGCAATAGTCCCTGGCAAAAGGATCATCGGGCTGCAATGCGAGATCAACAATCAGGGTAGCAATAAAGAAAAAAGAGCCTTGCTGTTTGGTAATAAAATTGCCGTTTTTACCAATCCAGCCAAGTCCGCTCTTGGTAGCCCAGGCGCGTTCCAGCACTGGTGCCGAATCTATAAAGCCACGGCCATGTACGGCACCGATTTCTTCTTGTATGCGATATAAAAATTCGTTGAGCTTCGCTTTAATTACTTCGTGATAATCTTTGCCATAGGCATATTTGGAAATGCGTGGTGCATGGGGCTGTTGTTTTTCTGCAGGAAAATAATTACACAATAAAGTAATGACTGATTGTGCACCGGGAACAAGCAGGGAAGGGTTGATGCGCATATCAAAATAACGCTCCATGTATTGCATGTTGCCATGTCTGCCTTGACTCAGCCATTGCTCCAGCCGCCGTGCATCTTCGGTCAGCTCTTCAGCTTTAGCAATGCCGCATAAGCTAAAATTAAGCTCCTGCGCTGTTTTTTTAATGAAATTTGAATATACTATTCGGCTGTTCAATTGTAATCTTGTAATATTAAAATTCTTTTGTAAAGTTACAGTTATGAGCCTTAAATCCCTACTGATCGTGGTGCCATGCGCCTTATTTAGCATTTGTTTATTTGCCCAAAAAAAGAAAAAAGGAGAGCTGCCCAACCGGGTAGTGTGCAACTATGGTGATGTAAAACCCGAAGATTTTGCACCTGCTGTTTACCCTATAGATTCATCGGCCGATGCCGTGTACCTGTTTGATGGCGGGCACACCAAGTTTGAAGGCAATAATAAGGGCTTTTTTAGTGTAGTGTATAAAGTGCATGAGCGCCTGCGATTGATGAAGAAAAATGCATTTGACAACCTGGGCAATGTAAAGATAACGTTGCATGTGCCATCTGTGGGCGACCAGCAAAAGCTGGAGGACCTGGAGGCGGCTACTTATAACATAGAAAACGGTAAAATAGTAGCAACTAAACTGGATAAAGGTTCTATTTTTAAAGATAAACAGGGTGATTTTATAACGACCAAGTTTACTTTTCCCAACCTCAAAGAAGGTTCTATTGTAGAATATACTTATACTATCAGCACACCTGGCCTGCGTTTACCAAGCTGGACTTTTCAGGGAACATATCCCATACTCTGGAGCGAATACGAAATAGAAGTGCCCCAGTTTTACGAGTATGTATTATTAAAGCAGGGCTATCAGCCGTATGCTATAGATACGGTGCGCATTTCGCATGATACTTATAACATCAGCGATCCGGGTGAAAATGCAATGTCGAGCATTCAGACTTTTACGGCATCTACCAATACTATGAATAATATTTGGGCAATGAAGGATGTGCCGGCATTAAAAAAGGAAAACTTCACTACCACAATGGATAATCATGTGGCACGTATAGAGTTTCAGCTATCGGCTATCCGTTATCCTGATGTGCCCCCTAAAATGATTTTGCGCAACTGGACAGATGTAAGTACCGAATTATTGAAAGACGAAGATTTTGGTGCCGCACTCGATAAGTCCAATAACTTCTTTAACGATGATGTAAAAGCTGCTATTGCAGGCGCTACTAGCGGAGCAGAAAAGGCCCAAAAAATATATGAGTATGTGCGGGACAATTTTACCTGCACCGACGAA
This sequence comes from Ilyomonas limi, assembly GCF_005233845.1. GTDB lineage: Bacteria > Bacteroidota > Bacteroidia > Chitinophagales > Chitinophagaceae > Ilyomonas > Ilyomonas limi. The sequence goes on from NZ_SZQL01000001.1 coordinate 696,673, forward strand.
GATGCTTTTTATACTTCGCAACCACTTAAAAAAACATATCAGGGTAAAAAAGGAAATGTGGCAGACATTAACCTGCTGCTAACAGCTATGCTGCTGAGCCAAAATATAGAAGCGCACCCGGTATTGCTGAGTACTACCGATAACGGTAAAGCACAGGCTATGTATCCCATTCTTTCCAAATTCAATTATGTGATTTGTGAAGCAAAAACCGATGGCAAGACATACCTGTTGGATGCTGCCAACAGCAAACTGGGCTTCAACCATTTAGGTGCCAATTGTTACAACGGATATGCAAGAGTGATAGACCCTGTGCTGCCCGAATTGATACCTTTATTTGCCGATTCTTTAAAGGAAAGTAAAGTAACCACTGTTTTTATAATTAATGAGAAAGGTCATAAACTGTCTGCCTCCATAAACAGTACCAAGGGCTATCAGGAATCTGTGTCGCTGCGTGAAGAGTTGAGCAAAACAAGCCAGGAAGATTTCTTCAAAACCATAAAGAAGTCCTATACCGGCGAAGTGAGTTTGAATAATGCGAATGTAGATAGTGTAAAGCTCCTGAATGAGCCTGTAAAAGTAAGATATGATATGAGCATAGATATGGGCGATGAAGATATTATATACTTCAATCCAATGCAGGCTGAGCAGCAAAAAGAAAATCCGTTTGCTGCTGCTGAGCGCTTCTATCCTGTAGAGATGCCGTATTGCTGGGATGAAACATATATTTTAAACATGGAAATACCTGAAGGCTATGCGGTGGATGAACTACCCAAATCGGCGCGTGTAATGCTGAACGAAAACGAAGGTATGTTTGAATATCTCCTTGCTAAAAACGGCAATAACATCCAGATGCGTACACGCGTGAAGCTGAATAAAGCATTGTACGAGCCGGAAGATTATCAGACCCTAAGAGACTTTTTTGCTTATGTAGTAAAAAAAGAAGCAGAGCAAATTGTGTTTAAAAAAGTGAAGTAATGCTGTTTTTTTGCCGTTGATTATATGAGAAGGATTAAGCTACTATTCTTGTTAATTTACTGTCAGCTAACGTTACAGGCACAAACAGTCCGGCCCTTTGTAGTGTTTGGAGATGTTAAGCCCGAAGATTTTGCACCGACTGTTTATTCCATTGATTCTGCTGCACCAGCGATTTATCTTTTTGATAATGGTATGGCACGGTTTAGTGAAAACAATAGCGGGAAGTTTGATGTTATTTTTCAGAGGCACACAAGAATTAGGTTGTTAAGCAGGAATGCATTTGACTTGGCTACGTTGGAAATCCCGATCCTGACATTTGGAAGCTTTGAGCAAAAAATGGAGTATTTACAGGCTGTAACTTATAACATTGAAGATGGAAAAGTAATTGCTATGCCTGTTGATAAAAGTGCCATTATTGTTGAGAAAAATAAAAAGTTCAAAGTTACAAAACTCACATTGCCTAACATAAAAGAAGGTTCTATCATAGAGTTTGCCTATTCGGTAAGAAGCCCTGGCAATTATTTACCCGAATGGAGTTTTCAGGGTAGCTATCCGAAGCTGTGGAGTGAGTATGATATTACCATCCCTTTTTTCTACAATTATAATGTATATAAGAGAGGCACTCTGAATTTTTCGATGGATAGCATCAGGAGCTTTCATGTAGATTACGATTATTATAATAATGTACCTAATAAAAACAATACTACAAAACGTGTATGGGGCATTAAAGATGTACCTGCATTAAAGCGAGAGCCCTACACTACTACAACAGATAATTATATATCTAAAATAGAATTTCACTTAGCTGCTTATACAAGAACCGACGGCAACACGTTTCCTGTCAACGAAGATTGGGCGACAGTTTGTAATCACCTTTTTGCGGATGAATCATTTGCTTACAGTCTTACCTTGCCTTTAAAATGGCTTAATAGCGAAGTAAATAAAGCAGTAGGCGCTGCAGCTACACCCCTCGATAAAGTAAGGAATATTTTTGCTTATGTAAGAGATGAATATACCTGTACAGATAGAAGTGCAAGGTCTTTATCGCAAGAGCTTAAGCAAACGGTACAAACAAAGGAGGGAAATGTGGCAGATATTAATATGCTGCTTACGGCAATGCTGTTGAATATAAAAGTGGATGCCAAGCCTGCTATATTAAGTACAACAGATAATGGCAGAGCTTTTCCTTCCATGCCTTTTCTTTCGCAGTATAATTATGTTGTTTGTTTCGCGTACATCGACAGGAATGTGTATCTGTTAGATGCTTCCAATAGGCTCTTAGGTTTCAACAAACTGGACAATGAATGCTATAATGGTTATGTGCAGGTAATCGCGCCATGGTACAGTGCCAATGCCATCAACCTTGTAGCAGACTCTTTACAAGAAACAGAGGCTACCGCAGTCTTTATAATGAATGCGCAAAATGGTAAAGCTACTGCTACCGTTACCAATCATTTCAGCTATCAGCCTTCTTTGCAACTAAAAGAGGACATTAGAAGTGAGGATAGTGCTTCGTTTTTCGAAAAAGTAAAAGCAGATTACCCGATAGATATTGATATAAGTAATGCTGCCATAGAAAACCTGCGCGACCCGGAAAAAAATATTGCTATAAAATACCAGTTTGTTACAGATTTAGGACATGATAGTTTAATATACTTCAATCCCATGCTTGCAGGACAGGAAAAAGAAAATCCCTTTTTTGCAGCGAAAAGGTTTTACCCTGTAGAAATGCCTTTTTGTATGAATAAAACATACACACTCAATATGGAGATACCTGCAGGCTATACGCTAGATGCACTACCAAAATCTTTAACAACAAAGTTTAATGGCAATGATGGATTATTTTGCTATTCCATTGATGAGAAGGATAATCACGTACAATTGAATGTAATATTAAAGCTTACAAAGGCTACCTACGAGCCGGAGGATTATCAAAACTTAAGAGACTTTTTTACAATGGTTGTAAAGAAAGAAGCGGAACAAATTGTATTTAAAAAAAAGAAGTAATTATATTATGAAATACCTGTTGTTATTAATGGCATTAGGATGCCTGAACATTTTGAAAGCACAGGATTACAACGTAGCACTCATACCCGACTCGCTAAAAGCAAATGCGGATGTGGTAAAAAGAACGGAGGAACTGCACGTAATCATTAAAGACGAAGGTAAAGCCATCATTAAGCATAAATACGCTATTACTGTATTTAACGAGTCGGGCGATGAATATGCGATGTATGCAAACTCATATCGTAAGATGGAATCGTTGTACGATATAGATGGTAACCTGTATGATGCTGCCGGAAAACGATTGAAAAGCGTAAAGAAGAAAGACATAGCTGACGTATCAGGCGATGAAGAAAGCCTGGTATCTGATAGCAGAACAAAGTATCACAATTTTTATTGTCGCAGCTATCCTTATACTGTAGAATATGAAGATGAGCAGGAATTGAATGGTATATTCTTTTTGCCATACTGGTGGCCGCAGATTGATGAAAAATATGCTGTGCAGCAAAGCCGCTATATAGTAGAAGCACCAGCTAATTATGTGTTGAACTTCAAGCAATTTAACTATCCGACGAAGCCTGACATAACAAAGACAGAAAAGAACGTTACATACACTTGGCAAATCAATAATCAGAAAGCAATTATCAGCGAATACTTTCAGCCTTCATGGCAGGATGTTACTACTGCTGTGTACATAGCGCCAAAAAGTTTTACTGTGGGTGGATACACCGGCGATATGAGCACCTGGCAGAATTTAGGCAAGTTTATTCTTTCTTTAAACCAGGGCAGAGACCAGCTTCCTGATGGTGTAAAGCAAGATATACACCGCATAGCTGATACTGCAAAAACAGTAGAACAAAAGGTAAACCTGCTGTATCAGTACCTGCAAAACAATACACGCTATATCAGCATTCAGTTAGGTATTGGTAGCTGGCAGCCTTTTGATGCAAACTATGTTGCTACAAAAAAATACGGTGATTGTAAGGCGCTTTCCAACTACATGCACAGCATATTGAAGGAAGCTGGCGTACCTTCCAATTATGTATTAATAACTGCCGGTAAAGGAAGAAAGGGATTGTGGGAAGATTTTCCGTCACCTTATTTTAACCATGCGGTGCTGTGTGTTCCAAATGGTAAGGACACTATTTGGCTGGAGTGTACCAGTCAAACAAAAGCGGCCGGTTTTATGGGTTCATTCACCGGCAACCGTAAGGCATTATTAATTGCAAGTGATGGTGGACATGTGGTAAATACGCCGGTTTATAAATCAACTGATAATTTACAACTCCGAAAAGTTTATGCTACTATAGATGATAATGGTGATTTAGATGCCGCTATTCTCACCACTTTCAGCGGCGAACAGGAAGAGCCTTTACATTCATTGATGTATAGTACCAATAAAGAATTACGGGAAGAAATCTTAAATAATGCAATCAATCTACCCACTTATAAGGTAGAGAAAAATGATTACTCCGAAGTAAAAGGACGCATTCCGGTGATACACGAAGACCTGCATATTACATCACCAAACTATGCATCAATTACCGGCAAACGCTTGTTTATAAAGCCTAATTTATTTAATAAAACAGGCACTAAATTGTCTAAAGACAGTGCCCGCGTTTACGATATAGCCATCTCGTCTTCTTATATGGATGTAGATACCGTAATAATTCAAATACCTGCAGGTTATACAGTGGAAGCCATGCCGAAAGATGTTGCTTTGGAAAGCAAGTTTGGTAAATACAGTATCAACTTCAAAGTGGCTGATAGCGCTATCACCATGTTGCGTACAAACGAAGTGTCTGCTGTTATGCTGCCTGCATCCGAATATGAAGCTTTAGTCAATTACTACGATGCTATGTATAAGGCCGACCGCAGCCAGATAGTCTTTGTAAAAAAGGATAATTAAAAGGCTATTATTGTATATACTAAAAAACAGCGGTTACATGCAATAGCAGTAATCGCCGTTTTTTATTAATCCTATTTCATTAATGATTTTAACTTCAAATAAAAAGATGCTGTTATTACAACAGCATCTTTTTTTACATATATCAATTTTACACTCTAAACTTGTGAACCCGTAAATCAGTAAACTTCTAAACTTCAAAAACTATCCCGTCGCCATTGCTTTTGCAAAATTCTCCGGTTTTACTTCTGCATTAATGGTGCTAATAAGGCGAACAGTAGTAGCTGTAAATTCTTCAAAAGCTTTTTTAGTTATTGTATCATCACTTAGCATTACCGGTATGCCTATATCACCCCCCTCGCAGATGCTTTGTACCAGCGGAATTTGCCCCAGTAAATTAAGGTCGTATTCATCTGCAAGGCGCTTACCACCTTCTTTACCAAAAAGGTAATATTTATTATTAGGCAGCTCTGCAGGTGTAAAATAAGCCATGTTTTCTACCAGTCCGATAATAGGTACATTTAGTTGCGCCTGTGCAAACATGGCAATGCCCTTTCTGGCATCGGCCAATGCTACCTGTTGTGGGGTAGTTACAATAATGGCTCCGGTTACCGGTACCAGTTGCATCAAGGTCAGGTGAATGTCGCCTGTACCTGGTGGCATATCAATTACCAGATAATCCAGTTCGCCCCAATCCACATCGGTTACAAACTGGCGGATAGCACTGCTTGCCATTGGTCCGCGCCATACAACGGCACTTTTTTCATCTACCAGCAAGCCAATACTCATCAGTTTAATGCCAAAGCGTTCCAATGGCATAATAAAGCCTTTACCTTTTACTTCGCGCATCATCGGGCGCTCGCCGCGCACACCAAACATAATGGGTACACTCGGTCCGTAAATATCGGCATCCATCAGTCCAACGTTGGCACCATCCTGTGCAAGTGCAAGTGCTAAGTTAGCTGCCACTGTGCTTTTGCCTACACCGCCTTTACCACTCACAACAGCTATAATATTTTTTACACCGGGCAGCACTTTCCCTTCATCGCTGCGCTTAGAAGTAGTGTGCGAAGTGAAGTTTACATTCACTACAGCATCTTTATGTACCAATAACTTTATAGCATTTACACACGCACTGCCAATCCTGTCTTTCATAGGGCAGGCAGGTGTAGTAAGCACTACTGTAAAAGATACATTATTGCCATTAATTTGTATATCTTTTACCATGTTCAGGGTTACAATATCCTTACCCAAATCAGGTTCTTCTACATTGCTGAGCGCCTTCAATATTTCGGTTTCTGTCATCATACATATTTTTGTTAAATAAACTATTGCTAACGCAAAATTACTCCCTATGTGGGTTATTTTGTCGTTAAGGTTAAATAAAGGAACTTTATCGCTAATGAAGCATTTAATACAATATCTATTGATTGTTTTACTACTTTGCTTTGTGCAGCGCGCTGCTGCGCAAATGCAGGTAAAGAAAGATACGGTAGTACAATTGTATGGAGTGGTAATGACTGCTGATAGCCTGCAAGCTATTCCCGGTGCCAGCGTAATTGTAGAAGATAAAGGCCGCGGCACTATTACCAACAATCAAGGGGTTTTTTCTATTGTTGTTTTGAAAGGTGATAAGGTGCGGTTTTCGGTAGTAGGGTTTAAAGATAAAATAATTGATATTCCCGATAATATTCCCGGTAACCAATATAGCTTAATTCAATTGATGGTTACAGACACGGCTTACCTGCCAGCTACCATCATCAAAGCACGTCCTTCGCGCGCGCAGTTTGAGCGCGATTTTGTAAATACCGATATACCTGCCGATCAGTTGGAGATAGCCCGTCGAAATACGGATGAAGCTACGCGGCGCATCCTGCTTGCTACGCTGCCTGCCGATGGCCGCGAAGCAGTGAACATGCAATTTCGCCAGCAGGCAGTTAAGTATTCTTATATGGGGCAGCAACCACCTGTTAATTTGCTGAACCCCATGGCTTGGGCTGATTTTATTCAGGCATGGAAACGTGGCGATTTCCGTAAGAAGAGTGAGTAGATTTTCGAGTCACATGCTTCCTCTATAATTCGCTTAAGTAATACTACATTCATAATTTATAATCTGAGACTTTTAGTCCAGCCCCATTCGTTAACCTCCTCAGGAGCGATATGTTAGTAGTTAGTAGAAAGGGATGGCAATAAAAGTTCTCAATGAGCTCCGCAGGAGCGACACATATTAACGCTAAATATATTGCTTCTGTGAAGCTTAACTGCATGTAATATTTTTATATCTACTGGTGTACCACTGTTACAGGGCTTTGAAATACTTGTTTGATGGATGATTTGAATCAGGTTCTGTCAGTACCTTACATATTAAAGTTAATAAAAGTTAGTTTCTAAACTTAATTCATTCACCCTCTTACCATATTCTGTTACGCTCACTTCGTACTTTTTACCCGCTAAGCTTTTTCCAGCGATATTTGCAGCAGCACTATGGAAAAAAACAACTTTATAGATTATATCCGCATCTTTTGCCGGAGCGGGCATGGCGGTGCCGGCAGCCGGCATTTCATGCGCAATAAACTAACCTCTAAAGGTGGTCCCGATGGCGGTGATGGTGGGGGTGGCGGGCACATCATTTTGCGCGGTAACAAGCAGTTGTGGACGTTGCTGCATTTACGCTACTACAAAAATGTATTGGCAGAGAACGGTGAAAGCGGCAGCAAAAACAATCGTACGGGGCATACAGGTGCAGACATTATTTTGGAAGTGCCGCTCGGCACCATTGCGCGCGATGAAGAAACGGGTAAAATAGAAGCCGAAATATTGGAAGATGGCCAGGAGTTTATCTGGCTGCATGGCGGTCGTGGCGGCTTGGGCAATAGTCATTTTGCTACGCCTACCAACCAGGCGCCCGACTATGCCCAACCTGGTGAACCCGGGACGGAAGGCTGGAAAATTCTGGAACTGAAAGTATTGGCAGATGTGGGCTTGGTAGGATTTCCAAATGCTGGAAAATCTACCTTATTATCTGTTATTACGGCGGCAAAACCAAAGATTGCTAATTATGCTTTTACTACACTCGTTCCGCAGTTGGGCATGGTAGAATACCGCGATGGCAAAAGCTTTTGTGTAGCCGATTTGCCCGGTATTATTGAAGGCGCGGCAGAAGGCAAAGGACTGGGCCATCGCTTTTTACGCCATATTGAACGTAATGCTGCTTTACTTTTTTTAATACCTGCCGACAGCCCCAACCATAAACAGGAATTTGAAATATTGGTGAATGAGCTGGAGCAGTACAATCCTGAATTATTGCAAAAAGACTTTCTTATTGCCATCAGTAAGAGCGATATGCTGGATGAGGAGTTGAGGCAGGCGATCACCAAAGATTTACCCTCAAATATTCCGCATGTATTTATTTCATCTATCACTAATCAGGGGCTGGTAGAACTGAAGGACAAGTTGTGGCAAATATTGAATAAGCCAGTGAGCAGTTAGGGGTTATCAGTTTACAAGTTTACGGGTTTATGAGTTTTAAAGTTCAATCGTTCATAGGTTAAATTTATTCAATTTGCCGGTGTGGTTGAAAAGTTTAAAATTTACAGGTTTACAAGCTTGCACAGACTTGTAAACCTGTGATATTAAAAATAATTACTTATTATACTGCCTTAATAAATTATTATAACCTGTAAACAGCGAACTCGTGAACTAATAAGCACTTTATAACAACTTTCTAATTATGCTTGGCAACTGCACTGTTTTTCTTCTCAAATTTTACCACCTTATTATTCACCGGTTTTACGGTGCGCAGGTATGCATAAATAGCTTCCAGATCGCTTTGTTGCATATCTTTATACATCATCCAGGGCATCAGCGTATTTACTTCATCCGGGCTTACCTTGTGAGGTTTGTAAGAAGAATCGGCATACATTTTAAAACGTTGTACAAACATCTCTTTTGTCCACGTGCCAATGCCGGTTTCTTTATCCGGCGTAATGTTGGCAACGCGCAGGATGCCGGCCGGTTGCTGCATTTCGTTGCCGCCGGCAAACTCACCTTTATCTTTATTATTATGGCACTCGCCGCAACTGGCTACCTGCACTAAGTATTTGCCATAATTAATGGTATCACCCGGCGAAGGTTTATGGGTAAAAGCCGCTTTGGTGGGCATAGTGTGCATGATGATATTAAAAGGAAAAGCAGGTTCGGCTTTCGGCACATCCGTTTTTACCGGCTGCAACGTGCGGATGTAGGCAATAATGCTATACACATCTTCTTTATCCATTTTACCATAGTTCAAATACGGCATCATCGGGAAAAGTGCATTGCCATCTTTGCTCACACCGGTAGTAATAGCTCTGAATAATTCACCATCGGTCCACTTGCCTAAAGCATACGGCGTTAGGTTTCTGGAATAAAATACACCGGGAAAGCCTAAACTTTGGTCAAAGCGGTCGCCACCACCGCCAAAGCTGCCTTCTTTAACAGGTGCAGCATACAAGCTCCAGTCGCGGGTGCTGTGGCAGTCCATACAGGCAGCAACATTGTTGGCTAAGTATTTGCCCCTCGCTATGCGTTCGGGTGTTCTTTCGATGGTTAATGATTCGGGGCTGCCGGTGTTGGGTAAAAAAGCTACAACATAAGCGGCTGCGCCGGCAATTAATACAACTAACGACAATACAATAATTACAACTGTTTTGAAGATTTTGCGTTTCATAATTATAATGTAGGGTTGAGTATTTTAGTTTTTGGTATAAAATAATACTGGCAGCCAAACTACGCTTTATACAGTAATGGCGAAATACCTTCTTCTAAAAACGGGTGCAAAACTGAGCATTTGAAAGTGGAAAATACAATAAAAAGGATGAAGCGAAGTTATGGAGGTATGAGTTGCCGGTAAGTACTTTAAACGGCAGTAAAGCAAACAAGAAAGCTGTTTTCTAAAGCCATCATTATCAAAGGAAGAGCAGTATGCAACGGCAAATGTGAAGTAAAAAAATTTTATTCTTATTTCGAAAATACTATCTTAACACAATGAATGAAGCATTAGCAGCAGGCACATTACTAATAGCAGATCCTTTTTTAAAAGACCCTAATTTTATGCGCACCGTTGTTTTTTTGTGCGACCATCAGGCAGAAGGCTCTATTGGTTTTGTGATTAACAGAAGATATGAAAAAAATATAGGAGAACTGGTTACAGAACTGGAAATGTGCAACTTCCCCGTATATTACGGCGGCCCGGTGCAAAGGGATACACTTCATTTTTTGCATCAATGCCCCGACCTGATAGAAGGCGGCGTAGAAATAACCACCGGTATTTATTGGGGTGGTGATTTTGAGCAAGTGGCAGCGCTTATAAAAAAAGGAGAACTGGAATCGGGCATGATACGCTTTTACCTCGGTTATAGCGGCTGGGGCGAAGAACAGTTAGATAGCGAACTGAACGAAAAAACCTGGCTTATTACGCCAGGTAATGCAAAGCTGGTTTTTCATAAAAACATAAGTCTCATTTGGCAGGATGCGTTGAAACAGTTAGGCGGAAAATATGAACAGCTAATCAATTATCCGCTTGACCCGCAACTGAATTAGTGATTGTTTTGAAAGGAAAAATAATATTATAATGACAGGATTGGGAAACCATCCTGTCGTTGTTGTTTATTGGGTATAAATAAATTCTGGTTGATTTACGGTTATTTGAGTAAATATTAGTTATTAATTCTGTAGTAAAAAGTCGTTCTAATCCTTACCTTTGCAGCCATTTTACAAAATATACTTAATATAACCATATATATAACATGGCCAATACAGGTAAAATAAAGCAAATCATTGGTGCCGTTGTGGATGTGCAGTTTAGTGAAGGACAACTGCCGGAAATTTACAACGCATTGGAAATCATCAGGGAAAATGGCGATAAATTGGTACTGGAAGTGCAGCAGCACCTTGGCGAAGACAGCGTGCGCACCATTGCCATGGACGGAACAGAAGGGCTGGTACGTGGTACAGTAGTTACCGATACCGGCAAAGCCATAGCCATGCCTACGGGTGAAGCTATTAACGGGCGTTTGTTTAATGTAACTGGCGATCCGATTGATGGTTTGCCGCCGGTAAGCAAAGCAAATGGTCGTCCTATACACGCTTTACCGCCAAAGTTTGAAAACTTAAGCACGGCTTCGGAAATCTTGTTTACCGGTATTAAAGTGATAGACCTGATTGAGCCGTATGCAAAAGGTGGTAAAATTGGACTGTTTGGCGGTGCGGGTGTAGGTAAAACAGTATTGATTCAGGAATTGATTAATAATATTGCCAAAGGTTATGGCGGTCTGTCTGTGTTTGCGGGCGTAGGCGAAAGAACCCGCGAAGGGAATGACCTGCTACGTGAAATGATTGAAGCCGGCATTATGAACTATGGCGATAAGTTTAAGCACAGCATGGAAGAAGGCGGCTGGGATTTAAGTGCAGTAGATGTAGAAGGCTTAAAGGATTCTAAAGCTACTTTCGTATTTGGGCAGATGAATGAACCGCCCGGAGCACGTGCGCGCGTGGCATTGAGCGGTTTGACTATTGCTGAATATTTCCGTGATGGCGACGGGCAAGGTAAAGGTCGCGACATTTTGTTCTTTGTAGATAATATCTTCCGTTTCACACAAGCAGGTTCCGAAGTATCGGCGCTGCTGGGGCGTATGCCTTCTGCCGTAGGTTATCAGCCCACACTGGCCACCGAAATGGGGCTGATGCAGGAGCGTATTACTTCTACCAAAAACGGTTCTATTACCTCCGTTCAGGCAGTATATGTACCAGCGGATGACTTAACTGACCCCGCTCCGGCTACTACTTTTGCGCATCTTGATGCTACAACAGTATTAAGTCGTAAAATTGCCGACCTTGGCATTTATCCTGCTGTGGATCCATTGGATTCCACTTCCAGAATTTTGTCGCCAATGATTGTGGGCGACAAGCATTACGACTGTGCCAACCGCGTGAAGCTTATTCTCCAACGTTATAAAGAATTGCAGGATATTATTGCCATTCTTGGTATGGATGAATTAAGTGAAGAAGATAAAATGACTGTACAGCGTGCCCGTAAAGTACAGCGTTTCTTGTCGCAGCCTTTCCATGTGGCAGAACAGTTTACCGGTTTAAAAGGGGTATTTGTGGATATTAATGATACTATTCGTGCCTTCAATGCCATTATGGATGGCGAAGTAGATGAATATCCCGAAGCAGCCTTTAACTTGGTAGGTACATTAGAAGATGCCATTGAGAAAGGTAAAAAGTTGATGGCACAGGCGCAGGGATAAAAGCCCCCTCCCCTAAAGGGGAGTAAGGCAATATATTTTAAACTTAAAAATTCCCTTTAGGGTTAGGGTATGACACTGGAAATATTAACTCCGGAAAAGAGATTGTATAGCGGCGATGTGTATGGGATACAATTGCCGGGTATAGATGGTTTGTTTGAGGTACTGGATAAACATGCGCCATTGGTAAGTGCCTTAAGCAAAGGCACTGTAAAAGTATTACAGGATAAAACCCGTACCGAACGCTTTTCTATACAGGGCGGATTTGTAGAAGTATTGAATAATAAAGCTACCGTATTGGTAGAAGGTGCAACCGCATTAGATTAAAAGAAAGTTTTACTAGTCCGCATAGAGCCATTAGCTGAGAAGCTAATGGCTTTTTTATTGCTGATGATGTAACCAGATATACCATAGCTTTTACAACGGCTTTCTATTGGATGAGTATAAATTTTATCCTGAGGCAAGCTAATCCTGCGTTTGAGTTATTCAAAATACAAACTGATTTTTGTTAGCCTGTTCTTAAGTAAAAATCGGCATTTTAAGCACCATTTTTCGCTCTATCCTATGGTTTCTTACTGATAATAAGTGGAGTTTTTATAAGAGCGGTCAAAGGGCATAATTGCCGCTTATCCACTTCCGCAGACCTTTCTATGACAAAAAAATTTTAAGGCATTGCGCTTTTGTCAAGTTCCTGTCATATTTTTGCGGCCGTCCACAAGGGAATTTTTCTACATCCAACCTCTCAGACTGTGAATATGAATCACCATAGCAGATTAGGAAAACACATTGGTTCAGTTGTTATTTTATTTTTCTTATTTATAGTAGGTTTCAAGGCAAATGCTCAGAACGGGCAATCTCTGTTTGCAGCAAACTGTGCATCGTGCCACCAGGTAAATAAACGCCTTGTTGGTCCCGCATTAGCCGGCGTGGAAGAAAGAGGCCCGTGGACAGACCGGAAAGCGCTACATGCCTGGATACACAATCCGGCTGGCTTCATGAAAACGGACCCTTATACACAAGGTTTGTTTAAAGAATACGGCGGCGTAATGATGACAGCATTCCCCGGTCTGTCTGAAAAGGATATTGATGCTATACTGGATTACATTAAAAGTGTTCCGGCTGCAACGGCACCTGTACCGGGCGCTGCAACCGCTACAAACCCCGAAGCATCCGGCGATAATACGCTCTTGTTTGGTATTCTTACTTTAATCTTAGCCATTGTTTCTTTTGTATTGCTGCAGGTAAACAGCAATCTTAAAAGACTTGCAGACGACAAAGAAGGGGTTGGCGGTACAGAGCCATTGCCTTTCTGGCGTAACAAGGCATACATCGCTTTTGTTGCGGTTATCCTGTTCTTGATCAGTGGTTACTTTACTGTTTCCGGCGCTATTGGCCTGGGACGTTCACAAAAGTATGAGCCGGTTCAGCCTATATTCTATTCGCATAAAGTGCACGCCGGCACTAATCAAATAAGTTGTTTGTATTGTCACGGCAATACCGAAGTGGGCAAGCAAGCCAATATCCCTTCTGTAAATATTTGTATGAACTGCCACATGGGTATCAACGAATACAAAGGCCCTGATAAACTGGTAGATGGCGATGGTAAGGAGCATGATGGAACTGCTGAAATACAGAAACTGTATCAATATGCCGGCTTTGAATATGGCAAGCTGTGGGATGCCAGCAAAGCACAGCCAATACCCTGGGTGCGCATTCATAATCTGCCCGACCATGTTTACTTCAACCACTCGCAGCACGTGAAAGTAGGTAAAGTACAATGCCAGAGCTGCCATGGCGAAATACAGAATATGAATGAAGTATATCAGTTTGCTGACCTGAGCATGGGCTGGTGTATCAATTGCCACCGCAATACGCAGGTTCAATTTAAAGACAATGGTTTCTACAGCATTTACGAACAGTACCACGAAAAAATAAAAAACGGCACTTTAGATACTACAAATATTACTGTAGAAAAAATAGGCGGCACAGAGTGCCAGAAATGTCACTATTAAGATAATATCGGCTAATCAGCAGGTAACACAGCACAGAGCAATTTAGTACAGATGCACATTGGTTATTCAGCATAATTAGCTTTAATCAGCACATTACAGAATTTAAATTATGGGAAACAAGCACTGGCAAAGTTTTGGCGAGCTTAATCGAACCGAAGCATTCAATGATGCTGCCAAAGATGAATTTCGCGAAGACCTTCCATTCGTAGCAGATAATAAAGGACTGCTTGAAGCAGTAAGACCACGAAGAGACTTCTTGAAATATTTAGGCTTCAGTACGGCTGCAGCAGCCGTTGCTGCAAGCTGCGAAATGCCCGTAAAAAGGGTTATTCCTTTTGCCAATAAGCCTGAAGATATTGTACCCGGCACCGCCAATTATTATGCAACTACTTATGTGCAGGATGGCGATGCGGTGAGTATATTGGCTAAAGTAAGGGATGGACGTCCTATAAAAATAGAGGGCAACGAGTTATCGCCCATCACCTTTGGCGGTACATCTGCCCGCGTGCAGGCTTCGGTGCTCGACTTGTATGATACGGCACGGTTGCGCTATCCTTATATTACACGTAAGCAAAACGAAGTAACACACGAAGCTATTGACAGAGCTATAGCTGTTGACCTTGCCAATTTGGGTGGTGCTCCGGTAGTTCTTTTAACCAGCACTATCAATTCTCCTACCACTAAGGGGGTAATAGCGCAGTTTCTTGCAAAATACCCTGGCAGCCGCCATATACAGTACGATGCTGTTTCGCATAGCGGCATGTTGCTGGCAAACAAAGCCAGCTATGGCCGCCAGGCTATACCTACCTACCGCTTTGATAATGCAAAAGTAATTGTAAGTCTGTCGGCTGACTTTTTAGGTACCTGGCTTAGTCCCGTAGAGTTTGCACCACAATATGCAAAAGGTAGAAAAATAAACGAACAAAATCCTGCCATGAGCAAGCACATTCAGTTTGAGAGTGTGCTGAGTATGACAGGTGGTTGTGCTGATGAACGTTATTTGCATCGTCCTTCAGAAATAGGCGCCGTAGCAGTTGCCTTGCTGAATGCTGTTAATAGTACTGGTACTACAGGCATATCTGATGCTAAACTGAAGGCTGGTATTGAAAAAACGGCTACGCTGTTAAATGCTAATAAAGGTGCCAGCGTGGTAGTGTGCGGCAGCAACGACCCGAATGTACAAATAGTGGTGAATGCCATTAATGAAGCGATAGGTGCAAATGGAAAAACCATTGACTGGAATACGACTTTAAACTATCGCCAGGGTATAGATAGTGATTTTGCACAACTGGTAGAAGATATGAATGCCGGAAGAATTGGTGCTTTGCTGATTCACGGTGCTAATCCGGTATATACCTGGAGTGATAGCAAAAGCGTGGCTGATGGCATAAAGAAGGTAAAAGTAACCATTTCCTTTAACAGCAAAAACGACGAAACAACCCAGCTTTGCAAGTATGTGATTCCTGATCACCATTTTCTCGAGAGCTGGGGTGATGCTGAGCCAAGGTCCGGGTCTTATTCCTTAATGCAGCCAACCATTTATCCTTTATTTAAAACAAGGCAATGGCAGGATAGCCTGCTTAAATGGAGTGGCGCACCTGCTACAGATTATTATACTTATTTAAGGCAATACTGGCTGGGTGTTTTAGGCGGTGAAGATGGTTGGAACAAAGCCATCCAGGATGGCATAGTGCATCCCGCTACTTCGGCAACAACTGTTAAGACTTCTACTGCTACCCAAGATAGCACAATGGCTAAAAGTACGCCTAATGTAGCTATTCCTGCGCCGGTAACAACTGGCGCACCTACTAGCGGCGGTACTGCTGCCTATAATGGCGGTGGTTTAGCCGCTGCAACAGCTGCTATAAGTGCCAATGCGCCAAAAACATCGGGAACAGAATTGTATTTATACCAAAAAGTAGGCATTGGTGCTGGTCAGGGCGCCAGCAATCCCTGGTTGCAGGAGCTGCCCGACCCGGTAACACGTGCCACCTGGGACAATTATATTATTATTTCTCCGGCAATGGCAAAAAGCCTGCTGGGCATTGATCTGGAAAAAGCCGGCGACACAGATGATTACGAAGTACACCCGGAAAAGCAGGTGCTTAAAGTAACTGCTGGTAATAAAACGGTGGAACTGCCTTTCCTTATTGTTCCAGGTACACATCCAAATACTATTGGTATAGCCGTAGGTTACGGACGTACCCCCGAATTGGGTAAAGCAGTAACAGTAGGCGGTGGTAAAAATGTATATCCTTTTACCTCTTATACCGGTAGCACAATAAGCCATATTGTACCTGCTGTAACTATCGAAAAAACAGGCAATACTTATCCGTTGGCGCTGGTACAAACACATAATACTTATGATACGCCTCAGGGCAATCGCACTGAAGTGGTAAAAGAAATAAGTCTGGCTGAGTTTAAGGCAAAGCCAAATGAAATACTGGAAGAGCGGGAAGAGGAGTTGGAACCTTTTGGTGGATTGGAGCATTTTGAAAAACAAGGTACCATTTTCCCTTATCACGAAAAACCGGGCGTTAAGTGGGGAATGAGTGTGGACATGAACAGTTGTATTGGCTGCGGTGCTTGTGTAGTAGCCTGCATCAGCGAAAATAATATAGCGATTGTAGGTAAAGAAGAGGTACAGCGTTTTCATGATATGCACTGGTTGCGTATAGACCGCTATTACAGCGGCAATATGGATAATCCATTTGTTACCTACCAGCCCATGCTTTGCCAGCACTGCGATAATGCACCCTGCGAAAATGTGTGTCCGGTAGATGCTACCAACCACAGCAGCGAGGGCTTGAACCAAATGGCTTATAACCGTTGCATTGGTACACGCTATTGCGCAAATAACTGCCCTTATAAAGTACGTCGCTTCAACTGGGCCGATTATACCGGCGCAGACAGCTTCCCTGACAACCAACGGCAAGTACTGGATGCCGCAGTAATGAACATGAATGAACCGCTTACACGTATGGTGTTGAACCCCGATGTAACCGTTCGTTCGCACGGGGTAATGGAAAAGTGCAGCTTCTGCGTACAGCGTTTGCAGGAGGGTAAGCTGAAAGCTAAAAGAGAAAGCCGTCCACTGAAAACCGGCGAGAATAATGAGTGGGATTTAAAAACCGCCTGTCAGCAGGCTTGCCCAACCAATGTATTTGTATTTGGTAATGTAAATGATCCTAACAGCGCCATTTCTCAGATGAGAAAGAATAACCCGCAAAGATCTTATGGTGTGATAGAATTTCTTCACACGCTACCAAATGTTAATTATCTCACGAGGATAAGAAATATAGACGAACATATAGGTGTTGGCGAGGAGCATCATGAAGGTGAAGGAGCCGCATAGCATTTGCTGCCGTTGCAACTCATTGTATGCAGAGGTAGCAGATAAAAGATAATAGCAGCGATTTAGTTTATTCCCATAAATAAAAAATTCAGTTTTCTTAGATTTTAAAATATTGCCGGATGTCACTAAAATACGAATCACAGCTAAGGGAACCGTTGGTGGATGGAGATAAAAATTATCATCAGGTAACGGTAGATATTTGTACGCCTATTGAAGTGAAACCATCAAAACTGTGGTATGTAGGCTTTTACATTTCGGTAGCACTGTTGCTGTTTGGCGTGTACAGCGTGTACCGCGAAGTGGTATATGGCACCGGGCAGTGGAACTTGAATAAAACAGTTGGCTGGGGTTGGGATATCACCAACTTTGTATGGTGGGTAGGTATTGGTCACGCCGGTACATTAATCTCTGCCATCTTATTGCTCTTCAGGCAGGGCTGGCGTACCGGTGTAAACCGTGCTGCAGAAGCAATGACCATTTTTGCGGTAATGTGTGCCGGTCAGTTCCCTATTTTTCACATGGGGCGCGTATGGATGGGCTTTTTTGTAATGCCTTACCCAAATACCCGCGGACCTGTTTGGCCAAACTTTGATTCTCCACTGATGTGGGACGTGTTTGCCATCTCTACTTATTTTACTGTATCCCTTTTATTCTGGTACAGCGGTTTATTACCCGACTTTGCAACCGTGCGCGACCGTGCTAAAACAAAACTCCGTAAATTATTATATGGTATCGCCTCTTTTGGCTGGACGGGTTCTACCAAGCACTGGCAAAGACACGAATCGCTCTCGCTCGTACTGGCAGGCTTGGCAACGCCGCTGGTACTTTCGGTACACACCATCGTATCTTTCGACTTTGCTACTTCCGTAATACCTGGCTGGCATACCACAATCTTCCCACCGTATTTTGTGGCAGGTGCTATCTTCTCTGGCTTTGCAATGACGCAATCGCTGCTGATTGTTGTCCGCAAAGTGCTTCACCTGGAGGATTATATTACTATAGGGCATATAGAAGCAATGAATAAAGTAATTGTACTCACCGGCTCTATCGTAGGTTGCGCTTACCTTACCGAGTTATTTATGGCTTTTTATAGCCAGAATAAATACGAGGCCTATGCATTTTTCTACAGCCGCGGCAACTTGTTTAGCCCGTATGGCTGGAGCTATTGGGGAATGATGGCCTGCAACGTATTGTCTCCGCAGGTGTTCTGGTTCAGAAAACTAAGAAGAAATGTTACATTAACGTTCTTCATGAGCATCATTGTAAATACAGGTATGTGGTTCGAGCGTTTTGTAATCATCGTTACTTCCATATACCGAGATTACCTGCCTTCGTCCTGGACTGTATATTATAGCCCAAGCATCTGGGAGGTAGGCTTCTATCTTGGTACATTCGGTTTGTTCTTTACCTGCTTCTTCCTGTTTGCGAAATACTTCCCGGTAATTGCAACAGCCGAAATCAAGGCTATATTAAAAACATCGGGCGAAAATTATAAAGACAGAATGACGCCGATAGAAAAAGAAGAGCCGGCAGAATTTGTACACCAGTTTGCGCATTAAAAGATAGTATTAGTTGAAGTAAGTACAGCAATATATTTAACCATTAAATTTCCTGCGGGAATAGGATTATGGCAAAAAAGAAATTTGTAGTAGGATCTTTTGATAATGAAGATGTATTATTTCCTGCTGTGAAAAAAGTACGCACGGCTGGATACAAAATACATGATGTATATACGCCCTTTCCGGTACATGGGCTTGACCATGCCATAGGTATAAGGGAAACCAGTCTTCATACGGCAGGGTTTATTTATGGCATTACCGGTACAGCAACTGCCTTAGGTTGTATGGGCTGGATTTTTACAACGGATTGGCCGGTAAACATTGGTGGCAAGCCTCACTTTGCATTACCGGCTTTTATACCCATTACTTTTGAGTTGACCGTGTTGTTTTCTGCGGTAGGTATGGTTATTACTTTCTGCTATTTG
Source organism: Ilyomonas limi (assembly GCF_005233845.1). GTDB lineage: Bacteria > Bacteroidota > Bacteroidia > Chitinophagales > Chitinophagaceae > Ilyomonas > Ilyomonas limi. The sequence continues at coordinate 716,195 of NZ_SZQL01000001.1, forward strand.
TGTCAAATGATGCCTTTTGTAAAAAAACACCACTTTAGCCTGAGGGCCACCGATGATCTTTTTGTAATGGTGATTGAATGTACTGCCAAGACCAATGTAGATGACTTGAAAGCCTTTCTCACCAATAACGGCGCCATAGATGTAAATGTACAAGAAGCAGAACCCGGCTGGTGGTTTGGCCGTTACGATAAAGACCAGCAGCTGATAAGAGATACGTACGTACAGCCAGTATAAAACAGGAACTTATTTATGATGAAAAAGTTATCTATTATATTATTTTCTATTGCAGGTGTTGCTGTTGCGACCGGGTGTAGTGATATAAGACGAGAGCCTGGACTTATTTATATGCCTGACATGGCTTACAGCAGGGCTTACGAAACCTATGTTGTAAGAGATACGAACTATTTTACTATGGATTCGGCGAATCCGCATGGTAAAATTTTCTATAATGCTCGTCCGGTGGCAGGTACTATTATGAGAGGGGAAGACTTAACCTTTACCCTGCCAAAAGACAAGGCTGGCGATAGTACCTACTATGTAGCCTCCAAACAGATACAAAATCCATTAACCAATCCGGGTGCAGCAGATTTAAAAGAGGGCGAACGGCTATATTTAATCAACTGTGCAATATGCCATGGTTCCAAGCTGGATGGCAATGGCCCGCTTTATAAGGGTGGTCAGGGACCTTTCCCATCAGCACCTAAAAACCTGGTTAGTGATCCTTATACGGTAAATATGCCTCCTGGTCAGATGTATTATTCCATTACTTATGGTAAAAACCTGATGGGACCTTACGGGTCGCAGTTGGATCATCATCAGCGCTGGATGGTTATTAATTATATAAAATCGAAGCAGGCTGCTAATGCTCCTAAGCCAGCGAGCACCAGCAATACAGAGCCTGCTAATGCAGATGCCGGCGCCAATGCAAATACAAGCTCAACAACATCTGCTGGCACAAGTGCAACGAAATAAATATTTACTTCTGTTTTAAGCTATAAAAAAGAAATAATGGCTGCTATAAAAGAAAAATTTGAGATACCAGGTAAAATGCGAACATGGTCTTTAGCCCTGATTGCTATTGGACTGCTACTAACTATTATAGGCTTTATTACAAAAGGGTTAAGCAGTGAAGAGCACGAGCGGGCAGTGTTTTGGGGTACGCTCTTATATAATAGTTTGTATTTTATGATGATATGCAATGCGTGTATGTTTTTTATATGCGCCACTACACTGGCTATGGGCGGGTGGGATGCCACTTTTCGCCGTGTACCCGAAGCTATCTCAACGCTGGTGCCCATTTTTGGTACTATCGCAGGTCTTCTCATGATTTTTATTGTTTTGTCAGACAAAGGCTATATTTATCAATGGCTGGATAGTAAAGAGGTAGCACACAGTAAAATGATACAGGGCAAATCAGGTTTTTTAAATAAACCATTTTTTATTATCTGGACACTTCTTACTATTGGTTTGTGGAGTGTATTAGGTGCACGCATGCGCAGGCTGTCTGCCGAAACCGATAATGGACAGCTTAGCTATGAGCAAGGTAAAAGTTTTGTTTGGCGCAACACCGTTACGGCTGCCATGTTTATAGTATGGTTTGCGCTTACAACGGGTTCTGTTACACCCTGGTTTTGGATGATGAGTATTGATGCAGAGTGGTACTCAACTATGTATAGCTGGTACACCTTTGCAAGCACATTTGTAGCAGGCATGTCATTAATAACCTTATGGGTGATTTATTTAAAAAACAAAGGCTATCTCGAGCTAACCAACCAGGAGCATTTACATGACTTGGGTAAATTCGTGTTTGCTTTCTCAATTTTCTGGACGTACCTTTGGTTTGCACAGTATATGCTAATCTGGTATGCCAATATTCCTGAGGAAACTATTTATTTCAAACATCGTGTGGAGGGTGCATACAGAGGTATCTTCTTCTTCAATTTGATTGTAAACTTTGTTTGTCCTATTCTCATTCTGATGAAACGCTCTGTAAAGAGAAACTATACACTAATGACCTTTATGGCGGTGCTTATTGTATTTGGGCACTGGATAGATTTCTACCAAATGGTAATGGGTAGTATATCTGAGCAGCATGTAACACTGCTAAGTAGTGGCTGGCTCGATTTTGGAGTGGCCGCCCTGTTTATAGGTTTAATGATATTGATTGTAGGCAGGTCGCTGGCTTCGAGGCCACTGGTGGCAAAGTATCATCCATTCCTTAAAGAAAGTATTATTCACCATACATAACAGGCATAGTAAGAGAGGCAGGAGAGGAGGGTTGAGTACAAAATTTGTGAATTAAATAATAAATAAAGGAATTGAAGTAATTGCTGATACTAAACCGGGGATTATTGAATTTGGGGAGTAAGATAGTAAAGATAATTTGCCAGAAGGCAGATGAAGTATAGGCTAAACATAGCATATTTATAGAAAAGAAAACTTGTTTATAGCATGTCGTTGTTTTTTACCATTGCAGTAGTAGTACTGATTTTTCTGATCATATTTCAGATTGCAAAAGCTGCCGAATATGTAGCTGTATTGAAAGGTGAGCAAAAGTCTAACAGACAACAGAATAAGATTAATGCTTTTCTGATGATTTCATTTTTGGTGTTGGGCTTAATTGGTGTGTATTGGTCCAATGAATTGTTTTATAGCAAAACCGTAATGCCTATCGGGGCAGCCAGTGACCACGGTGAGAAGTACGATCAGATGTTTACATGGACAATCATTATCACTGGTATTGTATTTTTCGTTACACAAATACTGCTTTTCTGGTTTGCTTACCGTTATCAGCACAACGATAACCGAAAGGTTTACTTTTTTCCGCACAACAATACATTGGAATTGATTTGGACTGTGGTGCCGGCAATTGCATTAACGGTGTTGGTAGTAATAGGCTTAAGAAACTGGTTTGCAATGACGAGTGCCGCACCAAAGAATGCAATGGAAGTTGAAGTAGTTGGTAAACAGTTTGGCTGGCTATATCGCTATCCGGGCAGAGACCACAAATTTGGCCAAACATTTTACAGGGTAATAGATGATGGCGCCAATAACCCTTTAGGTCAGATATGGAGAGATAGTGCCGCGTTGAATTTACATGCAGACCCTGCGAATTTTGATGATGTAATGCCCACCACTTTGTACCTTGTGAAAAACCGCCCTGTGAAAATGATTATTAACTCCAGAGATGTGGTGCATGACGTGGGGCTGATACATTTTAGAATGAAAATGGATGCGGTGCCCGGTATTCCTACTACCATTTGGTTTACACCAACGCTCACTACAAAGGAAATGCAGGAGAAAACGGGCAATCCAAATTTTCAGTACGAGATTACCTGCGATCAGATGTGTGGTAATGGTCATTACTCCATGCGGGGCGTGATTGTAGTAGTAACACAGGCAGAGTTTGATGCATGGCTGTCTCAGCAAAAGCCTAATTATTATGCTGCTTTTCCCGAAAAGGATCCGGCAAATAAGGTACAGGTAGCTACGCCGCCTACTAACCCTAATACCGGAGATACTTCCAGATTAAGAGGTACAAGCGGTAATCCGGTAGGCAATTCTCCCAATTTAAAGTAAAGCAATACACGTAATTATTATAAAGGAGTTTGATATGAGCAACGAAGCAATTTTGCAAACAGGAGTGGGTGGAGCACATACCGCCGGTGTTCACGAAGAGCATCACGAGCACCATCATCATGAGACTTTTATAACAAAATATATCTTTAGCCAGGATCATAAAATGATTGCCAAGCAGTTTCTTATCACCGGTATGGTGTGGGCTGTAATTGGCGGTGCTATGTCTCTTTTATTCCGTTGGCAACTGGGGTATCCCAACGAACCGCTGCCAATGTGGGTGCAGGATATATTAGGTAAATGGTGGGTGAAAGATGGACATATTACACCTGAGGCCTATTATGCGCTGGTTACAACACATGGAACAGTACTGATATTTTTTGTATTGACAGCCGGCTTAAGCGGCACCTTTGCCAACCTGCTGATACCTTTGCAGGTGGGTGCACGTGATATGGCTTCGCCGCTGATGAATATGCTTAGTTATTGGTTCTTTTTTACTGCGAGTATTGTGATGCTGTCTTCTATGTTTGTAGAAACTGGTCCATTTTCAGGAGGGTGGACAGCATATCCGCCTTTGAGTGCTTTGGGCGACGCCTCGCCCGGCTCTAAAACGGGTATGGATCTTTGGCTAATAGCAATGGCGCTTTTTGTAGTATCGCAGTTATTGGCTGGTCTTAATTATATTTCCACTGTATTGAACATGCGTACCAAAGGTATGAGCATGACAAGATTGCCGCTTACTATCTGGGGTTTGTTTTTTACCGCAATTTTAGGTGTACTTTCTTTTCCTGTATTGTTCTCCGGATTTATATTGCTGATATTCGACCGCAACTTTGGAACCTCCTTTTATCTTTCCGACATATTTATAAGTGGTGTAGGTCCTTTGCCGCACGAAGGTGGCAGCCCTATATTATACCAGCATTTATTCTGGTTTTTAGGGCACCCGGAAGTGTACATTATCATACTGCCGGCTATGGGCATCGTTTCGGAAATAATGTCTATAAATGCACGTAAACCTATATTCGGTTATATGGCAATGGTAGGCTCCTTATTTGCAATTGCTGTACTGTCTTTCTTAGTGTGGGCACATCATATGTTTGTGTCGGGTCTTAATCCATTCCTTGGTTCAATATTCGTATTACTTACTTTGCTTATAGCAGTGCCATCAGCTATTAAAGTATTTAACTGGCTTACTACTTTGTGGCGAGGCAACATACGTTTTACGCCTGCTATGCTTTTTGCAATAGGCTTTGTAAGCATCTTTATCTCCGGTGGCTTAACAGGTATCTTCCTGGGTAATTCTGCATTAGATATTCACCTGCACGATACCTATTTTGTTATCGCACACTTCCATCTTGTAATGGGCGTAGCCGCCATGTTTGGCATGTTTGCAGGTGTATATCACTGGTATCCAAAAATGTATGGCCGTTATATGAATAATACTTTAGCCTATATACATTTCTGGCTTACGATGATAGGTGCTTATCTTATATTTTGGCCTATGCACTATCAGGGCTTTGCCGGTATGCCGCGCCGATATTATGATTATACTCCCTGGGTATCTTTTGACCATTTTGAAGGGCTTAACCGCTTCATGAGTACCGTAGCCATTATTGTATTCTCCGTGCAGATACTATTCTTATTCAACTTTTTTTATTCTATATGGAAAGGCAGAAAAGTGCGTACGCAAAATCCATGGGGTGCTAATACTTTGGAATGGACTACCCCTATCAAACCAGGGCACGGCAACTGGACCGGAGAAATACCGGAAGTACACCGCTGGCCATACGACTATGGTAAGGATAACCGCGAGTTTATACCGCAAACGACACCGGTAGGGGCAGATGAGAATATTCATTAAGTTATGAATGATAGTTGTATCAATCGTATTGAATAATATCTTTTAATTTTTCACTGATGCCCTGAGAAATCAGGGCATTTTGTTAATACTAAATTGTGAAATCGTTGACAGGGGAGCTAAATACAGAAAATCATACTTCATTAAGGCTGACGCTGAAGGTTAAGGATTACCTGCAGCTCACGAAGTTTACTTTGAGCTTTACGGTTGTTTTTTCATGTGTGATTTGTTATTTATTGGTGCCGGGTATTGTATATGACTGGACAAGAATAATCCTATTGTTTGTAGCAGGCATGCTAGTTACCGGAAGTGCGAATACCATTAACCAGGCTGCTGAACGGGAAACTGATGCTTTAATGAAACGTACAGCCGCGCGCCCCGTTGCAAGCGGAAGAATGAGTGCTAATGAAGCATATGGCTTTGCATTCATTACAGGCTTTGCAGGTGTATGGATGATGTATGTTTTTTTCAATGCAGAATCTGCTTTGTTGTCGCTTATCAGTCTTCTGTTGTATGCCTTTGTATATACGCCGCTTAAAAAAGTCAATTCACTGGCTGTACTGGTTGGCGCTTTTCCGGGTGCATTGCCATGTCTTATAGGCTGGGTAGCTGGCACGGGCATTATCAATCCATTTGCTACATTAGATGTATTGGGACAGCAGTACACCAACATGGGTGGCTGGGCATTATTTGCATTGCAGTTCCTATGGCAGTTTCCGCATTTTTGGGCAATTGCCTGGGTTGCTCATACCGATTACAGCAAAGCTGGATTTAAATTGTTGCCGTCCGACAAGGGGCCAACACGTTTTACCGCATTGCAAGCCATTATTTATGCTGTACTAATGGTGCCGGTAGGCATGCTGCCTTATGAATTAGGCATTAGCGGACAAGTAAGCCTGTTTGTTGTGCTGGTGTGCAATCTGTTTATCGTGTTTCAATGTGTGCGTTTGTATATTGAGATGGATGTAAAAGCGGCACGCCGGGTAATGTTTAGCAGTTATATTTATTTGCCGATAGTATTACTTGCACTATTGGCCGATAAGATGTAAGATCTCTTTTACTTAAAGTTTAAATCGAAAATATTTTATGATTATGAGTGTACAGCGTGCGGATTCAAACCGCCTTCACCCGCACAAGTTCACGCTGTGGGTGGCGATAGGTTCCATTATAATGATGTTTGCTGCGCTTACAAGTGCCTATATTGTGAGGCATGCACAGCAAAACTGGCTGGAGTTTGAAATGCCCAAAGTATTTTGGTATTCTACAGTTGTTATTATTATTAGCAGTATAACCATACACTTATCGCTCAAAGCATTTCGGGCGCGTGAACGGTTGCGTTATCGCATGCTGCTTGGCATCACCGCTTTGTTGGGCGTATTATTTGCGATATTACAAGGCTTTGGTTTTTACGATCTGTATTCACGCGGCATACAAATAATAGGCGATGGCAGTAATCCGTCTGCTTCATTTCTCGGTATTATTACCGGCCTGCATGTGGTGCATGTATTGGGCGGGGTAGTAGCATTGCTCATTTTTTTTATAAGAGCCTATAGTACCAGGATAAAAACGTACGATAGTACACCGCAGGAAATACTAAGTGTATATTGGCATTTTGTAGATATTCTATGGATATATCTGTTCATATTTTTCCACCTGGCAGGATAAGTACAGTAGAAAGAAGGAAGGAACAATAAACGAAAAGATAGTAGTAGTATAAAAGAAAAACTTTTGGTTTTATACAGTGTTTTGATAATCTGCTAATAAATTTGCGAACGAAACTTTAACAAGTAATATGGCAACAACAAATACAGTATCAGCAGCGCCGGAGAAGCTATGGGGCGGCGGTAGAAGTCCCTTTAATGTAGAGTATGGAAAAATAATGATGTGGTACTTTTTGATGAGTGATACTTTTACATTCGGTGCATTTCTTATTTCGTATGGTACTACCAGGTTTGCTACCAATGCCTGGCCCGACCCAAACAAAGTGTTCAATACTTTTCCAGGTCTGACAGGTAATAATTATCCGCTTTTGTTTGTGAGCTTAATGACTTTTATACTCATCATCAGCTCGGTTACGATGGTGCTGGCTGTGCAGGCTGGCCATGCGATGGATAAAAGAAAAGTCGTCATCAACCTGATATTAACCATCATTGGCGGTTTGGCTTTCTTAAGCTGCCAGGCGTGGGAATGGACGCACTTGTACCATGAAGGTGCATGGTGGGGAAGAAATCCTTTTCCAAACTGGAATGGTACGGTAGCAAGTCCTAACTTCACCAATTTCTTTTTTACTATTACCGGCTTCCACGGCTTTCACGTTTTCTCGGGCGTTATCATCAATATTATTATGCTTATTATGACGCTCTCCAATGTGTTTGAGCGGAGGGGGCATTACCTGATGATTGAAAAGGCAGGCTTATACTGGCACTTTGTTGATCTCGTTTGGGTATTTGTATTTACTCTTTTTTATCTTGTTTAAATTTATTAGTACAAAATCTTTAAAAACTTTAAAAGTATGGAACATTCCTCTGCAGTTGAATATCATGAGCATCATGGTGGCGGAACGAAAGAAATAAAAAGAGTAACCATCATCCTAACCATTCTTACACTTGTAGAGCTGGCGCTTGGTTACAGCATGATTCACATACCTGAAGACAATCCAACGAGGCACTTTGTAAAAGGGGTCATTCTCATTTTAATGCTGGCAAAGGCCTTTTATATTGCAGGCTATTTTATGCACCTGAAGCATGAGATAAGAAATATGATAATGACCATTTGTATTCCGCTATTTTTGTTTGTGTGGTTCATTATCGCTTTCCTGTACGATGGTAAGGCATACAACAATAACCGCAATGCTTATGATCCATATTATAAGGTGAAAAGCGAACAACCAGCACCTGTACATCACGAGGAAGAGGAGCATAAAGGGCTGGAGAAGAAGAACATGGAATAAGGTTACTACAGCATAAAAATAAAAGAGCAGGCATACCATCCTGCTCTTGCTTTTATCAAATACAATTGCACCTGCAGGATAACTGTAATAAACAAAAAATCGCTTAACATCCGTTAAGCGATTTTTTATTGTGTAAATGGTTACCTGCATTATGCCAACTAATTATTGAAAATAAACAGCATATTTTTTAAAATATACTATTTATTTATTCTTATTGCTTTTTAATTGAATTATGGGAATCAGTAAGATTACGCAACTAATTTATCCCTACTCTGATTAACCGGACTATCTACTTTGAAATGGTATTAATACTACTCCGTAAGGTTATCATATAGCCTGCAAGCAGGAACATGCGGATCTTCGAGCTAAACGCATATTATACTGCTTGATTGAAAACAGTATTAAATAAATCGTACTAAGAGCAGCAAAGTATTGATGGATATTGCCTGAATTTCATAATGTCAATAACAATAATATTTACCCTAACAAAAAGGTCGCCTTATGTAAAGCGACCTTTTGTTTATTAATTCTATGTTTTTATTGCTTAGTCAGTTTATAAGTATTATCAATGAAATTGACATCTATTTTGTAGGTACCGCTCTCATCAGGACCCGGAAAATTAGTTGGAGCATCGTACCGGAAAGTGCCAGCTGTTTTAGCACCTTCGGCAGAAGCATCATCAACTGCGAACTTATGATCCCAACTACCATTTACCGGCAAAAATAAATATTGCATACCGCCCGTAAGGTATATAGTCAGTTCAAACTGTGCAGAATTTAAACGGGTAAACTCCTGCAAGGGTACCGGCACCGGATTGTCCCAGCCACCCGGTGTAGCATCACCTACAATGTACAGGGTGCCGGGCAAAATGCCGCCGGTATAAGGCGCAACAGTAAACATACCCGACTGGAAATTAAGTGTAATAACATACAAACCTGAAGTGGCAGGTCCGGGAAAATTATCACCCAAATCGTAGCCAAATTCACCACCATTATTAAGTCCTGCAACCGATTTGTCTGCTACCGCATATTTATGATCCCAGCTACCATTTACCGGCAATACAAGGTATTCCCCGCCGCCATTCAACTGGAATACACCCGACCAGGTAGTTTCATCTATCTGCATAAATTTTTGAGAAGGCACCGGCACCGGATTATCCCAGCCACCGGCAGTAGCACTACCCACCAAATACAACTCGCCGGAAGAAGGCAATGGCACTTTGGGGGGTACTTTATACGGCGTGTACTGGATGGTAACTGTATTGGAAACCTGCTGGTCGTTGTTATTGGCATAAGAAGATACCAGCCTGATATCCATGCTGTAAGCTATGTTGAAAGCGAAGCCAAAACCCAGCGCTATGGTGTTTAAATCTTTTGCGGTCAAGCTATCTGAGAATTTGCCGGTAACTGTTCTGCTTACCGCATTAGCAAATCCTTTCCCGGCAGAATCAATCTGAACTACATACTTCACGGTAGAAGAATCAGTAGCATAATTAGGATTCGTCCAGGTGAGTGCTAATGCCACGTTATTCGAATCGGCAGGCGCAGGCGCAATCTGCATGGTACTTGCCGTGAGCGCAGGCGCAGTACCTGTATTATAAAAAGGTAAATTGCCTTCTTTATCGCAGGCCGTAATGAGCACACCGGCAACAATAAACAGGAAGAACTTTATAAGTAATTTCATTTTCATTTAGTTTGAAAAAGGTTATTGAGGTGTTACTGTAAACTTGCCACGCTGAAAATCAACTGTGATTTTGTAGGTGCCACTGTTTGCTGGTGCAGGAAAATTATCACCCAGGTCGTAGCCGAAATCGCCGCCGCCGCTCAGGCCGGCTATACTTTTATCCTTCACTGCATATTTATGGCTCCAGTCGCCATTTACCGGAATAAAGAGGTATTCTTGACCGCCAATCAACGACACGGTAATCTCGTATAAAGTAGGGCTTATCTGCGTAAATTTTTGGGAAGGTACCGGTACCGGATTGTCCCAGCCACCGGCAGTAGCACTGCCTACAAGGTACAACTCACCGGAAGCAGGCGGTGTCACCTTTGGTGGAATAGCATACGGTGTTAAAGTAAGCTGCAAAGTATTAGACGGTAACTGTGCCGAGCTGTTGGCCATGCTGGATATCACGCGTATTTGTAACGTATGTGGCATTCCGGCCTGTAGCAGCAATTGATTAAGCATAATATCATTCAGGTCTGAGACTATAAATGAATAGCTTAGGTCTTTGCTAACTGTGATTACCTTTTTATTTGGGTTCGAAAAATCGGCTGCCGTATCTATTTCTATATTGTAGGTAACATCCAGTGAGGAGATGCCTGTATTGAATTGGTACCCGGGATTTGTCCACGAAAGTGTCAGTGCAGTTTTACTGGCATTTACATAAGATACATCGGTACCTTGCTGTACCGTGAGCACCGGTGCGGTACCGCCTTTATAAATAACCTGGTGTTCGTCCTTTTTGCAACCTGCGGCAAACAGCAGCACCATTGCAATAAAAGAAAGTTGATACATCGTTTTCATTATTCAAATTTTTTTATACAAGTATATTTATTAATAACCCGGATTTTGTATCAGGTTGGTATTTGATACCATATCGGTGGATGGAATAGGGTAGAGCTGTAAATAACTGGCTACTGCAGTGCCATCTTTTACACCACCTTTCCATTGCCACAAATAATTGCCGGCAGTATATTTACCAAAACGTATCAGATCGGTTCTTCTGTACCCCTCCCAGTAGAGTTCGCGGCCTCTTTCGTCCATAATGTCATCCAGGGTAAGCGTGGTAAGATTGCCGCTGGTATTGCCATAAGCCCGCTCGCGTACGGCATTGAAAGCTGTTAGCGCTCGGGTTGCATCGCCGGTTCGTAACAATGCTTCGGCATACTCCAGATATACTTCTCCTAAACGGAACAAAGGAAAATCGGTAGAGCAAAATACACCTGCATCGGGTGGCGTACTGCCATCGGAATTGATGTTCTTAAATTTAGTTACACGCAATCCATCGGTAAACTGATTCATAGCAGTTACGTCTTTTATATCGCCAAAAAACATGGCTCTTGTATCGGTGCTGTCGCTTAAATTGCCAAATAAATTAGGCAATGTTGGCTTGGCACGGTTGCCGCCCCAGCCACCCGCAGGCACGCCAAAAGAAGAAGGCACCATATCGGAGTTAATGGATGAATTGACAATAAAAGTAGTGCCACCGTAGTTTTGTGTTCTTAGCGCATCGTAATTAACCGACAGGATAACTTCGGGATTATTCACGTTATTATCAGCTAAGAATAAATCCTTGTAATTTGATTTTAACTGATAACCTGCATCTATTACTTTCTTGGCATACATAGCAGCGTCGGCATAGCGGGCAGTACCGGTATATACTTCGGCATTGAGGTACAGACGAGCTAATAAAGCCCAGTCTGCGCCTTTATCAGCGCGTCCGTATTCATTTGCCCTTGCGTCAATCAGGTCTGGCTCAATAGCTTTCAACTCCGATTCTACATAAGTAAACAAACTGTCACGCGAAATTTGTTTGGGCAAAAAAGAGCCGATAGCATCATTCTCTGTAACAAAAGGCGGATTGCCAAACAGATCCATTAATACCCAGTATTGATAAGCCCTGAGAAAACGAGCTTCCGCAACATAGTGTTTTATTTCATCGGCATTGGCACCGGTAATTCCGTTTTTCGCCACTGCATCAGGCGTGGCTGAGCGAATGAAAGAATTGGCAACAGTAATCTGGTAAAAACAACGGTTATACAAACCGGTTAAGATAGCGTCGTTTGCCGACCAGTTCATAGTATTTAATTCCAGTATAGCACCGTTGGCATCGGTAATCCAGGCACAAACAGCTTCGTCCGAAGCCAACTCCTGCACATTCCAGTACATGCGGACAAAATCGGAAAGACCGGCATCAATACCTGCCAGGTCAGTAGTGCCGGGGCCATTACTGCCCGTAAGTGCAAAAGCAGCATATACTTTTGCTAAGGATTGTTTGTAGCCTCCTAAAGTGTTGTAAACGCTATCGGCATAAATACCATTGTTGGGCAGTCTGTCCAGTTTTTTGGAGCACGAAGCCATTGTGAGTACGCTGGCTGCTGCAATAAGTAAGAAATATATTTTTCTGTAGTTCATAACAAGTAATAATTAGCATTAAAAATTCAGATTCACACTCAACGTGTAAGTACGCGGACGCGGATAAATGTTGTTATCTACACCGCTGTACACTTCAGGGTCAAGCCCGCCATATTTGGTTACGATAAATACATTTTGGCAATAAGCACCTACCGTAAGATTGACCTTATTTTTGATAATCCTGCCTGCATTATAGCTAAGCCCTATATTATCCATTTTTAAGAAAGAGGCATTATATACGTAGTAATCCGATTCTCGCTCACGATAGGTTTGGAAGCCGGCAGATAATGCCGCAACCGGTACATTTTGTATAAAATTGTTTGGGCTGATAATAGCAGCAATATTACCACTGCCCGAGAATACCTGGTTGTACATGTAATTGCCAATATTAGCACGCAACAAAGCATTCAGTGTCCATTGCTTATACGTGAGCGAAGTGGTAAAGCCCATTTTCACTGGTGCAAAAGGCGATTTATAACGGTATTTATCATTGTTGTTAATAATGCCATCCCGGTTTAAATCGGCAAATAATCCTTCTATTGGTTTTCCGTCGGTATCATACACTTGCTTATATACGTAAAAAGCAAATGGGGTATAACCTATGGAATTGATTTGTACCTGTGTGCCTTGGGGGTCTATGCTGGGACCCACAGGATTGCCAAAAAAGGTAGGATCAACGGTTTTGGTAAGTCTGGTAATCTCACGATGGATGTACGTAAAATTGTACGAGAGATCCCAGCGGAAATTTTTGCTTACAACGGGCGATGCATTAAGTGTTACTTCTACGCCCTGGCTTTTCATATCGCCTACGTTATCGGTGATTTTGTTGGTAAAATTGGTGCCTACCGGCAGGTTCAGCGTATTCAGTAAATCTTTTGTTTTTCTGGTGTACACATCTACGGTTGCCGAAAGACGGTTTTTCAAAAAACCAATATCTATACCTGCATTATACGATTCGGTTTGTTCCCATTTGATATCTGCTGCATACGCCACCGGAGTGTAAGGATAGTAAAATGTATTGCCCAACTGGTACTGCGAGGTAGCAGCAGCGAGATAGTAAGCCGGTAAATAAGAATAATTGGCAATGCCTTCCTGCTGGCCGGTAACGCCATAGCTCAATCGCAGTTTCAGGTCGCTCAGTGCCCTTGAGTTTTTGAGGAAGTTTTCCTGATTGATGCGCCAGGTGAAGGCAGCGGAAGGAAACACACCCCAGCGGTTTTCCTTGGCAAAACGCGAAGAGCCATCTGTGCGGATAGAACCTTGCAGGATATATCTGTTTGCCAGCGTATAAATCAAACGCCCGTAGTACGAAATCAGTGTATTTTGCTGTATATCATTGAAATAGGTTGGTGCTGAGCCCGGTACTGTATCCTTGGTATCAACAAAGAAAGTATAGTTGTTATAGTTGGTGGACTTGTTATCATAATAGCCATAACCTGCTACTGCATTAATGTTGCTATTAATTGAACGAAGGTCCTTTAAATAGTTAAGATAAAACTCTGCAACATAGTTATTGTTGTTTTGCTTGTAATAACTGCGAACACCCCGGTAAGCATAGTTGTTGTTGCCCTGCCTTGAACTATCAGTATAAGGGCTGCCATGACCTTGGGAAACATCATAACCTAAGTTCAAATTGGCATGAAGGTCGGCCAAGAAATGAAACTTATAATCAAACTGTATATTGCCGAAGCTACGCGATACATAGCTCGTACTATGATATTGGTTGAGTAAAGCAACAGGATTAGAAATAGCATTGGGATTGAAGGTGCCATCAGACTGCAGCCATTCAAAATAACCACCTTTATCGTTATACACAGTTTGTGTTGGATCAAACGATACGGCTGCACCAATTGCGCTCTGGTTGGCAAAATTGCTCTGTGATAAACTACCCTTTACATTAATGTCTATTTTTAAATGCTTATCAAACAGTAACGGCGATAAGTTAATACCAACCGTACCTCTTTGCAGTAAATCGGTTTTCAGAGTGCCCTGTTGAGAGAGATAGCCAAGCGATAACCGGTAAGGCAGGTTTTTTAATGCGCCCGAGACACTCACATTATTATCGGAGGTAATGGCATTTTGAAAGACTAAACTCTGCCAGTCGGTGTTGGCAGTCCCTAACCTTCCCTTTTCAGCCTCAGTAGCAGTAGGACTATTATTTACAAAATTGCGCATCTCATCGGCATTCAATACGTCCAGTTTTTTGGCGATGGTAGCCACTGACAAATTGCTCACCACATTTACCTGCGGCTTGCCTCGGCGTCCACGCTTGGTAGTAATAATGATAACGCCATTAGAAGCGCGTGAACCATAAATAGCAGTAGAAGCCGCATCTTTCAGTACGGTAAATGTTTCAATGTCATTTGGGTTGATAAGCGCCAAACTATTTGCAGCACCAGATATGCCGCTGGTTCCATCACCTTTTCTGGGTTCACTCAACGGAATACCGTCCACAATAATTAGCGGGTCGTTACTGGCATTTAGCGATGCGCCCTCTCTAATGCGGATAGTACTGCCTGCACCTGGTGCACCGCCGTTAGATGTAACGCTAACACCCGCTACTTTACCCGCAATCAACTGATCTGGCGAAGTAATGGTTCCTTTTTGAAAGTCTTTACTGGTAACAGTAGCAATAGAGCCGGTTACATCTTTTTTTTGCTGGGTGCCATAGCCAATCACTACCACATCGGCAAGTGCTGCCGTAAGCGGTTCCAGTCTTACCACAATAGCGCCCTCAGCAATGGGTACTTCCTGCGAGGCATAATTAACAGAAGAAATAACCAGCGTTTGGGCCGTTGCCGGTACACGCAGGCTAAAGGAGCCGTCAGGTTTGGTTTGAGTACCTGTTGTGGTGCTCCTGACGAGTACCGAAGCACTTTGCAGAGGCCTTCCCGCCGTATCAGTTACGGTGCCGGTAACTGTTCTTTCCTGCGCTAAGCCAGGCACGGCAATACACCATGCCACAGCAAGCACAAAAGCCATAAAAGTCCACTTCAAATTCATAATGTGCAATTTATATTTGGTAAGAGTAATGACTAAGAGCAATACAAGTTGAGCGTGCAGTATTTAATTTTTGGTAAAGCATCGTTTGATTTGTATCAATGGCAGCAATATTTGCTTTAGTAATTAATGTGTATGTTTTACACAAAGACAAAAATGATTTAAATATTTATTATCATCAAAAATTTTTTTATATAAAAATGCAGTAGTATAGGAAACAGTAATTTTCTTGTTATGGTTGTGCTATTGGCGTGCCAATATTTTCCTTGTATTTATTAGTTACGTTTGTATGCTCTGTTTACTCGTTGCGTTAGCCTTTTCATCTATTAAGATTATTTAGCAGAGATGCTTATTTCATTCGTGTAAACTGCTATTTTTTGAAGTTGACAGAGCCAAACCGCCTGTTACCAGCTTTTTCAGTTTGCTTATTGTACAGTAATATAGCTTTCCGCAGTAATAAAAAATGGAGGCTTAATATTTTTTTATATTATATTCTATAATATAGCATTATCAAACACATTATAAATCAATATAGAAGCATGTGGTATAAAGAATAGGACTGAATATATTAAAAAAATATTTAATTGACTTACATATCTTTCAAACATTATTCTCTAAATTGCACCCATCCAAACAATACATATTTCCAAAACTAATATGAATACAGTACTCGAAATAGCAATTCAGGCGGCAATTGAAGGTGGAAAAAAAATTATGGAAGTGTATGCACAGGATTTCTCTGTGTTTACTAAAGAAGATAGTTCTCCGCTCACCGAAGCTGACCGTCAGGCGCACGAAAGCATCAAAGCTATATTAGCTGAAACAAACCTGCCGCTGTTAAGCGAAGAAGGCAAGCTAACGCCTTTTGAAGAACGCAAGAATTGGGAAACTTTCTGGCTGGTAGATCCGCTGGATGGCACTAAAGAGTTTATTAAACGTAATGGCGAGTTTACCGTGAACATTGCGCTTATTAAAAATGGCACTCCCGTATTAGGTGTTGTATTTGTGCCGGTTACAGGCATGTTGTATTTTGGTACAGAAGAGAAAGGTAGTTATTATCTTGAACTGGGTAGCACAGATGTTACCCTGAGTCCTGAAGACATTATTGCACAGGCAAAAGCATTGCCCTCTGCTCAGGATGCTGCCGTTTATACGGTTGTAGCCAGCCGCTCGCACAATACGCCGGAAACAGAAGCCTTTATTGATGAAAAAAGAAAGAAACATGGCGAAGTAAATACCATTAGTGCCGGCAGTTCGCTCAAGCTTTGCCTTGTAGCCGAAGGTAAGGCACAGGTATATCCGCGCCTTGCACCTACAATGGAATGGGATACTGCCGCCGGACATGCAGTAGCTAAGTATGCCGGTTGCCAGGTGTACGATTTTAAAAGCAATACCGAACTGCAATACAACAAGGAAAACCTGTTAAATCCCTGGTTTGTAGTAGAAAGAGCTTAAATTTATACCAATATTATTATTCCTACTTGTTTAATAGGAATTTGGAAGATTAAATTTGCAATCAGCAACGAGGTAAATGCTCAACATTATTATCCTTTACCATCGTTATCCTCCTGTGAAAGCTGCTTATAAAGCTCAACGCAAAAATGATAATGGAAGAAAAACTGCATATTATAGCGCATGATTATAAAATTGGTCGTGCGGAGCGCGAAAAGCGAAATGGCCATCGTGCGGCATGTCTTTGGTTTACCGGCTTATCCGGCTCCGGCAAAAGTACCGTGGCAAACGTGGTAGAGCAGGAACTGCATAATATGGGGTTATATACCTACATCCTTGATGGTGACAACATCCGTAAAGGATTGAACAGCGATTTAAACTTCACCGAGCAAAGCCGCATAGAAAATATCCGCCGCATTGGCGAAGTTGCGAAACTCATGATTGACGCTGGCATTATTGTACTGGCAGCCTTTGTTTCTCCTTTTATAAAAGACCGCCAAATGCTTCGTAACCTGATGGATGACAGCTTTGTAGAAATTTTTGTGGATGCACCAATAGAAGTATGCGAGCAGCGCGACGTAAAGGGCTTGTACAAAAAAGCCCGCGCCGGCGAAATCAGCAACTTCACAGGCATCTCTTCGCCGTTTGAACGTCCCATTCATCCCGATGTGCATATTCATACTGATAAACAAACCTTAGAAAATAGTGTACAAGCTATATTGGATATTGTTTTACCTAAAATAAAAATCAATTAACCGTCATGCATAAGTATTACCTCAACCACTTGCAGGAGCTGGAAGCAGAAGCCATCTTCGTGATAAGAGAAGTGGTGGCGCAGTTTGATCGTCCGGCAATTTTATTTTCCGGTGGTAAAGATTCAATTGTTGTAACTCACCTGGCACGCAAAGCCTTTGCGCCGGCTAAAATTCCGCTGCCACTCATTCACATTGATACGGGACACAACTTTCCGGAAACAATGGAGTTTAGAGATAACCTTGTAAAAAGATTAGGCATACAGCTTATTGTAGGCAGTGTGCAGGAGTCAATTAACAAAGGTCGTGTAAAAGAAGAAACCGGTCTGAATGCCAGCCGCAATGCGCTGCAGACCGTAACGTTGCTCGATACCATTGAAGCAAATAAAATTGATGCAGCCATTGGTGGCGCCCGCCGTGATGAAGAAAAAGCCCGCGCTAAAGAACGCTTCTTTTCGCACCGTGATGAGTTTGGTCAGTGGGACCCCAAAAACCAGCGTCCTGAGTTGTGGAATATTTTCAACGGTCGCAAGCATCAGGGCGAGCACTTCCGTGTATTTCCCATTAGCAACTGGACCGAAATGGATGTGTGGAATTATATCTGGAAAGAAAATATACCTATTCCTTCGCTTTATTTTGCGCACGAACGCGAAGCTGTTTACCGCGATAATACCTGGATGCCGGTATCTGAATTTTTGTCGCTCCGCGAAGGCGAAACAATCCAAAAGAAGCTCATGCGCTTCCGCACTTTGGGCGATATTACTATCACCGGCGGTATAGAATCGGATGCCGACACGCTGGAAAAAATAGTAATGGAAGTAGCTGCCACACGCAGCACCGAGCGTGGTAATCGCGGCGACGATAAGCGTTCTGAAAACGCAATGGAAGACAGAAAAAAACAAGGATATTTTTAGTGAATTGTCAATGGTCAATTGTGAATATTGAATTTCATCACTCACTACTCACAACTGACCACTCACAACATTCACAATTGACAATTCACCATTCATAATCTCACAATTCACAAAAAATCATGGCTACAAATACAAGAGAGCTTTTACGCTTTACCACAGCAGGCAGTGTAGATGATGGCAAAAGCACACTCATCGGACGTTTGCTGTACGATTCTAAATCTATTTTTGAAGACCAGATAGACGCTATCAGGCAGAGCAGCGAAAGGAAAGGTTTGGCACATGTTGACCTTTCTTTATTAACAGATGGCTTGCGCAGCGAGCGCGAGCAAGGCATTACCATTGATGTGGCTTACCGCTATTTTGCTACGCCCAAACGTAAGTTTATCATTGCCGATACGCCAGGCCATATTCAATACACGCGCAACATGGTTACCGGTGCTTCTACTGCCAACCTTGCGCTGATATTGGTAGATGCAAGAAAGGGTATTGTAGAGCAAACCTGCCGTCACTCTTATATTGCTTCGCTGTTGCAAATACCGCACATTATTGTGTGTGTAAATAAGATGGACTTAGTAGATTATTCCGAAGAAGTGTTCAACAAAATTGTGGAAGATTATACCGAGTTTGCCAGCAAGCTCGATGTAACGGACATCCGGTATATACCCATTAGCGCATTGAATGGCGATAACGTGGTAAACCACAGCGAGCACACCAAATGGTATCATGGTGCTACGCTACTGCACGAACTCGAAACCATTCACATTGGCAGTGACTACAACCATATTGACGCCCGCTTCCCGGTACAAACCATCATCCGTCCGCACTCTACCGAGCACCACGATTACCGCGGTTATGCTGGTCGCGTGGCTGGCGGTATTTTCCGCCCGGGCGATGCCGTTACCGTGTTGCCTTCCGGCTTAACTTCTACTATCAAAAGTATCGATACGTTTGAAGGTTCTATCAAAGAAGCCTTTGCGCCCATGTCTGTTTCTATTACGTTAGAAGATGATTTAGACATCAGCCGCGGCGATATGATTGTAAAAGAAAACAACCAGGCAGAGGTAAGTCAGGACTTAGACATTATGATGTGCTGGCTGAATGGCAAGAAACTGCAGCCAGGCTCTAAGTTTTATCTGCGCCAAAGTGCCAGCGAAGTACGCAGCATTGTAAAAGAAGTGTTGTATAAAATGGACATCAACCAACTGCAGCGCATTGAGGATGATAAAGAGATTGGTATGAATGATATTGCCCGTGTAAAGATCCGTACTACCAAGCCGGTAGCATATGATGCATACCGTAAAAACCGTTCTACCGGTTCTGTAATATTAGTGGACGAAAGCACCAACGAAACCGTTGCGGCTGGCATGATTGTAGAATAATGTATAGCCCTTCTCCGGCAGCCGGAGAAGGGCTCCTTTATAAAATAAATAATACCATAGCTGGCAAGCTTTAATATTATTTAGCGAAGGTTTTATAATTGAAACAGTAATTTACTGGGTATTTAAATTTTTATTTTTAGTCCATTTTAGCAGCACCCGAAAAACACATCATGCAAACTCCGGTATTTCCTAATACTTTTATTATTGGCGTGCAAAAAGCTGGCACTACAACCCTTAACGACTGGCTTAGCCAACACCCGGAAATATATGGCTACGACACACTTAAGGATGTGCACTTGTTTGCGCGCTTTAAAAATATGGCGGAAATAAAAGAGCGATTGCAGCAGGAGCCTGTACCTTATAAAGGTGAGCCTGTGGTATTGCAATCGGCCGTGAACTATGTCTTTTACGAGCAAATGCTGCGCGACATTGCACTGCAACAGCCCGAAGCGAAACTGATTATAATACTCCGCAATCCCGTGCAACGCGCTTTTTCGGCATATGGTTATTTCAAAAAAATGCTGCGTGAAAAAAGAACAGTACACGAGGCTTTGATGTACAAGCCGAAGGATGCGCTTCCTTTCTCCAAAGAAAATAACGATATTACTTATATAGAGCATGGTTTTTATTTTATCCAAATAAAAAACTGCCTTAAATATTTTAAGAAAGAACAACTACTGGTGCTGGAATATGAAGAGTTGAAAAATCCGCAGGTATTATTGCAAAAAATATTCACATTCTTACAGGTTAATCCTTCTTTTCAGCCCAATCTGGAAGCGAAAAATGTAACCGGCACTACTAAAAGTACGGCGTTGCAAAAAGGTATTATCGGGCAAAACAAACTGAAGAAATTTATTATTAAATACCTGGTGGATTTTTGGATGCCGGTAACCAGGCGTAAAAAGCTAAAGGCAAAGCTGTTTGAGATGAATACAACAAAAGCAGCACCGGCAAAAACAGCAGCAAAAGATACCTCTGATACTACCGGTATTAAGCAATATCTGGAAGGTTTATATAAAGAAGATGTGAAGCAATTAGACGCTTTGCTGCAAACCAACTTTTACTCAAACTGGTTTGCTGCCAAAGAAAGTGAACAACCAAAACAAGCTATTTCCAATGCGTAAAATTGTACAGGTACTGCCTGCATTGGGTTGGGGTGGCGCACAGGTTTTTTGCATACAACTTTGCAATGAACTCGCCCGTACACATGGCTACGATGTAACGTTGGTAAGCATGTACCATCACAAGCCAGACAAACACTTGCCTCTTCATTTGCTGGATAAAAAAATTAAATTCGTTACGCTCGGTAAGCGTCCGGCACTTGATCCTACCATGTTTTTCAAGCTGCGCAAACTGATTGAGCAGCAACAACCAGATGTAGTGCATACGCATTTACATGCGGGTTATTATTGTTTTCTGGGTTATTTAAACAATAAAAAAGGGTACAAAAAAGTACATACTTTTCACAACCTCGTAAAGCAGGATAGTCCATGGTTGGGCAGGCAGGCATTTAAGTATTTCTTCGGTAACAAAATTATTACTCCTGTAAGCATCTCCGAAGAAGTATTTAAAGGCGCTATAGAAGAATATGGGGAGTGCATAAAGGTACTGATTGAAAACGGCAGCGAACCGGCAAAGCCAACGGCTTTGTTTGAAGAAACAAAAGATAAAATAAACAAACTGAAGAAGAATGCTGATACCAGCGTATTGGTGAATATAGCCCGCATCAGCGTGCAAAAAAATCAGCAGTTATTGCTGGAGAGTATGCGGCGCCTGCAAAATGAAAATGTGATTTGCTTAATCATTGGTGATTATGCACAAGACGATAAAAAGATATACGACGCACTGATAGCGAATAAGCCGGATAATGTTTTCTTTATGGGTAAAGTAAACAATGTAAGCGATTATTTGCTGAATGCCGATGCGTTTGTATTATCTTCCATTTTTGAAGGCGCGCCCATTAGTTTACTGGAAGCACTTTCGGCGGGCGTGGTGCCGGTATGCACGCCGGTAGGCGGATTGAAAAACGTAATTACCAAAGATATTGGCTTTCTTTCAACGGAAGTAGCGGAAGATGCCTACACGAATGCTTTAAAGGCTTATTTGCATACTCCCGGGGAGGAAATTGAAAGGTTGAAGGAGAACGGTAAAGCACTGTTTGATGATATGTATAGTATGCGGCATTGTGCAGCACAATACAAGGAATTGTACCTTAAAGAAGCCTAAGAAAAACGCTCCTTAATGTCTTTGAATCTTTTCTTATTGAGATTTTAATAAGTCAATAAATTTTTATAAAAGATATTTACGTTTAGATCAGGTCTTTTATTTGCATTTTAAAACGAATATTGCTGACAAATAAGTAAAGTAGTAATGCAAATAGCATTGCTAACTCCTTATAGGTTAGTACTTAACAATTCAATTATAAACTATGAAAATCGTTGTGGTTGGTACAGGTTACGTAGGTCTTGTTACCGGTGCCTGTTTGGCCGAAGTAGGAACAGAAGTAGTATGTATAGATGTAAATCAGGAAAAAATAAGCAACCTTAAAAAAGGTATTCTTCCTATTTACGAGCCAGGGCTGGAAGACATTGTAATACGGAATTATAAAAAAGGCAGGCTGCACTTCAGCACCGACTTAGCCGATTGCATTCGCGGTGCGCAGATAGCGTTTATTGCTGTAGGTACGCCTCCGGGCGAGGATGGTAGTGCCGACTTAAAATATGTATTGCAGGTAGCTGATACCATTGGCAAATACATGACCGACTATCTGGTAGTGGTTACAAAAAGTACGGTGCCGGTAGGTACTGCTGCCAAAGTGGATGCTTGCATTGCCAAAGCTTTGCGCGAAAGGGGAGAAGATCTCGAATTTGATGTAGCCTCTAATCCTGAATTTTTGAAAGAAGGCGCTGCAGTTGAAGACTTCTTGAAACCCGACCGCATTGTGATAGGTGTGGAAAGTGAACGCGCAAGAACCCTACTGCAGCAAATGTATAACCCATTCTTACTGAATGGCCATCCTATTTTATTTATGGATGTACCGTCGGCAGAAATGACAAAGTATGCGGCTAATGCCATGCTGGCAACTAAAATATCTTTTATGAATGATATTGCCAACCTGTGCGAGTTGGTGGGTGCCGATGTAAACCTGGTACGCCAGGGCATTGGTTCCGACCCGCGTATTGGTAACCGCTTTATTTATCCGGGTATTGGTTATGGTGGTTCCTGCTTTCCAAAAGATGTAAAAGCATTGATAAAAACAGGTGAGAAAAAAGGCTATAACCTGCGTATATTGAATGCGGTGGAAGAAGTAAATGAAGACCAGAAAAAGGTACTCATCAATAAAATAAAGACCTATTTCAATGGCGATTTAAAGGATAAAGTATTTGCTATGTGGGGCTTATCATTTAAACCCAAAACGGATGATATGCGCGAAGCACCATCCTTGGTAATTATTGATATGCTGCTGGAAGAAGGCGCCAAAGTGCAGGCTTACGACCCTGTAGCAATACACGAAGCTAAACACATGATTGGCGATAAAATCACTTTCGCAGAGGATGCCGAATCCGCTACCAAAGATGCCGATGCCTTGTTGCTCATTACCGAATGGCCGGAGTTCAGGCTGCCAGATTGGACCGAGATAAAAGAAAATATGAAAGGTCGTGTGATTTTTGATGGCAGAAACATTTATACAGCCGATGAAATGATAGATAATGGCTTTGAATATTTTGGTATTGGCCGTTATGCAGAAGGATTGAGAAAAAAGTATGGCGAAAAGGTTACGGTGATTCGCTAAACTATTCTTCTTTATAGAACGTCGTTTATGAATTGTGAATGGTGAGTAAAAAACTAACTCACAACTGATCACTCACCATTCACAGCTCATTTTACTAAATCCAATGATGGAATGAAAAAAAGAATTTTAATTACAGGTGCAGCAGGTTTTTTAGGCTCTCATTTGTGCGACCGATTCATTAATGAAGGTTATAAGGTAATGGGCATGGATAATCTTATTACCGGTAATCTGCAAAACATCGAGCACCTGTTTTCGCTGCCCGATTTTGAGTTTTACCACCACGATGTAACCAAATTTGTGCATGTGTCCGGGCAGCTTGACTATATACTGCATTTTGCATCGCCCGCCAGCCCGATAGACTATTTAAAAATTCCTATCCAAACACTTAAAGTGGGTGCACACGGCACACACAATTTATTGGGCTTGGCAAAAGATAAAGGCGCCAGAATACTAGTTGCTTCCACTTCCGAAGTGTATGGCGATCCTACGGTACATCCGCAAACAGAAAGCTATTGGGGCAATGTAAATCCGGTAGGTCCGCGTGGCGTGTATGACGAAGCTAAGCGCTATCAGGAAGCTATTACTATGGCATACCACACCTATCATGGGGTAGAAACGCGCATCATCCGCATCTTCAATACATACGGGCCTCGTATGCGGCTGAATGATGGTCGTGTGTTGCCGGCGTTCATTGGCCAGGCTTTGCGTGGCGAAGATTTAACGGTATTTGGCGATGGCTCGCAAACGCGTTCTTTTTGTTATGTAGATGATCTGGTAGAGGGTATTTATCGTCTTTTACATAGTAATTATGCAGGTCCGGTAAATATTGGTAATCCCTCCGAAATTACTATCAGAGAATTTGCAGAAGAGATTTTAAAGCTTACCGGAGCCAACCAGAAAATTATTTATAAACCTTTACCAACAGATGATCCCAAGCAGCGTCAACCCGATATTACACTGGCTAAAAAACTATTGGGCTGGGAGCCAAAAGTAGATCGTAAGCAAGGTTTACAAATAACATACGAATACTTTAAATCGCTTAAAATGGACGATCTTTATAAAAAAGAACACAAAGATTTTTCATCGTACATCAGGCATTAATTTTTTATAAAACACATTTGCCACGAAGGCGCAAAGACACGAATAAAGGAATAAAAACTTGGTGTCTTCGTTACTTTGTGGCAACATTATTTTATACCAAAACAAACTATGCAACGCATAAAAGTTTTAGAGATTACACAATCGGTTGGCGGCGTAGAAACGTATTTAAAACAAGTCATCACCACCATAGACCACAGCAAATATGAACTGAAAATTGTAGGTACTATTTCAGAGAATTTAGAGCCTTACTGCATTAAATACAACGTACCTTTTATTCGTCTTAAAATGGCACGCGGCCTTAATCCTATTCTTGATATTGCTTCTATATTTCGCCTGAAGAAAATACTACAGCAAGAGCACCCGGTATGTGCGCATTTGCATAGTGCCAAAGGTGGTTTTTTAGGCAGGCTTGCGTGCAGATTGGCTAAGCAAAAATCGTTGTACACGCCACATGCTTTGTCTTATTTGTCTTTTACCGGCATTAAAAGAAAAATGTTTTTTGCATTGGAACAATTTGCCGGGCAGTTTACTTATAAATTACTGGCTATTTCGCACAGCGAAGCAGAGACATTAGTGAACGATTTGGGGCAAAAGCGTGAAGATATTTTTGTAATTCCCAACTCGCTCGTAGTAGAAGATTATTTTTATTCTTCATTCAGCAACAACAGCAACATACACAACTTGGATGGTGAAATAAGGATTGGTACCATCGCAAGGCTCACACCTCAAAAAAACCCGTTATTATTTATTGATATTGCTAATGATGTAATAAAAAAAGAAGGTGGCCGCGTACACTTTTATTTTCTTGGTGTAGGCGAGCACGATCATTTAAAAGCGGAGGTAGAAGCACGCATACAACAACACAATATTGGTAATAATATTCATCTGTTACAACGTGGTGATTTACAAACATCCATTCATTTTTTGCAACAGTTAGATGTGTTTCTTTTTCCTTCGGTGTTTGAAGGCTTATCGTATGCTTTATTGGAAGCAATGCTGCAAGGTGTGCCTTGTGTAGTAAGCAATGTAGCTGGCAATAACGATGTAATATATAACAATGTAAACGGCTTTGCCTGCAATACATTGCAGGAATATACTAATGCCATTTCATTACTCATTAATGATAAACAAAAAGCTGCTGTATTTGGACAAGCGGCAAAAGATTATGTATTGGAACATCACGATTTGCACAAGAATATTCATGAACTGGAAAAGATATACAGCGCATTTGCAAACATGCGTTATTAGTTGAGATTGAGACCGAGCGTAATGCCATACCACACTTTATGCTGATAAATCCATCGTGCTTTATATTTATCCAATAAATTATCCCAGCCTATAGCCAGGCCAAAGTTGAGTTTGTCAATGCCAATGATGGCGCCTATGCCTTTTGTAAATACCACACCATCGTATTCTTTATTAAGCAAAGGATTGGTTGTCCATTCTGTAATAGCAGTACCGCCTGCACCGGCAAATCCACCCAGGCTAATGCCATAATGTGTAATGTGGCGATTGTAAAAACCCATCCTGTTTTGATGATAGTTAATCTGGTAAATATCCTTCCGGTAGCCTGCATAAGCAGCACCGTTGAGGTTGGTATTAAACTGGTTAGGAAAGCCTTTTGTTGCCGGCCGGTATTTACCAATAATAGTCAGGAAATCTACATCAAAACTGTTGCGCATGAATTCATGACTTTCAATTTTCTTATTGGTAGTTATGGGTAAAATGGCTGCTTTGTAATGTGAAGTATCTATCTTATAAATTGTATTACTTTTAGAGATAGAGTATAGTTTAACAGTATCACCAATGTTATGTACATAAATAGGGTAGCGCTTTTGTCGTTGTTTCACCGTATAAAACTCATCCTTAAATTCATACTTCGGTGATGTTCGGTACAGGGCGCAACCGGTAAATAAAAGGGATTGGAATATAAGCACAGCCATCAAAGTATGTTTCATTTGCTGGGACGACCTATAATTAAGAAAAAGCATTTTTGAATACAAATAAAGAAACAATTTGCCCGTGCATTTCGGCAGTTTACAGGTACGCCACTTTAAACATCAGACTTTAAATCTTTTTCCGCCGGCGCAAAATCAATCATTCTCAACTGCACGCTTTTCATACCATTCCATTCATTTAATTCTACCGTAAAAACAATGTCTATCGGTATATGATTCTGCAATAAATAAAACTTATCTGCCATACCAAAACCAATACCCGTAAGTATAGAGTTTTGCTGCTTCAATACAAAGCGGATGTGCTGGTCCTTAATGATTTTTGAGTAGCCGCTTTCCGTAATATTACGGGCAATAAACACTGGCCGCATGTTTTGCGGACCATAAGGCTCCATTTGCGATAAAATATTATAAAAAGGAAAAGTGAGTTCGGTAAACTGTATCTCTGCATCAATCGCAATTTCGGGCACCAGCAAATCTTCGGTAATAGTAGCTGCTACAATCTCTTCAAATTTATTACTAAAGGCAGCTACATTCTCCGGCAACATCGTCATACCGGCGGCTGCAAAATGACCGCCGTAGCCCAACAAATGCTCGCGGCAGGCATGTATAGCTTCATACAAATTGAAGCCATTAACACTACGCGCACTGCCTGCAACAATATCACCACTTTTGGTAAGCACCACTGTGGGGCGATAGTAATTTTCAACCAACCTTGATGCTACAATGCCCACTACTCCTTTGTGCCAATGATCGCGAAAGACAACGGTAGTTTTGCGTTGTTCCAGCGTTATATCGTTCTGAATAATTTGCAAAGCCTCTTCTGTTATGGAAGTATCAGCTTCTTTGCGGTAAGTATTATCTGCATGAAGCATATCGGCATACTTGAGTGCCTGCTCATAATCTTTCTCTATAAACAACTGCACGGCTTTTTTTGCATCGTCCATGCGCCCGGCAGCATTAATGCGCGGAGCTACGATAAACACGAGGTTGCTGATGTGCAACGTTTGCTGCATACCAGCCAACTGCAACAATGCTTTGATGCCATTGCAGGGATTGCTGTTTATTTTTTGTAAACCATAATATGCTAATATCCGGTTTTCGCCGGTGATGGGTACAATGTCGGCGGCAATAGCAGTAGCTACCAGATCGATGTATTGCAGGTGCGCAGATGGCGGCAAGCCCAACTCTTCGCTTAAAGCCTGCATCAGTTTGAAGCCAACGCCACAGCCACACAATTCTTTGTAAGGATAAGTACAATCTTTTTGTTTGGGATTTAATACCGCTGCTGCAGGTGGTAATAAATCGTCGGGCAGGTGATGGTCGCATACAATAAAATCTATACCTTTTTCTTTTGCATAGCTGATAAGATTGTACGATTTAATGCCGCAATCCAAAGAGATGATTAAGGAAAAATTGTTTTCGATGGCATACTGAACGCCGGCCTGGGATATGCCATAGCCTTCTTTGTACCGGTGCGGAATATAATATTGCACATTAGGGTAAACATTTTTTAAATACTGGTACATAGCGGCTACAGAAGTAGTGCCATCCACATCATAATCGCCAAACACGAGTATGTGTTCATTGTCTTCAATAGCTGCGGTGATGCGTTTTACTGCCTGCAGCATGTCTTTCATCAACCATGCATCATGCAAGTCGCTCAACTGTGGACGAAAAAATTTTTTGGCATCATCAAACGTGCCAATACCGCGCTGCACCAGTATTTTGCAAAGGGTGCGGTTTATTTTTAAAGATTGCTGCAGAGCATCTACAGCAGTATCATCAGCAGTTAATATGTTCCATCGTTTTTGCATCAGAATGTACGGTCTGTTGTGTATCTTACTAATTCTTCCAAAGCTTCTCTTACTTCACTTTGCGGAAAAGCATGCAGAATTGCCAAAGCTTCGTCGCGAAAAGTAAACATTTTTTCGGTAGCATATTCAATGCCACCCGATTGCTGCACGGTATTTATTACAAAACGTACTTTTTGCTTGTCTTTGTTTTCGTTTTTAACAATGTATATCAGCTTTTTGCGAAGTGCCGCATCTACATTATTCAATGTATAAATAAGTGGCAGCGTGAGTTTTTTTTCCTGTATATCATTGCCGGTAGGCTTGCCTACATCTTTATTGCCGTAATCAAAAAGGTCGTCTTTTATCTGAAAGGCCATGCCTACCTTTTCGCCAAACAACTGCATTTTTTGTATATCCGATTCGTTGGTGAAAGTAGTAGCTGCACCGGCTGCACACGCTGATGACAGCAGGGAAGCAGTTTTGCCATTAATGATTTCATAATACACCTCTTCCTGAAGGTTGAGATTGCGGGCTTTTTCTATTTGCAGCAGTTCGCCTTCGCTCATCATTTTTACCGCGCGTGATAAAATCTGTAACACCCGGAAGTCATTATTGTCCAAAGAAAGCAACAACCCCTTAGATAATAGGTAGTCGCCCACCAGTACTGCAATTTTATTTTTCCACAATGCGTTGATAGAAAAAAAGCTTCTTCTTTCATATGCTTCATCCACCACATCGTCGTGTACAAGCGTAGCGGTGTGCAACAATTCTACCAATGAAGCTGCCCTGTAAGAAGCCTGATTAATATCGCCACCAAGCTTTGCGCTTAATAATACAAACATGGGACGTAACTGCTTACCCTTCCTTTTTACAATATAATTCATAATACGGTCAAGCAGCGATATCTTACTTTTTACTGCCTCCTTAAAGTACTGCTCAAATGCTATTAGTTCTTTGCCAATAATGCGGTTTGCTTTATCCATCTTGTGTATTCTTACCTCTAAATTGGGAATAAAAGTAACTAACTTACAGCGTTGGCATTGCAATTGCTATTTGGTAACTGAAATTTTATTGAAAACGCATGTGGGGAATTTAGATTTGTTAATTCATAATCAATATCTATTTTTGCCGCAGGTTTACAACAGATTGAAAGATTGAAAGTTAACCAGAATTGACTTTTAGGTAACCTTAAACAATAATTTAAATTATACCAACCATGGTAAGCAAAAAGTATGTAGCAATGCTGGGCCTTTTAGGAATGGCTCATGGTGTTTTTGCACAAGACACCAACACGACCACGACCACGACCTCTCCGCTTAGTAATACACAGAGTGGATGGGATGACTCTTCAAAGATTTCTACGAAGAACATGGCTCAATATAATGAGTTTAGAAACAATGCGTATCCTTATCCTGCCAAGCCACGCGATATGTGGCAGTTGGGTTTGATAGGCGGTGTTACGGTACCTTTGTTTGATGTGCCAAATGCCTCTTTCCCGGGCTATACTGCCGGGCTGTATTTAAGGAAGTCTTTGGGTTATACAGTGTCTATGCGGCTTGCTGCACAGTATGCAGGCGCAAAAGGTTATGGGTTAGCACCAACAAGCCCACTGAACCTGCCACCAGCAGTACGCAACGCATATACCTCTTCGGGAATGTCTTGGGTTCCTAATTATAAAATGCAGGCGGTTATCCCTTCTGTAGAATTAATGTTTTCTCTTAAAAACATTTTATTTCACCAGGGAAATCCTAAGTCAAATATATATTTGACTGCGGGTTATTCACCAATGTTCTACCATACAAAAATTGATGCATTGAACGGAAGTGCCCCTTATAACTTCGGTAGTATTAATTTTGATGGCGACCGCGGTGATATAAGAGATGCTGTAAAGAATATGCTTGATGGCGATTATGAAACAGATGCAGATATTCAACATCGCGTCCAGACCTTAGGCAGCGATTTTAACCGGGATAAATGGCGCTTTAGGCATGTAGGCTTTATTGGCGGTGGTTATGAATTCCGCTTAGGCCCAAGAGCTTCTTTAGGTTTTGAAGCTAAATACTACATCACTGGTGATGATTACTTAGACGGACGTGCTTTGCAGAATGATGGTTCATTGACACCAGAAAAAGATAAGCTTGTTACCGGTAATATTACCTTAGGCTTCAACATTGGTGATGCCAGCAAACGTACAGAGCCAAAATGGTTCATCAACCCGCTCAACTACATTTACAACGAAGTAAATGCGCCGCAGCACATGAAAATACCAACACCGGTATTGCCAGATGCTGATGGAGATGGTATAACTGACCAGTTTGACCAGGAACCAAACACACCAGCCGGTGCTGCTGTTGACTCTCATGGTGTAGCAAGAGATAGTGATGGTGATGGTGTACCTGACTATAAGGATAAAGAATTGCTCACACCGCAAAAATGCTTCCCTGTAAATGCTGATGGTGTTGGTACTTGTCCTCCAACATGCTGCGATTCTATAGCTGCTGGCTTAATTCAGCTTAAGCCAAAATGCGACCTCGGTATGTTGCCAAGCATCCAGTTCAAAGGCAGAGGCATTACTATCAGCACAGCCGCACAAGCTTCATTAGCAGCCGTAGCTCAGCAAATGCAGGCAAATCCTGATTGCAAAGTGAACGTAACCGGACACGGTGCTTCTGACAAACGTGCACAACAACTTAGCTGGGATAGAACAAATGCTGTAATCCGCTACCTGGTTGAAAAACAAGGTATCTCCGAAAACCGCTTTATCTTCCACTATGGTGTAGAAGGTGATCCTAACACGGTTGACCTCGAAGGCACTGAAGAAGAAGGTCCTAATACTGCTCCGGCTCCAAACCCGCAGTATCAACAACGCCGCAGATAATTTGCACATAAATTTTGCTTAAGCCGCCTCAATTGTGGGGCGGCTTTTTTATTTTAAAGTCCGTAAGATATATGTTGCTTAAGAATAGTTGTTTGTGCCACAGCGTTGCAAACGTCATCAAGCTGCACAAAGGAGGATATAGTTACATTGTATGACTATTTTGCCAACAGGCAGGCGTTTTTCGTTAAGTCTTCAGGGGTTTTATAAATGTAACAGCTTCTAAAATTGCTTGCCATCCTGTCAGCTACAACACCTCTGGTATTTTGTTTGTTATTCGGGTTTATACATTTGCCGGAGGTAATTGCTATGCTTTTGGCGAATGTTATTTACTTCATTTAGTATAAATAAAAATAAATATGCAAAAAGGACAGATACGTGTACAAACGGAGAACATATTTCCGATTATTAAAAAATTTCTCTACAGCGATCACGAAATATTTTTGCGCGAGCTGATAAGTAATGCCGTAGATGCTACGCAAAAGCTGAAGACTTTAGCTTCTATTGGCGAAGCCAAAGGCGAGTTGGGTGATTTGCGCATTGATGTAGAACTGGATGCAAAAGAAAAGACGCTAAGTATTACCGACCACGGTGTGGGTATGACCAAAGAAGAAGTAGATAAATACCTCAACCAGGTAGCTTTTAGCGGTGCCGAAGAATTTTTAAGCAAGTATAAAGATGCGAATATTATCGGACATTTTGGTTTGGGTTTTTACAGTGCTTTTATGGTGAGCAGCCGCGTGGAAGTATTAACGCAAAGCTACCACGAAGAAGCGCCAAGCGTGTATTGGAGTTGCGATGGCAGCCCGGAATTTGAATTGTATG
The DNA here is from genome assembly GCF_005233845.1 of Ilyomonas limi. GTDB lineage: Bacteria > Bacteroidota > Bacteroidia > Chitinophagales > Chitinophagaceae > Ilyomonas > Ilyomonas limi. Next base: position 748,558 of record NZ_SZQL01000001.1, read on the forward strand.
AAATTGAAAAAAGATCACGCGGCACCAAAATCATTCTTCACATTAATGAAGATAGTCAGGAGTTTTTAGAAGCTAACAGAATTAAGGGTATTCTCGAGAAGTTTTGCCGCTTTTTGCCTGTACCCATTTACTTCACCGAAGCAGGAGAAAAGCTCGATGAGGAACAAAAGCCAATTAATAATACCAATCCTATCTGGACTAAAAAACCTTCTGAGCTAACAACTGAAGACTACCAAAACTTCTATCGTGAATTATATCCTTTTGGCGAAACACCACTGTTTTGGATTCACCTCAATGTGGATTATCCATTTAACTTAACAGGTATTCTGTATTTCCCTAAGATTAAACAGAGCTACGAAATACAGAAAGATAAAATACAGTTGTACAGCAACCAGGTGTTTGTAACTGATGAAGTAAAAGACATTGTACCTGAATTTTTGATGTTGCTGCATGGCATCATAGATAGCCCCGATATTCCGTTGAACGTAAGCCGCAGCTATTTGCAAGGAGATCCTAACGTAAGAAAAATTAATACCTACATTACCAAAAAAGTTGGAGATAAACTGGATGAAATATTCAGGAATGATCGCCCGTCGTTTGAAGAAAAGTGGGAAAGCCTCGGCTTATTTGTAAAATATGGTATGATAACCGACGATAAGTTTTTAGAAAAGGCAAATAAGTTCTTCATCATGCAAGATATAAAGGACAACAAGTTTTATACATTGGAAGAGTATAAAATGGCAACCGAAACGCTGCAGAAGAATAAAGAAGGCAAGCACGTTATTTTATATACCACCGATCCGGTGCAGCAGGATGCTTACATACAAGCCAGCCAGCAAAGAGGGTATATAGTGGTAAAAATGGAAACGCTGATAGATGCTGCTTTCATCAACAATATGGAGATGAAGTGGGAGAATGTACACTTTGTACGCGTGGATGCTGATATTGTTGACAATCTCATAGATAAGCAGGAAAAAAACGAAAGCGTACTAAGTAAAGAAGAAACAGAGCAGCTACAACAATTATTTAGTTTTGAATTGCCCCAATTGCATGCTACAGTAGAAGTAAAAGGTTTAAGTCCCGATACGCCGCCGGTAGTGGCTACACGTCCCGAGTTTATGCGGCGTATGAAAGATATGGCCGGCATTGGCGGTGGCGGTATGACTGCCTTTTACGCCCAAATGCCCGATGAAGTAATGCTTACAGTCAATGGCAATCATCCAATCTACCAGGCATTGCTGAAAGAAAGTGATGCAACTAAAAAGGAAAAGCAGATTCGTACTTTGGCAGATTTGGCATTGCTGTCGCAGGGGTTATTAAAGGGTAATGATTTAACCAATTTTATTAATCGTAATGTAGAACTGATGCAGCAGTCTGATAAAAGCACCGCCGGTGCAGAAGCATAAAAGATAATTTTTAGAATAAACAAAAGCGCCACCTTTATACAAAGTGGCGTTTTCGTTTAATAATAGCGGTTCTTTCAGTTTGTACCATTCTACATTCAATAGCATAAGATATACGTAATTCAAGCCTTCTTGCTTACAGTTTGCAGCTTGTGGCTTAAATAAGCAATCCGGTTGAAAATGCTTTTACATCTTTTCTACTTTGCCGCTGCCCGATATTTTAGTGCTTACGCTTGCATTGCCGGTGTAATAAATATGTCCGCTGCCACTTATTTGTGCATCAAGCGATTTGGAAGCATTCACGCGCAGGTTACCACTCCCCGACATTCTTGCATTCACATGTTGGCTCGCTACATGCCCGCAATCTATATCGCCGCTACCACTTTGTGCTACTTCCAAATCATCGTTTACCTCGCCTTCCATTTTTACCGAACCGCTGCCAGACATGCTGATAGACATGCCCGAAAACTTATCGAAATTTAAATTAATCCTGCCACTACCCGACACAGCAACAGCGGTTGTTTGTGTGCTTGTAAAGTTACCATTGCCTTTTATTTCTCCGCTGCCACTTTGTTTAAGCCCGTTAATCGTTGTCATGCTTACATGCACGCGCAAAGGTACCTGCGGCTTTATACTTGTGCGTTCTTTTACTTTAATGGTCAGCTCGCCGTCTTTTACATACGTTTCTATATAAGGCAAAAGATTTTCATCGCCTTCCAATTGTATGGTATTACTGCTGCCATACCCGATCTCTACTTTTATTGGTCCGCCGCAGGCCAACGATGTGTAGCCGCTCATGTCGCGTGTTTCGGTTTTAGCAATGCCATTGCCTTTAATAACGTCCCAGATAGCAAATGACGGTATGCTTGCTGCAAGGCAAAGCAGCAGTAATAGCTGTTTCATAATGATGTTTTACATACAACGTAGCAGATGAATAAAGGTTACAACCTTAAAAATTTGAACAGAACAATCCATCAGCAACATAAATACAAAAGCTTTATTTTGCTGTTAAACTATCTTTTTGCAACCACTACTGTTTATAGCATACCTGTTTATTTTTTGCTGGTTAATTACCCGTATTTCATTCTTTAAAAATGCGCCGCTCAGTAAGTGGTGGCTTATTGCTATTTTTTTATTGAAAATAATAGCAGGCTTTACTTATGCATGGTTCTTTGCACAGCCGCAATACATCAATACTGCCGATACCTGGAATTATTATCACGCCAGCTTAGCTGAAACAGACTGGCTGCTGCGCGACCCGGTTGGATTTATAAAAGATTTATTTCACAACAATTACGCGCAAAGCGGCAATTTATTTAACAATGAGTCTTCTTACTGGAACAATTTAAAAAGCAATTCCATTATTAAATTGATTGCAGTCATAAACGTATTTACCGCTAAAAGTTATTATGTCAATATCATCTTCTTCAATTTTTTATACCTTTTTGGCCCGGTAGCGTTGTACCGGCTGGCAGCCACTCATTATCCGCAACGAAAACTTCTATTTTTTCTTTCGGTATTCCTCTTGCCTTCTTTTTTGTTTTGGTGTAGTGGCATCCATAAAGACGGGCTTATTTTTTCGGCCATGATGCTGGCCGCTTATAGTTTATACAAGCAATTGCAGCAGCAAAAAATATTGGTCACACATTGCCTGCTCCTGTTGTTATATTCCATCGTATTATTTGCTTTGAGAAATTTTGTGTTGTTGCTTTTAATTCCTGCATTAGCAGCCTGGGTGCTAAGTGAAAAATATCCTTCGAGAAGAGGATGGATATTTGTTGGCATTTACCTTTTTTGTCTCATCGTTTTTTTTACTGCGAAATATATACATCCGGCACTCAATTTTCCGCAATATGTAGTAGAAAAACAGTCTGAATTTAAAGAATTAACTGGTAATTCCAGCGTTGTTCTTCCACCGTTGGAGCCTTCATTTACCGGCTTTACTGTCTTCCTTCCGTATGCCATAGACATGGCTTTGCTGCGGCCGCACTGGAGTGATATAAAAAATATAAGTTATGCTGCGGCCGCAGCCGAAAATGCATTACTGCTGTTAATGATAATAGCGGGTATTTGCAGTGCTATTTATTACAAAAAAATAACGCCTTTTACGCTGTTACTCATTCTTTTTAGCTGCACATTGTTATTGCTCTGCGGCTACACCGTTACATTTGCCGGTGCAGTGGTGCGATACAAAAGCATTGCTACGCCTTTACTGGCAACCGCCGTTTGTACCATATTACCGGGAGGTACCAAAAATCGCTCATATATATTATAAAAACATTTATTTGTATTTTTTTAAACAAGTCGTGTTTATTTTTTAATACTTTTGGCAAATTTTATAAATCATTGCATTCATTTATATTAAGTCTGCATGAGTCGTTGCATCTCTTTATTATTTTTTAAAAACTCTTTTTCAAATTATGTCATTAAGATTTCAGGCTATTAATGATCTTACCAACAATGGTGAAAAGCCAAAAGAAAGTTCGGCTAAAATCACCGCTATTTTTGGTGAAAATGTTTTTACATTAAAAAAAGCCCGCGAATTTTTGAGTGATGATGCTTACAAAAGCTTAGTTGGCAGCATCAGAGGCGGTAAAAAAATCGATCGCTCTATGGCCAGTCAGATTGCCAGTGGCTTGCGCAGTTGGGCCGAAGGTAAAGGTGTAACGCACTTTACGCACTGGTTTCAGCCACTCACCGGTACCACTGCCGAAAAGCATGATTCTTTTTTTACTATAAAAGGCGATGGCACTGCTATTGAAGAGTTTGATGGTGCCGCACTCATTCAGCAGGAGCCGGATGCTTCTTCTTTCCCTAGCGGCGGTTTGCGCGCTACTTTCGAAGCCCGCGGTTATACTGCCTGGGATCCTTCTTCGCCTGCTTTCATCATGGAAATTGGTAATGGTAAAACGCTTTGCATACCTACCATTTTTGTTTCTTATACCGGCGAATCGCTCGACTATAAAGCGCCGTTGCTAAAAGCACTGGAAACATTAAACAAATCGGCTGTAGAAGTAGCCAATTATTTTGATAAAAACGTAACGAAGATTACGCCTACTTTGGGCTGGGAACAGGAATATTTTGTAGTTGATGCTGGCTTGGCAAATGCCCGTCCGGATATATTGTTGGCTGGTCGTACTGTATTTGGTGCCGGTCCTGCCAAAGGTCAGCAACTGGAAGATCAATACTTTGGTTCTATCCCGGAGAGAGTATATGCTTTCATGCGCGACTTTGAAGCAGAATCGTACAAGCTGGGTATTCCTTTGCGTACCCGCCACAACGAGGTAGCGCCTGCACAATATGAGTGTGCACCTATTTTTGAAGAAGTGAATATCGCCGTTGACCACAACGTGCTGCTGATGGATATTATGACGCGTGTGGCTAAACGCCACAGCCTGGTGGTGCTGCTGCACGAAAAACCTTTTGCAGGTATCAACGGCAGTGGTAAACACAACAACTGGAGTATGGCTACCGATACCGGCGTTAACCTGCTGGCACCCGGCAAAACGCCAAAAACCAATCTGATGTTTCTTACTTTTTTTGTGAATACCATTAAGGCTGTACATGACTATGCCGATTTGTTGAGAGCTGCTATTGCATCGGCACCCAACGATCACCGCCTCGGTGCAAATGAAGCACCGCCAGCTATTATTTCTGTGTTTGTAGGGCAGTATCTGGCTAAAGTATTATCTGATATAGAAACCAGGGTTAGCAATAAATTTGACGAGCAGGATGAGGCAATACTGAAGCTGGACCTGCACCGCAGCATTCCCGAACTGATGCTGGACAATACCGACCGTAACCGTACTTCTCCTTTTGCCTTTACCGGCAATAAGTTTGAATTCCGGGCAGTAGGTTCTTCTGCCAACTGCGCCAATGCCATGATTGCATTGAATACTATTGTAGCCGAAACACTGAAGAAATTTAAAGAAGAAGTGGACGGGCTGATAGAGAAAGGGGATAAGAAAGAGATTGCTATCATGCACACAATACAACGGTACATAGTAGAAAGCAAAAAGGTATTATTTGAAGGGGATGGCTATAGCGAAGAATGGGCGCAGGAAGCCGCAAAACGTGGCTTACCTAATGTAAAAACCACTCCACTGGCATTGGATGCTATGGTTACCGATAAAGCCAAGCATCTCTTTGAAAGCAATAACGTATATAACCACCTCGAACTGGAGGCCCGCCATGAAATAGAGCTGGAAAACTACATTAAAAAAGTACAAATAGAAGCCCGCATTATGGGTGACCTTGCGCTGAATCATGTTATTCCGCCAGCCGTAACTTATCAGAATAAACTGGCAAAAAATATTGCCGCTTTAAGGGAAGCAGGCTTACAGGAAGATGCATATACAAGTCAGTGCGAAATTCTGAAGCAGATTTCAAGGCACATACAAGTGGTATATACTAAGGTAAAAGAAATGGTGGAAGCGCGTAAAGTGGCTAACAACATGACCAATACCCGCGAGAAAGCTATTGCCTATTGCGATGAAATAAAAGGTAAATACTTTGATGAAATCCGCTACCATGTGGACAAACTGGAGAACCTGGTAGATGATGAATTGTGGACATTGCCTAAGTACCGCGAATTGTTGTTCTTAAGATAAGAGAGCATATCATTAATTGATAAAGCAAAAAGGCTGCACTTGATGTGCAGCCTTTTTGCTTTATAGCACACGGATGACATGGACTAAAGCACGGATTTATTTTTGGATAAGGATTGTACTGATAAACAGCCACTGATTAATCTGATTCATTTCACTTAATAATCCCCTCTTATATGTGTCGCAGCCATATCATCCGTGTGCCTATATATATGTGCAATTCTTGTAATTCGCATTTGAATAATTCGTGCAAAAAACCTGTGCTTCAGTCCGTATCATCCGTGTGCTATTATATGATAAATTGTTTAAAACACTTTTCTTCAACTATTCTCCAAATGCCATTGGAATAATGTAAAAAACGCTATCTTTCACTTCAAAAAATGGAAGTGTAAAAAGTAAGTAAAAGACTGCTTTTACAACATAGCTTTCATTGATAAGAAGAAACCACCGCAAGCCATATACTATGCACATAGAAAAATCCTCCGAAACTTCCGCGGCTATAACAGCTCAGGCTCAGAAAAATAATTCATTGTTCGGTATTTCGTTGATTGCCGCCTTAGCAGGTTTTATTTTTGGATTCGATACGGTTGTTATTTCGGGTGCAGATAAGCCTATTCAGGAGCTGTGGCATACATCGCCATGGTTTCATGGATTTTTTATTATGTCAATGGCATTGTGGGGCACAGTGGTTGGGGCTTTATGCGGTGGCTGGCCTACACAAAAGTATGGGAGAAAAAAAGTGCTCATCTGGATTGGGGTTCTTTTTACGGTTTCTTCCATTGGCTCGGCATTGGCACCTAATCCATATATCTTTTCTTTCTTCCGTTTTATAGGTGGCTTAGGTATTGGCATTTCATCGGTAGCAGCGCCAACGTATGTTTCCGAAATTTCCACGCCAGCTTCGAGAGGCAGGCTGGTAGCCATGTACCAGTTTAATATTGTATTTGCCATTCTGGTGGCTTATATTTCAAACTATTTGCTGAAAGGTATTGGCGGCGTTAACGACTGGCGCTGGATGCTGGGCGTAATGACAATACCTTCCCTTATCTATTCTGTGCTGGTATTTACCATACCCGAAAGTCCGCGCTGGCTGGTAACCAAAGGCAAAGAAGCCGAAGCCAGAAAAGTGTTGGAACAAATTGGTATCATCAACATAGATGAAGAAATAGCCGGTATCAAAGCAGGCATACAGCATGAGACCAGCGGCAGCAATTTGTCGGGCTTTTTTAGTGCCAGGCACAAAACCATTCTGTGGCTTGCATTTTTTGTGGCTTTCTTCAACCAATGGTCGGGTATTAACTTTATTTTGTACTATGCACCGCGCATTCTCGAGCGGGCGGGGCTGGCAGCGAAAGACTCGCTGTTGAGTTCTATCACTATTGGCGGCACCAACCTGGTATTTACATTTGTTGGTTTGTATCTCATTGACCGCCTGGGCAGAAAAACGCTGTTATTAATTGGTTCTTTTGGTTATATTATAAGTTTGATGGCTGTAGCCTGGTGCTTTTACAGTCATGCAAGCCCTGGTTTATTAACCTTCTTTTTAGCTATGTTTATAGCAGCCCATGCAGTGGGGCAGGGCGCTGTTATCTGGGTGTTTATATCCGAAATTTTCCCTAATAAAATTCGGGCATTAGGGCAGTCTTTTGGTGCCAGCACGCATTGGGTATTTGCTGCAATTATTACACTTATTTCTCCTGTTTTTATTGATAAAGACAATGGTATTTTAAAAGATAATCCGTGGCCCATTTTTGCTTTTTTTGCTTTTATGATGGTATTGCAGTTGATTTGGGTAATAACGAAAGTGCCCGAAACAAAGGGTAAATCACTGGAACAAATACAGCAACAACTGGGTATTGAGTAAAGCGGAATATAGTTTGCATAAACGTTGCACAAATAAATACCTGTTGCATTCGCTTAAGCAAAGTAAATGGTATAATGGTATTTAAAAACTGATTCTTCAATGTGGTGGATATATGCTTTGCTCTCTGCTTTATTCGCAGCGCTTACAGCCATTTTTGCCAAGGTTGGCGTTACTAATGTCAATTCCGACCTGGCTACGGCCATAAGAACAATTATTATTCTATTCGTTGCGTGGGGCATTGTTATTACGCGCGGCGAAACGAAAGGGTTACCTGCATTATCAACACACAATCTTATTTTTTTAATTATCTCCGGTATCTGCACCGGCTTATCATGGATATTTTATTTCAAAGCCTTGCAGATAGGCAAAGTATCGCAGGTAGCGCCGGTAGATAAATTAAGTGTTGCTTTGACCATTGTGCTATCTGTTGTATTCTTGGGCGAAGCATTAACGTGGAAAACTGCTGTTGGTGCCATTCTTATTATTGCCGGTACACTGGTACTCATCTTTTGAATAAATGCCTCTATGTAGTAAGTAAAATTGATACCCGCCACATTACCATTTCTATATCATACACGGGTAATTTTTTAGCATTGCTAATGCCTGCCGGTAGTTTACTTTATTGTAGAAAGTATTGCAGCGTAATACTGAGCTTTTTAGTAAATACGTGTTTTATTTTACAGCAGAGAACGGGGATAAAACACAGGAGCATACAGTAAGCTATATACTTTGCGTCTTTGTGTCTTCGCAGTATCAAGAGCCGCCCAGCAACTCAAAACATTGCTTTGCTATTTCCAGTTCTTCGTTGGTAGGTATTACCAGTACTTTTGTTGTAGCATCAACTTTATTAATCTCAAGCATATTATTTACCCGCACATTATTTCTTTCATCATCTATGCTGATGCCTAAATAATCCATATTACTGCATATTCTTCTCCGCATACTGCTGTCGTTTTCGCCTACTCCTGCCGTAAAGATAATCGCATCCAATCCGTTCATGGCAGCAGCATAGGCGCCAATGTATTTTTGAATGCGATATGCATACATTTTGCAGGCAATTTCCGCTTCTTTATCACCATTTTCTACTTTCTTGTTTACATCGCGCATATCTATAAAGCCGGTAAGTCCCAGCATACCACTTTGTTTATTTAATAAAGTGCTTACCGTATCGGGTAAATAATGGAGTTCATTTATCAGATAAAAAATAACAGACGGGTCAATATCTCCGCTGCGGGTGCCCATTACCAGGCCCGCCAGCGGACCAAAACCCATGCTGGTATCTATACATTTGCCGCCAACTACTGCTGCCATACTGCAACCATTGCCAAGATGAATAGAGATAAGTTTGGCAGCAGGATTTTGCAAATACTGCATGGCTTGCTTAGTTACATAATCGTGGCTTGTGCCATGAAAGCCATACACACGTATGCCGTCGTTGGTGTATAATGAAGTGGGAAGGGCATACCGAAATGCATACTCTGGCATCGTTTGATGAAAAGCCGTATCAAAAATGGCTATTTGTTTAGCGCCGGTAAATACTTTTTCTGCCACTTCGATGCCCGTATAGTTGGCAGGATTGTGTAGCGGTGCTAATGAAAACAGCTTATGAATACTTTCCTTTACTTCAGTCGTGATGAAGGTCGCCGATGCAAATTTTTCGCCGCCATGCACCACGCGGTGCCCAACGGCATCGATGGACTGGAGGTTATCAATTACTTTATTAGCACCATGCGTTAATAAATCTACTGCCTGCTGCAAACCGGCTTCATGGTTGAGGAGGGGGAGTGTTTGTTCTGCTGTATCTTCTTTGCCACCGATAAAAGTTTTATGCTTGATGGTGGCATTTACGCTGCCAATCCGTTCTATCAATCCCGTACAAACTGGCTGTATAGAAGGCATTTGAAACAACTGATATTTGATGGAGCTGCTGCCGGAATTAATTACAAAAATATTCATCATATAGAGGCAAAGTTATTTAGCCGTAAAGGAGCAAAGACAGAAAGAAATAAGGCAATAAGAAAATGTACATCAGGAGTTATATTCTTTTTCTCTTTGCGCCTTCATGCCTTTATGGCTGCCAAAAATTATTTATCCTGACACTGGATAGCGGTAATGATTACCGTATTAAAAATATCATCTACCGTGCAGCCGCGGCTCAGGTCATTGATTGGTTTATTGAGGCCTTGCAGCATGGGACCAATAGCTAGGGCACCCGTCTCGCGCTGCACGGCTTTGTAGGTGTTATTGCCTGTATTGAGGTCGGGAAAAATAAGCACGCTTGCTTTGCCGGCTACCTGCGAGTTGGGCAGCTTTTGGCTGCCTACTACCGGATCTACTGCTGCATCGTACTGGATAGGTCCTTCTATTTTTAAATCCGGTCTTTTGCTTTTTACTATTTCGGTTGCTTGCCGCACTTTCTCTACATCCGCACCTTCGCCCGAGGTGCCGGAAGAATAAGACAGCATGGCAACTCTTGGCTCAATGCCAAAACGCCGGCTGCTTTCTGCCGATGAAATAGCAATTTCGGCTAATTGTTCAGCAGTAGGATTAGGATTCACCGCACAGTCGCCAAATACCGATACGCGTTCAGGCAAACACATGAAAAATACCGATGATACAATAGAAACGCCGGGCTTTGTTTTAATAAACTGCAATGCAGGTCTGATGGTATGCTGTGTAGTGTGTACCGCGCCCGATACCATGCCATCGGCATAGCTTTTATATACCATCATGGTTCCAAAATAAGATACATCAGTCATCAGGTCGCGCGCCATTTCCAGCGTTACATTTTTATTCTTCCGCAACTCATATAAAGTATGCACAAAGTCGTCGTAGTATTCTGAAGAAGCAGGGTTTACAATATTAATTTTATTAATATCCAGTGTTATACCCAGCCGTTTGATGGCGGCCGCAATCTCGCTGCTATCGCCCAGTATGGTGAGCTTTACAATATCCTGGGCAATCAGGCGTGCTGCTGCCCGCAGTATGCGGTCGTCGTTGCCTTCGGGTAGCACAATATGCTTTTTCTCGCTTTTTGCCCATTTTGCCAACTGATACAAAAACATGTGCGGTGTAATACTATCTGACCGGTATGTAACAATCTTTTCATCCAGTGCTTTAGTGTCCATGTACTTATCAAACACCGTAATAGCTAACTCTATTTTCTTGCTGTTGTCGGGTGTAATGCGCGACTGGATATTGCCTATTGTAGTGGTGGTTTCAAAAGTGCCTGTTTCTACGGCAATGATGGGTATAACAACAGGCGAACCTTCAATCAGCCGCATCATTGGCTCTTCGGGCAATGTGCCGGCAGTGAGTACAATACCAGCAACTTTGGGGTAAGAGGCAGATAAATTTGCCTGCAACGCCCCAATGATAATATCACCACGGTCGCCAGGCGTAACAATGAGTACATTTTCTTTTATATACGACAAAAAATGCGGCAACTGCATGGCGCCTACAATAAAATGATCCACCTGATTAGTGAGTTGTTGCTCGCCAAAGAGCAGCTTGCCATTTAGTTGCTCATTTATTTCTTTCATAGTAGGGCTTAGCAGGTTTCTATCCAGTGGAATCACGGCAAGGATAATATCTTTGGGCAGTTGCGTACGCAGTAGTTCGCGCACATCCCTTTCCTGCCCGGGGTTTACTTTGTTGACCACCAGGCTCAATACCTGCACCTCACGTGTTTCAAAATTGTGCCATACATTGAGGGCAAAATTGATGACCTGTGCAGTGGTTTTGTTATCGCCCGATACGACTATTACCACCGGTGCACCCAGGTTTTTGGCAATGAGAATATTGTATTCAAATTCAAAAGCAGTGCCTTCGCCCACAAAATCGCTGCCTTCCATTACCGTAAAATCGTATTGTTCTTCCAGCTTTTTATACTTGCTGATGATGGTGTTTATAATCTCGCCCTGGCTATTGCTTTCTATACCCTGCAACACCTGCTGGCGCGTAAAGGCATACGCATCGTCGTACACCACCGGCAGCGAAAAATAAGTGAGTACCGTATCTATATGCACTTCCCTTTTACCATTGTTATCGCCATTAATGATAGGTTTGAAATACCCAATTTTTTTTGCTTTGCCAAGCAGCATATTAATAAGCCCAATGGTAATGAGTGACTTGCCGCTATACGGTTCGGCTGCCGCTATAAAAATCATTTTTGTCATGCACCTATGTTGGTTTTATATGCGAAGGTAAAAGAGTAGCAAGGAACAGACCAATGGCTTATAAAATGAATAGCGGTGAGGGCTGGTTATAAATGTTCAAAAGATTATTTTACTGCCATTTGGGTTGAAATAAGGTACTTTTATTCCGGTTTTGTGCTTAAACTGGCAGGAGAAAGCAGCAGTGCTTTAGGATAAATCATTGGTTTCGTAAACACTGATTTTTCTACTACCTGCATAATCTGTTAGCAGCGGATGACAAAAGCAGTCTTGACTGTTAAATTAAACTGCATAAGAGTAAGTAGTACTTCCGGGCAAAAAAGTACAATCACACGCCGGTTGCAATCAATACAAACTTACTATACATAAAGTACTGGCACGATAACAAATAATAGAACATTATGGACTGCCTAATCTGGCATTAACAGGTACAGGTCACAGGGATAATATCTAACTTTTAATTACTTTAGCAGAAAAATACCTTGGTTAGTACAAGTTGAGGCATTTAAATAACACATAAGTTCCTGTTTTCTGATAAAGCAAGGACAAAAACCTTAAACACGCATTATTAAAATCAGTATAAAATATAGCGAAATTTTGAAGTGTGGCTTTGAGCCTTATTACACAATGGCAAACAAGAGTTTCTGGTTGAGCGTACGGCAATTACAGTTACAACCGCTATTATTTTGTACATCAGTGAGCATACATTGCCTTACTGGCAATAGTAGCCAGTTTCTTACAAATACTGGTCTATTCCATCATTCATCAAAACATTTATAACAATATTTGTAAATATGCTTTTATCCGATAAAATATACATTGCCGGCCACCGCGGAATGGTGGGCGGTGCTATCAAAAGGGCACTTGAAAAAAGGGGCTTTACCAACCTGCTGGTACGTACTTCTGCCGAACTGGACCTGCGTAGCCAGGTGGAAGTGAACCAATTTTTCAGGGAAGAACAACCAGCCTATGTATTTCTTGCTGCCGCCAAAGTGGGTGGTATTGTTGCCAATAATACCTACCGTGCCGAATTTCTATACGACAACCTGATGATAGAAACAAATATCATCCATGCGGCGTATGAAACAGGTGTAAAAAAGTTGATGTTCTTAGGTTCTTCGTGTATTTATCCTAAAATGGCGCCTCAGCCATTGAAGGAAGAGTACCTTTTGACCGGTCTATTGGAACCCACAAACGAGCCGTATGCCATTGCTAAAATAGCGGGCATCAAACTGTGCGAAGCTTACCGCGACCAGTACGGATGCAATTTTATATCGGTGATGCCTACCAACCTGTATGGCATGGGCGATAATTACCATCCACAGAACTCGCATGTATTGCCGGCTTTGATAGGCCGTTTTCATGAAGCGAAGGAGCGTGGCGATGCAGCCGTAGTGGTATGGGGAAGCGGTACACCCAAACGGGAGTTTCTATATGCCGATGACTTGGCAGATGCCTGCGTTTTTTTGATGGAAACGTACAACGATAAGAGCTTAGTGAATATAGGCACCGGCGAAGACCTGAGTATTAAAGAACTGGCTTATCTGGTAAAGGAAATCACCGGCTTTGAAGGTGATATTGTGTTTGATACCAGCAAGCCGGATGGCACACCGCGCAAACTGATGGATGTATCCAAACTGCACGGGCTTGGCTGGAAGCACACTACTTCATTAAAAGAAGGTATCCGTGCCGCTTATCAGGATTTTTTGAAAAAGGCGCACGCTATGGCATAAATACATTGATAAGTAAAATTGGTTAGAATATACAATTGTATTCGGATGGTGTTCAACCTAAAAGAATATCCTGCTAGCCAAACCATCCACTGAACTATTGAAATCCGTTTTAGAGTAAGTGGTGGCGTTGGCCCGGACAAATGCGCGGAGCGATCGGGTTGTCCTTGAATTTTTTTGTTACTTTTTTCTTTCCGGGGGAAAAAAGTAAATACGAACTACAGTTCTAAACCATCCCCAACACCTTTGATGTCTCACCATCCAAATACTATAAAGAACCTTTTTGACAGTGTACTTAAATAAAACAGATTTATACAATCATTCAATTATTCATATCAACATATCTACATGAAAACAGCTTTAATTACCGGGGTAAACGGACAGGATGGCGCTTATTTAGCCGAACTGTTGCTTCAAAAAGGCTATATGGTACATGGTATCAAAAGGCGCTCTTCCCTCATCAATACCGAGCGTATTGACCACCTGTACCAGGATCCGCACGAGCAGAATGTCCGCTTCCGGCTGCACTATGGCGACATGACCGACAGCACCAATCTCATCCGTATTATCCAGGAAACACAGCCCGATGAGATTTATAACCTCGCAGCCATGAGCCATGTAAAAGTGAGTTTTGATGAACCGGAATATACCGCTAATGCCGATGGTATAGGCACATTACGACTATTGGAAGCTATCCGGATATTGAAATTAGAAAAAAAGACGAGGATTTACCAGGCATCTACTTCGGAGCTGTATGGCTTGGTACAGGAAGTGCCGCAGAAAGAAACCACGCCTTTTTATCCCCGCTCGCCTTATGCCGTAGCAAAGCTGTATGCCTATTGGATTACGGTGAATTACCGCGAAGCATACGGTATGTATGCATGCAATGGCATCCTCTTCAACCACGAAAGCCCGCTGAGAGGTGAAACCTTTGTAACGAGAAAAATTACCCGCGGTGCGGCTGCTATTGCCCTGGGCTTACAGGATTGTTTGTATGTGGGTAACTTGGACGCTCGTCGCGACTGGGGACATGCTAAAGATTATGTAGAAGCTATGTGGCGGATACTACAGCAGGATGCGCCCGAAGATTTTGTGATTGCCACCGGTGTTACTACGCCGGTAAGAGACTTCATCCGTATGGCATTTGAAGAAGTGGGTATTATGGTAGAGTTTGAAGGCGAAGGTGCGAATGAAAAAGGGATAGTAACAGCTTGCACAAATGATGCTTACCAGTTGCCAAAGGGCAAGGTAGTAATAGCAGTAGATTCACGGTATTTTCGACCTACCGAAGTAGAGCTGTTGATAGGCGATGCTACGAAGGCAAGAACAAAACTAGGTTGGCAACCGCAATACGACCTGCCCGCATTGGTGAAGGAAATGATGCAAAGCGATCTGCAGGAATTTGATCGCAAAGGCTATTCGCATTACGAACACCTGATGGGCTAAGGAGCATAGAGATGACTGTTGGGAGTTGGCGGCATGCAGAAAGAAGCGTGTATTGTAAGTTGGTTATTCTAAACTTATTCAATAACAGGCTTTCCATTTTCCTGCATGCTGCCAACCAAAAAAATGCGTGTACAATAGCCATTCACAGGCACCTTTATTTTTTTCAAATTCATATTTTTATAACTAAAAACTTCTTTGGTTATAAGATCAGTGAGTGTAAGTGTATTCCCCTCCTTTTTCAATACTTTGTGTAAATCAAGTATAGCGTTGCGGGCAGATACATCCATGTTGATGACGGTTACAATATCTTCCTGCTCATCTCCCCGGTGAAATGCAACCATTGTAGCCGCGGGTGTAAGACTGATCTTTTGCATTGCCTGATTGCGAAGGCATGGATGAGCCGCACGGATAGCCGCAAGCTGCTGATGAAAACGAAAAAGACCATCTTTATCCTGTGCTTGTATAGATTCATCCGCTCTAAATGTTGGGGCTGCTTTGGAAGGCATTGTTGTTATGCCTGCTTCCTGTCCGTTGTAAATAAGCGGGATGCCAGGCAATGCAAAAAGGAGTGCTGTAGCCATTTTTGTACGGGACAAGTGGAGCGAAGTAATAAAGCGAGGAAGGTCATTGTTTTCAATAAAGTACAATCGTGGATGCGCCGAATCTCCATTATTGAATAATGCTTTTCTCAGCATATCTCCGCGCTTTTTTGCATGAGGAAAATTGAAAATAACCGGATTTTCCTGCGGGGCGTATTTATACTGCCAGGACCAATGTGAGACCCAGTTGGTATCGCTCGTCCAGTCGTAGGCAACATCAAAGCCTTTGGTGTAAGTACTGGTCATGGCACCTTTATCTTCTGCTAATAATAAGAGTTCCGGCTTGATTACTTTCAGTTCTAACTGCAGTCTTTTTCCAAAATCCGGTTTCCTTGCATTCACACCCCATACTGCATCAAAACGGTAGCCATCAATGTCCAATTTCTTTACCCAATACTTACAAGCTTCTATTACCCATTGCTGTACTTCTGCATTATCATAATTTAAATTTACCAGGTCTTTCCAGAAATAATACACAAAGCTATTTTCGTCTGTATGATAGTTGGATGAATATAGCACACCATCGCTTGTATGCTGGTAAAAGTTGTAATAATGCGAACCTGTTTTATACCTTACACAGTCCTGTGCATACGGGTGATGAATGGAAGTATGATTGGGTACAAAGTCAAATAGAACTCTTAATTTTAATGACTTTGCTGTTTGTATTAATTGTTGCAATTGCGTCTCGCTGCCCAAATCATCGCGAAGCGAAAAGTAGTCAACAATATCGTAGCCTTGTCCGCCACCGTGTGTTTTAAAAACCGGTTGCAACCATATAGTATTTACACCTAATGCTTTTATCTCCGGCAGTTTAGCGGTAATGTCATCATAAGAAGAATGCTTTACAAAAGCATGAGGGGTAATTTCGTATATCACTGCATCATTTATCCAGGCAGCATACATCGAATCTATGTTGAAAGCCTGCAGCTCTTTTTCATCTCTTGTAATAAAAGTTTTAAACCTTGCTGTATCCTTTCCAGATACAATGGTGAGATGGAAATAATAAATGCCATTTGCATCCGGTATTTGTATATAGGCTAATGAATCGTTCGCATTGCTAATTGTTACCGGCGCCGGATTGTTTTCATCATCTGTCCAGTGATATTGCAGCGGTTTCCAGGGGTTTAAAATAATGGAGGCATGCAATACGGCTGTGTTGTTTTGAATAACAGCATACGGCTTTATAACAGGTGTTGGATGATAGCCTAATTGCAGTGTAACCGTATCGGATATTACCCTATTATTACCATCATTTGCGTGCACCCAAATGTGGTTATCGTCATCGTGAAGTGTGAGCGAAAACGAAAAGGAGTTATCGTTGTTTACTGTAATAGTAAATGCTGTTGTATCGTGATGAACAGTTATTGTTTTTGTTGTAAAATCAACTAACGTGCCTTGTATGGTTTGCTGTGGAAGCCAGGCTACGGCATCGCGTGTATGTAATACAATAGAACCCGCCTTTAATTCTGAAAAGAATAAAAGGCAAGCAATAGAAAAAAGCAATATCCGCCTTGTTCTTTTATTCATGATTGTATTGTATGTGGATTAGATATCATTATAAAATTATCTGGCGGGCATCCATTGTTCAAACCACTCCATTGTTCTTGCACTCACCTCAATTATATCTTCAAATTGTTCAAAACTATGACCCTCATCGGCATATACCACCAATTGCGTAGGTACGCCCAACGCTTTTAGCGCATGCCAAAACTGAAAGGATTGCGGTGCCGGCGCTTCGCCATCGCTCTCGCCAACCAACACCAGCGTTGGCGTTTTAGCTTTTTTGATATACGTCATGGCAGATACTTTTTGGTAAGCGGCAGGATCGTCATACGGCGAAGCACCGATACTTTTATCACTTTTTCAGGATTAGACAGATTGATAAAAGAAACCATTTGACCATTTTCTCCATCAGCACTCCACGCAATAGCGGTTTCCTGCGCATTTAAGGTGGTTTGATAAACATAACGCACACCTGCCTGTACATTAAAGAAATGGGTGATAATATCTCTGTGGCTGGTTGCTTCTTTATTTTTGGAAATATCAGCTATTGTTTGTGCCGTAACAGTACAGCTAAGATGAACGAAAAACAGGATTATTATACATAAGAACATCTCTTTAAGAAAAGATAATCGTATTAATTTTAAAAAAAGAGAGTTGCTTGTATAGACTTGCATTCTCAAATATAAAAATTAATGAGATGGGCAGCAGGTATAAATTTGGAGGTGGTTTATAAATAGAAAACCTTGCATTTTTCCACTGTGAATTAGTAATGATATGCTTGCTTTTTTAAACATTACATGCCAAAAAATTTTAAAAATGCACTAGAACAAAGGCTTTCAGGTGTTGTAGGTAATCCAAATAAGTATAAAAAATAGTACTATTAATTGGCAGAAAAAACAACTTCTGTCTTTTGCTTTCTTACCTCTTTAAAAAAGGAAGGTGTTAAGCCAGTATGTTGTTTGAATTGAGTGGAAAGATGGGCTACACTATTGAAGTTTAATTTAAAGGCAATGTCAGAAAGTGTTAGCGGCGTGTAAACCAGGAACTCCTTCACCTTATTGATGCGAAATTCAATGATATATTGTTCTATGGTTCTTTTCTCCATAGCAATAAAGGCATCGCTTATGGCTTCATAATCTTTATTTAACCGTTCTCTTACCAGATTTGAGAACCGGAAGCCGTTGGGAAAATCAAAATTGCCGCAATAAACTTCTTCAACCAGCACTTTTAACTCTTTTACCACCTTTGTTTTCTTATCTTCCAGCAAACTAAAGCCAAGCAAGGATAATCTCCTTTCAAGTTCCAGGTGATTAAGTGCTTCCTCTTTATTCCAAATGGTCACTTCACCCAAAGTTACTTGTGCTGGTACATGACCTAATCTTTCCAGTTCGTTCTTTACAGTTAGTACACAACGGTTGCACACCATGCCCTTGATGAAAATTGTAGATTGCTTTTGCATATTAGTTGATTTGCTGCTGCAAAGATGAAAAAGCAAAAGCTGCAAATTGTTATATAATAACAACTATGATTTATATAATTTCAGGAGCCCACCTGGTCGAGGGGTTTGCGACCAAATTCTTTCGACTGCTTGTATTGCGAAGGTGTAAGTCCGGTAACTTTTTTGAACTGCTGCGAGAGATGTTGCACACTGCTGTAGCATAGTTTATCGGCAATTTCATTCAGACTAAGCTCATTATAAGCCAGTAGTTCTTTTGCTCTTTCTATCCTTTGCAGAATAACGTATTTCTCTATAGTAATACCTTCAACAGAAGAAAACAAAGCCGATAAATAATTATAATCAATACCTAATTTCTCAGATAGTAAAACGGAGAGCTTCTTGTTCATTACGGCATCGTCATCGCAATGAATATATTTAATAATACAGGATTTTATTTGTGTAACAATTGAAGCTTTGCGGTCATCCAAAAGCTCAAAACCTAAAACATGCAGATCGTCTTTTAAAGACAGGAATTGCTGATTGGTCAACGGTGTATTTAATTTGATCTCTCCTAACTCCACCGTGCTATAATCAATAGCAAGGGCAGTTAAACGCTGCTTCACCATCATAATACACCGGTCGCATACCATATTTTTTACAAACAATTCCATGTACTTAAAGATAAACGCTTTTTTCAAAATTACCACTCCCGGAATTATATAACTAAATGCCTTTAAACTATAACAGGCGCGGGATAGTGTCAGGTTAGTTTTGCATCATCAAACAAAATTATTTATTCCTTTCAAAACTAAAACAAGTAACATGAAACCACAAAACAACATTGTTGAGTACACGCTTGAAGCCAGCGAATTTAACTGGGAAATAAAGCCCGGGAAAACCATTGCTGCATGGGGCTTCAATAATCAGGTTCCAGGTCCTTTGCTGAAGGCAAAACAAGGTGATACTTTGGTAGTGAAAGTAGTGAATAATCTGCCCGAACCAACGCTCATTCACTGGCATGGCATCAGGCTTCCGGCTACGATGGATGGAACAGGTGAAGTGCAACAACCTATTCAGCCGGGAGAGCATTTTGAATACCGTTTTGAAGTGCCGGATGCAGGAACTTTCTGGTATCATTCCCATCAAAACGAAACGGTGCAAATGGAGCGTGGCATGTATGGTGGAATTGTGGTGGCAGCAGATAACGATCCCATAGTAGATAATGACAGGCTTTTTATGATTGATGATATGAAACTGACGAATGAGAATGCGTTTAAGAAACATGGTGCAATTGGCCGCTGGATAGAAAGACATGATGGACGTGAAGGAAGTACCTGCTTGCTGAATGGTAAAGAAGCTGCCATCTTGCATATGAATGCCGGCCAAGTAGAAAGATGGCGCTTTGTAAATGCAGCCAGCGCAAGGTATTTCTTACTCAGTTTGGGCGGTAAACCTTTTAGGATGATTGCAACAGATGGCGGACTATTGGAAAAGGCGAGAACAGAAACAGAGCTGTTGATTACACCGGGAGAACGGTTTGATATTGTAGTAGGCCCTTTTGAAGAAGGAACAATTATTAATATTGAAACGTTGCCTTATAATCGCACTACTTTTTTAAAGGCAAAGAAGCAACAATATGCAACCATACATGTTACTGCGGAGAAGCCTTCGAAAGCCTTTATACCCGAACAGTTAAATTGGATTGAGTCTTTAGCGCCGCAAGATGCCATAGCAAACCGGCAAGTAAAAATGTCTGTTGCACCGAGTTTAAAGCGCGGCATTGATTTTCTGGTAAATGATGAAATGCATTGCAATGATGAACCGGTAATGGTAGGCGATTTACAGGTTTGGGAAGTGTCAAACACAAGTATGATGGATCATCCGTTTCACCTGCATGGCTTTTTCTTTCAGGTATTGGAAGAAAACGGCAAAGTGCCGGCTTACAAAGCATGGAAAGATACGTATAATCTAAAGCCCAAAAGTACAATTAAAATAGCGTGGATGCCAGATAACCGCCCAGGAAGGTGGATGTATCATTGCCACATTTTAGAACATCATGCAGCGGGTATGATGGCCCATTTTGAAGTAGTTGACCCAAACAGTCCTGCTGCACCTAAGCAAAAGCCTGTGCATAGTTGCCAGCTTAAACAATTTCCTCACCATAAAACAAAATAAACAAATGGATATCGTCATTCTTCTTTATAAAGGCTTTACGGCATTAGATGTGGTTGGACCATATGAGGTACTAAGCCGCTTGCCCAATGCAGTTGTAAAGTTTGTGGCAAAACAAAAGGGCATTATTGAAAGTGAATATTCAAGTATGAAAATGGTAGCCACCCATACACTTGAAGAAATAGAAAATGCTGACATTTTAATGATTCCTGGCTCGACTACAGCGTTTTTAAATGTGGTTAAAGATGCTGAAACATTACACCATGTTCAGCGAATTGATGCAACCACCCAATGGACAATAAGTGTGTGTTCGGGAGCTGTTCTACTGGCTGCTGCCGGGCTTTTGAAAGGGAAAGCCGCTACCACTCACTGGGGTTTATTGGACATGCTTTCAAAATTTGGAGCCAATCCTGTTGCTGAAAGATACATTCAACATGGAAAAATTATTACTGCTGCCGGTGTAAGTGCCGGAATTGACATGGCATTGTATCTGACAAAAGCAGTTGCAGGAGAAGCCTATGCAAAGATGGTACAATTGATAATAGAGTATTATCCGGAACCGCCCATAAATATTTCTGATTTTTCTGCTGTGCCAAAAGAAGTGGAAGAAGCGGCCAGAGCATTTTTTAAAAAAGAAATGATGAAAATGAACATAGCTGCTGCTGCAATGAATTGATACTTGTAAAAGTCAAAACCTGCTACTGTTGGTAGCAGGTTTTGACTTTTAGAAATTGAATATAAACAGGTTCTCATTAATTTTGAACAAGTAGTGTTAATTTCTATGGCTTGGCAGGATTTAATAAAACTTCAGATAGATAGCAACAGGCAACTTAACCTGGTTTCTTCAAGGCATGAGAACGGCTTTCATTTTGCTGGTACGACACAGGAATTGATTAAGAGAATTGTAAACAATTTATTCTCTTCAGAAGAAGAAGAGGAATTGCTGCTTTATACTACACAAGTAACGCTTTCGACTTTATACCAGATAAATCAATACTACCAATTCGACCAACAGGCAGAAAAGCAACTGAAAAGCATCTACAAGCAATTGCTACTTGATATCAAAATCGAAAGTGATGGTGAACCTGACTTTGATAATTTAGCAAAAACACACTACCTGCGATTACAAAAATGGCTGATTGCACAACACCCTGAAACGCTGACCTATTATCCTACTACACAGCCAGTTATTGAAAATACCGTTGTATGTGCCGAATACAGTGCATTAACCCAATTAAACACGTTAGGTATTTCTATAACCAATCTACAAGAACCTATACTTGATGTTGGCTGTGGTAAAGAACACAATTTGGTGAACTATCTACAGAAAAAGGGATATAATGTTTACGGTATTGACCGGGATATTGTATCTTCTGAAAATTTAGTCCGGAGCAGCTGGATGGATTATAAGTTTCAACCCGATCATTGGGGAACGATCATCAGCCACTTAGGATTTACCAACCATTTTATCCATCATCATCTGAAGGCAGGCAGCGACCACTTGCTTTATGCAAAAAAGTATATAGAAATAATACAGTCTCTAAAGATTAGGGGCAGATTTTATTATACACCGGATCTACCATTCATTGAATTTTATCTTGACCCATATCAGTATTCAATAAAAAAGAAACAGGTGCACCAAACGCATTTTTATTCTGCATCTATTGAACGACTAAAGTGATTGCTGGTACCCTCACTGTATTCATGAATTATATAAATCTCTTCCTTTAAACTATAACAATAAGCCCTTACTAAGAGGGTAGTTTTGCATCATCAATTTATTAATCACTTAAACATTTAAACAATGGAAACAACAATCAAACACTGCGGATGCGCAGATGCAACAAGCGAAACTTCTATCTGCAACTGTGGCGATAGCTGCCCAGGCAATGGCTGCACTTGTGGTTGCACTTGCTGTGCTTAACAGAAAGTGGGAGAAGACAGGCTTCTCCCACTTTTACAAAACTTTCAAAAATTCAAATCAATAAATTTTAGTCATGTCACTTTATACCATTTCAGAAACAAATCAATTGCCTTCCATCAAAACACCTGAAGGGTTAAGAGTGGAAGTATGTACAGATGTGATGTTACTCTCTTTAATGGCATCCACAACCGTTGACGAAATAATAAAGCGGCTGGCAAACGATCATTTGGCCTTTGTTGCATACATCAACAATCAGCCTGCTGCTTTTGGTTGGATGGCAAGTGGAAAAGCAAAAATAGGAGAGCTGAATCACGAGTTAATTCTGCCCGAACGAAACAGGTACCTGTGGAATTTCAGAACGCTGGAAGCTTATCGCGGACTGGGTATCTATCCTGCATTGTTGCAATTTATCATTCGGTATGAGCGCCACAAAGCCAACAGGTTTTGGATTATTCATGCACCTGAAAATAAGTCTTCTTTAAGAGGTATCATAAAGGCAGGTTTTAGCTATGTTGGTACGCTCTACACAAAAGCCAATGGTAGCATTTACATTGAAGCTACTGGTTTTGCAGAAACGCACTGTACTCTTTTAGCATCTATGGGCATTCAACCATCCTACGAAACACCGGCTTCGTGCTGGAACTGCAGTAGTCCCTTTATCAAAAAGAGAATGCCTGAATGTTGTTGTTCCAATGCCGGTGAGGTATGTACCGATAACACCATTCTTTCTATAGCGTCCTGATCCAAAAAATTATAGCAACAGGCTTCTAAAGTGATGTTTAAAACATCGCCAGGGGAAGTATTATGCTAAAACAATTCCAGTAAAAACTAAACAACAAAAATTCATAAACAACAAAAGACTTACAAATGAAAAAAGTTTTACTTGCCATTGCTTTACAAGCATTAAGCGTGGCAGCATTAGAAGCACAGCAAATCAAAGGCTTTGTAAAAGATGAGCAAGGCAATGCCGTTAGCGATGCAACTGTTTCTTTATTAAAATCGAAAGATAGCACCGTCATCAAGCTGGCGCTATCCCAAGAAGGTAACTTTAGTTTTTACGATGTTTCCAATGATAGTTTACTCATCAGCATAAACTATGTAGGTCATCAAACTTTTTACTCTGAAAAATTTTCCTTTGTTGGCGAACCTATAATATTGCCCCCTTTTGTATTAAGCAAATTAAAAACCGGTCTGCAAACCGTAACAGTAACGGCGAGAAAAAAGATGGTTGATGTGAAAGGGGACAGAACAATTTTGAATATAGAAGGAACTATTAACGCCACCGGCAGCGATGCGCTGGAACTCCTTAAAAAATCACCTGGCGTTAATGTTGACAAGGATGAAAAGCTTAGTATAAACGGCAAGAATGGTGTTCAGGTGTATATTGACAATAAACCTACTCCGCTGAATGGCCAGGACCTGAGCAGCTATCTGAAATCTATTCCCTCTGCTCAGATTGAAGCTATTGAAATTATTAATAATCCCGGTGTAATGTATGAAGCATCGGGTAGTGCGGGTATCATCAACATTCGCTTGAAGAAGAACAAAACAATGGGTTTTAACGGAAGCGTGAATGCAGGCATCAGCGCCAGCAAGAACATAAGATGGGAAGATGGTTTTTCAATCAACTACAGAAACAAACGGGTAAATGCTTATGGCACTTACAGCGGCAACCATGGTAAGCTGCAAAGTGATTTCGAGCTGCACCGTGTAGTAAAGGATACCGCATTTGACCAGCAAAGCAGGATCTGGATGAATAAGAACAACCACACATTCAAAACAGGCGCAGATTATACAGTTAGTGCGAAAAGTAATATAGGTGTCATGGTTAACGGAAACATTGCTGCACCTGAAGTTACCAATCTGAATATTACGCCTATATCCTATTATCCTACCGGTGC
This sequence comes from Ilyomonas limi, assembly GCF_005233845.1. Lineage (GTDB taxonomy): Bacteria > Bacteroidota > Bacteroidia > Chitinophagales > Chitinophagaceae > Ilyomonas > Ilyomonas limi. The sequence goes on from NZ_SZQL01000001.1 coordinate 773,320, forward strand.
TATTGATAAAATATTGGTTGCCGGAAATTTCACAAAGCAAAGAAACACCAACATCAATTCCAATATCAACTATAGCTATAAAGATACATCGGGTAGAACCCTGGTTGTAAATGCCGATTACGGTTATTACAACAACAAGCAGGATCAGGTGCAACCCAATTTGTTTTTTGATGCAACAGGCAAGCATACATTATATCAGCACAACTACCTGATCGTTTCTCCAGCCCGTATTGATATTTATTCTGTAAAGGCTGATTATGAACAGCGTTTTGCAAAGGGTAAATTAGCATTGGGTGGCAAGTTTGGATACGTAAAAACCAATAATGATTTCAACCAATACAACGAAGCGGGTAATGAATGGGAATTGGATAAAGACAGAAGCAATTTTTTTGGTTATAAAGAGAACGTGAACGCAGCTTATATCAATTATGCAAGGGAACTGAAAGGTATTGCCATCCAGGGCGGCATCAGGGCAGAACAAACCAATGTGGAGGGAAGCCTGAAAGGTTTTAAGAAAATGGGTAGTGATTACACTGCAGAAACATTCACATTCAAAAAAGATTATCTTGATTTCTTTCCAAGTGTAAGCATTACCATTGCTCCTAAATCGCAAAACCAGTTTGCATTATCTTATAGTCGCAGAATTGACAGGCCAGTGTATCAGGATTTAAATCCCTTTGAATACCGCATCAACGAATATACTTATCACAAAGGCAGCGTTGATCTACGTCCGCAATATACCAATACCATCAGTCTTACACATACATTCAGGTATAAACTAAATACAACATTGAGCTATAGCCATGTAAAAGATGTATTTGGCCAATTGGTAGATACTGCACAAGGTGTTAAAGGCTATTTGGTAAATAGCAATATTGCCAGCCAGAATATTACAAGCCTCAATATCAGCTATCCCTTCCAGTACAAAAACTTCAGCCTGTTTACCAATGTAAATACTTACTACTCGGCGTACAAAGCAGATTTTGGTGCAGATCGTAACATCAACCTGGATGTATGGGCAGTGCATATTTATGCACAAAGCAGTTACCGTTTTGGTAAAGGCTGGGCGGCAGAGATAAGCGGATTTTATACATCGCCTGCTATCTGGCAGGGCACTTTAAAAACAGCTTCGATGTGGAGTGCCGATGCCGGTGTGCAAAAGCAAATATGGAAGGGCAAAGGAGCCATTAAAGCTACTGTGAGTGATGTATTTAAAACGATGAAGTGGCGTGCTACCAGCAATTTTTCCGGACAAGATATTGCAGCAGCCGGCAGGTACGATAGCCGTCAGTTTAAAATAAACTTCACTTACCGTTTTGGTAACCAAAAATTGAAAGCAGCACGCCAATATAAAACCGGACTTGAAGAAGAAAGCAACAGAGCGCAAAGCAGCGGCGGGTTAGGACATTAATTATCTAAAAATAAAAGATGAAGGCTGTTATCCATTTATTCACTATCGCCGGGCAGTTTTAGCAAAGCAATATAACTATGAATGATGGTGGCAACACAAATACCATCAGCTTAAAAGAAGCTGCCCCAAATGGCAGCTTCTTTTTGTATGCTACGATATTTGCAGTGGTTAAAAATAGAGTGGTTTTATTACTTTTATTTTTTACAATGTATATTGCCCGGGTATGAAAACACTATTCGTCCTTTTGCCTATCCTCTTTTTATCAGCAAATAGCTCTTACAGCCAAATTCATTTTGAGCCGCTTTCGTGGCAGCAGGCTCTAGGAAAAGCAAGGGAAGAAAACAAAATGATTTTTATTGATGTATATACGACCTGGTGTTCCTATTGCAAGCAAATGGATGCACATATTTTTTCTATGAAAGCAGTTGGTGAGTATCATAATGAACACTTTATCAATTTAAGAATTGATGCAGAAAGAGGAGATGGCATTGCTATCAGAAACAGTTACCGGCTGTTGGGCTTTCCAACTTTTTTGTATCTTGACCCGCAGGGGACAGTAATTCGAAAAACTGCCGGTTATCAAAATAAAGAGCAACTGTTGTACAACAGCCAACTGGCATTTTCTTTATTCACAAAACCATCAGTCGATTCGTTAGCAAAACAATAAGATTGTTTGTAGCGGTTAATTTTTAATAAATATTTTCCGGATTCAGCAACTTTTATATTACTTTTGCCGCCCGAATATTAGATGTAAAATTTTGGATGCAATTTAAAAAAGTATTGAGATGCCTTATTTAACTACTGAACAGAGATCAAATATTTTTGAAACGTACGGCGGAACCGCCCAGAATACGGGTTCTATAGAAGCCCAGATTGCGATACTTACAGAGCGTATCAGCAGCATTTCCAAGCACTTACAAGCAAATAAAAAAGACTTCTCTACCAACCGCGGTTTAATGCAGATGGTAGGTAAGCGCAAACGCCTGCTGGCTTATATGCAAAAGCACAACCTGCAGGGTTACCGTGCATTAATTGAAAAGTTAGGTCTTCGTAAATAAGCATCTATGCTATAAATCATTTATTCCCAACTGGAGTTGTACAACAGTTGGGAATACTTTTTTATACGATAAGTGTTTGCCCGCAATTATTTTTGTTAACCTTGAATTTGTACGCTGCAACCTCTTTTTCCCACCTTGTGAGGTGCTGTGCAAATTCAATTTCTATTTATTTATAAATTATGCTAACTCAACCAAAGAGTGTATCATTTGACCTTGGTGGTGGCCGCGAGGTGTTTATCGAAACCGGCAAACTGGCACGCCAGGCTGACGGCGCCGTAACCATAAGACAAGGTAAAAATATTATACTGGCTACTGTGGTAGCTAACAAAGAACCCAAAGAAGGTCAGTCATTTTTCCCGCTAAGCGTTGACTACCAGGAAAAATTTGCTTCTGCCGGCCGTATTCCGGGTTCCTTTTTTAAGCGTGAAGCGCGTTTAAACGATTATGAAGTGCTCACAAGCCGGCTGGTAGACCGTGCCTTGCGTCCGCTTTTCCCCGAAGATTATTTATGCGAAGTACAGGTGCTCATTACACTGGTATCAAGCGACGAAGAAATATTGCCCGATGCGCTGGCTTGTTTAGCAGCATCGGCTGCTTTTGCGGTATCGGATATTCCTATTAAAGAAATTATTTCCGAAGTGCGCCTTGCCCGCATTGACGGCGAGTTTAAGGTAAATCCTACCCGTCAGGAAATGGAGAATGCAGATATGGATTTCATCATTGCCGCCACCGAAAAAAACCTGATGATGGTGGAAGGGGAAGCAAAGGAGTGCAGCGAAGAAGACCTGGTAAAAGCATTAGAATTGGCACATAATGCCATTCGTGTGCAAATAAAAGCGCAGCAGCAATTAAGAGAGCTGGTAGGCATTACCGGCAAGCGTGATTATACAAAGCCGGAAGAAAACGAAGCACTGAGAGATGTAGTAAAGAGTTTTGCAAAAGATAAAGTATATGCTATTGCCAAAAGCGCACTGAGCAAACACGAGCGGAGCGACAAATTTCATGAGATCCGTGATGAACTGATAGATTCTCTTGGTGAAGATGCCGATGATTTGCAGAAGCAATTAGCCAAAAAATATTTTGGCGAACTGGAATGGGAAGTTGTTCGCACCATGATTTTAGAAGATCGTGTACGCCTTGATGGACGCACACTCGACCAGGTACGCCCGCTGGCAATGGAAGTAGATCCGTTGCCTACCCCGCATGGTTCTGCATTATTCACCCGTGGCGAAACGCAATCACTTACTACCGTAACGTTGGGTACGCCATTGGATGAATTACTAATAGAAACTGCTGCCACTTCCCACGAATCTAAATTCTTTTTACACTACAATTTCCCGCCTTTCTCTACCGGCGAAATCAAGATGATGCGTGGTCCGGGACGGCGCGAAGTAGGACACGGCAACCTCGCCATGCGCAGCCTGAAGCAAATGATGCCGGGCAATGAGTATGCTTATACCGTTCGTGTAGTAAGTGATATTTTAGAGTCGAATGGTTCCTCATCTATGGCTACGGTATGTGCCGGTTCATTGGCACTGATGGACGCCGGTGTGCCAATTCCCAAGCATGTAAGTGGTGTTGCAATGGGCTTGATTACCCGCGAAGATGGCAAGTATGCCATTCTTACTGATATTTTGGGTGACGAAGATCACCTGGGCGACATGGACTTTAAAGTAACCGGCACACGGGAAGGTATTTGCGGCGTGCAAATGGATATTAAGGTAGATGGATTGAGCATGGAAGTAATGCGTGAAGCATTGGAGCAAGCCCGCATAGGCCGCCTGCACATTTTGGATGCGATGTATGAATGTATTCCTGCGCACCGCGAAGATGTGAAACCTCATGCACCACGTATGCTGAAGCTAATTATTGATAAGGAATTTATTGGTGCAGTAATTGGACCAGGTGGTAAAATAATACAGGAAATACAAAAAGAAACCGGCACCACTATCAATATTGAAGAAGTGGGCAATTTTGGTGAAGTAAGCATTTTCAGCAGTGATAAAACCGGTGCCGAAAAAGCGCTGCAGTGGGTGAAAGGTATTGTAGCCGTGCCGCAGGTAGATGAAGTATATGAGGCAACAGTAAAATCTATCCAGCCATACGGTGCTTTTGTGGAGTTCCTGCCTAAAAAAGAGGGCTTGCTGCATATCAGTGAAGTATCGTGGAAGCGCCTGGAAAATCTGGAAGGCGTGCTGAAAGAAGGCGATAAGATAAAAGTAAAACTGATTGGTATAGATCACAAGACCGGCAAATTCAAGCTGAGCCGCAAGGCATTGACTCCAAAGCCGGATTTTAATAAACCACGCCAGGAAAGCAGGTCATCCGATAATCAGCCGCAATAATTTTAATGTATAAATTTATTAAAACCCTGATGCAAGCATCAGGGTTTTTTATTTTATTTGGCTGCCAGGCAGAGATAGGAGCATGGTTCACCAGCATTCTTGGTGCATCTTCGCACCTTAGCCTTTCAACAACACACATATAATGAATACACCAAATTATATAGAAGTTATTTTTAATGATATCAATGCAGCGCAATCAAATATTTTAATTGCGCTGCTTAACAATTGTGGTTTTGAGGGTTTTGAAGAAAGAGAGGAGAAGCTGAAGGCTTATATAAGCGAAAGAGATTTTGATACGGCGGCTTTTGCTGAAATTACAAGTCCGTATCGGCTTAGCTACCATATACATATTGTGCCATCGCAAAACTGGAATGCAGTATGGGAAGAACAATTTGAGCCGGTTTCAGTACATGATTTCGTAGGCATCCGCGCACATTTTCATCCGCCGTTTGCTGGTAAAGTGGCACATGAAATTGTTATTACCCCCAAAATGAGCTTTGGCACTGGCCACCATGCTACTACCTGGATGATGATAGAGCAAATGCAACAGATTGATTTTGCCAACAAGCAAGTGCTGGATTTTGGTACGGGTACTGGTATATTGGCTATTGTAAGTGAAAAATTAGGTGCTGCGCACATATGGGCGATAGATGTAGATGAATGGAGTATTGAAAATGCAAAAGAAAATATAGCACGCAATAATTGTGGCGCCATTAGCCTGCAACAAGCAGATAAGGTAGCAACAGGTGAGACGTATGATGTAATATTAGCAAACATTAATAAGAATATTATCCTGCAAAATATACAACGGCTGAACGATTGTTTAGCCACGGGTGGTTGCTTGCTAATAAGCGGCTTACTGGCTGAGGATGAGCCGGATATATTGGCGGAAATAAGCTCATTACAGGTAACCCATAAACGCACAATGCACCGGCAGCAGTGGATTGCAATGCTGTTTACCCGTTAAAATTTCCTTAGAGGAAACATTAATAATCAATCGAAAGGGTGAATTTCTTTATATTTGTTACTCTCCAACTGAAAAGCTAATGCCAGAAGCACTATTAATTATTCTTGCGTATATGATTGGTTCTATCCCAACTGCCGTATGGATAAGTAAACATTTCTTTGGGATTGATATACGTGATTATGGTAGCGGCAATGCCGGTGCTACCAATACTTATCGTGTGCTCGGTTCTAAATGGGGCACGATCGTAATGATTGTAGATATGCTCAAAGGCGTGATTGCAACTTCTTTATACATTACACTGCCTTATTACACAGTACTGAGCCATGAGGTGGACAGAACCAATATGATGATTGGGCTTGGATTGGCGGCTGTACTTGGGCATATTTTTCCAATCTGGGCTAATTTTAAAGGTGGCAAAGGCGTGGCTACCTTGTTCGGAATGATTCTAGCCATTCAGCCTATCGTTGCAGCCTCATGTGTGGGCGTATTTCTGATAGTATTATATCTTACCCGTTTTGTGTCGCTTAGTTCTATTTTATCCAGTGTTGCCTTCGCAGTGTTTATTCTATTTATTTTTAATGATGATGTGCAACTATACCGTATTTTTTCGGTAGCCGTAGCCCTGATGGTTATTTTAACACATCAGAAAAACATTAATCGTATTATCAAAGGTACGGAGAGCAAAGTGCCCATTTTAAAGCACAGGGATCGCCGACGTCAAAAGAGGAGAGAAGAATTGTAAATTTCTTTTCGGCCTTCATTTATTTCTTGCTAATATTTTACTTCTCCAAATTATTCTTCTTTACAGGCAGATTATCTGTATATCCTACAGCTATACCGCGGTGTGTCAGAAAATTTAAGCTGAACAGCCTATCCGAAAATGGATATAAGTAGCCGCTATTTATAAGTAGAAGGATCTATATATTAAAATAAAAAGGGCGTGTATAGAAATACGCGCCCGGAATCCAATATCGCTATACAATAGGCAATACCAATGCCAATTAATTAAATTATTGATTTATAATGATATATATAATAAGCATAGTTGAATGTAGTATCGGAATGGGAAGATCATTTCAAAAAATGGAATTTTTGAATAACAGGGAGTAGGAATAGGCGCTATAATATATACTTAACTTTTATAAATAAATCTGTATAGGCTGAATTATGCTACTTGGGTACGTCCCTTACCACCGGAGTGATAGTCACACGGCAATGAGGCAAGTTGAAAGATTTATGCAGCAGCCTCACATCAGACGGAAGTATAAATGAATAAGTAGAGGATTTCCGATGGCCCTATAGACTAGCAAAGGCAGCACTGTAAATAACAAAAGCCCTCATAGTGAGGGCTTTTGTTATTTATACTACTTATTTTACAAATGATTACAATGTACGTTTTATCTCTTCTTCTTCAAAGGCTACAATGGTATCTCCAACATTGATGTCTGAGAAGTTTTTAACAGTCAAACCGCACTCATAACCTGCTGCCACATCTTTCACGTCATCCTTAAAACGCTTCAAACTACCTAATTCGGCAAAACCGCCTTCTGTTCTGGGGTATATTAATATACCGTCGCGGAACAGGCGTATTTTGCTATCGCGGCGTATTTTACCGTCAGTAACATAACAGCCAGCTACCGTAGCTTTATCAAACTTATACACTTCACGTATCTCAACAGTAGCCACTTCTTTCTCCTGTATCTTAGGTTCAAGCAAGCCTTCCATTGCGCTCTTCACTTCTTCTATTGCATTGTAAATGATGGAGTACATCTTTATTTGTACGCCTTCGTGATCTGCCAGTCTGCTGGCTTGTGTGCTTGGGCGAACGTTGAAACCTATCAGAATTGCATCGGAAGCGGTTGCCAGCAATACATCACTTTCTGAGATTTGACCTACCGCTTTGTGTACTACATTTACCGCAATTTCGGGTGTAGAAAGCTTCTGCAACGAGTCGCTCAATGCTTCTACCGAGCCATCCACATCACCTTTAATAATGATATTCAGTTCTTTAAAGTTACCTAATGCCAAACGGCGTCCAATTTCATCCAGCGTAATGTGCTTCCTGGCGCGTAAGCCTTGTTCCCGGCTTATCTGCGCACGCTTGGTAGCCACATCTTTAGCTTCTCCTTCATCTGCATACACTTTAAATTTTTCACCAGCCTGCGGAGCGCCGTTTAAGCCTAAAATCTGCACCGGCGTAGAAGGTGGTGCTATATTCACGCGCTGATTGCGTTCGTTGAACATTGCTTTTATACGCCCATAGTATTGACCCGAAACCATGAGGTCTCCAACTTTAAGTGTACCATTTTGCACCAGCACGGTGGCTACATAGCCACGTCCTTTATCCAGCGAGGCTTCAATAACACTTCCTGATGCTTCCCGGTCGGGATTGGCTTTCAGGTCTAAAATTTCGGCTTCCAGCAATATTTTCTCCAGCAACGCATCTACATTAATACCCTTTTTGGCAGATAGTTCCTGGCTTTGGTATTTTCCACCCCATTCTTCTACTAAAATATTCATTTGCGATAGCTGCTCGTATATCTTTTGTGGGTTAGCCCCTTCCTTATCTATTTTATTTACGGCAAAAATCATGGGTACACCGGCTGCCTGCGCATGGCTGATAGCCTCTTTGGTTTGGGGCATCACGGCGTCATCGGCAGCTACCACAATTACTGCAATATCGGTAACCTTTGCACCGCGGGCACGCATGGCTGTAAACGCTTCGTGACCTGGGGTATCGAGGAAAGTAATGCGCTTATCACCAGCCAGACTTACCTCGTAAGCGCCAATATGCTGTGTAATACCACCTGCCTCGCCAGCTACTACATTGGCACTGCGGATGTAGTCGAGTAACGAAGTTTTACCATGGTCCACATGCCCCATAATAGTAACAATCGGAGAGCGATGTTCCAATTCTTCTTCGGCATCTACATCTTCGCCATCTTCCTCATCCTCCATATCATCCAGACCTAAGAATTCCACTTCATAGCCAAACTCACCAGCCACCAATTCTATTACTTCAGCATCAAGACGCTGATTGATAGACACCATAATGCCGAGACTCATACACTTGCTGATGACTTCGGTAAAGTTAACATCCATCAGGTTGGCTAACTCGCTTACCGTTACAAACTCTGTAACCTGCAGCTTATTATCCTCACTTACGTTCATTTCTTCGGAAGCCTCGTGGCGCCGTTCGCGGCGAAGCTTCGCTTTCATACTCTTGCCACGTCCGCTTTGTCCGGTAAGTTTAGCCTGGGTTTCGCGTATTTTATCCTGAATTTGCTTCTGGTCAATTTCTTTATCATCCTGGCGTGGAGGGAAACGATCATTGCGTCCTTGCCCGTGACCGCCACCATGATGCCTGTTGCCGCCACCTTGCTGGCTGCCGGGACGTTGTGGCTGAAAGCGATTGCCGCCTCCTCCATGCTGACCACCCTGGTTGCCCTGCCCTTGACCAAAAGGACGACCGCTTTGATTGCCACCACCATGCTGTGGTCCACGCGGATTATTAATGTTGCCGCCACCCCTGTTAAAAGGCGGATTGCCACCACCAGGAGCGCCGGTACGTGCCTGCGGGTTAAAGTTGGACTGACCGTGAGTTGCTGCTGCCCCTTCTCCTTTTTTATCCACCGGAATACGTTTGCGCTTGCGCTTTTCATCTCTGTCCCGGGTGAAATTTTTAGGGCGGGTATCGCTGTCAACCGGCAAAGTAATTTTGCCTAATACTTTAGGTCCTTCCAGTTTTTCTGCTTTAATATTTTCTATTACAGGTGCAGTTTCTAACTCTGCTGTTTCCATGGGCTGTAAATCTTCTTCCGGTATTTCTGGTGCCGTAACAACAGGAGGCTCCGGCTCAACAGTACTTTCCGGTACATTGCTGGGCTGAACGCTTGTAACAGGCTGCTGCACTTCTGTTTTGGGGATTGTTTTTCTGGGACGTGTAGATGAATCTATAGCAGATAAATCAATTTTATCTACCACTTTAGGACCTTCTAATTCCGGTGCTTCCAACCGAATGACAGCAGGTTCCGGCTCTTCTACCGGCTGCGGAGCAGTTGGGGCAGGTGGTGCATCTGCAGATGGTGCAGGTTCCTGCTCAGGAGTAGCCACAGGTGCTTCCTGCCGGTTTTCCTGTACTTCCGGTGTTGCTGCTGCCGGTTGCGGTATTTCGGGTACCGGCTCGGGCTGCGGTTCGGGCTCTTCCACCTTTACTGCTACCTCAGGTGCCGGTGCAGGCGCAGGTTTGGGCTCTTCCTTAACTACAGGAGGAGCCGCAGGCACTGAAGCTGCTTTTCTTTCTTCTCTTTTAAAATTAATTTCTTCGTCTTCCCTGCGCTTACGCTCACCCTGGGCTTTAGGAATTTCAATAAGATCGGCTTTGTTCTTAATTGCTTTATCACTTTGAAACTCCTGCTGTAGAGCGCGGTACATGCCCTCGCTCAGCTTTGCCGTTGGCTTTAGCTCATCGCGGTTAAAACCTTTGCCCGCCAAAAAATCAACAAGGGTATCTTGTCCTATGTTAAACTCTTTAGCGGCTGCCAATAATCTTGGTAATTTCAGTTCTGACATTCAGTTGTTTTTAACCTTGCTCCAACTCTTTTGTATGAATAAAAGTAGATGAATTTTTCCGGAGCACTTCAATCGGTTAGATTTTAAATTTTTTATTTAATAAACCTTAATACTAATTTCTTCTTTAATACCATTTAGTATAGCTTTTGTAACCCTTTGACGGTACTAAAAGCTACATATTTTTTAAACTATTTTGTTTTATGGTGATGAATGAATAACTACTGCCTGTTAGTCTGCTCAAATCATCGAAAGACTTCTTCGGTCCACAATTTTAAAACGATGCTTACTTTTTTATATACTTAAAAAAACCTGGTGTTATCTATCAAGTGCTTTGCCACAATTATATTATCAGCCCCTGTCAAACTCATCCTGCAAAACTTTGCGTACGTCGGCAATTGTTTCACGTTCCAGGTCGGTACGACGCTCCAGCTCACTGGCAGATAAATCGAGCACGCTGCGGGCAGTATCGCAACCCACGCGTTTCAGTTCATCAATAATCCAGGGTTCAATTTCATCGCTAAACTCATCCAAATCTATATCGTATTCTTCTTCCTGTCCTTCATTTTCGCGGAACACATCAATATCATATTCGGTAAGTTCCTGTGCCAGTTTGATATTAACGCCCCGACGACCAATTGCTAACGACACCTGATCGGCTTTTAAATATACATCCGCTTGCTTTTTCTCCGTATCCAAATTCATATAGCTGATTTTTGCCGGGGTAAGTGAGCGTTGAATAAGCAACTGAATATTGGTAGTATAATTTATCACATCAATATTTTCGTTCTTCAGTTCGCGTACAATACCGTGGATACGGCTGCCTTTCATACCTACGCAAGCACCTACGGGATCAATGCGGTCGTCAAAGCTTTCCACGGCTACCTTGGCACGCTCGCCGGGCTCACGTACAATTTTGCGGATAGTAATTAAACCGTCAAAAATTTCCGGCACCTCTATCTCCAGCAGCTTTGCCAAAAACTCAGGTGCAGTACGGCTTACAATAATCACAGGTGAATTGTTTTTTAAATCCACGCGGCGTACCACTGCACGCACCATTTCACCTTTTTTAAAGTAATCCTGTGGTATTTGTTCCGATTTTGGAAGAATTAATTCATTGTTTTCTTCGTCCAGCAACAGCACTTCTTTTTTCCACACCTGGTACACTTCAGCAGTAATAATCTCACCCATGCGGTCGCCGTATTTCTTCACCAATACATTCTTCTTCAGATCACTGATACGGCTTGCCAGTGTTTGCTTGGCTGCTAAAATAGCGCGGCGTCCAAAGTCGAGCATATCCACTTCCTGAAACAACTCTTCGCCCACTTCAAAGTCCGGCTCTATTTTCACTGCTTCCGAATATTCCACTTCGGCCAGCGGATCCATTACTTCGCCGTCTTCTACAATCATGCGGCGGCGGAATATTTCCAGGTCACCTTTTTCGGCGTTTACAATAACGTCGAAATTTTCGTCGCTGCCATATTTTTTGCGAAGCAATGTTTTAAACACGTCTTCTACCACTTTCATCATGGTAGGGCGGTCTATATTTTCGGCATCCTTAAACTCCTGGAATGCTTCTATGAGATTGATACTAGCCATACTTTATGTACGATTTACGATGTAAGATGTACGATGTGCGGTTAAATGCGCCAAAGCCGTACGTTTAAAATTGAATTTGAACGGTTGTTGTTTTAATATTATTAAATGGTATTATTACTTTCTGGGTTACAGCCTTTTTGCCTTTGCCGGTCATTTCTTCTATAATAATGTCCTGATCGGTTGCCTGCACCAGCTTGCCTTCTTTTTTAGTGCCATCCGTAAAAATCACTTCTACCAGCCTGCCTATATTTTTACTGTACTGGCGGTGCATTTTAAGCGGCTCCTCCACGCCGGGCGAGGATACTTCGAGCGAAAATTCGCCGGGTGGAAAAAATCCGTTTTCATCAATGAGCTTATATAACTTGCGGTTGAAATACACACATTTTTCGATGGACAAGCCATTGTCTCCATCTAAATAAACTTTAACGTTGTTGGTAGGTTTTATTCTTAAGGATACCAAAAAATATTCCGGCTCATTGCTGAGCATTCCATTGGTTAATGCTTCTATGCGTTGTAGCTGCTCTTCTATTGTCATATCGTTTAAGAAAAAGAGAAGGGAACGTTGAGCGTTCCCTTCTGTCATTTCATTTTTCCGGTAGCAAATGTACGGTAATTATAGCATAGCTTCCAAATGTTTACGCAGCAAATTACGTTAAGGCAGTTTTAAAATGACTACCTGTTTTTATAGATCTTTTCAATCTGCCATGCGATAAGTTGGTCGTGGATAGCCAGGCTGAAAAGCGGAAATGCTGCTGATGGTAATATGGCTGTTTGTTGCTATTTCAATGTCTTTTATTGCTGCTTTTACCAGCCGGTCTAATGCTTCAGGCGTTACCTGCACTCTTGCATTAATGAGCAGTGTGGCGGTGGATTGATTGGTAATAATATACTGATTATCGGGCTGCGTAGTGGCGGTATAGCTTAGTTTAATATTGTCATTTAGTAAAAACTTCAAATGCCCGATGGCAAAGTGTTGCTGTTGTATTTTTTGGTAAATAGTACTGGCTAAAGCAACTGCACTTTGTACAGCATTGTCTGTGCTGTTGTAAATGGTAAGTTCTTCATCCAGCCACGCCAGCTTTGCTTCCCCGGCACCATATATTTCATAATCTATTTGCAAAGCGGAATGTTGTGCAGGTGAAAAAGTATTCAATGTTTGCAGCCATTGCTGAATGCCATCTGCATCTGTTGCGCTTAGATACAGCAATGTTTTGGTGCTGTATTTTTCCTGCATTAATTCCTTTATTTTATCCAGTTCTGTCGTGCTTATCAGATCTATTTTATTCATCACAATAATACCTGCTTCTTCTAATTGTTTATGGTAAATGTAACTAACCGCTTCATCAAAAACATTACTATTACCTGCAAGTAACATTTGCAGCAAGCGTACATCTGCAAAGGTAGAAATGGTCACCTGTACATCTTTGCGGATGTGTTGCAAAGGCTTTGATACCGTAGCTACTATATCGGTACAGGAGCCTACCGACTCTGCAAAAATTACATCGGGATTGTTGGCATCTATCAATGATTGGATGGAGGCATCAAGATCGTTGTAATTGCAGCAAAAACACCCATTTATTACTTGTTTGTTGGGTATGCCGAGGCTTTCAAAAAAGCTGCCATCCACCAGCTTTATTCCCTGGTCGTTGGTGATAACACCTACTTTGATATCCTGCTGTAACAAATTATAGCAGGCATATTGAATAGCTGTTGTTTTACCACTACCTAAGAAGCCGCTAAGGAGATGTATTTTCATGTTTGATTGAATAAAATAAATCAGGTATAACAATCACAATTCACTTCACATTTGTCTGTATTTATCTTTACCGGATAGCCCAGCAATATTTCTTCCGGCAATGCAGCACGAACGTTATCGATAATTACCTCAAAACTGAAATCATCATCAATCAATCCACTTTCTTTTTGCAGGTAAACTATCTTTTTATCGCCCGCTTTCAAACCTTCCAATTGTGCCTGCAACAGTGATTGTATGTCGCCGGAACCATGTAAATAACTTACAGGTGCAGCATTCATCGTATCTTCCAACACTGCGCCTTTGCTATTGCGCATAATGTAGCGCATTGCAACTACGGTATCTTTTGCAATGCACATCATGCTTTTACTGCTTTACCGCCTACTATTGTTTTATCTACATCAATGTTTCCATACACTACTTTCAAGCTTGGCTTACCACCTTTAAAAGTAACAGTGCCAAAGCCGGTAGCGGTTGATAGGAAAGAAGTAAAATCTCCAATTTTTGAATCAATATACAATGTTTTATCCACCGCATCGTAGCGCACGCCGGTAAGCCCTTGCAGCATGCCATAACTGCTCATAGCACGTGCATACCAATGTCCGCATTCATACTCATTAAAAGGATTGCGTATGGTGCCATCATACCGGTCGCGGCAAAGTCGTACAATGTCAAGCCCTTCCTGCACGTGTCCCATCTCCATCAGGTGCGAGGCTACCTGGTATTCAATGCCGGTCCACACTTCATCGCTATATACAAAGGGCAATGATAATTTGCCACCTTTTGGCCAAGTGCATAGTAATAAACCTCCTTCGCTGCCTAATGCATACGCCGGGCGCTGCGGGTTGGCATGTTCTTTTAATGTGGTGCGAAGGTTGTACTTATGTACAGCTAATAAATGACTCGCTACTTTTTGTGGATCAATAAAATCGAACAGCCCGCACATACTGCCAATCCATGCGCCTAAGATGCCATCGCTGAGGCAGCCTTTGCCGTATTGATACTTTGGACCTTCTTTTTGCAGTATGGCAATAGCTTCGGCAGAGTAATCGCCACCAAACGACTTGGCAGTAGCCGGATTTTCTGCATTCAGGTTTTTATATTCTATATCCTGAAAAAAATACTCTCCATCGTACAGTTTTGTTTCTATGTATTGCTTGCCTTTGCTGTACAAATCCTCATATTTGCTGATGTTTTTGTTGAGGTGTTTTCCCATCTGCATCGTAGCATATAAGGCACCGAGATAAAACGAGGTACACATGCCATCGGGGCCCCAAAACTCAATATCATACGTATTGTGATGTGGCTCTTCTACAACGCCTTTGCTGCGCGGATCCCAGATTTTTATGCAGTAATCCATGCTGGTAGTTACCACCGGGTAAATTTTGGCAAGCCATGCACTATCGCCGCTAATGCGCCAGTCGCGATATACTTTCATAATACCGCCCAGTTGTCCATCTGCTGCTGCATGAAAGTCGTGTTTCAATGGACTGATGGGCATATTGGCCCTGAAACCCTGGTGACCTTCCTTATTTTGATTTTCACAAAACTCGGTATTACGCAATGTTCTTTCCAATGCAGGAAAAAGATGTGGTATTGCCTGTGCATAATTCCATACGTGTGTACAGGAGCCATGGCAGCAACCGCCATCATCGCCGCAGCCTTCCCAGCTCCATAGCCTGCCATCGTACTGCCGCAGCACAGTTGGAGACTTAATAATAGTAAGATTTGCGGCCACTGCTTCCATTACTTCGGCAGGTAAGGTGCTGGCATAAAAAGCATCAGAAAAAAGCTTTGTGTTTTTGTATAAATCGTTGTAATTATTGCGCCAGTATTGAGCTACGTCTTCTACATTGGCAAAGCGGCTGCTATACCAGGGTTTGTAATTGGGCGAAGGACTTTGTTTGCCATTTTTTACCCCTAAATCTTCCGGCGCCGCACAACATCCACTTTCCGGGCTGCAATTTTTCTTTTCATCCATCATTACCTCGCCAATATGCAGATTGGTTTCCGGTACATACCATGCCATCATCAGGCGCACCGTTTTAGTAGCACCGGGCAGTAAGGTAAATGGTACAAACAACGATGCGCCGGGTGCGTCTTTTTCTACTGGTTCGGTTGCTCTGATGTTGCCATCACGTACGGTATTCCATGCCATCGTAAGTGGATCCCACCAGCCACCTCGAAACCAGCAATGATCAACAATGGTGTTAGCCTCATCTGTAAAAATAGCGAAACTGCCTGCTGTCTGCGGCTTATCTTTGGCTGCTTCCTGCATTAAAACAAAACCATTGGCTGTTTTGCCTATTTTATTTACAGCACTATCTTCCGTGGCTAAAAAATTTTTGGTGTTAAAAGAAAAAACAGCCTCTATATTTTTGGTAGTGTTATTGGTAAATGAATATTCCAAAGCGCCCACAGGTAAACTGCTGTTGTCTTCATCGGTTGGTATAAAAGGGCTCCAGCCTTTTATAGTTATTTTTAAAGGAATATCTGCGTCCTGCAATTGAATGGTGCCAAATGGGAATTTGGTGGTGAACTCCGCCTTTTGAAAACGTGGCAAACCATAAGTAGTGCCGGCTGCGCCATTGCCGGTACCGCGCTGTCCAAACATTTTCCAATCAGGTACTCCACCTTCCAGTACTTTTACGCCATTTGTTACTTCTTTTAGGGCAATAGCTGCAAATAGGGAAGGCTCATTAAAAATTTCCGGATGATTGCGCACACTCATATGCGAGATAGCACCGGTACCTTCGAGCGCAAACATGCCCGCACCTAAACCACCAATAGGAAAGGCGAGCCGGTTGAGGTTTTCGCCGGTGTAAGGTGTATTGTATTTGCGCTTAGCAGCACCACCAGGCGTTTGTTTGTTTTCTTGTTCAGCTTGCTGCTGTCCCGGGCTTTCAGCAGCTTTGAGCAAACTTGTGGGTGCAAGTGCGGCACCAGCGCTGCCCATAGCAATGGATTTTAAAAACGAGCGTCTTTTATTTATGTTGGTCATGCGCAATTTTATTTTAGTAAGGAATGAAAATCATGTATGCTTCTGCAACTCATTTGGCAGGCAACAGAATATTATCTTTTGTATAATAGATGAAACCATTGGTTTTATTAACCGGATAAGCAGGCTATGTTGATACTAATGGTATTGCAGCACTGTTACTTTACTTTCTCCTGCCATTTCGGCTTTGCTGCTCCTTTTGATAGCATACCAGCCAATAAAAGCAAAACAAAATAAAGGAATAGCAAAAGCTATCGGCATACCATAATGATCGCCGATTAAGCCCATTACCGGCGGACAAAATGCACCACCCGCAACGGCCATCACTAAAAACGATGCTCCTTTTTTAGTAAGCGGTCCCAGGTCTCTTAATCCCAAAGCAAATATGGTTGGGAACATAACAGACATAAAAAAGTAGGTAGAGAAAAGCGCAACTACCGAGAACCATCCCAACCCTAAAATAACAACGCCAACCAGTAATGTATTAGCAATAGCATACACCATAAGTAATCGCTGCGGAGCTATAAACTTCATAAGATAAGAGCCGGATAAACGTCCTATCCAAAACAAACCCATACCGCCGATTGCCAGTATCAACGAAGCGGCCTGCTCGGGATTCTTAGGCATAAAAACACTGCCAAAAATGCCAAGGTGTTGCATGATACCCTGTACCGGCGTTTGCAGCTTGGGAACAGCTTCTGTAACATAGTTGATAAAGAAAGAATTGACTCCTGTTTGTGCAGCAACATATAAAAACTGTGCAATTACTGCCATCACAAAAGCCGGGTGTCTTAACAGGTGGCTCATAGGTGGATCTTCATCTGTTTCTGTTTTGCTTTCCTGCTCAATTTCGGGCAGTTTGGTAAAGAGGAAAACAATGGCAACCACCACTACTACACAACCTACAATCATGTAAGGCGTTACCATAGATTCAAACTTGTCGCCACCGCCTTTATTTTCGGAGCCAAAAATGAGCAGCCCGCCCATCAATGGTCCTAATATCCAGCCCAAACCATTAAACGATTGTGAGATATTGATACGTCTTGCTGCATATTCTTTTGGTCCTAATACAGTAGAATAAGGATTAGCAGATGTTTCTAAACAAGCCAATCCGCAGGCAATGACAAACAGGGCTACGAGGAATGGTGTAAAAGCTTCCAGCTTAGCTACGGGGTAAAATAAAAATGCTCCTATGCTAAACAGGCTAAGCCCAACAATAATCCCTGTTTTATAACCATATCGTTTGATGATAAAACCTGCGGGCACAGCCATCACCAGATAACCGATATACAACGAGAACTGCACAAAGCCCGATTGCGCTTTGGTTACATGCAATATGTCCTGAAAGTGTTTGTCCAGCACATCTAGCAAACCATGCGCAAAGCCCCACAACAAAAAGAGGCTGGAGATAAGTGCAAACGGCATAAGAAAACTGGTACCATTGGGCAGCCGGGTAAGTGATGCAGATTTGTTTTTTTTCATAGCAAGAAATACGTTGTTTATCTATTGATGAATTAAAAGCAAGTTTGATGATTAAATAGTATTCTCCTCCGTTAATGCTGGATGCGTTAGCCTTTTATAGTAGTATCCCATTCTTTATTAATCCTGGCAATCCGGGACATCTTCCTCAATCTCCGTCCTTATTTATACAGAGGTCCATACGTGCTGCAGGCGCGGTAATCAGCACCTTCGGTTTCAGAACCAAAGGCATTCCATGCAGAAGGACGGAATAATTTATCTTCCTCTACATTGTGCATACAAACGGGTATGCGCAGCATGGAAGCCAGCGTAATTAAATCGTGCCCAATGTGTCCGTAACTGATGGCACCATGATTGGCACCCCAATGCGCCATTACACTGTACACATCTGTGAAAGCGCCCTTGCCGGTAATGCGTGGCACAAACCAGGTAGTAGGCCAGGTTTTATCGGTGCGGTCATCTAATGTTTTATGCACTTCGGCGGGCAAGTCTGTTGTTTCACCTTCGGCAATTTGCAGTACCGGGCCAAGGCCTCTTACCAGATTGATTCTACACATGGTAACCGGCATACCACCTTTGGTAACAAATTTTGAAGAATATCCACCACCCCGGAAATAACCATTGTTAGCAGGATACCAGGTAGTTGCATCTAAACAGGCGTTTGCTTCTGCTTCGCTAATCTCCCAGAAAGGCTTCATTACCGGCTTCCCATCCTTGCTTTGCTGTCCGCTGCCGTCCAATGTAGCCGAGCCGGAATTAATAAGATGAATAAACCCATTGACGGCAGCACCTTCGGGCGTGTAACCTGTAACTCGTTTTACAGCATCAGGACTCCAGTACGTGCGAACATCAGCAAATATTTGAGCCGTGTTGGTGAGTAAATAGCCAAATAACATGCTAATGCCATTGAAGGAGTCGTTTTCGGTGGCAACCATATAGGGGGCACGTATGCCGTTCCAGTCGAAAGAAGAGTTAAGGATTGCTTCAGAAAAATCGCCATTAGGTAAAAAGTCTGTCCACTGGCGTTGTCCCTGAAAGCCGGAAGCAATGGCATTATGTCCCAGCGATTCTTCACCAAAGCCTTTGTCTTTCAGATGCGCATTACCTGTCATTAAGTCGCGGATAATGATAGTCATCTTTACTACAAACTCCCAGTGCTTATCTTTTTCTTCGCGCGAAAATTGTTTTTCTTTTGGATTATAATCTTCGCCTTCTTTGCAATGTTGTTTTACCCAGGCTAATGCTTTTTCATATTCTCCTTCATCATAAATTTTCTTTTCCACACGGCGTAATACTTCAGAAGAATCTACATATTCATTGCGCATACCGAGATACTCTCTAAAGAAATCGGGCACTACAATAGAGCCGGCAATACCCATAGATACCGAGCCGATAGCCAGGTAAGATTTGCCACGCATGATAGCCACGGCAAGTCCCGATCTGGCAAAGCTGAGCAGCTTTTCTTTTACATCTCCCGGTATGGTTTCATCGCCTAAGTCCTGCACATCCCTGCCATAAATACCAAAAGAAGGCAAGCCCATTTGGTTGTGTGCAGCCAGTGTTGCAGCCAGATAAACTGCACCCGGGCGCTCTGTACCATTAAAGCCCCATATAGCTTTAGGCAACAGTGGATTCATGTCCATTGTTTCACTGCCATAGCACCAGCAGGGGGTAACAGACAAGGATACACCTACATTATTGGCTTCAAACTTTTGTGCGCATTGGGCAGCTTCGTACACGCCGCCAATGCAGGTATCGGCTATTACACATTGCACTGGTGAACCATCCGGATAGTGCAATTCTTTTTGGTATAAAGCCGCAACGTTTTGTGCCATTTTCATAGTCGTTTCTTCCAGTGATTCGCGCACACCACCAAGGCGTCCGTCTATTATTGGGCGAATGCCTATTTTAGGATAAATAGTTGTTGAATTCATAATGCGAGTTGTAAGTTGTGAATTGTCAATTGTGAATAATGAATAATGAGTTGACAATTGAAAGATGACAGATAGCAGATTTGAAAAACAGAGAATAATAATCCAGGTATCTGCCAACTAATAGTTGTCAACCGTTATCTCTATTTACTGAAATGCTCCTTTTATTTCGCTGATGGAAGTGCCCAGCAGCTTTTGTGCAACGGCATCTAATGCCCGCTCATTGCCGGTAAAGTGATATACTGAATGCTTGTGTGTAAGCGACTCATTTGGCTTTAAGAAAGCAGCCGGGGACACACTTTCTATTTCATAAAAAGGTCCCATTTGTGAGCCATCTGCCAGCGGTCCGTCGTTATATGCATTTACCGCATCGCCGGAGAATGTTGGTTTTGTCGTATTCCATTCCTGGTTTAAATATTTGGCAGAAGAATCCGGCTGAAACATTACTACCGTAAGCACTTTTGTAGATGCGTCATAACTACCTAATGCCGGCTTTGCATAGGTTGGTTTAATGCCCAGTTTGCCCCGGCTTTTGCCATCGGCTTTTAAGAACAATTTATTATCATCATGCTTTAATCTATCGGCTGGTATTTCTCCGAAATAATCGGTGGTAGCTACGTTTTTAAAGTTTTGTCCGGCTGCGTTTTTATACGGCACTACAATCACAGTTGCCGGCGTTGTTTTAAGCATATCCAGCATCCATATACAAGGCATGCCGGTAGCTTCTGTCCAGGCTTCATTGCCTTTATTTGTTATCTTATTGGTTGTAGCATAACCTACTGCTTTTACACTGGTATCCAATGTTAATCCGGTGTTTTGTGCTATCTGATTATTGTTCAAAATCTGGATGGTGCGGTCAACATGCAACTGCAGGTCAGTACCTTTATAATTGGTCAACTGCATATCTTTTTGCAGCGTAATAGCATCGCCGGTTTTGTTAGTTACATTCCAGCTTTCGGTGTCAAAAGGAGCAGGCGTCTTCCAGTTATCAAATTCCATTTTGGCACCCGGCTTGAAATAGAGCGAAAACCTGCCGCCTTCCGGTCCCAGCCAAAAGCGGTTTTCACCGCCATACGCATTCATGTGTGCATCGGTAGGTGCGGAGAAGGCTTTATAATTTACCCATCCAAAGCTCAGCCCTTCATTGCCGTTGGCAGTAGAGGTGAATACTTTTGCCTGGTACTTGGGCGATACAATAATTTCAGCATTATCATCTGCTTTTAATACCACCATGCTGTCATCGTGCTGTTGTAAAAAGTGGAGGTCATAACCAAATGTGCCTTGTGGATAAGCAGCACTGTCTTTATTGCTATCGGTTGATTGCTGTGCATTGTTGTTGCACGAAGAGGTGATCATCATAATGGCTGGAATGGCGTAAATAATTTGTTTTATCATGTTCTTTCAGAATTATTCAATACAGGTTGGCTATCGTTAATGTGTTTGTTTAAGATATCGGTTATGTCCTTAACATTATGGTTCATTAATTTTATCTACAGGTTCTGCACGCCGGATGACGCAGCATTACTTTTAACTAATTTTCTTTTACACTTACTTCTTCTTTTTAGTTTTGCTGCCACAACTTTCCCGCACTATCAGTTTTGCTTCTACAATCACGTTTGCCGCTTTTGCAGTTTTATTATGCAATCTGCTTACCACCAGCTTTACTGCTTCTTTACCAATATCTGCAACCGACTGACTGACATACGTTACCGGTGAGTAAAAAAAATCAAACGCATCACTTTCGTCAAAAGATATAATAGCAAGCTCTTCGGGAACTTTTATACCACATTCATTAATTTTCTTAAGCCCGGCAACGGCCAGCGAGTTGGTAGCAAAAAAGAAAGCATCTACCTGTAAGGGCTGTAATAAAGCACTCATCTTTTTGGCTACATCCTGCTCAATGTTTTGATAAGATGCTTCGAGCAGCCAGCTATTTTTAAAACGTAAGGCATTTTCTTTCAGTGCCGCCTTATAGCCTTCTTTTCTTTCCTGCATGTGCGGCAGTTGACTGTCGTAAGCAAGCATGGCTATTTTGCTACGCTTGTTTTTTATGAGGTGTTGCACTGCTTTATTAGCAGCCTGAAAATTGTTGATGTGTACACAATCGGCCTCCATACCCGGGAAGTAGCGGTCTATGAGTATAACCGGCACGTTCCTTTTTTTTAACTCCTTTATCTGCTTTTCTGTACCAGCAGAAGGTGCAATGATAAAAGCATCTACCAGCCTGTTTAACATTACATCAATAAGGTCTTGCTGCTTATCTGCACTTTCATCACTGCTGCCAAAGATGACTATATAACCATGCTTTTTTGCTTCATCTTCTATAATCCTTGCAATGCTGGAAAAAAAAGGATTGGATATGTCGGCAACAATCAACCCAATGGTGTTGGTTTTACCTATTTTAAGACTTTTGGCAATTACGTTGGGTTGGTAGTTCAGCTCGGCAGCAGCCTTGCGTATTTTACTACTCATTTCAGGGCTAACCCTTGCTTCCTTTTCCTTGCCGTTTAATACATAAGACACCAGCGCGGCTGATACACCTACATGCCGGGCAACGTCTTTAAGAGCTATTTTTTTTTCCACTTCTCAAATATAATCTGCTTAATCGTTTGAAGATAAATATTATCTAATCTATTTTAAACCTTTTGAGTGCATAAACATATATCGGAACACATGCAGCAAAGAAACTTTCTGATTTTTTGCCTGGATTTCCTCTTTGAGGAACCGGATAAAGACTGGTTGCATAGGCAAGAGTTATAATTTTAAGTGCAGTATGCTTAAACGTTTAAGCCTAACCGCCTGAAAAAACCCTTTTATCAGGGTAATTTTGCAATCGTTTGTAAAACCAAAAATAGCTTAAACGTTTAAGTAAACAAAAAGATTTAAGAACTTTATTTGATCAATACTTTTAATGTTACTATAATTTACTCATAAATATTTTTAAGACTTTATCAACCTGTAACAATAATGGCTGTGCAAATGTTATTAATACTTTACTGTTATTGGTCGTGTATGTAAGTGAAATTCTTTCTTTACCTGCGGTTGCCACCACCTGTTTTACCGGTATATCATCCAACTTTGTAACACTTATTTTATTCAATTTTAAATGCCCGTACTTTATAATAATTGAATAGGTTTGCCCATCTTGTTGTTTGCTTTGTAAGTAGCTGCCCCAACCTTTTGCAGCAGTAAAGGGCGCTTTAAAATTATCTTTATTCCACTTAGGCGCAAATTGTATATATCCTTTAGGTCCATCATATTCAAACCCGCAGGCAGAGAGAAAAGTGCCATAGCTGGCCATTGCCCGTGCGTAATGATCGCTACATTCTATCTCATTAAAAGGGTTGCGCTTGAAAGCATGATACCGGTCGTGAATGGTTCTGGTGATCACCAGCGATTCCTCAATCATACCTTCTGCCATCATGTGCGATGCAACCTGGTGTTCAAAGCCCGTCATGCATTCGCTAAAATAACCTATCTGCCAGGCTTTGGCTTCTCCATAAGGCTTATCGTCTTTGTGCGGATTAGTATTCATCACCAGTCCGCCTTCACCTGCCAGTGCATAAAAGCGGCCACCCGGATGTTCTTTTATATAAGGTCCAACATCCGGCATATAGTTATACTTCCATAATGCCTGTAAAGCACTCATTGTTTTTTCTTTACTCAATATTCTGCCAAGTCCTGCCTGCCATGCCCAGGACTGCCCATATACCTGGTCGATATGGCAAGTATCATAAGAGCCGATCTCTTTTTTACCCACTTTTGGATCGGGGCGATGAATAAAGTATTCGCCATTGAAAAGCTGGCTTTCCATGTTTGCGCTTCCCTGCGCTGTATATTGCCTGCAAACAGCAGCAAAAGCCGTATCCTCCATCCCTTTTGCCATCTGCTCTCCGGCACTTACAGCAGCAATACATAAACCTACAATCCACGAAATTTCGCCGCTCCATAAGGCATCGAGTGTGTTCTCCAGCGGCGTATCTTCCATGCCATCTTTATTCTTATCCTGCGCAATGATAAAAGATACTGCTTTTTTTATTTTAGGCCAGTTATTCTTTAGCAGCGCATCGTCTTCCTGCATTAAATATTCTCTATAAATACGTAACACAGTTCCGGCTTGTCCGTCAATAGAAGGTCCTGAGCCTTCGCCGCGATACCGTATCATGCCGGTAGCCTCATCAAAAGAAATTCCTAAGTCCACACGTTCCCGCGTATCCCGCTCCAGTTCCGGAAAAATGCGCGACATAGCGTGTGCATATTGATACACATGATTGCATGTACCATAACAACAGCCTACACCTTCCCATGCATAAAACCTTCCTGACTTAAACCTGTGCGACGTAGTGGTAGCAAGGGCAGAAATGTTTAAAAAAGTCCTGTCTAAAAACCAATAGGGGAGCGTACTATCGTACCAGGTGTCTCTCCAGAGCAGCGTATGCTCTTTTAAAAATGGATACCGCTGTGCAATATGATTTGCAACTGCTGTTGAACTTTCAAAGCGGCTGGCATAATAATGTGAAGCGGCATCTGCAACCTCCTTTAGCTGGTCTTTGTTTAAAGACGCATTTGGCATAAACCAGGAGATAATAAAATCTGTAACTGCTGCTTCATTCTCTTTCAAAACATGCGTACTTGTTATAGCTGCTATTGGCGCATTAGCTACAGGACTAACAAGGTTTTTTACTATTTGAAAAGTATCCTTAGAATCGGTTGTTATATCGCCTGTGCAAAGGGCACTTTTATCAAGTGTTGCAAACGTCATATTGCCAAAATCTGCAGCGGTTTTGATCGCTTCATTTTGGGTAGTACATCCTAAAAAAACACTTGCTATATGTTTATCTTTTAATACCGTGTTTGCACGCTTAAAATCGGTTTTTTCTTTTTGAGTGTATTGTAATATTTTATTCTCCAGCCATCCGGTAATGTGAACTGTCAAAGGCTCGGATGACAGGTTTTTAACTGAAACAGATTGTATTGTGGCAGGCAGCCCGCTGTTATCAGCATCGCCCGCAATAAAAGGTGAAAAAGCTTGCAGCATCACTTCAACCGGCAGCCGCTGATCAATATATCTTATCGTTGCAATGGGATAGGTAGCTTCAAAAATAATTTCATCCCAGTCATCCTGATGAAGCCGCTTGGTAATCGTATCATTTTTTTGCCGGATAATTAATGCAATGCCCTGTTGTAAAGCATTTGTATTTACAGCCGGCTCAAGATATAAAGTGCCATGTATATTGTTGATTTCTTTGGCATTAAAACCTTCCAGTTGTATAGGCAGTGTTTTATTAACAGCCCCTAACTGATTTTGATTGAATATATCCCATACCCATAAACGTCCGTCGCCACCAACATATACGGTGCCGCAGCATATACCACCTGCAGGCATCCCGATATATCTAAGCTCGTTTTTTGTTTTTGAATAGGAGGTAACACTACCTCTTTCATACAGCGATTTTATCCAGTTTTTATCCAGCTTTTTATCTTCAGGAATGTTACCATTGGCAAAGTCATTTATCGTAAAAGGACCAGCAACAGGCATAAAACGCTGAAGCCCGGAGGCAGCAGCCAATATACCAGATTGCTTTAAGAATCTTCTTCTTTCCATTACTTACATCTTATTGGGCAATTGTATTACTGTATCATTCCTGTAAACAATTGTATAATTTAAAATGGTTGGAGCTAACAGCGGCACCCCGGACCGCAAGCTATATCTTTCAGTTCCTCATCAAGTGCAATACATTTATTTATCTCAGCAGCAAGTGCAGACCTGCGTTTAACGATTTTTATCTGTACAAGAATTGTTTTGCCAGCCCAAGGATGATTTGCATTTACATACACTTTATCATCCTGTATTTTGTAAATAATCCAGTTAAATCCATCATTAGTGCCGATGTCAATACAATCACCTGCTTCTAATAGTTCGCCATTTGTTTCTATATCTTCCAGCGACACCTCCCTTATTAATTCTTTATCTGGATAGCCATAAGCCTCTTCGGGAGTGAGTGAAAGCGTAAATTCATCTCCTACCTTACCGGCATCTACTGCCGCTTCAATTACCTCCGGTAAACAACCAGCTCCCTGTAGGTAAGAAAAAGGTTTATCATCACTGGTAGATTCCAGCAGTAAGCCGTGCTCCTCTTTGATAGTGAAATGAATAGATGTTACTGTTCTGTTTTGTAATAACATTTTCTACGCTGGTTAAAAGAAAATTTATCTTCGTTAATGAGCCTTATTTCAGAGGTGCAATAGCAGTTTTATCGTTGTTTTGCATGAACGTATCAATAAAACTGCTATTGCAAAGAGAGCCAAGCAATTGCTATTAATTTACCTCTAAATGATCTTTGTCGGGCAGTGTTGGAAATTTATTGTGCGGCTCTGTTTGATACCAATACACAACAGAAGCAATATCATCTTTTAGCGGCAGGTAACGCCCTTCGCTTCTCCATCCCAAAGCCTGTATTGTTACCTTTAAGTTCTTGTCAAATCGTATAGGATCCATTATATGCCAGCGGTACATGCCAAAGCGTTGTGCAATCTCATAATGTCCATCGCCTTTTATCACCTGGTGCAGCCCTGCATAAGGAGTTGAATATTCAGTATAATTTACTTCATCTACCCCATACTGATTTTTTTTACGGGTATCAAAATCATACGATCCAAGGAAGTAATCTTCTGTACCGGTGCCATTGATGGTCGGATATTCCGTATCCCCATCCATATAGAACTTAATTTCTCCTTCGCCCCACCAGCCATTGTTGTGGGCACCATAAGCTATATAAGTTCCTACATACTGACCTTTGCCCACAATACTATCTACAAGAACATAAGGTGTCTTTTCGGGCAAAGGATTTACTCTTCTGAACTGGGCATGAAAGTAACCGGCATCTTTTGGAACATCTGTCAATGTGTAATCTACCTGGTAATACAGTACCATGTCTTCGTTGTTGATGTTTTCCATGGTAATGCGGCATTTTTTGCGGAAAGGCATTGGCCAATAACAATTGAATGCACTACCCGGGTTTACATTAACGGCTAAAGAATTAATCTGCGCATATTTACCCCAACCCATGCAAAAGAAATCGCCTACAGGAACTTCCACAGAAGGTGTAGTTTCGTCGTCCCAATAAAAGCGAAGAATAGAATACCGCCAGTTGCCGGTAGGCGTCATCCAGATGTGTTGTATGGCACCAGGCCCGGTAATTTCCGCAACCGTAAAGGTTGTATGTGCTTTGATAACAACACTGGGACTCACTTTCCAGCCTTTGCCTAAATCTCTCGATGCCCTCTCTCCGGTGCCGGTGGTAGCCATGCCGCCTTTACCTTTTTCACCGGTAAAGTTTTCCGGGCTGATAGAGCGCGTTTTTGCATCGGATGTCATATAAATATTGCCCATACCCATATTTAGTCCGTTGAAACCGGATTGTGCAAAAGCACCATACGACAAAAAGCTGAGTGCAACGATTAGAAGTCTTTTTTTCATAGAATGTTTGTAATGGTTAATAAATGGTTTGAAATGAATGACTGAAATTATGCTCTTTTAGAACTGCTGTTAGCGTAACCAATTTTGATTTTTGCATTGTATCTATCAAAACATATAAAATGGCGCATAGCAAACGTGCCGGGAAGATAAAGTTAATAACCCGGATTTTGTTTATACACACCAAAAGAATAGTTCATCTGAGGCTGAGGAATCGGCATAAATTCGTCGCGACCAGCGGTAAAATGCCCATCTTTCATCCAGGGGCGGTTGCGCGGAAACTCTTTTGCGAAGTATGCGTTCAAGGTAGGTTCAGCAATACCCCAGCGAACCAGGTCGTACCATCTTACGCCTTCCATTGCAAACTCCAAACGATCTTCCCACATTAATGCTTTCCATGCAAAATCGGGGGTCCAGTGGCAATTTACGCCATCCTGATAAAGGCTGATTTTGTAAGGCAACGTAGGTGTGCCGTTAGCAAACTTTAACCGGTCTGTACTGTTGGCTGCGCGCTGACGTATTTCATTTATAATTGGCAATGCTTCCGGTGCTCTTCCAAGCTTAATTAATATTTCAGCTTTTTGCAATAAAACTCTGTCGTAGCGGATGGCGATTTCATTTTTTGAATTCCACATCCAGAAAAGATTTACCAGGCCAGGGCAATCGGATTCCACATTTTCTTTCAATGAATTGAAATAGCCATAGTTATTCGGGTCTCTTGCACCACTGCTGTCAAACAACAAATTCTGCTGGTATTTCCATGGTAAGCCCGGAATAGCAACGGTATGACCAATACGTGGATCCCAGTCATTGGTTGCAAAATAGGATTGTTTATTGGTTATTTCAGCATTATTAAAGTTGTCAAAGAGCGGTATCCCGTTTTCATCAACTCTAAAAGCATTCACCATGTCGTAAGATGCTTTATGAAAGTCGCAGCAGCTAAAGTAAGGCGGCCACCAGGGAGCATTTAATGGCGTGCCGCCATTTAAATTACCATTGGGCGTTCCATCTCCATGGGTATATTGCCATTCAAAAATAGATTCAGGCGAGCTGTTATCAAAAGAATATAAAAAGTTCTCCGCAAAGTCTGGTGCAAGACTGTATTTGCCGCTGTTAATAATCTCATCGGCAATAGTTAATGCCTCGGATAATCTATTCTGATTGATGTTTACTACCTGGTTCTGATCGTTTTGTTCGTAAGCCATCCACATCAGGCACTCCAGCATTTCTGCTTTGGCTGCATATTTTGTAGGGCGACCTGCTTCTGCCTGGGATTCGGGTAAAACGGCAGCGGCGGCAGCAAAATCGTCATAAATATGTTGCCATAAATACAAATCATTTTGTGCTGTATCAGGATGATTAGGAATTTTTGCAATAGAATCGTTCGTTACATTTTCATCAAAATAAGGAATCCATTTATACCATTTTTTCAGATCTAAAAAAAGATAACCTCTCAAAAAACGAACTTCTGCAATTCGTTGCTGTTTAAGCGGATATGCCGCTTCATCAATGGTATTTAAAGCTCTTAATGCAGTATTGCATCTCGATACACCTTCGTATTGGCCATACCAGATACCATCGTTATTGCCGGTACTTGGCGTATTAAGCGAAAATACTTCCCATTGATACCAGGGAATCTGGTCGCCAATACCACCGCCACCTTTATAAGAATCGTCCGATTTTATGTCGGCCAGCCACGGACTCATTTTTTGGTTGAGGATGAAACCGTGCGGTATCCAGGCGTAGGCCGAAAGTACAAGCCCATCTACATTCCCGGGTGTACTTACATTTTCTTCTGTCACTACACCTTGCGGCGTCACATCCAGGAACTTTTTGCAACTGGCTATTGAAAAAATGATTACTGATAACAGTATATAATTTGATAACTTTTTCATTTGTATCCGTTTTTATTTTTAGCGTCACCGGTAATTTGAAATGCTAAACATTGTTTTTATAAGATGATTAGAAAGATACCTCTACGCCTGCTTTGAAAACTTGTGGCCGTACGTAAGGATTAGCGTATGATGCTCCATCAGGTGTTTCGGGATCAGGGCCGGTAAATGATTTACTTTTGAGCATAATGAGATTTTCGGCCATTACATACAGGTAAAATCTGTCCATGCCTAATTTTGAGCTAAACGACTTTGGAAGATTATATCCCAACTGAATATTTCTGAGCTTTAAATACTGGCCGGGCTCGATAAAATAAGTAGATAACCTGAGTTCGTCATTTACATTATTCAAAGACAAAGCAGGAATGGTTGAACTGGTATTGGCAGGTGTCCACGCATCTAATACGCGTGTTGGGTGGTTGAAACCGTTTTGCACCCAAACATTCCAAAAGTCGCTGTACGTTTTCCAGCCATTATATACATTAACACCGGCTATACCTTGCCAGAACATAGACAGGTCAAAGCTTTTATACGTAAAGTTTAAGGAAAGTCCGTATTCAAATTTTGGAGTTGTGCCATTACCAATCCAGGTACGGTCATAATCATAATCTATTACACCGTCTGGTTTTCCATCAGGCCCCGAAATGTCTTTGTAACGAATCCTTCCGATGCCTTTACCTGGTTGTACCGGCGAGTTATCTACTTCCTCCTGGCTTTGAAAAATTCCATTTGTAACAAAGCCATAATAAGCACCCCAGGGATGGCCTGCAATACCGTCGCCCTTTTGACTGGTGCCACCCCAGGAATAAGTAACTGATTGAGGCAGGTCATTAACTACATTCTCATTATAGGCAATATTGCCGCGTACGGTATAGCTAAAATTTTTACCTGCATTACCCTGATAAGCTACAGAAAGTTCAACGCCTTTATTGGTCATATTGGCAGCATTAATATATTGATAAGCACCTTCACCAAAAGTTCCGAGGTATGGAGGTTCAATCAACATTCCATCTGTATGCTTTCTGTAGAAATCTAAAGAGCCTGATATTTTTTGATTAAGTAAACCGAAGTCGAGACCAATATTCGTTTGCGTTGTGGTTTCCCATTTCAAATCGTCATTTCCGGTATGCACTCTGTAATAACCGGAAGGAAGGCTGCCGGTTTCTAAACCGCCAATGCCGTAGGAAGTGAAGTTGTAATCGGAGCCAAAATACGTTCGCGCAGCTAATGAACTGATATTAGCCAAGCTACCGTTCCTGCCCCAGCTTGCCCTGATTTTTAAATCGGATATCGTTTTACTGTTTGCAAGAAAATCTTCCTTACTCAAACGCCATCCTGCAGCCAGCGCCGGGAATAACGCGAACCTGTTGTTCTTACCGAATTTGGAAGAACCATCATATCTTAATGAACCTGACAACAGGTACCTGGAATTATAAGAATAATTGAACTTTCCAAAGTAAGATAACAGGTTATACTTGTTGCCGCCACCACTCATAGACATATTGCCGGTTGCTGTACTTAAATAAGCATAATCATAATTCTGAAATGCAATGGTTTGCCTGTTTGCATCCATTGTTTCAGACACATATTTGTTTGCTTCCATGCCAGCTAATACATCCAGGTTATGTTTACCGGTATTCAATTTATAATTAAGTGTATTGGTAAGATCAAGTGTTGATTCCTTCCAATACCATTGGTCAATGCTACTGATAGGGTTGAATTTACCGCCACCTTCCTGGTACGTGAA
This sequence comes from Ilyomonas limi, assembly GCF_005233845.1. GTDB lineage: Bacteria > Bacteroidota > Bacteroidia > Chitinophagales > Chitinophagaceae > Ilyomonas > Ilyomonas limi. The sequence goes on from NZ_SZQL01000001.1 coordinate 804,546, forward strand.
CTGAATAGTTCTATGATAACCATCTGTATAAACAAGGCCTAACTGAGAGTGGAAGGTGAAGTTTTTAAGGAACATTACATTGGCATGTACATCCCCATAAATTTTGTTGTATTTATTGTTGTTGTCTTTATTTAATGTAAGTCCTCTCACAGGGTTCCAGTAATCATCCATGCCTAATGCAACGGCAGAACCACCCCAGCCGCCATTTGTTGTATGCACCGGAATAATAGGCGGTTCCACCAATGCATCGTGCATTGCGTTCTGATCATTTATTATCATGTGCGATGCTTCTACATTTTCACCTATTGTAAAATGATCATTAATTACTTTATACTCTGTATTTACACGAACGGTAAATCTTTTCAACCCTGTATGAATCTGTGTTCCTTCGTTTTCTAAATAATTTAATGATAAGAGCGAAGTAGATTTATCGTTTCCACCGGAAATGGTAAGCTGATGATTTTGCTGAATACCTCTTTGCGAAATAGCATCTAACCAGTTGGTATTGCCAGCAATCATCGTAGAGTCGGCATTCAGGTATTTAACAGGGGTGAGTTTATCCAACACAGGAAAGCCATTAGCATCTTTATGCCATTCATAATCATAGATTTGCGTAACGGCATTCGGGTCTTGCCCATCATTTACTGCAGCTTGCCACAAGGCGCGCCCGTATTGATCTGTATTGAGCATCTGGGGTTTATTATTGAATTCTGCAAAACCAACAGAGCCGCTGTAAGCAATTTTAGCTTTACCTGCCTGCCCTTTTTTAGTTTGAATAAGAATTACCCCGGCGCCGCCTTGTGTTCCATAAATACTGGCAGAATAAGCGTCCTTTAATATTTGCATAGATGCGATATTATCAGGATTGATATCTCTCAAATTCATATAGCTTGGTACACCATCTATTACAATTAATGGATTGGCTCCGTTTAAAGAGGTAAGTCCTCTCACCTGTATGCCAACGTTGCCTGCTGCGGGGTTGCCATCGGTAGTAATGTGCAAGCCTGGAACTACACCCTGCAACGATTGCATCACATTGCTGGCGCCATGATTTTTGCTTAATTCTTTTGGAGTAACAACAGCAACCGCTCCGGTTAAATCTGCTTTTTTCTGCGTCATATAACCGGTAACAATTACCTCATTAAGGTTTGAAGCCGATGCCTCTTTCAAGGTAATATTAATCGGGTTTTCGGAGCCTACCGTTATTTCCTGGGGAGCTTTACCTAAATAGGAAATTTCCAAAACCTGTCCTTTTTTGACGCTAATGGAAAAACTGCCATCAGCACCGGTGCTTGTACCAATTGCAGTGCCTTTAATTTGTACAGTAGCACCCTGCAAAGGCTGGGAATTCTCATCGGTAATGGTGCCGGTAATTGTTTGTTGCTGTGCATAGAGTGATGATTGCGACAACAGCAGAAATGCAAAAAGCAATAATATACAATACTTTAGCTTTAAAAGCCATCTCTTTTGAAAGAGCAGGAAAAGCAACGGTTTTCCTCCTGACAAGTGTTTTCTCATAGCATTTGATTTTTAAGATGAATAAGCATGTTTAAGATATATGCAAGCTTTTACTTAATCGTTTAAGCAAACAGGTAAAAAAATAAGTGTCCGGTCCGATGATTATGAGATCAATTACCTTTCTCATAACCACCAAACAAGTGCTGAATAGATAACTCAGCACAAGTATGTAGTTTCTCCATCCACTGTAATGGGTAGAGACAGTTATCCACCAAAATTTATTTACCTGATCAATACATAATGATCCAAATTGTTTTATCAGTTCTGTTTGTGTTGAAATACCGGCAGAAGATATTAGAAAGCCATCCGGTAAATCGGTAGTAATAATGCTGCTAAATTCAAATAGTACTAAAGTTGCATGCCATTGCTGCCACTACGTGAAGTTTTTCATAAGGTAATTCCTTAATCGTTTAAGCAATCATTTAGCCAATCAAAATATTTGTGTAAAAGTATTCCTTAATCGTTTAAGCAAACAAAAAAGCTACTTCTTCTTTTTTAACATTTTGCTCTTGAAAATTGACCTGTTTGTCTTTTGCAAGGCAATGAAAGCGGTGCAATGCACGCTATGTTATTATTTTGTATGCATCCGAAAAAAACACCACAGCAGGGTTGGTGATATTTGATACCTGATATAGGAAGCAGCAGCTTGTCAAGCCACAAAGTATGGCAAGTGCATTTGGATATTTATATTAAAAGTACTAAAAAGAGAACGGTATTAAAGGATTGATGCTTGAATGCTTTGCATTGAAACTGCACAAGCCTGCCGCAGATAAATTGAATTGTTATACAACTAATAAAGATAAACCTATGTTTAGTTTGCAACAGAAAATAGCAGTAGTTACCGGCGCCGGCAGTGGTATTGGCAAGGCAGTCGCCCTGTTATTTGCAAAGCAGGGTGCTCAGGTGTATGTAGCCGATATTAATAAAGAGCAGGCCGATGCAACGGTTAATGAAATCAGCAGCAGCGGTGGTACCGCCCAAAGCCTGGTATGCAATGTGGCCAAGCAAAAAGAAACACAGGATGCTTTTGCAACCTTTAGCCATATTGATATACTGGTAAACAGTGCCGGCATATCGCACATTGGCAAGGCAGAAGATACTACCGAAGAAGATTTTGACAGGATATATAATGTAAATATAAAAGGTGTTTACAACTGCATTAAAGCTGCACTGCCCAGGATGAAAGAGAAGGGTGGCATAATACTCAATCTTGCCTCTGTTGCCAGCAGTGTTGGCTTGCCCGACAGGTTTGCGTACAGTATGAGCAAAGGTGCAGTAGTGGGTATGACCTTATCGGTGGCAAAGGACTATCTGAAAGATAATATCCGGTGCAACTGTATTTCGCCGGCACGTGTGCATACGCCATTTGTAGATGGTTTTCTGAAAAAAAATTATCCCGGCAAAGAAGCGGAAATGTTTGATAAATTGTCTAAAACACAGCCCATCGGCCGTATGGCAAAGCCCGATGAAATTGCCTGCCTGATCTTATACCTGTGCAGCGATGAAGCATCCTTCATTACGGGCAATGATTATCCCATTGACGGTGGTTTTGTTAAGCTGAATAATTAAAGCAGACCTCCTGAATCAGCTTATCATTTTCTTTTGTGAATAGTGAGTAAACAGCTTGGGATACTCGCAACAGGCTACTCTCCACTCACAAAGAATATTGTACTGATGAGGTTGCTTGTAGTATTTTTTACAACGTGTTTTATATACTAACATTATTGCGGGCTTGTGTACATTATTGCACTCTGGCAACAATTCACCCTGTTGCACAATGGGGAAAAATGTTGTAATTGAATGAAACACAAATAATAAAAGTAATTGTTTACTGCCCCACAAATAGTTTAGTATAAATTTTGTTGCAAGAATTTAGCTCTGCGCTCCAACAGTTTTTTATTCGTTATCAAACGGTTGCGGCGATAAGTCCGCCTTTTGCTGTTTTTATACTGATAATACTGCATTAAAGGCATAATTAATGCTGCAAAAAAATACACCCACTCGGCTTATTTGAAAAATATGGCAATGAACAAAATTCTGGTAGTAGATGATGATCTGGATATATTGGAAGTGCTCAAGTTTCTTTTGAGAAAGAACGGCTATGAGGTTGTGTTATTATCCGAAGCTCAACGGGTGATTGAAACTACAAAGGAAGCTCAGCCGGACATTATATTGCTGGATATTAATCTGTCGGGCTACGATGGCAGGGAAATCTGTAAATACTTGAAAACAACGCTGAAGTTAAAAACGCCTGTTATTCTCTTTTCTGCCAACGTCTCTTACAAGTCTTCTTACAAGGAATACTATGCAGATGACTTTTTGGAAAAGCCGTTTGAAGTAAAAAAATTGCTGAGCATTTTGCGCTCGCACCTGCCGGTGAAAGCATAAACTGCCGGTTAAACAAACAATACCGCATGGTGGGCTGCTACAATGTGAGTGTTTGTTTCTTGTTAATGCGAATAATGCGAAGCACTGTAACTATTAATTGTTGTCTGTTTTCAAAAAAACGTCAATCCTTTTCTTTTGTCTCAAATGATGGCGAAAATGCATCTCCGTAAACTGCAGCCATTCACGGGCATTAAAATAGCCCAATCCTGGGTGTTTTGTTTTGCCATTATACAGATTGTTTGAAATTAGTGTTTCAACATTCCTGAATTCATCTGTTAATTTCATTAAGCCATTGGTTAACTGCTCTTTATTAGCTGGTTGTGGCGTATGGGCATTGGAGGGAGGCCCACTGAGTAGTTTATCTGGAAAGCTATTATGCAGAAACATTAGTTTAGCTGCGTCTGTTGCCTCTTCCGTTGCATAATCGTTGGTAGATGAGCAGATTGTTACTTGCTTAATAAAGTAACCCGTAGTCTCTAAAAGATGCATATATACTTGTCCAAGCGACCAGCTACCTGGCGATGGTTTAGTACACAACTGAACGAAGTTGTATTGTGCTAACGCTTGTATCCAAGTGTTGGTCGTGCGTTTAAAATCTTCAATTAATGTGCTTGCATCCTTTTTATCCATAGTGCAAAATAAAAGAGAAGAATCAGGTAGTGTTCCGGAATGTAAGATGGTTTAAAAGATCTATGCTATTTGAAAAAGCATTTATTTGTATGGTATTGATAAATTTAGAAAATAAGAATGTCTGTTCACCTTATTTATGGTCCCTTTTAAGCCATCTTACTTTTTAAAACACTAACCGATAAATTAATATCAGGAGTAATGTTTGTATCCAAGCATATAGGATAACAATATGCATCTGCTATAGGCCGGTGAAAAGCGGAATGATATATGCAGATATCTCATAAACCATTTAAAGACTTAGCTTTATAAAATTTATAAGAACATTTTAGCAAGAAAAGATTTACAAAACTTACTTCTATGGAAAATGCTACATTCAACATTCCGGTGAAAACCTTGCTGGTAATATGCTCGCTTTTGTTGTTGTCTTCCTGTGCCAAAAAGCTGCATTTTGCCACTTCTACCGTAGTGCCTGCAGCCGAAGGCACGGTAAAGTATAAAAAAGACGACAATGGTAACTATGCCATTAGTGTAAAAATTGTAAACCTCGCTGATCCTAAAAAATTAGTTCCATCCAAAAACACGTATGTATTGTGGATGGAAACAGACCGGAGTAATGTACAAAATTTAGGACAAATTAACTCTTCGAGTGGCTGGTTTTCGAGCACGCTTAAAGCCTCGCTGGAAGCGGTTACACCTTATAAGCCAAGAAGTTTTTTTGTAACTGCCGAAGATAATGCTACCGTTACCTATCCAAGCCCGCAGGTGGTTTTAAGAACGCAATAATGCCTGTTTACAGTTTTTATTAACTTTTTTAATTATAGTGTAACTACAGCAAATTGTATATCAACAGGCATACAATTATTGCCTCATTTATCCTTGTACCAAATGTTGTTTGTTGTTAGGCCCCGCAATATCTCTTATTACATACAAAAGCATTATGCCTGAACATCTTTTCTTTTAGCTGCATAAGCATTGATATTAAAAATAAGCAAGCCCGTAATTGCCGACAACGCTGACGCTATCAAAATGCTTAACTTGGAAGTAATAATTGTTTGCTCGTCGTTAAACGCCAGGTTACTGATAAACATAGACATGGTAAACCCAATGCCACCTAAAAAACCCAATCCCAGTAGTGACCGCCAGGTAATGCCTTCCTGCAAACTGGCCTTGCCCGTTTTGGTAAGCAGGTAAGGAAAAAGAAATATGCCGCTTACTTTACCTATGAACAAACCGAAGATAATGCCCAGTGCGTTAGCGCCTGAAAGCGTGTTTGCAATACTGCCGCCAGGCAGTGGAATAGCGGTATTCACAAGCGCAAAAATGGGAACAATAATAAACGTTACAGGCTTGTGCAAGGCATGTTGCAATTTATAAGAAATGTTTCTTCCCCTGGTGTTAAACGGAATAGCAAAGCCCAGCAACACGCCGGCAATAGTGGCGTGTACGCCAGACTTTAATAAACAATACCACATTACAATGCCCGGTATAATATACAAAAACAGCCGTTTTATTTGCAGCTTATTAAACACGAGCAGGAGCAAAAAAATACCAAGTGCTGCTCCTAAATGAATGAACGAAATGGTGCTGGTATAAAAGAAGGCAATGACGAGTACTGCACCAATATCATCAATAATGGCTAAGGCTGCAAGAAATACCTTTACCGCCGTAGGCACTTTATTGCCGGCCAGCGAAAGAATGCCCAGCGCAAATGCAATATCGGTAGCCATAGGTATGGCAAAGCCCGACTGTGTTGGCGTGCCATGATTAAATGCAAAATGAATAAGGGAAGGAACAATCATGCCGCCAATAGCTGCTGCCACGGGCAGGATTGCGCTGCTGAAGCTGGCTAATTCGCCAATCAGCAATTCGCGCTTTACTTCCAGCCCAACCATTAAAAAAAATATTGCCATCAAGCCATCATTTACCCATTGCTCTATAGAAAGGTTAAGCGCTACACCAACAAAGGAAAGATTTATAGTGCGGTGCATGAAGTGTATGTAAGATGCACCTACTGATGAATTGGCAATAATGAGCGAAATAATAGTGCAGAAGAGAAGAAATAAGCCGGCAATTTTTTCACTTTCAAAAAAACGCTTAAATACATCAGTAAACTTGTCGATCATTCTTATAGCTTTTACAGGGTCTGAAAAATAAAATAATTGTTCATATCCGGCGTGTGCAAGGTAATTATTTAAAATTGGGGTAATAGTAAGTGTGCAGGTACAATCATTCAGACAGCTTCACTTGTTTGCAATAAATTCTTACATCAGCAATAGCAGGTATTGTAAGTTTGCATATATAAACGTGCTTTATGAAAAAGCTGTTCACCTCGTTTTTGCTGCTTGCCACTTTTATTGTTTATGCACAGTCAGACTTATCTATTCATCGTATTAGTCTGCCCAATGGCTGGAGCTTATCGCCGGTGGGTAAATCGTTGGAATTGGGCGATTTGCCACTCAACATTGCAGTGTCTTCAACCAAAAAATATTTAGCCGTTACCAACAACGGGCAAAGCACGCAAACCATCCAGTTGATAGATGTGGCGAATAAAAAGGTGCTCGATAATGTAGTTATTCCTAAAAGCTGGCTGGGCTTGCATTTCAGTGCCAACGAAAAGTACTTGTATGCTTCGGGTGGTAACGACAACTGGATATTAAAATATGCCATCAGCAATAATAAGCTGGTATTGCAAGACAGTATTTTGCTGGGCAAAAAATGGCCCGTGCGCATATCGCCAGCCGGTATAGCATTGAACGATGCTACGCAAACCATATATGTAGTTACCAAAGAAAATAACAGCCTGTACACCATTGATTTAAAAACAAAACAGCCCGATTCGCTGAAGCTCGGTGCCGAAGCCTATACGTGTTTATTATCGCCCGATAAAAAAGAACTGTATATTTCACTTTGGGGCGGCGATAAAATTTTAATATATAATACCCTTCAAAAAAAGCTTACCGATAGTATTGCTGTTGGCGATAACCCCAATGATATTTGCTTAACTAAAAGCGGAAAATATTTGTTTGTTGCCAATGCCAACGACAACAGCGTTTCGGTAATAGATATTAAGAACAGGAAGGTCATAGAAACCTTAAATGCTGCCTTGTATCCCAATGCGCCCGCTGGATCTACCACCAACAGTGTTGCCTTGAGCAGCGATGAAAAAACATTATACATTGCCAATGCCGACAACAATTGCTTAGCCGTGTTTGATGTAAGCAAGCCCGGCTCCAGCCAGTCGAAAGGTCTTATTCCCGTGGGCTGGTATCCAACCTGTGTGCGGGTAGTTGGCAATACCATTTTTGTTGCCAATGGCAAAGGCTTCACTTCCTTGCCCAACCCCAATTATCGCCCCTTCGATACCAGCAAAACAACTGCATCTGCTTACCAAAAAGGTACGTTGCGCGATGAATATATTGGTGGTTTGTTCACCGGCACGCTCAGTTATTTTCCGGCACCTACGCCGTTGCAGTTGAGTCAATATTCAAGGCAGGTGTATGGAAACACACCTTATAATAAAGAAAAAGAAATGCAAGCTGCAGGCGAGCCGGACAATCCTATTCCTATGAAAGTTGGTGATACATCGCCTATTAAATATGTGTTTTATATTGTTAAAGAAAACCGGACGTACGACCAGGTATTGGGCGATATGAAAGAAGGTAATGGTGATACCAGCCTGTGTTTGTTTGGCGAAAAAATAACACCCAACCTGCACGCACTGGCAAGGGAGTTTGTATTGCTCGATAACTTTTATGTAAATGCCGAAGTAAGCGCCGATGGACACAACTGGAGCCTGGGTGGCTATGCTGATGATTATTTGGAAAAAACATGGCCAACCAGCTATGGTGGCCGTGGCGGAACGTATGATGGCGAAGGCAACCGGGAGATTGCCAATAACAAAGGTGGCTTTATATGGAATAATGCGGCGCGTGCTGGTGTAAGCTACCGCACCTATGGCGAATTTGTGGATGATTACAAGCCAAACATTCCAATACTGAAAAATCATTTTTGCCAATATTATACAAGTTGGGATCAAATGGTAAGAGACACTACCCGGGTAGGGCAGTGGAAGCGCGATTTTGACTCGTTAGTGGCACACAACGCATTACCGCAACTCAATACATTACGCATCATCAACGATCATACAGAAGGTTTGCGCAAAGGCCGACCTACCCCTTTTGCACATTGTGCCGATAACGATCTGGCAGTAGGTATGTTTGTAGATTATTTAAGCAAAAGCCCGGTATGGAAAGAAAGTGTTGTATTTATAGTGGAAGACGATGCGCAGGATGGACCAGACCACATAGATGCGCATCGCAGTACGGCATATCTGGCAGGTGGTTTTGTAAAGCGCCATTATATAGATCACACCATGTATTCTACCACTTCGGTGTTACATACGATCGAGCTAATATTGGGTATGCCGCCCATGAGCCAGTACGATGCCGCCGCAGAACCCATGTGGCGCTGTTTTGCCAATACGCCTGATCTTACACCGTTTAATACAAAGCCGTCGCAGGTAGATATTAATGAAAAAAATGTGGTAGAAAATGCCTGGCAGCGTAAGAGTGAAGGCTTTGATTTTTCGGGTGAAGACCGCATACCCGACCGCGAGTTTACCGAAGTGATTTGGAAGGCAGTAAAAGGAGAAAACGCCATTGTTCCTGCACCAAAAAGGGCGGCTTTTGTAAAGCTGAGTGGAGAGGAAGAAGACGATGATGATTAAGTACAGTTTTTACCTGAATAGAAATAAGTTTTTTGAGAGGGGAAGCGCATATTTGTGGAAGAAATGCTTGCTTGTTCAGTTTAATTCAATTGTTAAAGATTGCTTTTGTCATCTTGCAGGTTGGCGAGAAGGAGCATTTGTGGATTACAGAAAAATCATTCTCTGCATAAACTTTGATTTATAATTTGCTGCCTAAAACTTCTTAATTACTTAACACACTGTTGCCGCTGAGTTTCCATCTCCTTGCGACATTTGTGACGGAAAGCTTTTTTCATGTGTAATGTTGCCTGGTAGTCTTATCAGGCTTTTTATTACTTACGTGTTACCCGCCGGTATTATTTTCAATTAAGTAACGTACCAGGCTGTTTGCTCGTTACGCTCAGCTCAAGACTCACTGCCCGCAGCTTACATAATTTATTTAAACCGTTATACGATATAAGCAATCTGCATTATTCATCACACTCCCTATCTTTACTCACAACTCATAATAGTTGCGACTCCTTTATTAAACATACGCTTATCAGTATGGGAAGTTTGTAACATGCTATGTTTTATTTTCTAACAACAGCCATATAATATGCAGAGAAGAAGCTTTATTAAAATGACAGGATTAAGTAGTGCATCCATTGCAGTAAGCAACAGTGTAGCAGCATCGGTACTCCGTCCTTCCCAGACTACTATTGAAATAGACCCAAAGCCATTGTTTTCTTTAAGTTCGCACTTGTATATGCAGTTTATGGAGCCACTCGGCACAACCGATAGCTCTGTAGAAGCGGCCTGGGATCATGCAAAGGAAGACTGGAAACCTACTATTATTGAAGTAACCAAAGAATTGTCGCCCGCTATGATGCGCTGGGGTGGCAACTTTAGTGCATATTACAAATGGCGCGAAGCCGTAGGCCCACGCGATAAAAGAGTGCCACTGCTCAATACCGATTGGGGTGGCATAGAAACCAACCAGATTGGTACTGCAGAATTTGTAGATTTTTGCAGGCGCATTGGCAATGCCGATCCTTTGGTATGTGTCAATTTTGAATCGGATGGTTTGCCACGATATGCTGTTAATGGCAAGGGCGAGAACCGGGTTGGCGACAGTAAAGAAGCGGCTGCATGGGTAGATTACTGCAACAATCCTTCTAACAAAGAAAGAATCAGTCATGGCTTTAAAGCGCCTTTAACCATCAACTATTGGCAGTTGGGCAACGAAACGTCTTACCGTCCCGGCAAAGGTTTTGACAATCTTACGGCTGCAAAAAAAACGGTGGAATTTGCAAAAGCCATGCGTGCCATTGACCCCAACTTAAAGCTTATTGGCTGGGGCGATAGCGGCTGGTCGAAAATACTGGTAGAAGAGGCCGGACAGCACATCAACTATATTGCTTTTCATCACATGTTCGATCCCGGCGAAGGCATAAAAGATTCACCCGTGCGCAACAATGAGTACCGGAAAGATCCGGCGGCTACCTGGGAAGTATTGATGAATGGCTATAAGGTGCACGAAAAAAAGATAAATAAAATGCGCGAAGAAACAGCCGCTTACAACATACCATTAGCTTTAACCGAATGTCACTACAGCATTGAAGGTAGAAACCGTTGCGAAGTGCTGTCGTCGTGGGCTGCCGGCGTATCTTATGGCAGAATCATGAATCTGCACGAGCGCAATGGCGATGTATTGAAAATTGGGACTATGGCTGACTTCTGCGGCACCCGCTGGCAGGTAAATGCCGTAATGATTCCGGTGCCTCATGGCGAAGCATTTATGATGCCTACGGCAAAGGTGATGCACCTGTACAGGCATCATACCGGAAAGGATTTTGTTGGCGTAAAAGGTATGCCGGCAGATTTGGATGTTACATCCAGCCGCACCGGCAATACTATCTTTTTACACGTAGTAAATACCAACCGCACCAAAGCAGTGGATACTTCATTTCATGTAAGTAATATGCGTATCACATCGGGCAAAGCTTATGAAATTGCGGCCGACCCAACAATTGAAATTATGTCTGCAGCCAATGATCCAATGAAGCCAAAAGAAAGAAATGTTGATATAGATGCGCCTTTTAGCTTCTCACCGGCGTCGGTTACGGCTGTAGAGCTTACTGTTGCATAATCTGTATGCAATTCTCATTTATTTTCTGATGGCAGGTTTGCACATAAAATGGCTATTTTATTGTGCACTTCGTTCAACAGGTTAAACTGTTTTTCCTGTATGGCATACAGGGTTTTGATTTGCTCTTCCAGCAGCAAGTCCATTTTCTCATGCAAACTTCTTACCTCCAGTTCTGCTTTCAGATTTATCATATAGTCGTTTTCGGCGCGCATACGGTCTTTTTCTTCCTGCCGGTTTTGGCTCATCATAATAATAGGCGCCTGCAAAGCGGCAATGCAAGAAAGAACGAGGTTCATTAAAATAAACGGATAGGGATCAAAGCGAAAAGCCGTTAAAGCCAGCGTGTTGAATACTATCCATACAATCAGTATGGCAGTAAACGTAATGATAAACTTCCAGCTACCTCCAAAGCGCGCCACCTTATCCGATATTTTTTGCCCACGCGATAAAATTTCCTGCGGTGGATTTTTAAGGTTATTCACAATCAGCCCTTCTTCCTCCATTGTCTTTGCCACAATATTGTGCAGCCTTTTTAGTTGTGCATTTTGTGCTTCAAATATTTCCTGTATCTCGTTTGTTTCCATTGTATTTAATAATTTATGGTATTACAATTCTGTTACCGGGTGCGGTAAACATTGCCAAAACAACTCTGTAAAGCTGTACAATTTTTTTCATCGGCATAATAGCAGCTAAAAATTTACAGCTATTGTATAATAGCTGGCTTACAAATTATCGGGCGGGTTTCTGGTAAGCGCTACCGTGCGGCTGCTGTAAGTGGCACTAAATTAGTATTAATAATGTGCTTTAATTCAGCAACTAAGCCATTCCTATATGAACACAAGTAACGAAGATGCAAGTGCTGTCCCATCAAAAAAATATGTGCTGTCTAAAAAGGCAGATGACTTTTTTATAAATATTTATCGTGTATATAAGTTTATTGCCCGTTTTTTTAAAGAAGCATTTGTGCCACCCTACGAGTGGAAAGAAATAATACGGCAGTGCTACGAAATAGGTTACAAGTCGCTGCCCCTCATTTCGCTCACAGGTTTTATTACCGGACTTGTTTTTACCAAGCAATCCCGTCCATCGCTGGAAACATTTGGCGCCTCTTCGTGGCTGCCTTCGCTCATTTCTATAGCCATTATCCGTGCACTGGCGCCACTCGTTACGGCGCTCATCACTGCCGGCAAAGTTGGCTCCAATATAGGCGCCGAATTAGGCTCTATGAAAGTGACCGAGCAGATAGATGCCATGGAAGTTTCGGCAACCAATCCTTTTAAATTCCTGGTGGTCAGCCGTGTGATTGCTACATCGGTAATGGTACCTATACTCATGCTGTACACTGGTTTTGTAGGTATGTTGGGTTCTTTTTTAAATGTATATGCCAATGAGCAAACAAGTTTTAAAGCGTTTTTTCAAAGTGCATTCAGCACTATTTCCTTTCTCGATATCAGTTCATCGGTATTAAAGTCGGTGCTGTATGGTTTTACTATTGGCATTACCGGTTGTTACCAGGGGTATCATGCATCTAATGGTACGCAGGGTGTGGGCAAAGCCGCCAATACTGCGGTGGTGGTTTCGATGTTTTTGATATTTATAGAAGAAATGATAGTGGTGCAGTTTGTAAATGCAATAAGATGATTGTAGTAAGTTGTTGGTTGTGGGTTGAAGAGTACATAGAAATTGGATAATGTATATAAAGTGTTTTGGATAAAAGAAATAATAGCAGGTAAATAATAGTGCGCGATGAGTTTGAATAAAATAAACAGTGCAAGCAGAAAATAAAATAATGGAACATAAGCCGGTACAAATCAACCGCAACAATGCGGTTATACATATACAAAATCTCAGGAAATCGTTTGGTGCGCTTACCGTGCTCAACGGTGTGGATATTGATGTGTTTCAGGGCGAAAATATGGCGGTACTGGGGCGCTCCGGTACAGGTAAATCGGTGTTGATAAAAATTATATCAGGCCTGCTGAAACCCGATAGCGGCATTGTGCAGGTGCTGGGAGAAGAAGTGGATAAACTGAACGCTGAAGAACTGCGTGCATTGCGACTGCGTATTGGTTTTTCTTTTCAAAACAGTGCCTTGTATGATAGTATGACGGTACGCGAAAACCTGGAGTTTCCGCTGGTGCGCAACAAGCCAAACCTTACACGGCAGGAGATAGACAGCGCGGTAGAAGAAGTACTGGATAATGTTGGGCTATTGCAAACCATCAACCAAATGCCGGCAGAACTTTCGGGCGGCCAGCGCAAGCGTATTGGCATTGCAAGAACGCTGATACTGAAGCCGGAGATTATGTTGTACGACGAGCCGACTGCGGGGTTGGATCCCATTACCAGTGTGGAAATTAACAGCCTGATTAATGAAGTGCGCGAGCAGTACAACACGAGTGCGATTGTTATTACGCACGATTTGACTTGCGCCAAAACTACTGGCAACCGCATAGCTATACTGCTGGATGGCAGGTTTTTGGCACAAGGCACTTTTGAAGAAGTATTTGCTGTAGATGATGAAAGAATAAAGAACTTTTATAATTACAACTTTACCGGTGATAAAGTAGATTATTAATTGCCGGTTGTTATGAATAATTGAGATGATTGTAAAGCATTAATGTATAAATTATGAAAGCTACAAAAAATAGACGCCCGGTAGTCGTAGGCATTTTTATACTGCTGGGTTTGGTAATACTGGTGGTGGCTGTATTTACACTTGGCGGGCAAAAAAAGACATTTGTAAAGGGCTTTACCGTCAATGCCATTTTTGATGATGTAAGTGGCCTGCAGGCAGGCAATAATGTGTGGCTCTCCGGCGTGAAAATAGGTACTGTACGCAAAATAAGTTTTTACAACAATACAAAGGTGCTGGTATCTATGAACCTTGAAAAATCTATTGAGCCACACATCCATAAAGATGCCTTTGCAAAGATTGGTTCGGAAAGCTTTATTGGCAATAAAATAGTAGTTATTTATGGTGGCACACCCGGTGCGCCGCAGGTGCAGGATGATGGTTTTTTAGCGGTTGAAAAAACAATCAGCACCGATAGTATGCTGTCAACACTGCAATCCAACAATCAAAACCTGCTGGAAATCACCAACTCCTTTAAAAGTATCAGCAGAAAGATAGACAGCGGCTCAGGTACTATTGGTTATTTGCTGAACAACGCATCCATGGCAAGAAAATTAAACGCTTCTATGAACAGTTTGCAGGCAACCATGAATAATTTTCAGGCTGCTGCGCAAACAAGCAGAACGGTACTGACAAATCTTGAAGCATTTACTACACGGCTGAATACGGAAGGTTCGCTGGCTAATAAACTGGCTACCGACACTACGCTGTTCAATGTGCTGAAAGGTACGCTTACCCAGTTGCGCGATGTAACTACTACTGCATCGCAAATAACCGACAACCTCAAAGCTGCCAGCGACCGGCTGCACGATACCGCCAATATACCCGGCGTTTTATTAAACGATGTGGAAGCTGGCAAAGCACTAAAAAATACCATTATGAATTTAGAATCGGGCAGCGAGAAGCTGGATGAAGACTTAGAAGCGCTGCAGCACAACTTTTTGCTGAGAGGATATTTTAAAAAGAAGAATAAGTAAAAAGGTACAAAAGCAAGGAAAAGATATAAGAGCTAGCATAGATAGCAGATTATTACAGCATGGGTTTGTGATTTGAAAGTAGTGCAGTTGTCGTCATTGCGAGCGCGGGCGAAGCAATCTGTGAACTGTGGTAAAATCAGCATGAGCCACCTGAAGGGCTAACCTGTTTGGTTCTTGAACCTGGCGACAGGTTAATGTTTTACCACTAAGCTATCATAGTGACTTTAATACAATCCACAGATTGCTTCGCTTGCAGTCGCATTATCAGAATGCATTTATCTAAAAATAAGTGTTCATTAAACTATTATTCTTTTTTGCATTCTATAGCTTTCCGTTAATTTCATGCAGTTTAAGAAATTGAAGCATTTGCTTACCACTCTATATTTAAAAATCGCACTATGATAACCTCCAGAAGAGACTTTGTAAAGTCTGCCTCTTTGCTGTCGGCGGCCTTGTTTATTAAGCCATCATTATTCAAATACGATAAATCGCTTATCGGCTTGCAGTTGTACACGGTGCGCGATGCAATGGCATCTGACCCCGCGGGAACGCTCGCCCGGGTGGCGCAAATTGGTTACAACTCGGTAGAAGGCGCTACCTACACCGGCACACAAAAGTTTTATGGCATGGACGCTACTGCCTTTAAGCAACTGGTACAAAAAAATGGCTTGATTATGCCGAGTGCGCACTACCGCCTGGGCGAAGAACAGGAAAACGGCACAGATGTACAAGGCACCATCCTGCACGACTGGCAAAAAGCGGTGGATGATGCCGCAGCCGTAGGTATTAAATACATGGTGTGTGCCTGGCTGGCACCCAGCGAGCGCGGCGGATTGGACCATTACAAACAATTAGCTACCTATTTGAATAAAGCAGGTGAAACATGTAAGAAATCGGGTATCCAGCTTTGCTACCACAATCATGATTTTGAGTTTGACAAGCAGAATGACCAATATCCATACGATGTATTGCTCAACGAAACAGATAAGGAGTTGGTGAAGATGGAAATGGACATTTACTGGGTGAATAAAGCTGGACAAGATGCAGTTAAACTGTTCAACGAGCATCCGGGACGTTTTCCATTGTGGCATGTAAAAGACATGGATAATACGCCGCAACACAACTTTACCGAGGTAGGTAACGGGGTTATTGATTTTAAAAACATCTTCAAATATGCTGATAAAGCAGGGTTGAAATATTTCTTTGTAGAGCAGGATCAAACGCCTGGCTCACCATTCGACAGCATTACAAAGAGCATTGCTTATATTAAGAAAAACCTGGTGTAACTTTTATTGCTTATTTATACAAAACAGGCGTCTCATTATAACGAGATGCCTGTTTTGTATTATACATAATAAACTGTATATAACGGTCTCGAACGTTTACTCTACATTATTGCTTTGCTCCGATGCCGTTGGGATTTAAGAAACACATACGAGCCTTTACTTAAGCGCCACCTGCCCTGTTATACTCCGCTTTGGCAATCCCTTTTTTATTAACGCTTTTACTTCGGTAAAGCCGGTACTAAAAACAGAGAAAAAACTGAACGGATGATAACGTTGCAGTGCCCAATTGCCAATTAAAACGCCAATAAGCGTAGGCAATACGGTAGTAAGTGCCACACCATAAATATTACCAAACATCCATACGCCGGCAAAGTCGCCTAATATATTACCTGCCAGCATAATGAGCACTTTGATGAAGTTGATTTTGGGCTGATGTATCACATCAATAGTGAGGGCAAAAAAGCGGTCGATAGGATACAGTAGTGCAAAGCCCATAAAGATGCGTAGCACGTTGGCTGCTTCGGTATGTGCATACTTGCCGCCGCCTATGAGCGCAACAGCAAAATCGGCGCACAGTACCGACACGATGAACGCGGGTACCAAAGCAACAGTGAGCATACCTGCATATTTTTTCATCACGTTAATCACTTCGCCGCTGCGATGGCTGTTGTAGGCGGCCGATAATTCAGGCATACCGGTAGCAGCAAAACTGCGTAGCGGAATTTCCACTACTTCCATCAACCGCAGGCCAATATTGTACACCGCCAGTGCAGGAGCGCCCAGCATGAAGTTGATGATATATGTATCGGAAGTGCGGAACATATTGGAGCTTAATGTAGTACCTACGCTGTACTTGCCAAAATGAAATATTTCACTAATACTTTCTTTGCTGCGGCGTGCAAAATGCCGTATGCCCGACCAGCCTGCTGCAATGGCAAAAATGCTGGTGAGCAGCGATGAAATGAGATAAGCATACACAGTAGTTTCCAGGCTGGCTTTATGCAAAAACATTAATACTGCAACAAACAAAATAAACGATCCCTGGTTGATAAACCGGATGTACAGCATTCGGTCGAAACGCTGCTCGCCCTGCAACACACAGGTAGCCATAAAAGTGGGCAAGGTGCAAATGAACGCAATACCAAACCATTTGCAAAACAGGAACAATCCGGGATTGGAAATATGGTGTAAAAACAAAAAGGCAGGTGCGTTAAGCAAAGCTAAAATACCGGTAATAAATGTAGCAATATACCACGCTGACCCCGCTACTTCGGCACTGCGCTGCGGTGTGGCACCCGCGTAAAATTTTATAAAGGCAGTAGTTAAAAAGCCGGAGCGAAACGTATCGGCCAGCAATACTGTAGTTTGAAAAAATACCCATATACCAATATCATTCAGTGATAATGCGCGATACAACAATGCTACTGTTGCCATGCCCAGCAACGACATAACGCCATTACCTGCAAGCGATAAAAAATGTTTGTTTTGTATTTTTTCGCGGATATTGGATATCATATTCTATAGTGTTGATATTGGATAAATAATATACAGTTGTTGCTTTGTCAAAGTTGAGGGTTTATTGGTTACAAAATGAAAACATAACGCTCATTTGTAAAGTCTTAAACTTAGTTTAATGGCTATTTAAGTGATAATTAAACCATATCCCTTGTTTGCTTTGGAATAATAAAGAACTTCGTTGCCGAATCCAATATTATCATTCATCATGTACAATTTGCCCGGTGTGCATTCATTCAGCGAAGTAAGTTTACTCATTACACATTGCAACCGCAGCCGTTCATTAGAGCGATTGTTACAAGCATTCAAAAATTTACAATGCAGCTTTGGTGAAATAGTCGTATCGGACGATGGCAGCAAGCCGGAGCATTTAGCATACATCCAACAACTACAACATACATATGTGTTTACACTCGTAACAACGCCGGTAAACAAGGGCTTGGGCAACAATATCAACAAAGGACAAGATGCTGTATCGCTGCCTTATACCTTGTATGTGCAGGAAGACTTTGAACCATCTGAACAGTTTGCACAAGCCTTTGGCGATGCTTTGTATATTATGCAACAACGCAACGATATAGATATTGTAAGGCTGTACGCTTATTTTTCTTATCCATACAAAAAGCCTTTTGGAAATGGCTTTTCCAAAATGAAATTTCATGCTGCACCGTGGTACACCAACCATTTAAAGTTTTATGTATATAGTGATCATCCGCATTTACGCAGAAGTGATTTCTTAGAAAAGTTTGGTCGTTATGCCGAAGGGGTGAAAGGCGATATTACGGAATATCGCATGGCCGTTTCCTTTATTAAGCACAAAGGCAAAGGCTTATTTTATGATGATTTTACCAAAGTGTTTTACCAGCGAAACTCTGCTGCCGAACCCAGCACCATGAACCGCAGTAACTGGCGTGAAAGTCAAAAACCGGTGCTACTGATGATACGTGCCATTTATCTCAAATTCAAGCTGTTGAAGTGCACATTCGACCTCGCATTAAGCAAATAAAACACTTTATATAATCTTTATTAATGGCAAACAAAGTTCATTTTTTTAAAGGTGTAACGCTGCTGGTAACGCATTACAACCGCAGCCGCTCTCTGGAGCATTTACTGCAATCATTTAGTAATATCAATTGTGTGTTCGAAGAGATTGTAGTATCAGATGATGGCAGCAAACCGGAGCATATAAATTACTTGTGGCAACTGCAAAAGCAATATACTTTTCGCATAATTACTACGTCCGTAAATAAAGGGTTAGGTAATAACATCAACAAAGGACAAGATGCGGTGTGCACACCTTTTACGTTGTATGTGCAGGAAGATTTTGAACCGGCGCACGATTTTGCTTTGCACTTTGCCCATGCACTCGAGATAATGCAGGAGAAAGAAGATACGGATGTGGTGCGTTTTTATGCTTATTTCAAATATCCTTACCTTAAGCCATACAAGCACGGCTTTGCTCAAATGCAGTTTGCCTGGTGGTTGCCGGGGTATAAAAAGTTTTATGTATATAGTGATCATCCGCATTTACGCAGAAGTGATTTCTTAGAAAAGTTTGGTCGTTATGCCGAAGGGGTGAAAGGCGATGTAACAGAGTATCGTATGATGATGTCTTTCTTAAAAGGCAAAGGTAAAGCGCTGTTTTATGAAGATTACCGCAACCTGTTTTTTCAAAAGAATTCTGTAGCCGAACCCAGTACTATGAAGCGCAATTTCTGGCGCGAAAGCAACAATATTATTGTACACCTGCTGCGCGAAAGCTATCGTCATTTTAAGTTCAACTACGATTTATTGTTCCGTTTTTAATAGTGGTGAGTGGTGAAGTGAATGGTGAATTTTACAACTTACAACAACTCACCACTGAACACTCACCATTAACCATTCACTACTTCACTTTCAATATCTATTCATGCAACTGAAAGTTTCAACAAACAGAATCAATTCGCTCGATTACTTGCGTGGCCTTGCAGCGGTAGGCATTATGTGCTATCACATGCAACTACTCAATTTTGGCGAAGTGGATGCTTCCACCGCATTGGCAAAAATCAAGATTTATGGTGTATCTATCTTTTATATTTTAAGTGGGCTTACGCTATATAAAGTGTATGTACAAAAATTTGGTGTAAAAGCCATAGGCGGATTTTATAAAAAAAGAATCTTCCGCATTGTGCCACTTTTGTTGTTGGCAACCATACTCACCTATTTGTTCGATAGCGAACAACCTGTTTCTTACTTCAAGCTGCTGTGTAATATTGCCGTATTACCCGGTATTATTCGTGCGGATGTATTTATCGCCAATGGTGCATGGTCTATTGGTAATGAGTGTTGTTTTTACCTGTTTTTTCCGGTATTCTTATTATTGGCAAAAAGAAACAAATTATATCTCTGGCTGGGCATTTTTATTTCGTTGCTCGTTTTCATTTTCTTTTCATTTAATGTGCTGCAATCAACGCAAACATTAGGTGCACAATGGGCTGCTTATGTAAATGTGCTTAACCAGTTTTTCTTATTTGTTTTGGGTATGGGGCTGGCTTCGCTGAAAGAGGCGCCTGCAATATTTAAAAAGATAGCACCGTTTGGTATAATTGCATTGGTGTTACTCATTTTCTTCTACCCTGTACAAGGCGAGCCGGTTGTACTGGTAACGGGCTATACCCGGCTGGCGCTTACAGGGTATATCGCTGCACTTTGCTACTGTGTATATATTGCCGATTTTAATTTTTTACCTGCAAGTACCAAATGGGTGTTGCATACAATGGGCGAAATCAGTTATGCTATTTATCTCATGCACCCGGTAGTGTATTTAAGCTTAAAAATGATAACAGGCACTAATGTTTCTCCGTATGTACTGATAGCTGCTACGGTTCTTACTACGCTGCCATTGAGTTATATAGTATACCATAAGTTCGAGAAATATTTTATTGATTTAGGCAAAAAGCCATTGCGCCTGACGGTATTACGGCT
The DNA here is from genome assembly GCF_005233845.1 of Ilyomonas limi. Lineage (GTDB taxonomy): Bacteria > Bacteroidota > Bacteroidia > Chitinophagales > Chitinophagaceae > Ilyomonas > Ilyomonas limi. The sequence continues at coordinate 825,295 of NZ_SZQL01000001.1, forward strand.
GCTGAATAATAAAGCTTAAGTAAGTAGAATAATATAAGCAAACAAAGCTGACGTATGTGGTATTCTTTTGCAGAGATAGCTTTTCCTTTACACCTGCATTTTGCTTATACAGCAAAGGACTCTTTTATAACATCAGTATTTATCAAAAAAGTCGTTTTTCATCACGTTTAAATCAACTGCATTACCCGGTATTCCCTGTACCACACCGCTTTCGCTGTATTGCCATATTTTCCATTCAAGCCAGCCGGTTGGCGGCAGTGGAGGATTATCTAAATTAATGATGGTTGGATACCGCGCCAACCATAAAGGATGCGAGCCATATTGATGATTGGATGGCAAATGTTGTTCCGCATAACTTTTTGAAGTGTAAATCATAAATTCATAACCGGCATCCTGAACTATTTTGGCAAAAATAGAAATCCATTCATCTACATCAATCGAACGCATCAATATTTTATCATCTTCAAAATCCAATACCAATGGAAAGTTGGGCTTGGGCAGAGCTTTGGAAACAGTTTCCACAAAAAAGTTGGCCTCGTCAGACGCATCCATCTGGATAGAAGGAAATGCCGCAGGATGTGCAAAATGGTAGTAGCCTATCTTAAGTGCTGCATTTAATGCATCATCTGCCTGTTTTTTTGCAATATCAATAAAAGCCTGCTTATATGCGCTGCCATCTGTTGCTTTCATAAAGCTATACAGGTAGCCTGCCTCTTTTACGTGATTCCAGTTGATGTTTGTGCCCTGCCAGCGGCTTACATCAATTCCCTGAATAAAATTTTCCATAGTATGTTTGTTTTTAAAGGATGAAACAGTGTTTATGTGTACATAATTAAACCGAAAAATCTATTAAGATAGCTCATTTAAAGACAAATGGACAGTTAGTTGCAGAAATAGAATGTACAGCAATCAGCCTGCAAATAAATTACTCCGGTACTAAGGTGGTTCTTTAATTGGCACTATGTACTAATCCGCTGCAACCATAAAGTTCAGGAAAACATTTGTAATAGTGATAACCAATTTAATAATAAAAACAGATTTGAAAAATAGAATGCCGTGTAAAGCAAAATTGCTGCAATCCTTTCTTCCATTATTATATAACGTTTTAGGCTAGATCATTCTCAAAGAAAACTTGTGTGGCTTGGAAGTAGTATGAACTCCTTTTTAATGTTGTTCGAGTACAATGTATAATCTTATTTTTATAAGGTCTTTTCCGCTCTTATGGCTTATAAGCATTGTATTATTTCCTTAATTTCGATACCTCTTTAATATTCCATCATGCTACAGCCATTACGCCTGCTATCTTTACTTATATGCTTGTTTACGCTCACTTTACAACTACATGCGCAGGATCGGCTAACCGGAAGAGGTTTTGATACCCGCTCGATGGTAATTGCGCAACATGGCATGGCATGCACCAGCCATCCGCTGGCAACAATGACTGCAATTGATGTGCTGAAAAAAGGTGGAACTGCTGTGGATGCTGCCATTGCAGCCAATGCGGTATTGGGCGTGACTGATCCTGACATGAATGGCATTGGCGGCGATTTATTTGCCATTGTGTATGATGCTAAAACAAAGAAGTTGTATGGGCTGAATGCCTCCGGCCGCTCGCCTTATGCTTTAACGCCCGATGAATTTAAAAAGCGGAAATTGGACTTTATACCCATATTCGGACCACTCTCGGTTTCGGTGCCCGGTTGTGTGGATGGCTGGTTTGAATTGCATAACCGTTTTGGAAAATTACCCATGACCGATGTGCTGGCAGGGGCTATTAATTATGCCCGCAACGGCTTTCCGGTAGCCAATGAATTTGCCTTTTATTTACACCAGATAGCAGATAATATAATACATACTACCAACAACGAGCAGCCTTATACCAAAAACTTATCGGCACTTTATTTTCCACAAGGAAAGCCACCTGCAGAAGGCGATATTTTTAAGAACCCTGATTTGGCTAACTCGTTGGAAAAAATTGCTAAAGGCGGCAGAGATGTTTTTTATAAAGGAGCTATTGCGCAAGCTATTGATGCTTACATGAAAAAGATGGGTGGTTTTTTGTCTGCCAAAGATTTGGCAAATCATACTTCCAATTGGATAGATCCGGTTTCTACCACCTACCGCGGTTATGAAGTGTGGGAGTTGCCACCCAATGGACAAGGTATTACCGTACTGCAAATGCTGAATATTTTGGAGCCTTTCGATTTTAGTCATATCACATATGGCAGCCCCAGCCACCTGCATTTGCTTACAGAAGCTACGAGGCTCGCCTACGAAGACCGTGCAAAGTATTTTGCCGATCCCGACTTTGCCAACATTCCGGTGCAGCAATTAATTTCTAAACAGTATGGTATTGCATGGAGCAAACTAATTGATACTAACAGCGCTGCAAACGAGTTTACCAGCGGTGATTCTTTATTAAAGAAAGGCGAAACTGTGTATCTGACTGTAGCAGATGATGAAGGTAATATGGTTTCGCTGATACAAAGTAATTTCAATGCTTTTGGCTCTCAGCTGGTGCCGGATGGACTGGGCTTTGTATTGCAAGACCGCGGTGCACTATTCAATTTGAAGGCGGGATTCAACAATTCGTATGCGCCACATAAGCGGCCTTTTCATACCATCATTCCTGCCTTTGTTACCAAAGATGGCCAGCCTTATATGAGCTTTGGCGTAATGGGCGGCAGCTTTCAGCCGATAGGGCAAGTGCAGGTGCTGATGAACATCATTGACTTTGGCATGAATATACAGGAAGCCGGTGATGCGCCCCGTATCTTTCCTTTAGGCACTGCCGACCCAACCGGCAGCACAAAAGGCATGGAAAGGATTGCATTGGAATCGGGCTTCTCGTTTGAAACAATAAGGGCATTGCAAAACATGGGGCATAAGAATATAGTGCACGGTACGCCCGGCGATTTTGGTGGTTATCAATGCATCCAATTCGATCCGGTACAAAAAGTATATTATGGTGCATCCGACCCGCGAAAAGATGGTATGGCAGCGGGCTATTAAGTGTGGCAGATATTGCAAGGAAATAAGCTGCAAGCCTCAAGTTACAAGCCGCAAACATAGAGCTGCGGGCTTTAAACTACACGTATATTGTGCTACTTAATCGGAAGTGATAGTAAACTTAAAACAGCCTTCTTTAAAGTTTCTGCTTTTAAAGATGGCTGTTTTGATATTTTACAATAATACATTTCGCTGGTGAGAATGAATTATCCGCTGCATTGTTTTATTTAACTGACTGTGAATATCGTTTAAGCTTTTCTTTTTCCTGCCTGCTCAGGCTGCTCATTCCGTGCTTATTTATTTTGTCCAATATGCGGTCTATTTCTTTTTGACTGTTTATTTTCTCTTCATTTACCTTATGGTCAATAGAATAATGGTTTTTTCTGGCTCTTGAAAAAGCATTATCAATTAATAAAACGTGCGGTCTTGTAATAATTAAGTAAAGGAATATAATGGTAGGTATTGCAATAAGCAGGATGGTGAAATAATTTTGGGCAAAGGCAGCAGGATGAAATAATAAAGCCACGAGCATACCTATTAATGCACCACCCAGATGTGCATCGTGCCCGCTGTTGCCTATGCGCGATTTGATACCGTAAACAGAATACAATACATACGCTATCCCAAACAGCCAGCCAGGGATGGAAATAGAAAGTGGAAATAATCCAATGCTCATGCCGGGAAACAAAGCAATAGAAGCAAAGATAATTCCGCAAATAGCGCCGGATGCGCCTACAGAACTATAAAAGCTCTGGTTTTTGTGGATGAATAACGACAATAAATCGCCGCCAACGAGGCTTGCAAAGTAGATAATTAAAAACTGTACTGGACCGAGATAATTTTCTACCGGCCCGCTAAAGAAATACAAGGCAAGCATATTGAAAATGAGATGCATCCAGTTGACATGTAAAAAGCCGGATGTAACCAGGCGCTTGTAATCTTTGTAAACCAGTATCTTCTCAACCTCAAAGTTGTATTTATAAAAAAATAAACTGCTGGTAAAGCCTTTATACGAAAAGGCAACATTGGCAATAATGAGTAAAATCCCGACAATTCCTGTATTTGTCATTTTTGTTATCTTTTAAACTTGTAGGTAGTGTTTTGGGCTTGGCAATAGCGGTGCAACCGAAATGCCAGTACCAAAGCAGAGTGAAAAATTTTTAGGCTTGAAGTTACGTTTTATTTTGCCTGTTTTGGAGGTTTTAACAAGCTGCTTTTAATTGGGAATGAAACGGGAAAATGATAAAAATAGTGCTCATCTGAAGCAGGATTTTATCTGTTGCTTTCTGCCTGTGTTGGTGGTCTTCAACAACACATTTGTGCTGCACTGGTTTTCCTTTTCACATGTTTTTCCCGGCACATAAGGCAGCTAAAAGAGGTATATCATAGAGAAGAAAACCTCCTGCAACTACAATTTCAATGATAGTCCTAAACCAGTTGAATAGGTACTGCCATTTTGCCGAAGTAAATTATATTTTCCTCTGGCATGGTTATGTATTGTTTTTGAAATAGGGTATTCGATTTCAAGTAATAACGGAATGCTATAATCGCTGAATGAGGTTACATTTTTAAATGTATGTTGCACTACGCCATCATCTTCAAAAATATAATAATCATTTTGCCTGATAGCATAGGTCCAGCCACTGGCAGCAGCCACTTTTAATTTTGATTTGAGCGGTAAATGATATTTAAACAATAAAGAAAAATTATTGTCGAGCACATTCACTTCGTTTGGTTCTACCGGTAAGTTTTTATAATAACCCCGTTGTTTGTAATTTATATTTTCAAACTCTGTTGCAATGGAAATGCGCTCCGACAACCTGTAAGCCAATTGCACCCACATGTCTTGTCCAACCGACTTTGTGTTTTGTGTGGCAGCTCCAATGCCTGTTCCACCGGTGATCCAGCATTCTTTTAAAGTAAAAGCATTAGTTTGTGCTAATGATGCCAAAGCAGATAAAGCGAACAGTCAAAGCAATGGTAGAGATTTTGTCATAATTAAAGGCTTAAAGATGATATGTTCTTTTTCAGGTGAGCATAATTTGGAGTGGAAGATAAAAATGGATACTCAGAATGACCTAATCTATCTTTGGTGTGCTGCTTTATGATTATGATATTAACACTCTTTTGTTGCCGTTGGTGTTCTTCCCCCAACACAATTTTGCTGGTGGGCAATAGCCGTAGTGATTAAGCAGAAGTATATCAGAGAGGTGCATTTGCCTTTTACTCCTGCACTTTGCTATATCTCGGAGAATATTAGAGAACATAGCTTTAACCTGAAAGTACAAAGCCTTATATCATCCTTAAACTTATCCTCTATACAACGAATTAACTTCTCCTGTTGTTACATTTGCTTCCTGGCAAATACCTCAATACTTTGTAAATGAACAGTTTCTTCCGTAAACTGCCTCTTGCGGGCAAACTTGTTTTAATTAGTGTTGTACCGCTAATTTTTCTTATTTATCTGTCTATACAGGTGTATTACGAAGAGGTGGTAAAACTAAGCCTCTTTGATAGTTATATTGAAAAGACAAAAGAGAGTGAAAACATCAATTCGCTCATCAATGAGTTGCAGGAGGAGCGCAGATTGAGTTTTGACTATGCCATGAAGAAAAGCGGGCACGACGCCGTTTTGCAGCAACGTCCTGCTACCGATTCGGCCATCCGGCAACTGGAAAGAAGTAACGATTCCGGGCTCTCTGCTTTTTCCAGATACACTTTTCTTACCAACCTGCCCGGTATCAGGGCTAATATTGATACCGGTACAATAAACGCCGATGTGGTGATGTATAATTTTATGACGATCATCTTCCGGCTAAATACGTTAAATGTTATACCTGCATCTACCAGTAGCAATCTGCAACCTGTTTACCAGGACCTTTCAGGGCAAAAACTGCTTTCCGCCATGCTTACCTATTTGGTTATCATCAGGTCCAATGTATATAACGTACTGTACACGCACCAGAATGCGTTAGGCACCTTGTATGGTTTAAGAGGCTCTTACGATGTAATGAAAAGCTATGAAACTGAGTTTCTTTTAAAAGCTTCTCCCCAGGCAATTAAACAATATCAGACCCTCCGGAATACATCGGCATTAAAAGCTACCATTAATTACTTAGATACGGTTTTTAAACATACTGCTTTCGATAGTACTTATACCGCGCAGCAATGGTGGGATGTATCAGACAAAGGCACGGATGAACTGAGAACGCTGCAGCAACAATTAGGCGTAACTGCCAGTAAGCGCATTGCTGAGATTTACCGGGGTGAACAAGCAAAGAAGAACCTGATGCTTGTGTTTCTTTTTTTATCGGTAACTGTTGTGATAGCCATTGTTGTTTATACGCTCAATGTAATTAACTCCATGCTAAAAGAATTGCAACTGGCAGCATTGCAAATAGCAAAGGGTGCTTCGGGCGTTTCTTTCAGAGAAATACCTAATGATGTTATTGGCAGTCTTGCCCATTCTATTGTAAACATTGATGAAAATAATAAACGGCTGGCTGAAGCGGCAGATGCTATTGGAAAGGGCAACTTTGATGTAGCCGTGCAGCCGCGCAGCGATGAGGATGTACTGGGCAATGCCATTGTGCGGATGAAAGAAAACCTGCAGCATTATGCACTGGAAAAGGAGAAAATGCTGAACATGAAAGATGAGTTCTTAAGTATTGCCAGCCACGAGTTGCAAACACCTATCACCAGTATGAAAGCATTCCTGCAAATGGTGGAGCGGTTTGCAGATGAAAAGGAAGCGCTGAAGCCCGTAAAACCGCTTGTAGAGAAGGCAACTAAGCAAGCAAATAAATTAGTTACTATTACCAGAAACCTGCTGGATGTAAGCAGGATAGAATCTGGCAGAATACAAATTGATAAGAGCGAATTTTTGCTTTCGGAAGTGGTAGAGGATCTGAAAGAACAAAACGGTTTGCTTTCCGCCGGGCATACGTTGATGATAGAAGGTGATACGAACGTAAAGCTGTGTGCAGACCGTTTAAAAATTGAACAGGTATTATCTAATCTTATCTCCAATGCGGTTAAATATTCGCCGTTGTCTGATAAAATTATGATCTCTGTTCAGCACAATAAAAACGAAGTAAAAATAGCAGTGGCCGATCTTGGAATTGGTATTGCCAAAGAAAACCTGCCCTTTGTATATGATCGTTATTTTCGCATAGAAAAAACATCTCAGAACTATCCCGGGCTTGGCTTAGGGCTTTATATTTCTTCGCAAATAATAAAGCTGCACCATGGAGATACAGGTGTTGAAAGTGAATTGGGCAAAGGCTCTACTTTTTGGTTTACCCTGCCACTCGAAGGAAAAAAAAGTAATTGCTGATTATTTGTTTTTTAATCGCTGTAAACGTTGTTCAAAATTCAGGAAAGTATCAGGTTATTATTTTTCGCCGCTATTGGTGTTCTTCACCAACAGACAGTTATCGGCTGTAAAGTCGGCGGAAGGCGCCAGATGCTTCTCAAGTGTCAGACACCTTTACAACGCTCTTTCTGCAATAGTAGAAGGGCAACAAAATTTTTGAAAAGTACATCGGATTATTTTCAGTAAAAATTACATCTTGTTGCATACGCAACTGCTTATATTCGTTGTTTTTACACCTTTTTACTTATTCAAAAACGCTTCGATGATATCAACTGCATAGGTTTGCGTCCATTTACCATCCTGCAAGGCGCCTGTTTCTCCAAGATATTCTCCATGCCCACCCGGCAAAATAACCAATACTGAATTTGGAATCAGGCGGTGCATCTGAACGGCATGTTCAGGACTGACAACATCGTTATCGCCGTTAAGAATTAAAGCCGGCGCTTGTATAGACTGTATTTGTTCGTCGCTCCAGCCCTTAAATGTTTTCATGCGTTGCACATCTTTATCAAACATATTTTGTAAGGCAGCCACATTGTTGTTTACTGCCAGGAAACCTTCCTTCAAAGCTTGGGGTATAGCACTCAATGTTACGTGGTTGAATCCTTCCCAAAAGAGGGGCACTGCCGCATTGCGGTTGTAAAAAGCAGAAGCAATAATAATCTTGTTTACTATGTGGGGGTGCCTTATAGCTATCTCTATAGTGGTTTGCCCGCCGTTGCTGAATCCTAAAAAGTCTGCCTTGCCAATCTGAATATTTTTCAATAATTGCACCACATCATCCGCATCCTGTTCAAATGTCAAAAAAGTATCACGGTCGCCGGTGCGTCCATGTGCCTGCAGTTCCACTGCAATAATTTGTCTGTTTTTTGAAAGCAGGGGAATGATATTGCCAAAGGATGTTTGAATAGTAGAGCCGCCGCCATGTATTAAAACAAGCGGTTTCCCCTCACCGTACACCTCATAATACATGCGAAGTCCATTAACCTCCGAATAGCCATTTTTGAACTGATTGTTATCTGTCATTTGTAAAATAGTATTTATTGTTCTTTTTGTTTTTCTGTACGATGATTAATCCGCTAATATATCCAACATCTTGCTCAAAAATATTTATCGCTCCTGGTGTTCTTCAACATAACTGAAGAACATCAATAACAGTTAGCCTGAAGGAAGCTATTAAATGCGAAAAATATTTTCGAAAATCACCTACATTTCCTGCAGGTATTTACGCACAAAACGGATAGCCATAGCACCTTCGCCCACAGCAGAAGAAATGCCCGTTAATGCACCAAACCGCACATCACCCGAGGCAAAAATGCCGGGCACACTGGTTTCGGGCATAAAAGGTTCTCTGTTTAATTTCCAGAATGTGTGAAAGGATTTGTCTTTCGTTACATCAGTCCCGGAAAGGATAAACCCGTTTTCATTTTTCAATACGAGATCATCCAGCCACTCGGTACCGGGTTTTGTGCCAATATAAACAAACAATGCTTTGGCAGGCACTGTTTCTTCTTCACCTGTTTTTGCATTTCGCAGCGTAATGTTTTCTAAAACAGAGGAGCCACTGCAGGCAACTACATCCGTATTGGTAATGATATGTATGTTGGGCGTGCGACTGATGTTCTCTACCAGATAATTTGCCGCTACAAGTGATAAGCTATCACGCCGGATAATAATGTTTACTGCCTTCGCAAATTTGCTCATATATAATGCTGCCTGGCAAGCCGAATTGCCGCCACCCACAATATAGATGTCCTCATTGCGGCAGGCATGTGCTTCTACCGCCGCTGCCCCATAATAAACACCTGCACCTGTAAATTTTTCAAGTCCCGGAATCTCCAGTTTTTTATACGAAACACCCGTTGCTATCACAACGGTTTTACTGTATATTTCTGAGCCATCCATGAGGGTCGTAATCTTATAGCCATCCTTCAGCGTAATGCTTTTTACTTCCTGTGGAGTAAGCATTTCTGTGCCAAACCGGAGCGTTTGCGTGATTGCCCGCCGTGATAGTTCTGCTCCTGAAAGGCCGGTAGGAAAACCAAGATAATTTTCAATGCGTGCACTGCTGCTTGCCTGCCCACCGGGATTACTTCTTTCTACTAAAACCGTTTTCAGTCCTTCGCACGAACCATATACCGAAGCTGCAAGTCCCGCAGGTCCTGCACCAATGATGAGCACATCGTACATTTCTTTCTCTGCCTTTTGATGCAGCCCCACACCGGCAGCCAAATCAGATAGGGAAGGGTCTGCTAAAACAGAACCATCTTTCAATATTACCAATGGTAAAACGGACCTGGAAACATTGGCACTGATTAAATACTTTTCTGCTTCGGTATCGTTTTCAATATCCAGCCAGATGTACGGAACAAGGTTGCCTGAAAGAAATTCCTTAAGGCGATGCGATTTGGGCGACCATTGAAACCCTATGATGCGGATTGCTTCAGAATCGGGCTTGTAGAGCGCATGCCATTCGTCGAGCAAATCATTCACCACCGGAAATAACTTTTCCTCCGGCGGATGCCACGGCTTTAGCAAGTAATAATCGAGTTTTACGGTGTTGATGGCTTTAATGGCTGCATCAATATCGGAGTAGGCGGTGAGCAATACTTTTTTGGCATCCGGATAGATTTCTGCTGCTTTTTCAAGCAAGGTAACACCTTCCATTTCGGGCATCCGCTGGTCGGCAATAAATAATGCTACCACTTCATTTTTTAGTTTTAATTCCTTTACCAGTTCCATCACCTCATTAGCCGATTCGGTGGCAGCTACTTTGTAATCGCCGCGGTATTCATTTCTTATATCGCGCTGTATTGCCCGCAATACCTGTATATCATCATCAACAATTATAATGTAAGGGAGCTTCATAGTGTATAGCTTGTAAATTATTTAAATTAAGTACGGTGTTACATACGTTTAATTTCATTTTATCGGATGTAATCACCTAAGGTGTTGTATGTATGATTGCTTATAATAGTTTTCACTCTTCCTTTTTTCTCGCCGACTTGTCGGGACAGGCATTGAAAGAAAAAAGTAACAAAAAAGTATGAATGTATTGATGTTTTTTCAATTGTATTCATGAGAACGCTTCGCTTAATTATTTCGGATAGTAAATATTTTCAATGGACTCAATGAGCCACTTCGTGGGTTCAAGGACGGCATGATCGCTCCGCGCATCCGTCCGTGCCTAGGTGCCACATAGTCTAAGATGGATTTTAGCTTTTAGAGTGAATGGGTTGGCTGGTAATAACTTTATTAGCGCCTGTGTATTTCTCCTCTTATTAAAGTTGAAATAAATCAAACTTAATTTTGATAACATACTTATTTTGCTTCTTGTTGAATAATTGGCAGCGAAACCAAAAACTCCGTTCTGCCCGGCACGGAGGTGACCTTTATTTCACCTTTATGGCGCTTTACTACCCGCTTTACAATATCCAGTCCTATACCTGTTCCTTCCCCTACTTTTTTGGTGGTAAAAAACGGATCAAAAATGCGGGAGAGAATGTCTGCCGGAATGCCGGCACCATTATCCATAATACTAACTGTTACATTTTTAGGATCGCAGGATGTTTCGATGGTAAGTACGCCGTCCCGGTCAAGGGCACCAATGGCATTGTCAATCAAATTTGTCCAAACCTGATTAAGCTCGCCCACATATGCCGGAACAACGGGCAAATCAGTGCAATACTTTTTCCTTATTTCAATATTCTTCGCACGCAGTTTAAACCCAAGCAGTGTGAGTGTGTTATCAATATCCTCGTGAATATTGGTGGGTTGCAAATCGCTGCCCCTGTCCATTTGCACATGGCTTTTAATGGAGCCTACGAGATGGGAAATGCGGGTGGAAGCATCGTTGAGGTCTTTAATAATTTTATGAGTGCTCAATAAATTCTCCAGCCAGGGAAGTACCAGAATAAATGCTTCCGATCCCAGGTCGTCGCGGATACTTTCAAGCTCTTCCGTTGAAAACCGCGTTTCTGAAAACGTTTCTGCTATCTCTCTTTCGGTAACACCCTTCTCTTCCAGCCACTCTGCTAATTCATCTTCATATTCCATGCGCCGGAGCGTGGTGAGTTTGGCTTTTTGAGCAGCAGTTTTTTCTTTTTCTGCTACCAATGTATGAATATGCTGAATATGTTCGGGCGTTATATTGCAATAGAGCAATTTTTTGGTGAGTTCGTAAGTGCGGGTCAATCGTTTATCCAATTCATCTGCAATCCGGTTGATGGCTGCTGCCGGATTATTCAATTCGTGTGCAATGCCTGCCGCCAGTTGTCCAAGTGCATTCACTTTTTCCTGCTGGCTTTGCATGGTAGCCACCACTTTAGCCCGCTCTGTCATATAACCAATCAGCCGCTGAATAAATTCGGGATTGAGTAGTTCCAGCTCAGGAAAATATTTTTTATGCAATTTGAGGCAGCGCACTTGTCCTACTGCAAACGAACAGCCCGGATATACTTTCATTCTTGAATAAGGAAACAAGCCGCCTACACCGCCTGTTGTTTCGTCGTTGGTATAATAAAAATAATACACTAAACGCCCATGATAATCATGGTAAAAACTAATCTTGCCTTCAAGGGTGATGATCATTACATCTGCCTCATCACCTGTTTTCTTTATCTGCGTTCCATCCTCATACTCGGTGTATTCCGAACGATCTAATATCCATTGCAGATGTTCGTCGGGCAGGTCACTTAAAGCAATTATTTTTTTTAAATCTTCAACCGTTAGCGATGGCATTGTTGGTTTTTAAATAAGATGAAGTAGTGCGTTGAAATTTTTATCTCAACTATTTTGCTGCAGTGCATCATACACTGGTAAAGGCATTTTTTGATGTTTGACGGCTCTGTTCAACTGCAGCGAAACCATTCTTTCAGGAAAAACAAATATGGCAAACATCAGGCAAAACAGTACCAGGCAGCCTATCAGGCTGATATAAGACATTATCCAGATAAATGTAGAAAACAAGCTTGCAAAAATATACAACCGGGTGGCTGCTTGTAGTTTACGTTCCGAATCAGTTTTTATAAATCCCTGTCTTTTTGCATACAGCCAGATGCCCGTCATGGCACACCCCATCAGTGCAAAGTTGAAGCCATAAGCACTTACTGCCGCCGCTTCCCAGTTTGTTTGAATGTTTTTTGCCAGCAATGCTGTTGCAAAAGGTGTGATGGTTACCACCAGCAGTTTAAAGCCATTGAGTAATAGCAACACGCTGTTCGATTTGTGAATCATCGTAAACATATAGTGGTGATTGATCCAGCAAACCAATAGGGTGAAAAACCCGATCAGCAGTGCAAGGAAACTGGTCCATTCGTGCAATAAACTACTGAGCAGGGTTTCTTTGTCAGTTGCAGCCGGCACATGAATTTCCAGTATCAACAAGGTAATAGCAATGGCAAAAACCCCATCGCTGAAAGCTTCAATACGCGAAGTTTCTTTCGGATTTTCGAATTCATTCTTATCCATAACTCGGATGTGTTTATCATTGAAACGAATGATGTCTGTATACGGTGCAGTGTTATTTCAAGGTCAAATAAAATGCTTCGGCTTCAAATCTCCGGCTCAGTAAGGTGGCAGCAATTCCGTTTTATAAGCATTCAAATGTAAAACAAATTACGAATAGAATGGTTGGCATCTGTATAAGTGGTTTTTGCTGATATAAAATTTTAATACAAAGTATATTGCTAAGTCCTCACAGGAACTTATTTGAAATACCTTTTGAACGTGCTGAGATAATATCTCCCAACTCATTATTTACTTTTCTCATTAATGTGAAACTGCTTTCAGCCCAATGATACAGCCAATCAATCCTATTAAAAAAACAATTCTCCAAAGGTCGGTGGGTTCTTTAAAAACGATAATGCCCACCAATACGGTACCTACTGCGCCGATGCCTGTCCACACGGCATAAGCGGTACCAATAGGCAAGGTTTGCGTTGCCTTATACAGTAAAATCATACTCGTGGTGAGGCAAATAAAAAAACCAATCAACCACCAGGTGGCGGTAGTGCCTGTACTTTGGTTTGCTTTTCCCAAACAGGTGGCAAATCCGGTTTCAAACAATCCTGCAATAATTAATAATATCCAAGCCATGTGTAGTAATTTACGTACTTCATTATGTTATTTGATGTGCTGCAAAGTTGAGCAATTGATGTAAGGCTTTAATGCTGTAAATAGTTTGCTACCTGTTATACTCTTTTTCAGTGGCAGCAATCAATGCTTTTAATATTTCGGCAGTTGAAAGCCCGCTAAACGGGTGAATGGATTGCCCCATCCAAATACTTACAAAATCAATGTTATTATTAGCTTTTGCGGCTTTACGTAGTTCAACTGTTAATTTGCTTTGAAAAGGAAAAGGCAAAATATAATCCGTGTGATCTACGGCTTCTATGAAGGCGTTTTTAATGCCTCTGGCGTAGCGTCCTGAAAAACTTTTTGTCAAAACAATTTCCTCTTCTTTGACATGTCTGAGTTTTTCTTTTTCAAATGCCTTCAATGCGCTTTCTGCCGAACCTAATAATAAGCTTCCAATTTGAAATCCTTGTGCGCCCAATGTGTTAGCTGCCAGTAATGTTTTTGCATTATAAATACCCCCTGCATAGATGATGGGAATGCTAACTGCCTCGTGTACCTGAGCTAATAAAGCCAGACCGCCGATCATGGGACTGTTGTCATCAGCAGTGGCAAAGCTTCCGCGGTGCCCGCCTGCTTCAAAGCCTTGAACACATAGTATGTCAATGCCCGACTGCTCTAAGATGGTCGCTTCTTTTACAGAAGTGCAGGTTCCAATCAAAATGGTTCCATTACTTTTTAATTTTTGAATGGATTGCTCATCCAGATTGCCAAAAGTAAAGCTTACGACTTTGCACTCTTCCGCAACAATAGCATCTACTTGTTCCTGATAACCGTTCAATGGCAACTCGTCGATTGTGGGAAGAGTAACTATCAGATGATGTTGCCGCGCCAAATCTTCAATAAATTGTTTGGTTTGTGTGTACTTTGTTCTGATGTCTTCTGTGATTACAGGAATTTCGTTCGCGAAGATATTCACTGCAAACGGGCGATTGGATAATTGCCTGGTAGCACGGATGATTTCAATACATTTTTCCGCAGGCAGGTCTCCTAATGGCAAGGCGCCAAGGCAACCGATGCTTGTTGCTGCTGTAACCATTTCGGGTGTAGCCGTTCCAAACATAGGTGCCTGAATAATGGGGTACTCAATATTGAGTTGTTGGGTAATGATATTTTTCCAGTTCATAGGTGTAGATATTTTACTTTATTAGAAGTTTTACAGAAGCATTTGCAATGGTGTGAAGCAAGCAAAATAATAAAGCAAAATTACTGTAGGAAGGTGATTGTTTTGCCTCTGTTAATGCCTGTTACTAACACATGGCTTTCAGCTATGAAGAGCGAGGTTGAAACAAAGTAACAGTAAAAAGTTGCTGGTGAAAAAGCACCACAGGTGTTGGGAAGAAAAGTTAAAAGCGTCATTGCGAACGAAGTGAAGCAATCTGTGAGTAGCTTAAAAGTACTATTAATGGCATATTTTGATTATGCTAGCATCCACAGATTGCTTCACTTCGTTCGCAATGACGTTGTTCCGATAAGTACGCTGTCTTAACATTTCTTCCCAACAGCGTTGGTGAAAATACCACAACTACGGAAAGTGCTACCTGCATGCTACTTCTTTATGTAATTGTATACTGCACGACTAAGTGCTATTTCATTTCATGCGCTTTGTAGCAATCAGTATTTCAGTCTTCACAGTTAGGTGTGGTGCTACATCGTGAAACAGGATTTCTTATGATTAGCTGCACCAACAGCTTTAAAAGCTGTACAATTGTTAAATATCCTTTACAATTTGTAAAGAAAAATTTACTTTAAGTAAAGTTTACTTTACATTTGTGTTATAAAAAACAACTCTATGACCAAAAGACTTTTACTACCGAACAGGTACAAACAAATCGGATAGTATCTGCTGATACCTGCCACCGTATCAGGAATCGTATTAGCCATAAACGATTTTAATTCAGAATGGCTGCATGCAAAAGTATTTGCCCTCTTTATGGACGAAAGCATCAATGGCAGTAAGTCTTTTACTTTCATTGATGCGAATATTACCAACACCGTAGTTGGTGTGTTGTTTATTGCAGGTGCATTGATGGTAGGCTTTTCAAAAGAAAAAGCAGAAGATGAATTTATTGCAGAACTCAGGTTGTCGTCTCTGTTATGGGCGGTATGGGTGAATTATGGACTATTACTGTTTGCATTTTTGTTTATTTATGGCTCTGCCTTTCTCAATGTAATGCTGTACAACATGTTTACAGTGCTCATCATCTTTATTATACGTTTTCATTACATTCTTTACAGGAATAACTTAGCTATACCCAATGAAAAACAATATCAAAGTTGAACGTGCTATTAAAGGCATCACACAGGAAGAACTCGCTACTAAAATATCGGTTAGCCGACAAACCATCAATGCCATGGAAGCCAATAAATATGTACCTTCTACTTTATTGGCGTTAAAGATTGCCCGGGAATTTGGCAAGCCGGTAGAAGCCATATTCTTCCTGGAAGACAGTGATTAAATCAATAATTACTTAAACCATAAAAGGGAACTTAAGTAAAAGATACAGGCAGAGATATGCCTGTATCTTTTACTTAAAAGTGCGCAGCGCTAACTCCCCCGGGAGTCGGGGATATTTTCAAAGTAAGTCACACGTATGTTAAGTACATTGGGGGAGCTTATATGAATGCAGCTTCTTTTTATAAGACACGAATAGCACCTACACCAAGTGGCTACCTGCACATTGGCAATGCATTATCGTTTTTGATTACCACCGATCTGGCTAAAAAGGCAGGTGCGAAGCTGTTGCTGCGCATTGATGATTTAGACAGCGCGCGCACGCGACAACAATATGTAGAAGACATTTTTGATACACTCCGCTTCTTGGAAATTGAATGGGAGGAAGGACCAGGAAATTATGCTGAGTACGAAAGCGCCTGGTCGCAAGTGCACCGTTTACATTTATACGAAGCTGCTTTGCAGCAGTTGAGCGCAGCAGGATTAGTATATGCCTGCGCCTGCTCTAGAACGCAATGGCAGCAGAATGCAGGCTATACCTGTACCTGCCGCGAAAAGCACCTGCCCTTAGATACACCTGACACAAGCTGGCGGCTCATCACCAATGATACACTGCTATTAACTGTGAGAACGCTCGCTGGAGAAGCCATTACAACGCATTTGCCTGCTGCTATGCAGTCGTTTATAGTGCGAAAAAAAGATGGACATCCGGCTTACCAGCTTGCTTCCCTGATAGACGATGAGTACTTTGGTATAGATGCCATTGTGCGGGGGCAGGATTTGTGGGATTGTACGCTTGCCCAGCAATACTTAGCGCAAGTGCTGGACAAACCTTTTTTTCGGCAGGTAACCTTTTATCATCATCCGCTGGTAATGGACGTAAGCGGTTTTAGAAAACTGTCAAAGTCGGCTGGTGCTACTTCCATACGGCATTTGCGGAGTGAAGGAAAACGGAGAAAGGATGTGTTGGAAATGATGAAGCACTGGATGGATAAGCATTAGGGAGAGGGAGGAGTGAGTGATGGGATGATGTTGCAGCAGTGTTTACTTTGATAGAAGCTGTTACGGCTAAAACATTGGCATCACATGTCGTAAAACTTCACTGGTGCAAGCGTCTGCATGTGCCGTTTTTCTTTTAAGCCCAGTAGTATTGACAGAAACACGGCGAATGGGTAATAAAGCTGTTTTTATCCTGCTTTTTATAAGTTCCTGAGTAGGCTTATCCTACGCTTTAGGTAGGCTTTACCTACGCTTTAGTATGAAGGATGACTCGTCCTTGACTCGTCCTAAAATAACTATACAGATTATTAAATAAATCCTGATTCGGTTATACAAATATAATTTTTAGTCCTGTAATTGCTATACAGTTGCTTTTTGATGGCTATAAGTTCGGTTATAATTTTTCCATTTCTTATTCA
>NZ_SZQL01000010.1 GCF_005233845.1 Ilyomonas limi
TTCATTCTATCGGGTCAGGTTATCCCTTAAAAGGTTGCTCCTCAGCAGCGCCTTTCTCCGTTTTGCCTGACAGCATAAATGTAACATAGGAAAATCTTTTGACACAGTTTAAATTACACTCCCGTTTTCAGTCAGCAAACATCTATTTTTCTCGATTTATCTAATCAATGTTATAATTCCCCGTGCTGTTTCAGATGTGCCATCAATATCTGTCAGTGAAATTATTCAAAGCTTAATGCAATGCTGTATACATGATTATATGTACAGTAATGCGAGGCTTGCTGTGTCAGCTATAGTTTAAGAGCCGTCTACTCGATTGATAGAACACTTTTACTTAAAAAAAATTTAATTAACAATGAGGCATTGCTACATTCTTAATGCTGCGTGTGCACCCTATTTAAAGAGCCCTTTTACTTTGTCTACCACCCCGCCGCTGCCGGTAAAGAATGCTTTAAGGTCCTGCAGATCTACATCACCATCAGCATCCCTGTCCAAACTTGTTTTAAACTTGTTCAGCATTCCCCGCACATTAAGTCCTTGTGTTTTACCCTCACTCACCTCATTGAAAATCTTTTGGAGATCAAAGCTGTTATCAGCAGGATCAGCAGCTTTTTGTACCAGTCTCTTCAACACCGTTGGTATCAGGTTGTTGGCTATGTTTGCTGCGTGTTGGACATTTAAGCCGAAATGGCTCTGTAGCCGGTCCATAAAGCTGCCGGTAGCTTGTTGGGTAACAGGGTTGGCAGTTATATTTTCACCATTACTGTTAAAGAGATTAGCCACTTCTTTTACATTGCCGTTGGATAAAGACGTTTTTAAAGAATTCTCAATAGCAGTGCTGGCTTCCTGTACAGCTTCTTCATTCCGCTCATCAGGGATGGCCGTATTGTTGATGATAGTGGTATCTGCGTTTTGTTTTACGAGGTGGTTCAAATTTTCTATCATAAAAATTGATTTAGTTGTTTTATTACAATAGCTAAAATTAATACTTTAAACACAAATGTTTTATTACTCTGATGCAACAAACATTTTATTTTAAAGAAGCCATATAGAGTTTTAACAAAAAAGACTTCCGGGTGATAAAGAACTTTGAGTTGCAAAACAAAAAGGTCAGTTATCATGGAAGTCTTAAACAAAGATACGATTGAGTAGTGGATAGTACCACATTTGAGCAGTGGCAGGCGTGGTACTAAGGTGCGGGTAGAGTCCTGGAGAATAGTAGCAGCTATTCTGTACCGGTTGAAAAGCGGGTGTCAGTGGCAGATGCTACCAGTAGAAAAGTTCTTTACTTCGGAAAAGCGCTTAACCGCTAATGGTGTATATTATCATTTCAACAAATGGGTAAAGAATGGCTGTTTTAAAAAGGTGTGGATAGAACTATTAAAAACTAATCATAAGCTTTTAGATTTGTCTTGTATGCAACCTGACGGCTCACATACACCTGCAAAGAATGGAGGTGAGCACATTGGCTACCAGAGCAGAAAGGCAGCCCGCACTACCAATGCACTTTTCTTTAGCGATAATCAGGGGCTGCCGCTTGCTGTGGCTACCCCTCAGAGTGGTAACCACCATGACTTGCACGACGTCGAGCAACTGTTTGAAGAGTTGTATCATCTGCTCAGCGAAGCAGATGTTGATCTAAAGGGTGTATTTATGAATGCAGATAGTGGCTTTGATGCACAAGTGCTGCGTGAGCAGTGCAGTGAAAAACAAATAGAAGCCAACATTGAAGTCAATGAAAGAAATCAGAAGCAAGCGCTATCAACTGATTATGTTTACTTTGATGACCTGCTCTATAAAAGAAGATTCGTAACAGAGAAGATGAACGCCTGGATAGACTCCTTCAAAGCTTTGCTCATCCGATTCGAAACATCTGTTAAAGCATGGATGGCACTGCACTTCATCGCCTTTTCCGTGCTGTTGTGCAGAAAAATCCCAAACTGTTAAACTCTAAATAGGTTCAAGGTATATAAGACTTGTCTATGACTAATTTATCGCCTGGTAAATCAACTTCAAACAAATAAGGAATGCGCACATACCGGCCAGTGATGTTTTTGTGACTATGAATAGACATTAACAGTTTGCCATCTAATGTGCGGAACAACATTCCATGACGGTAATTAGGCGGTGTAATCGGGTCTTTCTCCTGAATCCAGAAACCATCGAGGGTGCCGCTTTTGAGTAAGCCACGCCTTGTGTATATACGTCGTAAATCCAACTGGTCCATATCATTCCCAACTGTCCTGTTTTTGTTTGGAACAAGTAAGCGCCATCAGTTATTTTGTTCGGTATGTCATTGCCGTTTTCGTCTTTTTCAAGACTCCAGGGAGCGTCACTGGCACGGAACAACACCTTGCCTTTACCAATTGTCCCACTTAAATTTGGTTTCAGTTCCATATTTTCGATAGTGCCGTTCCAGTTCTGTAGCCATTCGTAGCAATAGACCATATAGAGTTTTCCATCTTTATCTATCCAAAAAGTTCTATCTAAAGTAGGCATATCAACAGGTAAATAAATGGAATCCTTCATTGGTACATAAGGTCCATCAGGCTTATTGCTTACCAGTACGTGGCAGGCTCGCCGTTCTATGGCGTTTTCTCTAACGGTATCAATCTTGACGACTCAGTTGGTGAAGGTGGCAAAATAATAATATTTATTTCTGTAGGGGTGAATTTCAGCGGCCCAAATAATATAGATCTTCTTTAAAACTTTTAAATCAGAATATATTTGAAATTCTAAGCCTGAATACGATAACAGAAATTCTAAGCCTGGATCTTTAATTTATTAAATTCCAAATGATATAACGTAGAATTGATTTAGGAAAGTATATAACTACTTATCGTGCAGCTTTTGAAGATAATTCTACATTTTCGAAATTCCAGTTGCCTTGTGAAATAAAGCGTAGCACTTAAAGAGGACTTTTATTATAACTTTTTTATTGTTTAGAAGTAAGTTTTAAAATAGATTCTGGAATTGCATTAAATAGCGTTTTAATCAGTTCGATAATATCTTTAATTCCCTCGCGATTGCCAAGGACGTTTACTTCCCATCCTTTGCCTGTTTCATATTTTATTTTTGAGGTCGCTAAAAGCATTATAAAAGAAACAACACCACCCATAGCAAGAATAACCTCTGCGGATTGCTCATCGTCCTTGTAATTTTTAATGGCTTCGGCTAAGGCAGGCGCTGTGTTTTTTTCCTGGGCGAGTTGCAGCAAACTTGCCCTGGCAAATTTGATGGCTTCTTCTGATTCTAACGGCATGGAATATTGTTCCTGATTATCCATAACCGTTTTCATTTCCGGAATGTTTTTCACATTCGCCGGTAAATGCCTGATTATTGTTTCGGCGTCTGCATCAACCTTGTCGAACAGCGTTGTGCTAAAGTGATTAAAAAATCGCAACAGCCGAAAACCGTCCATATTTTCTATCAAACTTATTGTTTCTGATTTCATATAAATAAATTTGGTTTTTATCTCCAGTCACCTGACAAGATCATGCCTGCCCAATAATAGGGGCCGTGGTTTTGAAAAGGCACTTCAGACATTATTTCGAGCATTGCCTTTTTGTAGGCGGCTGCTTTAGTAAGTTTTTCTTTAAGCCAATAGTGATAGAAGCGAATACAGAAATTGTTTGCCCATACGATTGAAATATTCCATCCGGCGGTCAACATGCTCCTAGCCCCGAGAAAGAAGGCTGCGTTTTCCATACCAAGAGCATCACCCCCTACGCCTTCTTTAGAACGTGCACTAACGCATGCCTGAAAAGTAACATGACTATTTTTCCAGCTTTTATCAGCATCAAATAATTTGCAGGAATTTAGAAAATAACTTTTTTCAAAGTAATTAAATTTCGGATCTAAAGCAGGCAGCTTTTCACCATCTTTTAGTAGTAAGCCACTATTGTAAAACGGATTTGCTTTTGCAGGATCAGTCCCGGGCGACGGAAAAACACCGTGTGTTGAAAAATGGATAAGTGAGTTTATGTAATCGTTTCTTGAAAATTTATCAAGGGAGTCAGCTTCGGATACTCCGTCAAAGGACGAGTAGTTTTTTGATAACCATTGTTTTACTTCTGAAAACTGCTGTATTTTTTCAGAATTGTCCAGATCCTGCACTGCCGGTACCGTACAGCAAATAATTTTCGTTGGGAGAACAGGTGAATGTTCCAAAAGAGAGATTAATTGATACGCTCCGTGTATCCTTGACAGCGAAAATTGCTGAATCAAATAACTGTTATTAAACAAAGCATATTGCAGAGGAAACAAAAACAATACTTCATGGGGCGAATAAATCAGGTGATCACCCAAATTTAAATTTCCTTCCTCCAAAGCTCTCTTCAGAACATTGAGAAGCTTGCCTAAGTTCTCCGGAATATTAATCTTTTTGGTGAAAAACCCCTTAGTGGATTTGCTGTTCCATTCTTTGGGATCATCCAAATGGTCATCAACCCATTTCTTCATAACTGTTTTATCAACGTCAGGTGTACGCTCAACATAAATCTTTCCGTTCGATGTCAGCAATACGCTGATAGAGTAGTCATCATACAAAAAGAAACTAAGATAAGATGCATGGTTCTTCAAAAGCAAAGAAGGTAATTTCTCAACGGGCAATTCATAATTAGCCACCTCCATTTCAGTATCTGATTGTTCTGCGATCGCATCTGCCAGCAGTCTGCCTTTTGAAGCTTCTATGGCTTTTAATACACCTCTTTCATTCCCACTTCGGTGATATAGTTCTATAAGGCTTGGAAAAAGATATTCGAAAGTTTTAAATACACCCGCCCGTTCTTTTTTATTATAAATTGATGCGCGTTTATGCTCCAGGTTTACCCTTAATTCTTCTAAGGTGTCCGCTCCTTCGGCAGACAAACGCAGTCGTTTTTGGCAAATGTGGATACTCCACAATGTGTCGTTGGATTCGTCTATATATTTGCTTCTGAATTTGGGAAGTAGCTGTTGAAGGTCATGTAATGTGTTTTTCAACACATCTGGATTTGATTTAGTAGAGTCATTTAAAAATACACCCTGCAGATCGTAAAGTTTCAGGCGGAGATCCATTATGTTGTATTCCTCCTTTTCTTCACTTACCGTTTTAAAATAGTTATTAAATTTACGGTAAATACTTGTTGCATTATTAAATTGTTCGTTATTGTTTCCCGTATTTCCTATTAAGGGTCTTAACTGATTGATCATTTGGGAAATTTCATTTGATTGTTGTGTTTCACCTTCGGATGTTTGCGTAAACATTTCACCAATAGCATCAATCATGTTTTTTAACTCAGCCTGCTGTTCTTCTGTTTCTGATTTTTTTGCTTCTTCAGAAGTAACACTGATTTCTCTGAATAATGCTTTTATTTTTGTTCCTAACCGCTCATAATTAATTCTTGAATAATAAGGAATATTACCAGGAGAAAGGCTTTGAAATATGCTTCTTGCCGTTTCAGGATTATCAATGGCGAGATATAATTCAACAGCATTCAACTGTGCAGAGATGAATTCGGGCTTGTTAAAATGTTTTTGGAAATCTTTGACCGTCCTGTCGTAAAATTCTATTCCTTCACTATAGCGGGCGCTATCGAGATATGATTTCGTAATGAAATTGGCCGACGAAGCAGCAAAGTATAGTACTTCTTCTTTTCTCCTCTCAGCCGATTTAAATAGATAGTGATACACACATTCATACGTTGCTAATCCGTACAGCAAAGCATGATTGTAATTGCCGCCCTGCGCATAAGCGCTTGACATGGCGTTTAAGCTGCAAATACTATAAAATGGATCACCACTTGTCATCATCGCAAGTGAACTTTCAGTGTTGGCATTTTGTGGTGAATTCTTTATGAATTCTGTGATGAATTTAAAATCTCTTTTAAGGTATGCCCGGATAAGAATTTGAAAATTGATTGAAGTCATTCTGTAGAATTAATTGAGGTGAGATGAAATATGAAAACAAATGCAACTTCAAACAAGCGAAAACTACTTCAATATGAAAGTTTCAATGTAGGATCTCCGAAAACGATATTACGATAAGGATGTGGAATTTGTCCTGCCACGTTTTCGTTACGCATCAGTTGAAGTATGCCGTCGCCAAGACATTGCCCCTGTTGCCACGCCTCATAAACCGGCGTGTAGTCCGCTGGTATACTGGTTACATTATGTGCAAGTACTGCTAAACCATTACACCGCATGAGGTAGGTTACCGCAAGATTTTGGGCGCCATACTGACGGTGTAATGGTGTGGCTGGTGAAATTCTCTCGCCGGCAGCGAGATATTGTGGCCGGTGTATGATATCACCCACATCACATCCACCCAAGAGGTAAAATCTTGAATACGGAGAACGGTTTGGAAGTGCAAAGTGGTGCAATGCTTTTACAGAAGTTTGTCCTCCAGGCACACTTACGCTAAACACTGAGCCAGGACTCGTAAAGCTTTGAGGAAAGGCTGCCGGCACCACTTCTGTACTTCCCGGTTGTGCTGCAAAGTAATGATTAAGAAAGTCACTGTGCATCATATAGTAGCATACAAGATGCTCTTCCGAAAATGAGTTGAAGTAGTTTTCTATTGTCGCCCATTGTGTTGCGGGAAGGGAGTTACTATCTGCATTCACTACAATGCTTGATTGTGTAACAGAATTCGTCCATTTATTGCTTTCCGATTCCCAGCCACCTGCAAAATCCAGGTCAAGAAATATATACCCCCGCCGTTGGCGCGATGTTGTCCGATGCTCGTGATTTCGATTAAAATAATCTACAAGAAGCCTCAGTTCTTCTTGTTCTGAATACTCCAGTCCACTTTGACCAGTACGCCATGCTGATTGCGATGCCGTAATGCGGCCTACCCAAAACTTAGAATCTGCAGCATGCTTTTGATTAGTCCGTTCAGCGTGATGAACCTGCCACTGAGCAAGGGCGTGCGTAATAAAACCTGGCGCACTCCACTGATTGCGATTGTAAAGACTTCCATTCGGGTGGCGGGAATCATCGAATGGAAGCCTTCCGCCAAGATTGCTCCCGGGAGGAAAGGTGGGGGCTGTAGCCATCCACTCCCAGTACCCATGCGGATCAGCAAGTACTGCGTCAACCGAAAAATAATCCAATTCATGTTGTTCGAGTATTTGTCCAACTTGCCGGTCTTCAAGATTTACTATACCTGCGGTGGGGAAATCTCCAACCAGTAATACGCCCCCAAGCGTTTGTGCTGCATGGTAAAACTTTTTAACGAATCGGTAGAGATCCAGAAATTCATCGGGTAAATGGCGGTGATAACGTTCCCTGGTTTCATGGCTGCGTACATCTAAACTGTATGCTACTACTTCCCAGCCTTCGTTTTGCAGGTCATCAAAAAACCGGGTAAGTATTGATATTCCGTCAGAAAGGCTTGACAGGAGTGCTCCCGAAATTCGTTCTTCAACAATTACCAAAACACGCTGTGCTCCTGGTGAACTCGCCCTATAGTCAATAGGAAGAATTCGGGGGTTATCAAATGAGAGCTCCAATAAAGGCGAAGGCATTCGCCGGCCAAACCAGGTATAAGAACTTCCAGCCTGCAAAAAAGTTCCTCTGAGGTCATCGCCTCTAACCTTTGCAGAATATTGTTGATCAATTCCGGATCGGGTAAACCTGAGTTCATCGTTGATGAATGATAATGAGGAGAGATTTTCGGTATTAGAAAGGTCGTCAAATTTTATTTGTCCATTTAAATTGTTACCAGCTTGCCATAAGTGTAAAGAAGCTGGATTTTCATTAGCGACAATACGCCACATCCCAAGGATTTCATTAAGTGTCATATTATTTAATTTAATGTTTGTACAGTCGGCACATCTTCTAAATCACCAATGCCCTTTACATTTTTATTTCTTTGCCGATAACAGATTAAGTTAAGTGCATGTATTTTTCCAAAATCAATCCAGTTGTAATCAAAAAGACATTTATCTTCATTGTTATCAGGAGGTTTATTGGGATTAAATTTTTCTGTTTCAGTCATATTAAGTTTCGGCATTCTTACATCGGTGACAAATCCTTCAAATAATTGAGAAATTAACTGATCTCCTTTCGCACTTTCTGATGTTAATTTTCTCTCAACAAATACAATGATTGCTTCACGGTTTGTTACTGTACCGCCACTGATTTTTGATCCATAATCAACCCCCAATACTCCATCGTATTGAATGAACTTTTGCTTTGCATTTAAGTATGCATGAAAAAGTTTAGTATTCATAAATTAAAATTTAATTTGTTGTCTACTCTTTGAATTGGATTTACGGCATACTCCTTTTTAGTTTATGTAGAGTTTATTTATTAAATTGTATTGATCAGTAGTTGCAACAGGGCTGGGCAGTTGCTCAAGTCTTATCAATGATAAAACATATTTGATGTGTCAATTGTTAACCGCTACAATGTCGGTCTGTATGGTACATCACATAAGGATTACCATAATTGTATGAATTTTAAATAATTTTTATGCCTTTGATTATTATGCCTTTCGTTTTCGCTTGTGTTAATTGTTTAGTAACGTAAATGCAGAAATAATTTTGCCCTGCCTGCCAAAGCTATCAATGGAAATTGCTCAGGCACTCTCAAAGCTATCGTCAACTACTTCCCATCACCATGTGAAAAACATCCTCTATTACACCGCGTTTAGCCAGGGAAATCAGTACGAACAATCAGGAAAAAAAAGTTAAGAATTGAATTTGATAGGCTAGTGGTTCTTATAATCGTCTAAAGGGGCTAAGTATTAGGCTTGAAATAAAGATAAAACATTTTTAATTATAACATCCAGACAAAAAATTTTACAATAAGAACACATGAAGTTTTTAGCTCTTCCAAAAACTTTGCACAAATATATTACTACATATAAAGCAATATATAGCTTGTTTTGTTTTTTAATATCTCAAATGCACATTTGACTGCTTATGTCAATTCCTGATACCAAAAAAGCGAAATCAGATACCCGAAAAACGAAATTCTTTGTTTTCAAGTAGTACTGATACTCTGTTTTATTCTTTGTTTCCCCAAATTAAATTTCCTACCGCACCCATGAAACGAATCAATCATTATTTGTTGTTTTCCGTTTTACAATATTAGAGTTTATCTCAAAAACAGGTTATTCCAGGTATATATCTGAGCGATAGGGAGTAGACGATAATAGAGCCGCTATTACCAAAGGTGAAGAGAAGAAAAGATGGCAGGGGTAGACTGCCACGGCATCCGCACGAAGTACTCAGCCGCCATCCTTATACTACTGAGATATTTTTGAGATAATCTCTGGATATTTATCCAAACCTGGTGACCCAAAATTGTCAAATACCTCATTTTTAGCAATCGTTAAAAAGGCTCACTGCTACATACGTACTTATGCTAGCACTTACCAACCAATAATACCTAAATACAGGATTTAGATGGATATAACTGAGCATTCGCAAAAGCAAGTTTCAACTCTACCAATTATCCTACTTTTCATTTCAGTTCCTACACTGTCTACAAAGCGTGCCAGGTATTGCATCATTATGTATCATACTGCATCATTGTTGCCCGTCATTTCCTTTTTCATGTGATTTCGGTTACAAACTGGATTAGTAACCGGATTCGTCACAACATTATGGCTACTAAAGGCAAAGAAAGGCAACAATCGGCAAGAATAAGTGGCTGTAAAAGAATGTAAACCCCACAGAATGTGCGTAAACAGTGGATTGGTTACTTTCCGATACAGAAAGTGAAATGTGTTTTTTTTAATGGATTGTAGCGTTTTTAGTAACGGAACAGTAAATTGAGTATAGAATCAAGTACATTAGGCAATTTATAATAATTTAGCTTCCATCTAGGTTTAGTCATGGTTCCATAAACGGAGTTGTAAAATTTCTTGCTTTAATTATATGTTTGTGGCGGTTTATGCTAATGCATCAAGTACATTAGGCAATTTATAATAATTTAGCTTCCATCTAGGTTTAGTCATGGTTCCATAAACGGAGTTGTAAAATTTCTTGCTTTAATTATATGTTTGTGGCGGTTTATGCTAATGCATTTAAGTGTTATCATTAAGCATTATCAATTTGTTTAAGTTGCAGCCAACAACTGCCCTTTCCGGAAGGAGCGACATTGACAAAACAGAAGCTGAAGAAAGATAAATAGCTAAACGAACTATTCTTTCAATTCATAGTAATTGTCCAGCCGCTCCTTTTGAGGACGAATGTAGGAGGAAGCAGTTCTATTTTTGTTCTAAGTTTTAGCAAATTGGTCAGCACTCAACACTTCGATTCCAACGAAATCTTCACTCCCCTCCACCCAAGCATCATGTCCTGGAGGAATGGTGTAAGATTCACCTCCTTTAATTGTCTTCTGTGTGCCATCATTCATGCGCACGGTAAGCGTTCCTGATACTGCATATCCAACATGGGAAAGCTGGCATGAATCAGTGTGAACTACGGGCTTAATGCATTGTGACCATCGCCATCCCGGTTTCATGTTTAAGCGTCCAATAGTAAACCCTTCCAGCCGGACAATCTCGACTTTTGTCTTATCAGGCTGCCGAATCTCATCCGGGGTTTCATGAGATTTCGTTTCGAATTTTTTTACTGTTACCGGATCCATGTGATTTAAATTTATTTTGCCTACTTTTTTGCATGATGCAGGGATTTTCGGCATTTTTCCCTTTTTTGTTTCAGGAAGGATCAGTTGACAAACTAACCATTTATTAAAGATAGGATAATATTTGGGGCGTCTGTTACTGTTGCCATCAACGTCCGGCGATATCTGCTGAAGTATATGAATTTTAGAATACTTCAGTTCATTCTATTGCTGAAGCAATGTCGAAGTTCTTCCGCTTGGTTTTATATTGTCATTGACCGCCTTTTTTGAAAGCAGTTGTAGTGAGCAGTTGTTTCTAATGCCGCTTGCAAGATGATTGATACGAGAATGGCTCTATTTAGCGTTTAAAGCTACCGTAATCCGGTTATATGTTTTTCTTGGTGAAATCCTGCTAGGACGAGCAATATCCGTTTGGGGAAGAAATAAACGTTATCGAAGGATAGGTGTCTTTTATGCCCTTTCGTTTAATGGTGCGTGTTTATACTTATTATATTATTGAATATAATTGGCTTTACTCCTTTGATCAACTGTCTAAAGATCATTTGCGCATGTGTGCATAGCATAGTGAAAGAATAATAAGAATACCACAAATAATACAAATAATACAATTGTTATCCTGTTAAGACCTTCCTTATTATAAGATATTATGTTGGTTTACTCTGATCAGATTTCTATTGGATTGCAATCTCCTGTTTAGCATTTGTAATATTTATATTATTTGGATTATTTCACATTTTGTCCAAGTACATAAACACACAAAATAGGGTAGAGGTGAATTCGCCAGTTACCTCCCTCTTTGACAATCAAATCATATTATCTAAATGGCAAATTTTATCTCGTGACGATACAGAAAGTGAAATGTGTTTATTTTAATGGATTGTAGCGTTTTTAGTAACGGAATAGTAATGCGAAACAGAAACGTGATGAATATCTATTTCATCATTATATCTAATCATCGTTACAGTCCCCTGTGCTGCTGCAGATATGCCATCATTATCAATCAGTGAAATCTTCCATATATACATTCCTGCATCTTGATCAACATTGTTAATAGTTCCATTCCAGCCTTTGGCAATGTCGTAACATTCAAACACTTTCTGTCCAAAGCGGTTGTAAACAATCATATCAAAGTGTTTTACAGGAAACGGATACTTTACTTTGAATACGTCATTGAGTCCATCCTTATTGGGTGTAAAGGCAGAAGGCATCATCAGTTTACAAAGCTGGCTGGTGATACGAATAGAATCAGTTAGCACGCCGCACTGATTACTTGCTGTTAACCTATAGACACCTGCTCATTCGCTTTTTGTATTTTCAATGTTCGGTAATGCGCCGTAACCTTTAGTCAAAGGAGTGCATCGATTGAAATAGAATAGCCATTTGGAGGAGGTTGGCAGTACTTTACATATGCTGAGCATATTAGGATTTATTCTTTTCTGTTCTATACTGCTCAGCACAATCCAGAACAGGAGCTTACATAAGGAAATTACGCTAACTGGAGAGGAATATTATGAACGATTGGTAAAGGCAAGGACCGGGGGCTGAGGTTTAATGATTGAAGACTTTGAAGAATCATTTTCATCCTTTACTTCGAGGTGCGCTATCGCTAACACCTCGAAGAGCGGGAATAAGGGCTTTAAAATCTTTTGAAAATTATATGACCATCATATCTATAAACTCATCAACTGGTGTATTAACAAGCCTATAAAAATCGAGTGAATTTTCCAATACTTTTCTTTGCTGTTTTTCAGGAAAAACACGCGCAAGATTAATCCTGAACTTATTTATGAGTTGCGGTATTCCTTCTTCTCTTCTACGTTTATGCCCAATCGGATAATCGACCTGAACCTCCTCTAAAACAGTTCCGTCATTTAATTCAATAGTTATTGCATTGGCAATAGAACGTTTGGCAGGATCGTGATAATCTTTTGTAAACTGAACATCTTCCACGCATTCTATTTTATCACGCAGCACATCAATCCAAATATCTGAAGCAATATCATCTTCATAATCCGAAGCTGTTAATCGCCCATAAATCAACGGCACAGCTACCATGTATTGAATACAATGATCGCGATCGGCAGGATTGTTCAACGGACCTTTTTTATCAATGATTCGAATCGCAGCTTCGTGTGTGCGAATCGTTATTTTCCGAATATCTTCCGCTGATTTATTCAAAGCCTTTAATTTATAATGTAATGTCATCGCCGCTTCCACAGCCGTTTGCGCATGAAACTCTGCCGGGTAAGAAATTTTAAATAACACGTTTTCCATTACATAGGAACCATAATCTCTTTGAAATGTAAATTGATTTCCCTTGAAGCACACATCATAAAATCCCCAGGTTTTCGCAGTAAGCACAGAAGGATAGCCCATTTCGCCGGTTTGTGCAATCATTGCTAAACGCACTGCTCTTGAAGTGGCATCACCGGCTGCCCAAGATTTACGGCTTCCTGTATTTGGTGTATGCCGATATGTTCTTAAAGATTGTCCGTCAACAAATGCCAGTGAGAGTGCATTAACTAACTCTTCATGCGTTAGCCCTAAAAGTTTTCCTACAACTGCTGTTGATGCAACCTTTACCAATATGACATGATCTAAACCCACTTTATTAAAAGAGTTTTCGAGTGCCAATACGCCCTGTATTTCATGCGCGCGAATCATCAGGTCCAATACATCTTTCATAAAGAGTGCAGGTTTGCCTTCTGCAATAGATGTTCTGGAAATCCAATCTGCAGTTGCCAAAATGCCTCCTAAATTATCAGAGGGATGCCCCCATTCTGCTGCCAGCCAGGTATCGTTGAAATCCAGCCAGCGAATCATAGTGCCAATATTAAAGGCAGCATGAACCGGGTCTAATTGAAACTGCGTTCCCGGCACCTTAGCACCATGTGGGACTATTGTACCTTTTACGACTGGTCCTAAGAGTTTGGTGCACGCAGGATAAGTTAAGGCTTCAAATCCACAGCCAAGTGTATCTAAGAGGCAATAATGCGCAGTTTTCCAGGCTAAGTCACTTTTAATCTCATAGTTTAACACATAATCCACTATATCTACCAATACTTTGTCTGGTTGTGTTCTTTCATTTATGACAGGCGATGCCATTATTTATTTAATTTTAAATTTAGGTTGTACGATTTTCGATTGAGATAAAGGCTCTATTTTCCGGGCCGATATAATTTGCGCTCGGGCGAATAATTTTTCCATCCTGCCGTTGCTCAATAATGTGTGCGCTCCACCCTGTAACTCTCGATACAACAAACAGTGGCGTAAACATCATGGTTGGTACGCCCATCAGATGATAGGAAACTGCCGAAAACCAGTCGAGGTTGGGAAACATTTTCTTTTCATTCCACATTACCGTTTCTAATCGTTCTGCAATATCAAACAATAGCCTATCACCCGCTTCGTCAGAAAGTTGTTTTGCCACTTTCTTAATCACTTCATTTCTTGGATCTGAAACAGTATAAACCGGGTGGCCAAAACCAATGATTACTTCTTTATTTGTTAATCGTTTTTTTATATCGGCTTCCGCTTCATCGGGCGAATGATAACGACTTTGAATATCATAAGCTACTTCGTTGGCACCCCCATGTTTTGGTCCGCGCAAGGCACCAATGGCGCCGGTTACAGCAGAATAAATATCAGAACCTGTTCCTGCAATTACTCTTGCTGTAAAAGTAGAAGCATTAAACTCATGCTCTGCATACAACACCAAAGAAATTTGCATTGCTTTTATCCAGGAATCCGAAGGCTTTTTGCCATGTAACAGGTGAAGAAAATGTGCACCAATGGTATCTTCATCCGTTACTGTTTCTATTTCTTGTTTATTGTTTGCATAATGATACCAATACAATAAGGCGGAACTGAAAGATGCCAATAACCTGTCCGCAATGGTTTTTGCGCCTGCTTCACTATGGTTATCTTCTTCCGGTTCTATAGTACCAAGTGCCGAAGCGTAGGTACGCATTACATCCATCGGGTGCGCTGTGGGAGGAATGTTCTTCAGTATATTTTTTACCGCATGGGGTAAACCTCGTAATGACTTCAACTTATTTTTATAATCATCCAATTGCTGTTGCGTTGGCAATGAACCGTAAATTAATAAATAAGCCACTTCCTCAAATGTTGCGTTAGCTGCAAGGTCCAAAATATTATAACCGCGGTAATGTAAATCGTTGCCACTTTTACCAACACTGCACAGCGCTGTATTGCCTGCTGCAACACCGGAGAGTGCCACACTTTTCTTGGGCTTGAATGTTGTTTGCTGATTAGTTTCCATTATTGCTTCTTTTTAAACAGGCTATCTAATTTTTGTTCGTAATCATAATAACCGATGCTTTGATACAAAGCTTCTCTTGTTTGCATGGTGCTTAAAACATGTTGCTGCGTGCCGTCTTTACGAATATGTTCATATGCATTTTGCGCAGCTTTATTGGCGGCACGAAAAGCAGACAAAGGATATAGTATCAGTTCAACACCAGCAGCTTTTAATTCATCAACGGTGTACATTTTTATCATACCAAACTCTGTAATATTTGCCAGCACAGGAATGCCGGTTGCCTCAACAAACTTCCTGTAAAGCGCTAAGTCATTCACCGCTTCGGCAAAAATAAAGTCGGCACCGGCTTCTTTATAAGCCACCGTTCTTTCTAATGTTTTTTCCAAACCTTCATTAGCAAATGCATCCGTTCTTGCACCAATTACAAACTGTTCATCTGTTCGTGCATCAACAGCAGCTTTCAACCTGTCCACCATTTCTTCTTTGCTCACCACTTCCTTGCCTGGTCTGTGCCCGCAGCGTTTAGCGCCAACCTGGTCCTCAATATGCAATGCCGCAGCACCGGACTTTATCAATGACTTTACTGTGCGTGCAATATTGAAAGCAGAAGGACCGAAACCCGTATCTACATCCACCAACAAAGGCAATGTACAAACGTTGGTTATGCGATTAATATCAATCAGCACATCTTCCAATGTGGTAATACCTAAATCAGGAACACCCAATGAACCTGCAGCCACACCGCCACCGGAAAGATAGATAGCATTAAAACCGGCTTGTTGCGCAAGTAACGCATGGTTCGCATTGATTGTTCCAACAATTTGTAAAGGCTTTTCTTGTTTCATTGCTTCGCGAAAACGAAGACCAGCAGAATATATTTGTGTTGTTTCCTGCATTAGTAATAATGATTTTAAATTTAAAACATTAGCATTTGTTTGCATTATTTCGGCGAAGATAACATGATATAAAAAGAATAAGACCTTTCAAAAAAGGTCTTATTCTTTTTAAGGCATATGACTTATTGCTTATACTCAGAATTACGAACCACAACTGATGCGGCCATCCTGCATGGAGCAGGTTGCGCCGGTGACATTTTCATCTTCTTTTTTACTCAGTATGATTTGTGATTTTAATTTTTTTTCACCTGCAATTGGCTCAACAACCTGGTTTCCTTTTTCAACTGTGAACTGCACTGCCTGTGCAGCAGCTTTTGTACGCAGATAATACATACCTGTTTTCAATCCTTTTTTCCGCGCATAAAAGTGCATTGACGTAAGCTTTGAGGTGGTGGGATTTACCAACAATGAATTCAGTGATTGCGACTGGCAGATAAATGCACCGCGATCTGCTGTGTCATACTGTAGGCTTCCCCGAAGTTCAGCCAGTGAATTTAGAGTTAACAAACTGAAGTAATGTTAACTTTAAATTTTATACACAATGAAAAGGAAGTTTACCGAAAGCCAGATAGTGGCTGCTATTAAGAAACAGGAAAGCGGCATAGCAGTAAAAGATATATGCCGGGAGTTATCCATCAGCGATGCAACATTTTATAACTGGAAAGCTAAATATGGCGGCATGGAAGCATCAGATGTAAAAAGGCTTAAAGAACTGGAAGCTGAAAATGCTCAGCTTAAAAGCATGTTTGCAGAGATGAGCATTGAAAACCGTGCACTGAAACATCTACTGGAAAAAAAGTTATAACGTCTGAAGTGAAACGGGAAGCTGTTCAGTACCTGGTAACAGAAGAGCAGCTTAGTAACCGAAAGGCGTGTAAACTGGTAGGTATATCCCGTACTACCTGCCAGTACAAAAGAAGATAAAAGATGACAGCGAGGTGCAGACAGCCCTTAGGGAGCTCACCGGATAAACATGCAGCTATAGGCTACTGGCAATGCTGCTACCGGCTGTGGGACAAGATACCAGTGGAACCATAAGCGCATCTACAGAGTGTATACGAGCATGAAGCTCAACATACGCAGAAGGGCAAAGAAAAGACTGCCTGACAGGATTAAACAACCACTTACAGTGCCTAATGCACCTAATGAGATGTGGAGCATAGATTTTATGAGTGACAGCCTGGTAGATGGCAGGAAGTTCCGCCTCCTGAATGTAATAGATGACTTTAATCGGGAGTCGCTGGCTATAGAAGTGGACACCTCACTGCCATCCTTAAGGGTCATCCGGGTGCTGGAAAGATTGATAACAGACAGAGGAAAACCACTTGCCATTAGAACAGATAACGGACCTGAGTTTATCAGCCATCAATTGCAGCAGTGGTGTGAGAAGAATGCTATTACGATACAGTACATTCAACCGGGCAAGCCCATGCAGAATGCTTATATTGAAAGAAAGAACGGAAGTATTAGAAAAGAACTGCTGGATGCTTACCTGTTTTACAGTCTTACAGATGTAAGAGCTATGAGTGAAGAGTGGCGGGCAGATTACAACCATCAAGACCGCACTCAGCATTAAGTTATCTCTCACCCGTAAAGTTTATGGAAGCTTGCAAGGAGAAAACGCAGCAGCTTTATCCACAAACGGCGACAGCGTAAAACCCTCTCAAATTGAAGAGAGCCGTTTAGTGGATAAAGCGGTCAAAACTTGACCATCTAACAATTAGAAAACTCTAATTTCTATTGGCTCTAAAACAAGGGAAGCTGACAATTTCCCTTTTCATGCTAAAATGGTTACAAACTGAATTAGTAACCAGAATCGTCACAACAAAATGGCGAACAAAGGCAAAGAAAGGCAAGAATAATTAGCTGTATATGAATGTAAACCCCACAAACACTGCGTAAACAGTGCATCGGCTACTTTCCGATACAGAACTTACTAAAAATAAAATCCAACTGATCTTCATTCGTGATCTCCCCGGTGATCTCCCCAATATGATACAAGCAAGCTCTGATATCAGAAGTAATTAAATCCAAAGGTGTTCGTTGTGCAAAGCCATCTTTAATCAATACAATAGATTGCAATACTTTCTCCAGTGCTGCTACATGCCGCGTGTTGGTTACAATTGTTTCGGGCGTACCAACCTCGTCATTTACTACTGATGTATATAAAGCATCTTGTAACACATCCATATTGCGCTGGTAGCGTGCAGAGATGAATACTATACCAGCAATACCAGTAAACTTTGTTGCATAATCCACACCTTCTTCGTCTGTCTTATTTGCAACGGCGATTATTTTACTGCCTTCTGTTTGCATAGTTGCTAATGTTTGTTGCAGTTCCGCTTTACTTATGGCGGTAGCATCAAATACATACAGCACAATATCAGCACTGCGCATCTTTTGCAGACTGCGTTGCACGCCTACGCTTTCAATTACATCCGATGTATGCTCGCGGATGCCGGCAGTGTCAATGAGTCTAAATAAAATGCCATTGATGTTTAATGTTTCTTCTATCGTATCCCGTGTAGTGCCGGCAATCTCACTTACTATTGCGCGTTCTTCATTTAGCAATGCATTCAGTAAGGTGCTTTTACCGGCATTTGGCTTGCCGATAATGGCTACCTGTACGCCGTTTTTTATTACATTGCCCAGCATAAAAGATTGTAATAACTGCTTTACTTTATATGCTGCTTCATCCAGTAAATTCATCAATCTGCTTCTGTCTGCAAACTCCACATCTTCCTCCGAAAAATCGAGCTCTAATTCAATTAATGCAGAGAATGTAAGCAGTTCTTCTCTTATATTTTTCAAGACTTCTGTAAAGCCACCGCGCATAGTATGCAATGCTGCTTTACGGCTGGCAGCGGTATTGCTTGCAATCAGGTCTGCCACTGCTTCCGCCTGGGCTAAATTCAATTTACCATTTAAAAAGGCCCGTTGCGTAAATTCGCCTGGTTTTGCTGCCCGTGCGCCGCATTGCGCCAGTATTTGCAAAATATTGTTTTGTATAAAATAAGATCCATGACAAGATATTTCTACCACATCTTCTCCCGTATAGGAGCGTGGGGCTTTATATAATCCAATCACCACTTCATCAATAATGGTATCGTTATATTTCAAATAACCAACATGCAGTGTATGTGTAGGCGCTGCCTCCAAATCTTTTGAAGGAAATAATCCATTTACAATGGCTATGGCTTTAGGTCCGCTTACTCTTATTACGCCAATTGCGCCAACACCTTGCGGTGTGGCTAGTGCTGCTATTGTATCGTCCCACCCTGCTAATTTACCTAACATGCGCCAAAAATAAGAAGAAGCCCTTAACTCCCTAAAGGGGAAAGCAGAGTTCCTGTTCTCTGAAAGAGGAATAAAACTTTAGAAATTTCATTAAACAGTTTTGTCTTCCTAAATATTCAATATTATCTGTCCAATATCCAACCTTTATCCCAGTAATCCTTTCCATCCCCAATCCCAGTCCCTTTTGATACTTTCCCTCTTTACAATTAATTTCGCTGCCTGAAAAAAGTAATAATTATTATTACTTCAGCAGGTAATTACCTTTAACATTGTAAAAAACACTCCTCTATGGCATACGACGTTATAGTCCTCGGCAGTGGCCCCGGCGGTTATCCGGCAGCCATCCGTGCCTCACAGCTTGGTTTTAAAGTAGCAATTATAGAAAAAGAAAGCCTCGGCGGCATTTGCCTCAATTGGGGTTGCATACCTACTAAAGCCTTAATTAAAAGTGCCAATGTGTACGATTATTTCAAGCACAGCACCGATTATGGTATTAATGTAACCGGCGGTCAGCCCGACTTTGGCGCAGTGATTAAGCGCAGCCGCGGTGTTGCCGATAAAATGAATAAAGGTGTTGCCTATCTCATGCGCAAAAACAAAATTGATGTGATCATGGGCTATGGCAAACTCACCGGCAAAGGCAAGATTGAAGTAACCGCCAATGACGGCAAAAAGCAAACGGTAGAAGCAAAACATATCATTATCGCTACCGGTGGCCGCAGTCGGGAGTTGCCTAATCTAAAGCAAGATGGCAAAAAAGTAGTGGGCTACCGCGAAGCCATGGTGTTGCCGCAACAACCTAAAAGCATGATTGTGGTAGGCAGTGGCGCAATAGGTGTTGAATTTGCGTATGTGTACAACAGCATGGGCACCAAAGTAACCATCGTTGAGTTTATGCCGCGTGTTGTGCCGGTAGAAGACGAAGAAATTTCAAAAGAACTGGAAAAACAATTCAAAAAGCAAGGCATCGAAATAATGACCAATGCTACTGTTGAATCGGTAGATATATCGGGCAATGGCGTAAAGGCGCAGGTAAAAAAGCAGGATGGCAGCACCGTAACGCTGGAAGCTGATATCGTGTTGAGCGCAGTAGGCGTGGTAGCGAATGTTGAAAATATTGGCTTGGAAGAATTAGGCATAAAAACAGAAAAGGGCAGAATTGTGGTAGATAAATACCAGCAAACCAATGTGCCCGGTTTTTTTGCTATTGGCGATTGTACACCGCACCAGGCGCTTGCCCATAAAGCCACAAGAGAAGGCATTAATGCAGCCGAATATATTGGATATATCGAAAAGAAAGCCCCGCACCAGCCCGATGTAATGGATTATTCCAATATTCCCGGCTGTACCTATTGCACACCGGAAATTGCGAGTGTAGGTCTTACCGAGAAAGCAGCAAAGGAAGCTGGCTTTGAAGTGAAAGTGGGTAAGTTTCCATTTAGTGCCAGCGGCAAAGCTACGGCTGCCGGTGCCACCGAAGGTTTTGTAAAAGTAATTTATGATGCGAAATACGGCGAGTTCCTCGGTGCACACATGATTGGCAATAATGTAACCGAAATGATTGCCGAAGTGGTAGTTGCCCGCAAACTGGAAACCACCGCGCACGAAATCCTCAACGCCGTTCACCCGCACCCGACCATGAGCGAAGCAGTGAAAGAAGCTACTGCTGTTGCGTATGGGGAGGCTACGGATATTTAGTTTTTAACCTTATAATTATAAAAAAAGTCCCGTTCAAAACGGGACTTTTTTTATGAAGTATGATCACTTACGATATACCACTTGCCAGCCACTTTTTTAAACAATAAATCAAAATGCCCGCTTGCATTACCCTTTTCTCTTTCTAACATAAATTTTCCTACTACGAAATAGTAATTCCCGCATAGCGGTTTTAATTCCTTCAATTCAAAAGTGAGCTTCCCCATCGT
The DNA here is from genome assembly GCF_005233845.1 of Ilyomonas limi. Taxonomy (GTDB): domain Bacteria; phylum Bacteroidota; class Bacteroidia; order Chitinophagales; family Chitinophagaceae; genus Ilyomonas; species Ilyomonas limi. Next base: position 20,982 of record NZ_SZQL01000010.1, read on the forward strand.
TGCCCTATCGGGATAACCTCTCTTATAATGCGCCAATGTGCTGTCCCAACCATATGTAATGCCATTATGACCAATGAACATAATGGAATCACTCTTCAGATACGTTTGCATAAAGCTTTCAATATCGCCATTGTTCCATGCCGTTACCTGTTGGTTCATTACGGCTCGTATGGCTTGTTCATCGGTGGATTGTGCATGGCATATTACACAAAAGCAAAGCATTGAAGCAGCTAGTAGGTATTTCATAGTTTTTGTTTTCATAAACTAACAAACAGGGAATTTCATCGAGTTAAATTATAAATATCGAAACCGCTATTCCGCCCTTTTATAACTTATTACTACTTGCAAAATACGGCGCTTTGTGCATGATCTGTGAATGGTAGTAAAATTAACGGTAATGCAAATATTACTGATTCCTAATGGCTACTTGCAGGTAAATTCAATCTGCAGATTTATGCAAGGCTGCTGCAAAACCCAAAGTAAAAACAGCAATGTATCGGCAGCTCTGCGAAATGACGAACCGCCTGCAATTCCATAATTTTCTACCAATTTTCACCACCAAAATCCCCTTACTCCAATTTAAACAATCCATTTTATCGTTTTACAGTATGTTCGCAGTTGATAAAATTAAAAGAAAAAGTGCGCTTAAAATCATTAGAGATTAAAGGCTTTAAAAGTTTTGCCGATAAAACGGTTGTTCATTTTGATGAGGGAATTACCGGCATTATCGGCCCGAATGGCTGTGGCAAAAGCAATATTATTGATAGTATCCGCTGGGTAATTGGCGAGCAAAAAATTTCCGCTTTGCGCAGTGAAAACCTGGAAGCGCTGGTTTTCAACGGCAGCAGAACGCGTAGCGCCAGCGGGCTTGCCGAAGTAAGTCTCACTTTTGAAAATACCAGGCAGTTATTACCTACCGAGTTTACCACCGTAACCATTACCCGCCGCTTTTATAAAAACGGGGAAAGCGAATACCGCCTCAACGATGTGTCCTGTCGCTTAAAGGATATTCACAACCTGTTTATGGATACAGGCGTAAGTACCGATAGTTATGCTATTATTGAGTTGGGAATGGTGGATGACATCATAAAAGATAAAGAAAGCAGCCGCCGCCGCATGTTGGAACAGGCAGCCGGTATTACCATTTATAAAACACGAAAAAAAGAGGCTAAAGCAAAGCTGGAAGCCACCGAGCAGGACATTAACCGCATTGAAGATTTATTGTTTGAAATAAATAATCAGTTAAAAACTTTAGAAAACCAGGCTAAAAAAGCAGAGAAATATTACGAGATAAAGAAAGATTACAAAGAAGTTTCTATTGAATATGCCAAAGCGGCATTAGAAGGCTTCAATGTAACATATAAAGATTTGCAGGAAAAAGGCGAAACTGAAGCTGCCAAGCGCGTGCAGATAGAAACAGAGATTGAAAAAGAAGAGGCAGAAATAGAAAAACATAAAGCTGGTTTTAACGAAAAAGAAAGTCAGTTACAGCAGCAACAGCAAGCGTATAATACGCTGGTGCAAGGGGTAAGAAGCAAAGAAAATGAGAAGAATTTAGCTACTCAAAAGCTGCAATATTTGCGCGAGAAGCAAGCATCAATTAAAGATTTTTTAGAGAAGGCAGAAGGGCAGCTAAAAGGTTTAACCAGCGCTATTGAAGTTACGCAGTTGCAAACAGCAGATGAAGAGGAAAAATTAGATGAGCTGCAGGCGCGGGTGCAACTGGCAAAAGGTACGATTGAGGATAAGCGTACGGTGGTAGATGAAAAAAGAAAGAGCTTGAATGTGCTCCGCAACGAATACCAGCAGTTACAGCGCAACCAGTTTGAAGCCGAGAAAAAAGTTGCTGTTGCCGATACGTCCATCCAAAATTTGCAACGTCAGCATTTGCAACTTTCCGATGAACAACAACAGCGCAGCCGCCAGTTGGTACAACTGCATACCGAGCTGGAAGAAAAAGAAGCAGTACTGCAAGACAAGCGCGATTTGCTACAGGAACTGCAGGAGCATCACGAAAAAACAAAATCACAAATCTTTGAGGCGCAGGCAGGGCTTGAAAGGCTGCGCAATGAATTAGCTGAAGAAAGTCGCAAATTAGATGCGCGGCGCAACGAACATGATTTGCTCAAGAGCCTTATAGATTCTATGGAAGGCTATCCGGAAAGTGTAAAGTTTTTGCACAAAAACAAAAACTGGAATCATACCGCACCTATTTTATCCGATATTATTTATGTAGCGGAAGAATACCGCACCGCAGTAGAAAATGTGCTGGAACCTTATCTCAATTATTATGTAGTAAATAACTGGGAAGAAGGCTTGCAAGCCATTCATTTACTCGATCATAATAAAAAAGGGAAAGCCAATTTTTTCATGCTGGAAAAGTTGGACGAAGTGAATGTAGAATCGCATCAGCCTGCAGGCACACTCAAAGCATTGGATGTAATAGAAGTAGAAGACCGCTATGCAAAGCTTGCCGAGTATTTATTAGCCAATGTGTTTATCGCCGATAATGAAGAGGTGATTGCCAGCAGCAACGGCGCAGTGGTATTGGAAAAGAATGGTAAATATGTAAAAGGAAAATATACCTTATCTGGTGGCAGCGTTGGGCTATTTGAAGGAAAGAAAATTGGCCGCGCCAAAAACCTGGAAAAACTGCACGATGAAATAGTGTTGCAGGATGCAGTAGTAAATGCATTAAAAATTGAAATTAAAGATTTGCATAATCAGGTTGTCGCTTACAACGAGCAATTGAAAGAGGGCGCTATTAAGCAAACACAAAACGAAATTAACCAGCTTACCAATAATGTATTTGCAACAAAAAATAAAATAGAAAATCTACAGGCAGCCCAGCAACAGGCGCAAAATAGAATTGCAGATACCGAAGAACGATTGACAGATGTGCAGGATAATATTGCTGATACCCGCGAACAATTACATACGATAAATGAAAAAATGCAGGCACTTACTGCAAATTTGAAACAAGCTGAAAACAACTTTCATTCAGCAGAGCAGGAGTATAATTATGCTTCCGCGCATTACAACGAAATAAATATGCAGCTAATGCGTCAACAAAGCAAGCTGACTTCTTTGAAGCAGGATCTGACTTACAAGCAAAATCAATTACAAAACCTAAACGGGCAAATTGCGGCAAACAGCAGGCAATTAGAAGAATCGGTTATTACCATACGAGAAAACGAAGCTGCCTTGCAGGATGCAGAAGGCGTATTGCAACAACTAATAAATACTAAAGAAGAAGCGGAAGAAGCGTTGAGTATTGCTAATAAAACGTATTACAACATTCGCAACCAGTTGCAGGATAAAGAAAGCGCTTTACGGTTAAAGGTAAAAAGCCGTGAAATCATCGACCAGGTATTGAATTCAGTAAAAGATAAACTGAATGAGTTGAAACTGCAACTTGCCGGTATGAAGGAACGGTTGAGTGTGGAATTTAAAGTAGAACTGGATGCTATTTTGGATGAGCCACGCAATACCACTTCGCCATTGGAAGAGTTAGCGGCAGCCAGCGAGCGTATGCGCAAGCGCTTAGAAAATATTGGTGAAATTAATCCTACGGCAGTGGAAGCTTTTACCGAAATGAAAAAACGCTATGAGTTTATATTGGAACAAAAGGCTGATTTGACCTCCGCAAAAGATAGTTTACTCCAAACTATCCAGGAAGTGGAAGCCAGCGCCAACCAGCAGTTTTTAGATACTTTCAACCAGGTAAGAGAAAATTTCCAGCGTGTTTTTAAAGCCTTATTTACCGAGGAAGATACGGCTGATATGATATTGGAAAACCCTGAAAATTTAGCTGAGACAGGCATTGATATTGTGGCAAAGCCTAAAGGCAAACGACCATCTTCGATTAGCCAGTTAAGCGGCGGTGAAAAGACCTTAACCGCAACAGCTTTGCTATTTGCTATTTATTTGATTAAGCCCGCACCTTTTTGTATCCTAGACGAAGTGGATGCACCACTCGATGATGCGAATGTGGGTAAATTTACCAATATGATTAAGCAGTTTAGTCAAAATTCGCAGTTCATTATTGTTACGCATAATAAAACTACCATGAGCACGGTTGACGTAATTTATGGTGTAACCATGCAGGAGCCGGGAGTAAGTCGTTTAGTGCCTGTTGACTTTAGAAATCTCAATTAAGCTTGTATAAAATTGTAGCGATATTATTCATTGTTTGTTATCCGCTGTTTGTGTTGTACACGCGCGAGCCGGATTTTCAGGACAGCGATTATACCAAAGGCATTATTCATTTTGTAAAAGATTCATCAAGCAACCGTATAGAGCCGGTTGCTTTTTTTATTTTTCTTCATCAACAGTATATTGTTAAGGCAGATTATCTGTTTAAAACATATAAGGAAGGTCAAAAGGTAGATATTATTTACAACACCGGCGATCCTTCCGATGCGAGTGTGTACAGTTGGTGGGGCTATTGGATACGGTGGAAAGAATTGCTGGCATTCCTTGCCGTGTTTATAGGATTGTACCAGATAGCAGCCGCTTTAACCAGCAATCCAACGCCCGAAGCACTAATAGAAGAACTGGAAGGCAGGGAAAATAGGCCAAAGCGAAGAAAATATGATGATTAAGATTACTGGTGCCAGCGTCTTTTTGTGTCAGGTTTTTATGAGCGTCCGCTCAACTGTAATTTACCTCAAATGAAAGCATTGCATATTGTGGAAGGCTTAGAAGCGAATGCTTCGGTGTGACTGGCAGAAATAACCATTTGTGTCAGTGATTACCGTAAAAAATGTGTTTCATCCGTGTACATCTGAAAGAGGATGCTTGAGCATAAGCAGCAAATCATCCCTACAATCTGTAATTGTAAGAAAAAATAAAGGTGCCCGCATCCGCGGCGCACCTTATTTTAACCCCTGCTGCAAAAATTATTGTAACTTAAAACCATTTTTACACTCACAACAATTCATAGATATTGCAAAAAGGGAAAGGTTTAAAAGGAAAATAAATTTTTTTTTATTCCATTCCATTCATCAGTTCGCGCTCTATTTCATCCATTTGCACAATGTCCCATGCTTCACTTTCGGTAGGGGTAATATTTAGTACATCCGGCAGATCTTCATTTTCAAACTGGGGCATTATTTCCTTTGTCACTTCACAAATCACAAAAGAAGCATTGTTATCGTAAAAGTGCTTTTGCAAACCTGTCAAATCATTTACCGCATCGGTATCCGCTTTTTTCACGTGGCGCAGATTAACTATTACATTATGCGGAGGTTCGGCGAGGCGCATTGTGGCGGTTTTCCACAATTCACCTGCTATATTGGCATCTAAACAATCCGTTTCCGGCGTAATTACCGTAAATTTTTCCTTGGTATCAATTTTGAAATTCATAAGTGTTTAATCGTATTTTGAAATAGTAATTAAATCGTATTTTAACGTAATTAACGGATTGGTGCTGAGTTTAGCTCAAAAATATTCGTTATACTTGTAACTCAATTTAAAAATCATGGATAATAATTTTTCAGCTCAGGTTAAGGAAATTATTTCATTCAGCAGGGAAGAGGCGCTGAGGCTGGGGAATGATTTCATTGGCACAGAACATCTGCTATTGGGTTTGATAAGAGAAGGAGAAAATACAGCCATAAAAGTTTTAAAACAACTCAATGTTGACTTGTACGAACTCCGCAAAGAGGTAGAGCTTGCGGTAAAAGATAAAACAGGAAAAAATATCGCTAACATCAATAGCTTGCCGCTTACCAAACAGGCAGAAAAAGTAATACGGGTAACCGTTTTGGAGGCGAAGGCGCTCAAAAGCCCGTTGGTAGAAACAGAACATTTAATGTTATCTATTCTTAAAAACAGGGAAAATATCGCTACCCAAATTTTGGGTCAGTTTGATGTGGATTATGATATTTTCCGCAACGAAATTGGCGTAGTACGCAGTGGTGAGCCGCGCAGCGAATACACCGAGAATGATGATGACGATTTTGATGATGAAAAGAAAGGCAGCTTTTCTTCGCAGCAGCGCAGCAGTAAGCAAAGCAATGCCAAGAGTAAAACACCGGTTTTGGACAACTTTGGTCGCGACATTACCAAATTGGCAGAGTCCGGCTCACTTGACCCGATTGTAGGCCGTGAGGAAGAAATTGAACGTGTTTCACAAATTCTTTCGCGCCGTAAAAAAAACAACCCAATACTCATTGGTGAGCCGGGTGTAGGCAAAACCGCCATCGTAGAAGGCCTGGCACTGCGAATTGTACAGCGCAAAGTAAGCCGCGTATTGTTCGATAAGCGCGTGATTAGTCTTGACCTGGCAGCTTTGGTGGCTGGTACAAAGTACCGCGGTCAGTTTGAAGAGCGCATGAAAGCTATTATGAATGAGCTGGAAAAGAACCGCGATGTGATTTTGTTTATAGATGAAATACACACGATAGTAGGTGCCGGTGGTGCCAGTGGCTCATTGGATGCCAGCAATATTTTCAAACCCGCATTGGCAAGAGGTGAGTTGCAGTGCATTGGTGCATCTACGTTGGATGAATACCGCCAATACATTGAAAAAGATGGCGCCTTAGACCGTCGTTTCCAGAAAGTAATGGTTGATCCGCCAAGCGTAGAAGAAACGATTATGATATTGAATAATATCAAATCGAAGTATGAAGACTATCACAATGTTATTTATAACGATGAAGCAATAGATGCCTGCGTAAAGTTGAGCGACCGCTATATGACCGACCGTTTGTTGCCCGATAAAGCAATAGATGTGCTGGATGAAGTAGGCGCCAGAGTGCACCTGAAAAACATCAATGTGCCCCAAAACATTCTGGATCTGGAAAAGAAGATAGAAGAAATTAAGCTTGAAAAGAACAAAGTAGTAAAAAGTCAGCGTTTTGAAGAAGCTGCTGCATTGCGCGACAATGAAAAACGCCTGGGTGAAGAACTGGAAAGAGCCAAAAACATTTGGGAAGAAGAAAGCAAGCACAAACGCTACCCGATAGATGAAGAAGCCATTGCCGAAGTGGTAAGTATGATGACCGGCATCCCTGTAAAACGTATGGTACAGGCTGAAACAGAAAAGCTCCGTAAAATGAGCGAAGACATGGCAGCTATGGTGGTTGGTCAGGAGGATGCCATCAGCAAAGTGGTAAAAGCCATCCAGCGTAACAGGGTAGGTTTAAAGGATCCTAAAAAGCCAATCGGTACCTTTATTTTCCTGGGACCAACCGGCGTAGGTAAAACAGAGTTGGCGCGTGCATTAGCCCGCTACATGTTCGACAGTGAAGATGCGCTCATTCGCATAGACATGAGTGAGTACATGGAAAAATTTACTGTAAGCCGTTTAGTAGGTGCGCCTCCCGGCTATGTTGGCTACGAAGAAGGTGGTCAGTTAACAGAGAAAGTTCGCCGCAAACCATACAGCGTTATCCTGTTGGATGAAATAGAAAAAGCACATCCGGATATTTACAACATTCTCTTGCAAGTGTTGGATGATGGTATTTTAACCGATGGTTTAGGCAGAAAGATTGACTTTAAGAATACCCTTATCATCATGACTTCCAACATTGGTGTACGTCAGTTGAAAGAGTTTGGCGATGGTGTTGGTTTTGCTACCGCAAGCCGCGTTCAAAATCAAGATGAGAACAATAAAGCGGTGATAGAAAAAGCGCTGAAACGCACATTCTCACCCGAATTCCTCAATCGTATTGATGATGTGGTCATCTTCAACTCGCTCACTAAAGAACACATCTTTGCTATTATTGATATATTAATGAGAGGTGTGGTTAAGCGTTTGAACAATCTTGGCTACAGCCTTGAATTGACAGAAGACGCGAAGAACTTTATTGCCGATAAAGGATATGATGTTCAGTTTGGTGCGCGTCCGTTACACCGCGCCATCCAAAAATACCTGGAAGATCCTTTGGCCGAAGAAATCCTGAACATGAACGTGAAGAACGGAGATGTGTTGATTGCTGACCTGGATAAAGAAGCTCAAAAGATAAAATTTGAATTTCGCCAGAAAGAAGCAGAAGCAAATGTTTAAATGGGAATAGTTGATAAAAGAAAAGCCGGTTTTTGACCGGCTTTTTTGTTTTGTGCTCTAATAGATTGACAAGATATCATCCGTTCTTCCGCAATTGCCGCTAATTTGGTGCTGCACTACTTTAAATTCAATGGCGGCTTTGTGCGAAGTCTGTTTCATGCCTTCAGTTGCAAATAATTGTTAGGAAATGCAAATACAACTTTCTGCATTTGCTTTGATTTCGCTACTACCTACAGTTTCGGCACAAAGCCGCCGCAAGGTTGTAAGTAATAATAAGTTCTTATTGGCGGCAATTGCTGAAGGATAGGCTTGCCTGCACCTTTTAACTATTATCTTGCATATTTTCCACGAATTACTTATCCATTTACTAAAGCTTCTTATGCAAAAAGTAATCAAAGCCATCATTTTCGATTTAGACGGCGTTATCATAGACTCTAATCCTGAGATAGAAAAGTTCTGGCACCGATGGGCAAAAAAAACAAAGCGGCAACTCACCCGGCAAAACATCACCGAGCACATTCATGGGCGTAAAGGTGTAGAAACGTTAGCAGCCTTATTCAACGATATAGATGATAAAACCAAAGAAGCCATCATTAAAGATGCTGTTGAGTTTGACAGTCAGATGAATCCTGAACCGATCAAAGGGATTTATCATTTTATCCAAACTTTATTACAGTTAAAAATACCTGTGGGCTTGGTTACCAGCTCACATGAAAAGCGGGCATTGCTCATGCTGCAAAAACAAAACCTGCACAATAGTTTTGAAGCACATGTAACTGCCGAAGAGGTAACAAATGGTAAACCGCACCCCGAGCCGTATTTGACCATTGCAAAAAAATTAAATCAGCATCCGGCGTATTGCCTGGTCTTTGAAGATGCTATTAGTGGTGTACTATCGGCAAAGGCTGCGGGAATGGAAGTAATTGGTGTTAATACTGAAGAAGCTGCTCAAAGTTTGTTGAATTATGGTGCTGCCTGTATAATTTCCAGCTTTGAAGAGTTGCGCGTGGAGCAAAACATATTACTTGGAAAAAACGGTATTTCCTACACACTTCAGGCGCCTTAGCTAGTGCGTTCCAGGTGCTTGTTGATGGTTGCCAATAAGTCATTTACTTCAAAGGGTTTATGGATAAAATCGTCTGCACCGTATTCGTGTATGTTTTCGGCGGCGCTTGGGTTTGCCGAAAACATTACAATCGGAATATTTTTGGTAGAAGGCTTGTGTTTTAGTTCGCGGCAAATGTCACGGCCGTCATTTCCCGAAAGCAATACATCCAGCAATAAGAGATGTGGCTTAAACGTTTCTACTTTTTCGTACACTTCTTCCCATCGGGAGAGCGCTACAACGTCAAATCCCTTCGTTTTAAACAAGAGTTGCATTACGGCCAGAATATCCAGGTCATCATCTAAAATCAAAATCTTTTTTGAAGCCATTTTATTGCTTGATATCGTTTGTTTCTTTAATTGGATTCACACGTTATTTATGCCTGCGCGTCAGGCCGCGGTTTTATAAAGGAAAAGGGGATAAAAAAGCCTGCATCATGTCGCAAATAGAAATGCTATGTTATTTCCGTTACTTCAATTGTGTACTAATTGCTGTTTTGCATCTCCCTCACAATAAAGCAAATATGACGTATTCCCTTTTAAACACAAAAAAAATTAAAGTTGTTTTAAAAAAGTTTTTATTAGAGAATTTATATACATTATCACAATTTTCTGTTTTTTTATTTATACATTCATCTTACCTTTGCCGCCTTATGCATTTTGCTGTTTTCTGTCCGGTTCTGTCTTTCTTATCAATAAAAAATAAACCATTATATCAGTTTGGAGTTTTGTGCTCATTCGTATGCTATTGATTGCTAATCAATAGCATTGATTTTTATTGCTATGGAAAACACCCTATAAAACAGGTAAAACGAATGTTGTTTACCAATTTTTGACAGGCGGCAAACTGCAACATTTAAGCATTTAAAACTGCAATTTTAAAATATGGCCATAAAAAAAGAAAATCGCCCAAGGGCAACTTTCTCCAAAATCACCATCGGGTTGGCTAGCCCCGATAGTATTTTGGAGCGCAGCTTTGGAGAAGTATTGAAGCCTGAAACAATCAACTACCGCACCTATAAGCCGGAGCGCGATGGTTTGTTTTGTGAAAGAATTTTCGGGCCGGTAAAGGATTATGAATGTGCCTGCGGTAAGTACAAGCGCATCCGCTACAAAGGTATTGTATGCGACCGTTGCGGTGTGGAAGTAACTGAAAAGAAAGTGCGCCGCGAAAGAATGGGGCACATCAAACTGGTAGTGCCGGTGGTGCACATCTGGTATTTTAAGAGCCTGCCCAATAAAATTGGTTATTTGCTGGGTATGAGTTCTAAAAAACTCGAGAGCATTGTTTACTACGAGCGTTATGCAGTAGTACAAGCTGGTGTTCGCGAAGATAAAGGCCTGCAGATGGGCGACCTTTTGACCGAAGAAGAATACCTGGATATTTTAGATAATTTGCCGAAAGACAACCAGTTTTTGCCCGATGAAGATCCGCAAAAGTTCATTGCCAAGATGGGCGCTGAAGCGGTACACGATTTACTGGCAAGAATTGATTTGGATGAATTAAGCTATACCTTGCGTAATGCCGCTGCCACCGAAACTTCTCAACAGCGTAAAGCCGATGCTTTAAAACGTTTGAGTGTGGTAGAAGCGTTCCGCGATGCAGCAACGCGTATTACTAACCGTCCGGAATGGATGGTAATGCAATACATTCCGGTTATTCCACCAGAATTGCGCCCGTTAGTTCCACTGGATGGCGGCCGTTTCGCATCTTCTGACCTGAATGACTTGTATCGCCGTGTGATCATCCGTAACAACCGTTTGAAGCGTTTGTTGGAAATCAAGGCGCCTGAAGTGATCTTGCGTAATGAAAAACGTATGCTGCAGGAAGCGGTGGACAGCTTGTTTGATAACAGCCGTAAGTCCAATGCCGTTAAGGCTGAAGGCGGACGTGCGCTGAAATCACTTTCTGATGTACTGAAAGGTAAACAAGGTCGTTTCCGTCAGAACCTGTTGGGTAAACGTGTGGACTATTCTGGTCGTTCGGTTATCGTGGTAGGTCCTGAGCTGAAAATGCATGAGTGCGGTTTGCCAAAAGATATGGCTGCCGAACTGTTCAAACCGTTTATCATCCGCAAGCTGATTGAACGCGGTGTTGTAAAAACCGTAAAATCGGCTAAAAAATTAGTAGATAAAAAAGAAGCCATTGTTTGGGATATTCTCGAAAACATATTGAAAGGACATCCTGTAATGCTCAACCGTGCACCAACACTGCACCGTTTGTCCATCCAGGCATTCCAGCCCAAACTGGTAGAAGGTAAAGCTATCCAGTTGCACCCGCTTGTTACCGCTGCTTTCAACGCCGACTTTGATGGTGACCAGATGGCGGTGCATGTGCCATTGAGCAGTGCTGCAATTCTGGAAGCACAACTGTTAATGCTTTCTTCTCACAATATCCTTAACCCGCAAAATGGTACACCTATTACACTGCCTTCTCAGGACATGGTGTTGGGCTTGTACTACATCACCAAAGGCAGAAAATCTATGGATGGTGAAGTGGTGAAAGGCGAAGGAAAAGCATTCTACAGCCAGGAAGAAGTGTTGATTGCTTATAATGAAGGTCGTGCAGATTTACATGCCAACATTAAAGTAAAAACAAATGTGCGTGAAGGCGGTGAACTGAAAAAGAAACTGATTGAAACAACCGTTGGACGGGTGTTATTCAACCAGTTTGTACCAAAAGAAGTAGGCTTTGTAAACGCATTGCTTACCAAGAAAAGCCTTCGTGAAATCATTGGTGATATTATTAAAATTACCGACGTTCCTAAGACAGCTAAATTCCTCGATGATATCAAACAGCTTGGTTTCCGCATGGCGTTCCGTGGTGGTTTGTCATTTAATGTAAATGACCTTATTATCCCGGATATGCGTAACGAATTGCTGGATCAGGCGAAAGCTGAAGTAGAAGAAGTGTGGGAAAGCTACAACATGGGCTTGATCACTAATAACGAACGCTACAACCAGGTAATTGATATTTGGAGCCGTGTGGATACCCGCATTACAGAAACGCTCATCCGTGAGATGGCAACAGACAAACAGGGCTTCAACTCTGTATATATGATGCTCGACTCCGGTGCGCGTGGTAGTAAGCAACAGGTAAAACAGTTGGCTGGTATCAGAGGTTTGATGGCGAAGCCAAGAAAATCTGGCTCAACCGGTTCTGAGATCATCGAAAACCCAATCCTTTCCAACTTTAAAGGTGGTTTGAACGTATTGGACTACTTCATCTCTACCCACGGTGCGCGCAAAGGTTTGGCGGATACTGCCTTGAAAACAGCCGATGCCGGTTACCTTACCCGTCGTCTCGTGGATGTTGCACAGGATGTGGTAATTAATGAAGAAGACTGTGGTACACTCCGTGGTATTGCTACTTCTGCATTGAAAGATAACGAAGACATCATTGAACCATTAACAGACAGAATCGTTGGCAGAACTTCGTTGCACGACGTGTTCAATCCTGTTACAGATGAATTGATAATTGAAGCTGGTGAAGAAATCACTGTGGATATTGCGCACGCCATTGAAGCGGCTGGTATTGAAACTGTTGAAATCCGTTCGGTACTCACTTGCGAAAGCAAGCGCGGGGTGTGTGTAAAATGCTATGGCAAAAACTTAGCTACCGGCTATACTGCACAACGCGGCGATGCAGTAGGTATTATTGCAGCACAGTCAATCGGTGAGCCAGGTACACAGCTTACATTACGTACCTTCCACGTGGGTGGTATCGCCGGTTCTTCTTCTGTAGAATCTACTTTGGCTGCTAAGTTTGATGGTACTATACAGTTTGATGGTTTGCGTACCGTAACTGCAGAGAATAATGAAGGGGAGAAGGTCCAGATTGTAATTGGCCGTACCGGCGAAGTGAGGATTATGGATGTGAAGAACGACCGTTTACTCATTACTAATAATATTCCTTATGGTGCTACACTGAACGTGAAAGATGGTCAGCAAATTAAGAAAGGAGATATTATCTGTACATGGGATCCGTTCAACAACGTAGTAGTTGCTGAAACTGCCGGTGAAGTGAAGTTTGAAAACGTACTGGATGGTATTACTTACCGCGAAGAAGCAGATGAACAAACCGGCCATCGCGACAAAGTAATCATCGAAACAAAAGATAAAACGAAGATTCCGGGTATTATTGTAGAAGGTAAAGACATTAAAAACTATAACCTTCCGGTGGGTAGCCGCCTTATAATTGAAGAAGGCGAAAAGGTGAAAGCAGGTCAGGTGATTGTAAAAATTCCACGCACGCTTCGCAAGTCTGGTGATATCACAGGGGGGCTTCCTCGTGTAACCGAATTGTTTGAAGCACGTAACCCAAGCAATCCTGCCATTGTATGCGAAATTGATGGTGTGGTTGCATTCGGTAACATAAAGCGTGGTAACCGCGAAATCATAGTAGAAGCAAGAGATGGAGTTGTTAAAAAATACCTTGTTCCGCTTACCCGCCAGATTTTAGTTCAGGATGGCGACTTTGTAAAAGCTGGTACTGCTTTATCTGACGGACAAACCGCACCAGCAGATATTCTTTCTATTAAAGGACCTTTTGCAGTACAGGAATATGTGGTGAATGAAATACAGGAAGTGTATCGCTTACAGGGTGTGAAAATCAATGACAAGCACATTGAAGTGATCGTTCGCCAGATGATGAAAAAGGTAGAAATTGTAGATGCCGGTGATACCAGATTCTTAGAAGAAGATCTGGAAGACAGGTTTGATTTTAACGAAGAAAACGACCGCATCTTTGATAAGAAAGTAGTAACCGATCCAGGTGAAAGTACCAGGCTGAAAGCCGGACAAATTGTAAGCGTACGCGAATTGAGGGAAGAAAACTCTCAACTGCGCCGTGCCGACAAAAAACTGGCTGAAGTACGCGATGCACAGCCTGCTACCGCGCAACCGGTACTGCTGGGTATTACTAAAGCATCACTGGGTGTACAAAGCTGGATTTCCGCAGCTTCCTTCCAGGAAACAACAAAGGTATTAAGCTCTGCCGCTATCCAGGGTAAATCCGATGATATGCTGGGCTTGAAAGAAAACGTAATCACGGGTCATGCAATACCAGCAGGTACTGGCTTACGCGACTTTGAGAACCTGATAGTTGGCAGCAAGGAAGAATACGAACTCTTAGCTACTACCAAAGAAGCCATGAGTTTTGATGATGAAGAGTAATGTCGGAACCGGGATTTTATGCGATTAAGCTGATTAACCGGATGAACGATAAGAATGGATAAATTAAGAGGCGGTCTAAATTATTTTAGACCGCCTCTTTTTATTTTGTACTTGAGAAGATTCTTTACTCATAAGTTATCTTAAACACCCATGCATTTTTACCCGGCGGGTCACTGCTCACTTTTTGTGGCACTACAATACTTAAACGGTTGTTGTCATACCGCCAGATCATTCTTCCTTTTTCGCCTAATAAGGTTACCGTTTTTACTTTACCAACTTTCAGGTTGTCTATGCTTTGTACCGATGGGAGTGCAGTTTCTCCTTCATTAGCACGGTAAATAGCATATACAATTCCGGGTTTATGGGTAAATACAAAATTGTTTTGTTCGCCGATTGCACTGTCACCTTTCGTGTCGTAAATGGCTTCTCCGTTTTGCTGCATCCATGCGCCAATTGCTTTTAATGTATCATACGCATCAGCATGCCAGTCGCCATCAGGGCCGGGTGCAATGTTTAATAACAAATTGCCATTTCTCGATACTACATCCGTTAAAATATGAATGAGCTTGTTGACAGATTTAAAATGTTCCTTTGGAATATATGACCATGAGTCGCCCATGGTAATGCAGCTTTCCCAAGGGTAGGGCAGGTAAGTAGCCGGAATGGACTGCTCGGGTGTTACATAGTTCTCATATTCCCCGCTTACAGTTCTATCCACTACCAATAAACCCGGCTGATGTTCTCTTGCCATAGCTGCAATTTTTGGCATATCAATGTCCTGATTGTAGGTGATAGAGCGTTGCCAATCCACACTGCTATCCACCGTTTTTCTGGGTCTCACCCAACCGCCATCAAGCCATAAAATGTCCATCTTACCATAGTCACTCATCAGCTCCTGTATCTGGTTGTACGTATAGTTTTTAAAGGCATTCCAGCGTTCAGGATATTTTGCCGGATTGTAATTTACATTTCGATCTTTTGGCGGAAAATAGTGCCACCAATAGTCATTACTATTCCAGTCGGGCTTGGAGAAATAAGCGCCAATCATAAAACTATCTGTACGAAAAGCATTGAATACTTCTTTGGCAATGTTGCTTTTTGGATTGGTGGAAAACGAGCATTTGGAGCTCGTTATTTTATAATCCGTTTGCTTTGTATCAAACATGCAAAAACCATCGTGGTGCTTGGTGGTAAATACCACGTATTTCATGCCTGCATCTTTTGCCGCAGCAGCCCATTTATCGGGATTAAAGTTGGTAGGATTAAAAGTCGTCTGCAGGTTTTCATACGCTTTCAGGTATTCAAAATAATTATCGGCATACGGACCGCGGCGTTGTGTCCAGCCTTCATCTTCGGGGCAAATGCTCCAGCTTTCCACCACGCCCCATTGGCTGTAAGTGCCCCAATGCATCAGCAGGCCAAATTTTACATCCTGCCACCGGTGCAGCTTATTTAACACGGCTGAATCCTTAGGATAAATATACGCTTTGCTGGCATTGTGCTGCTGGCAAAAACTACTGATTGCAAGCAATAAGAAAATGGAAAAACAGTAGAAGTTTTTTTTCATAAATAATGTATATAAGATCAAACAATCGCGTATTATTATGGCTGCTACATCTCTTTACATAACTGTATTTCACTCCAGCACATACCAAGTATAGCTTTCGGGCGCCAGCGTAAATTGGAGTGTAAGTTCCTCATTTTTATTTAATTTGATATTCCTTGCAGTTCCTTCTTTTTCAGTAAGTGTAATATTGCCGCTTAATCCGGCATAACCGGCATAATACAATGGTACTTTGATAGTGCGTGTAATAGTTTCCTTTAATGGATTGAATAATAGCAGCAAACCCTTAGTAGATAATTGAGGATTTACATGCAGCCAGCCATCCCAATCCCTGCCATCTGCGCGCCGCAGGTGAATAAGTGGGCTGTTTAAAATATCCCTGTATTTTTTATACCAATGGATGGTATTGATAACGGCTTGTTTGGTGGAATCTGTATCGTACAATCTTGGCCCGCGATAACAAGCCTGTACGCCTGCGCCATAGTACTGCATCATCAGTTGTTTATAATCTTTCAGATGTTCGCTTAACGGCTCCAAAACTGCTTCCGCACCGCCACCCTGGTATTTAGTAAGCGGCACAAAACCCCAGCTCATGCTGCTCGTTTTCTCCCACAAACCATCATAAATATTTTGCCTGTTTAATATCATTTGTTGCTCGCGAGGTAAAGAGAAATTCACTTCGCGGTAGCCAATAGCAATCTTATTAGTGCCGTCTAAAAAATACCAGTCGGGCGCATTTACATAGACCCCATGCTCGTTGCACCAGTGATACAATTCTTTCTGCAACTGCATTTGCTTCCATTGACTGTCATCCAGATTTTTATGTCCGGGATGCGTGGTAGAAGCACATACATCACCGGGATAAGGTCCGTCATTTTCAAATAGATTAAATCCTGTATGGCTGATGAAATATTTAAGTTTAGCAATATAAGCTAATCCCCATTTGCTGCCCAGGCAAGGAGCATTGCCAAAGAAAGCGCCTTTGTCAGGCAAGCCGGTAACCGGATCTATCACGTCATCTTCGTCGCTTATTCTGCGTGAGCTAAAGAGCGAATAGCCGCCAATTAATACTCCTTTTTGGTGTGCGTAACCTGCTAATTTTTTCCATTTAGCAATGTTGCTGGCAGAAGTGTCTTCTATGTTGCAATGACTGCCGAAACTCAAAATCAGTGCTTCATAGCCGGTTGCATGGCATTGGTCAATAGCTTTGATTACTTCTTCGTCATTCTTACTCACCAGGTGCATGAAAATAGGGTTAGCAGTTGTCCATGGTGCCACCACCGAATACATTTTTCGTATTGCCAATCCTCTTCTTTCGCGGTCGTAGCTATCCATCAGCAATTCATAACTTCTTACAGAGGTGAAAGTATCTTTTGGGGCTAATTCAACACCGGTAACTTTTGCTGGATACACTTCCAGCAAGCACGGCGTTTGGTAGTTGTAATTGACCTGCGAAGTGTAAGAAGAATCGGCAAGCCAATGTGTAGTTTGATCGCTGAGATCGTAGCGCATGGCATTGTTGAAAGCATAGTTGGTTTCTATATAGATGCCATGTTGCTTTTGCATTTGTTCTGTAGAGCCAACTACCGCACTTTCTTCTTCCACCATTGCTAATACTTCATTCACTGCCCGGTTGATGGTAATGCTTTGGTTTTGATGGTTGATAATGCTTAGCCATTTTACAATAAGTGGTAAGCCGTCGTATAGTTCATAATTAACGGTTACATCAACGCCTTGCAATGCTGGCAATTTAGATTGAAATAAAAAGCTTACCATTTTACCTGTTGGCTGTTGCTTGTTCATTGCCCAGGTAGCACTACTCTTCCAGTTGAGGAAAGGTTGGATAGGAGCAATGGCGTATTTTACAAATTGAAAATCACTATCGTGCATCTTAAAATTATCCAGCCATTCCGGTAATAAATAAGCCCTTTCTTTTTGACCGTATAGTCCACCGATATTGTACCGTGTGCCATTGATGGTTAATAAGGCCTCCGGCATAACAGCCCGCAACAGTTGCTGCCCGTTGCTCATATTTTTATATCCGGTGCAGGTAACGTTGGGTTGCAAACGAAAGCTTCTTTTCACCAATCCATTGTATAAAATGATGTCTTTGCCATCTGCAGATTGGTAAACAGTTGCCTTGGAAGTAACAGGTTTTACCAGCCAGTCTGTTGAAATTATACTATCGGCATCATTAGTCCAAACGGGTAATTGCTGTGCTTTACAAAAGCAGAGGGCTAATAATAATTGGAATAAAAGCAGGTATTTTTTCATGGATGAATGATGCTATTATTTATTATTCTTTTGCTTGTTTGTATAAGCCAAACTCAGCAAGCGTAGGTTGCAGGCGCGCAGCCAAAATATGCAATCGTACTTCTTGTGCTGTTATGGGATTAAAACGCAACAAACGCTTATAACCCACGGTTGTTCCTGTTACCACTTCTTTCCATTCATTACCATCTTTGTATTCCAGTACAAAATTTTCTATACGCTGACCAACCGCAATATTTTCCTGCAACCACAATACATCAAAAGTGGAGGATTGTTTTAGATGAAAATTAATGGTTGTAGTATCGCCTTTTTTTGTAGTAAAAGCAGTAGTTATTTTACCATCCATCATGCTGCCAGTGTTAGTGCCATTAGTAGTAGTAATAGTTGCTCCTTTAGCCATATTGGTTTTAAAAGTAGCATCCAGTATTTTCTTCCACTGCATCAAACTAAGGCTGTCCTCTTTACTAATCAGTCCTTTTCTGTTAGGCGGAATATTGAGCAGCAACACCCCATTCCTGCCTACCGAACTATAATAAATATCCAGTAATTTTTCAGGTGATTTTACTGCCGTATCTTCAGATGGATGATAAAACCAGCCCGGCCGGATAGACACATCTGTTTCTGCCGGATACCAGGCGAGCCCTTTTGCCTGCATCAGCTTGCTGCGACTGCCTAAATCATTGTCTGTCATATCACCGGCGGGCTTAAAAGCAACACTCGTTTGCGAGTTGGCAGCAATGGCGTTTGGGTTTAAATTATTAATGGGCACTACACTCCATTCTGTTTCCCTGCCGTAACCGCTTTCGGTGCCTACCCAGCGCACATCTGGCCCCATGCTGGCTATCACGGCTGTAGGTTGCAATTTGCGGATTAAATTATACCATGCTGCAAAATTATATACCTGCTTTTTACCGTTAGGACCTTCGCCGTTGGCGCCGTCAAACCATACTTCATCTACTCTGCCGTAGTTGGTCAGCAACTCGGTAAGCTGGTTCATAAAATACTGGTTGTACTTTGCCGAATCGCCGTAATACGGAGAATTTCGGTCCCACGGTGAAAGATACACGCCAAAGCCAATGCCGTACTCGTGGCAGGCATCCGCCACTTCTTTTACCACGTCACCTTTGCCCCCTTTCCATGGGCTGTTCTTTACTGAATGTTCGGTGTATTTGGATGGCCACAAACAAAAGCCATCGTGGTGCTTGCAGGTAAGAATTACTTGTTTAATGCCCGCTGCTTTGCACGTGCGAACCCATTGTCTGGCATCTAATTCAGTAGGATTAAATACCTGTTCGCTTTCATTACCCAATCCCCATTCTCTATCGGTAAAAGTATTGACCGTAAAATGTAAAAAACCCACTACCTCCAACTCCTGCCAACGTAATTGCCTTGCAGAAGGTACTACCATTGCCGCTTTGCGAACGACGGTAGCAGAATCATCGGTGGGTAGAATAGTAACCGCATTGGACTGCGCATAGACAGAGATGGCAGATGCAAATGCGATGGAAAAAAGGGCTGTTTTTTTCATGAATAATTTTTGTGTTAATGAAATAATTGCTTCGTATCAATGGGTTGCTTGTTACCACCTTCGGTCTGTATAAAAGCAGTAAGATTGTTGCCGCCACCGCTATCATAATACGCCACTTTTATTTTGTGATAACCTTTCTTCAAAGCTATTTTCCCTTCGCGTTCCAAACCGCCGGCAGCTTCATCATTGTTTACAATCTGCTCGCCATCTATATACAATGCACTGCCATCATCGCTGGATGTGGAGAAAGTGTAAATGCCATCCTTAGCAATGTTAATATAGCCTTCAAATAGAAAAGCAAACTTATCCGCACGTTGTTTTTTATCTATACCAATGCTATTGGTAACACCTGTGTTTACCGGCACGCCTTGCATAGATTGCATGTTGATACGCCCCTCGGGTTCAAAATAACGGTAAGCAATCCCTTGTTGCAATGTACCCACTTTTGTAGCAGGCACTAAGTGATAGGTTTTTGCC
This sequence comes from Ilyomonas limi, assembly GCF_005233845.1. Taxonomy (GTDB): domain Bacteria; phylum Bacteroidota; class Bacteroidia; order Chitinophagales; family Chitinophagaceae; genus Ilyomonas; species Ilyomonas limi. Next base: position 41,115 of record NZ_SZQL01000010.1, read on the forward strand.
TCGGCAACCGCCATATTACTTGCCAGATTGCCGGTATGAAAAGCAATGGATTTTATGGTAGCTTTTTTATTGAGTATAAAAGGTTTTGTATAAAGGGGAGAAGCTGCTGTTGGCTCGCTACCATCCACCGTATAATGAATGGCACTGCCGTTTGCAGCCGTAATACTGATAGTAGGGAGCGGCGAACTGTTTGGATAAGTTATATTGATCTGGGGCTTTGCCGCGAATGCGCCGTAGTTTTCTATCTTGAGTACATACGCATAAGGAGATTGTATCACATTTGGATCGTAGTCCGGCAGTTGCACTGCTACATTATCGCCCATTTGCTTCCATTGGAGTGTTTGTTCCGTAGATAAAAAGTAAATGCGGGTACCCGCAGGAAGTGTAGTGTTTTTAATAATTAATTTTTTATCCGAAGGATATTTGGGCAGAATGGCATACAAGGAATTAGTAGCTGGATTGTAGGTGTAAAAAATTTCCTTTACTGCATAGCCGGGATCGGGATTAACCGTCAGCTTCAACATGATATCGTTGTTGCTGCTCGCTTCACTGTTTTTCTTTTCACTTTTTCCGGGTTTATAATCGGTTCTTCCTTCACTCCACTGAAAAGGTGTTTTCCAGCGTACGGTATTATAAATAGCCTCCCCGTTAATCTTCAACCAGCCGCCTATCTCCAGCAGGCGCTCCTGCATAATGGGCGGTATTTTGCCATGTTCATCCGGACCAATATCCAGTAAGAAGTTACCGCCCCGGCTTACCTTATCTATCAGGCTTAATACCAACACCTGCGCAGAGTTGTAATCCCATGCATCTTCTGCACGGTTGTAACCATAAGAGAAGCCCATACCGCGGCTTTCTTCCCAGGCATGGTCTGCAAAGTCAATATCGGGCTGATATTCGGGCGTATAAACTTCGCCATGATGAAAGCGCACGCCGCTGCCCCAGCGGTCGTAGGTTACCACGCTGTTTTTTACGGGACTTTCATTATACAGCCACGCTAAAAAGTCTTTACTTTTCCATTCCTCATCACTTAAATCCCACTCGCCATCCGTCCAAAAAACATCAGGCTTGTAAGTATTGACAAGGTCTTTCATTTGCGGCCACATGTGCTCCGAAATATACTTCGGCTTATTTGTTTTCCACAGGGGATTGTACCATTCATATAAAGAATAATACATGCCTGGGTGCACCGATGTTTTGCGCACGGCAGCAAATAAATCACCGAGCAAATCGCGGTGCGGACCTGCACTTACCGCATTCCATGCAAAGCCCCAATCGCGGTCGGCTTCTTTGCTGGGCCATAATGCAAAACCATCATGGTGTTTGGAAGTAAGCACAATGTATTTTGCGCCGGAGGCTTCAAACAATTTTGCCCAGGCTTCGGGGTCAAACAATTCTGCCTTAAAATCATTTTTCAGATCGTAATAACTTCTGTCGCCAAACTTTTCTTTGTGATATTTGATGCGGACAGAATCGCCGCTCATCAATCCATTTTGATACCACTCGGCATAAGCGCCCACTCTTGAAAAGCCCGGCACCGAATACACGCCCCAATGAATGAAAATGCCAAACTTACCATCTTTCCACCATTGTGGTACCGGCCTGGAGTCCAGGCTTTGCCAGGTAGGCTGATAGTTTTGTGCAAACAAAAAACTATATAAAACGGTAAGTAAAAGCGTTGAAAGGATTTGCTTGTGTAATCTATTCATAATAACGGTTTTAACGGCGTTTACCCGGCAGGTGAAAATAGGCGCAATGGCTTGTACTACATTACTACTCTTTCACTTTTTATACTTTTTGTTTAACAGGAAATGGAATAAAATTATAAGTAACCGGACCTGTTTGTTTATATTCATCCAATACTTCAGCCTTACATCTTAGTCAGACTCGAATTGAGCCGTGTAAGAGCGTTATTTAGTACAAAATAAGAACTACCATATTGCTCTTACAGCGCTTGAATAAGCGACATCAATTTTTAGTCACGAGTGTATTTTGTCAGTCAAACTAATCTCATCTGATTATGTACTTGCAATTTATTTGCTCACCAGCCAGCTATCAGGAATGTCTTTCGGGGCTTCATTGCCTATGCTGTATTTCAGTTTCAAAGTATAACCCCCGCCGCCTTCTATAAAGTTTACAGTAATAGGCTGCAAACCTTTTGTAAGTGCCACCTGGCCGCTCTTTTCCTTGGCCGAATGTAGTCCATCATTATCTACCACCAGCCGGTTGGCAATGTACAGCACACTGCCATCATCGCTGGTGAGGTAAAAATTGTAAACAGCCGTTTGCGGCACATTAATGTAGCCTGTAAACTTTAGTGCGAATGGTTTGCCGCCCAGATCTTTATTAAAGGAAACATCTGGCGTTTTAAAGCTGCTGTCTGCCTCTTTTTTGATAGCTGTTGTGGTGGGAAAACTACCGTTGTAATAATCGCATTGAAGCCCGGGAGTTGCATTACTCAACTGTACCGATGCTGCAAAAGTTTGCTTGTCAAAATTTAAAGTATATACATCCCCTCTGCGGCCGGCAGGCGTAAAGAGTGCTAATTTTATTTGTACCGATTGCGAAATATTTAACGGCCTTGATAAGGCCGGTGAAGCTGCTGTTGGCAGACTGCCATTAGTAGTATAATGAATACTGAAATCTTTTAAAGGCGATGGAATAAAGAAAGCAGTATCATGGATAAAAACGCTGCGTACAGGCAACGTGCCCAGATCGGGCAGCCGGTAATTAACATGCAGGTCTTCCAGACGTGGGTACTGTGCTGAAAGCCTTTGCAGGTAAGAAGCGTAGAGCGAAGTATCATTACTCCATACCGATTCTGCCAATGCAGTCAGGCGCGGCATAACAAGGTAATCTGCCCGCTGCTCCGATGGTACCTGCTCGGTCCAGAGATTGGCTTGGCCACCGGTAATATATTTTGTTTGCGCTGCCGTAAATGCTTTTGGAATGAGCGGGTAATGATATACTTCAGATAATGAATTTTGATCGGGAAATGCATCAAAATAAAAAGGGCCATCTGGTGTCATAATAATATTGTTGCCGTTTTTTGCGGCATGCAGCAGCGTTTCTTTTGCCCACACACGCCACCACATTACAACAGCCGATGCGTTGATACCGCCTTCCACTATTTCATCCCAGCCTATCAGTGTTTTACCTTTAGAGTGGAAAAAGCTGTCCATATAATTGGTAAAATAACTTTGCAATTGCTCAATGCCTTTTATGTGGTGGGTAGTCATAAAATCCTTGCATTCGGGCGATTGTGCCCAGGCACTTCTTTCTACTTCATCGCCCCCGATGTGCATGTAGGTTGATGGAAAAAGTGCTGCAATTTCTGTATAGACATTGCGTGCAAACGTGAACACATTTTCATTGCACGGGCACAGCGGACTGGTAAATAAAGCACTGTTGCCGCCTTGCTCTTCGCATAACAGGTTTGAATAAATATGCGTTGCAGTAGCCATGTGACCCGGCATATCAATTTCGGGAATTACGTCTATATGTCTTGCCGCGGCATAGCGTATAATATCTTTTATTTCTTCCTGTGTATAAAAGCCGCCATACAATGTTTTGCCGTTTTTATGAATGATATGGGTAGTATCAATATTAAAATCGGTGTTGCCGGTTTCTTTGGCGAGCCGCATACAGTTGGAGTCCTGGTTGTTGAATGTGCGCCATGCACCTTGTTCAGTCAGTTCGGGATATTGCTTTATTTCAATACGCCAGCCCTGGTCGTCTGTCAAGTGCAGATGCAGCTTATTCATTTTGTATAAAGCCATCATATCTATGTATTTCTTTACGTAGCTTACCGGAAAGAAATGGCGCGCTACATCGAGCATCATGCCGCGCCAGGGGAATGCCGGCTTGTCTTCTATAGTCACGCATGGAACGGCAATTTCATTGCCTTGCCTGTTCTCCACATCAGCAGGCATTAGTTGCCGCAAAGTTTCCATGGCCATAAACATACCTGCCGGCTTACTTGCTGATAAGGAAATAAACTGCGGCGTAATATGTATTGTATAAGCCTCCGAATCTTTTATAGAAGCATCGTAGCGTAAAGCAATATTGTTTGTAGACGAATTGGAAACTACTGGCTGTAAAGCACTTTTACCAAGATAGCTTTGAATCATTTGCCTCAGCAGGTTAGCTTCATTTTTAAAAAGGTCATTATCAGCAGAACTGCTGAGTGTTGTTTTTTTATTAATAACGAACTGTCCCTGCAACGGCTTCAAGGAAGCGGGGTAAGGAATAATGTTGTATGGCGAAGCGTTTTGCGCATGTGACGCAAAAAAGACACCTGAACAACAAATAAACAGCAAGCACTGTATTATCTTATACTTTTTCACCAACAGCATGAGCATAGATTTTAAAAGTGAAAGTTAGGATAAGATAAGACAATAAAAAGACAGATAAGAATGCTGGTTATTATTGTATGAATGTTAGACAAAGGGGAATAAAGCAGCAGTAGGTATTACCGGTTTCAATTTGTAACTTTAAATAAACGGTAGGCAACAGACTTCAGGCGGGAAGATCAAGACTTGTATATTATGCCACTTATTTCAGATTGGTATAAAAATATTGATGAGATTGAAGTTAAGTGATTAGATAAGCCGGTGTTTTTGCAAATAAAAAGCGATCATCTATAAAAAGTGACCGCTTTAAAAACTTGAAAAGGGATATATGAACATGCAGTTAAACGGCCAAAGCCAGCTCTTTATCTGCACAGTGCTGTTTGTAAGCTTTGTTAATGATGTTATCGGCAAAAGTGAAATCTTTCTCAAGCGATGAAGCCGGCAGCTCAACACTGAATGAAGCAGCTATTTGTGCCAATTCTTTATCGTTGTAATAACTCCATAAAACTGCATTAATCATTCTTTCCTGTTCATTCAGTTGTTGCAACACCGAAGCAATAAATTCATCAAAGCGGTATAGCAAGGTATGGCTGAACAGTTTACTTTTTTGTTTATCATTGGCAGCTTGCGCGGCAGTAAATAATTCACAAAACGCATTCAGGTAGTGCATACGATTGCGCTGATTATCACGAAGAATGGCAACGAGCGCCGGCTCATAATTGTGCAGGAGTGGAAACAAAATGCTTTCTTCTTTTTCTGCATAGCTCTTAAAAATTATACAGGTTTTCTTTATCTGCTGAATGAGGCGCACCCACTTGGCTGTTGCAGTATAATCGGTAGTTTGAAGGCTTAATGCAGCCTTGCACAAAAGTGTACTGAGTTGTTGATACGTTTCGTTAAGCGGTTGAAGGCGGATCTGTTTCATATAAGTTCAGTTTGATGGTGATTGATGAAACAAAACTATCCTTGATTATATAGCATTGCAATAGCATAAACATGCGATGCAATACAGATTGCCGGAAAGTCATTCAGGAATATTACGGCAAGCTCCAGTCTATCGGGTCCTTTCCTTCTTTTACCAATAAGTTGTTGGTTTTGCTAAAGTGCCGGCAGCCAAAAAAACCTTTATCGGCACTGTATGGCGATGGATGAGCGGCCTTTAAAATGTGGTGTTTGGTGGCATCAATGAGTACTTGTTTTTCCTGTGCAAATTTGCCCCACAGTAAAAAAACAATGCCTTCTTTTTCATCAGATAAAGTTTGTATTACTCTATCGGTAAACTGCTGCCAGCCAATCTTTTGGTGCGATGCCGGTTCTTTGGCTCTTACAGTAAGGATGGCATTCAATAAAAACACGCCTTGCTCTGCCCACTTCGTCAAGTTGCCGGTGTGCGGAATGGGCATACCAATATCGTTGTGCAGTTCTTCAAAAATATTTTGTAGCGATGGGGGCAGCTTCACACCATCAGGTACCGAAAAAGAAAGCCCCATTGCCTGTCCTTTACCATGGTATGGGTCTTGCCCCAGCAGCACTACTTTTACTTTGTTGAATGGCGTTTTATCAAACGCATTAAAGATGAGTGGGCCAGGCGGGTAGATAATAGCACCGGTGGCTTTCTCGGTTTTAAGATGTGCCGCTATTTGCTGGAAATACGGTTTGGAAAACTCGCTGTGCAATGCTTCTTTCCAGCTTGGATCAATCTTTACATCCATGCTTAAATAGGTTTGGTTGCAAACTAATTAAAATTTAGCTTTGCTGCCTCAAAAAGGTCCGGTAGCTCAGCTGAATAGAGCAACAGCCTTCTAAGCTGTGGGTCATTGGTTTGAATCCAATCCGGATCACAGAATACTTCTAAAAGCACCCATAAAACAATCGTTTTATGGGTGCTTTTTATTTAGGAAGCGAAGACTCTCAGTCAACACTGAAAAGCTGCCGGTTTTTAAAAGGTTAGCGGCAGCGCATTTACAATTTTAGTCCTTTCAATATAGCTCTTTCTACAGGACAGCAATCTTCTGGTTCTCTATAAATATTAAAATCTTTCTTCGTTAGCAAGGCAGGTTGTGCCATAAACTTAGGGTTTGTACCATGGTGGTCTTGCGCGGCATGAACAATAAACGGATGGCATAGATAAACAGTTCCAGCCTTGCCTGTAGCCAATACTATTTCACCTGCTGGTAAAACATCCAGTTTTTGGGCTAACTCCGTAAAGGAAAGTCCCTGCTCCCCTGCGGATGCCAAGATTCTTGCAACGTGTATATGCGAACCGGACTTAATAAGGGTTGGTGCGTCTTGTATAGAAACATCTGAGAAAAGAAACAGCATCAGCAATGCCCGTCCTTTGGAATGAATGTTGATCCGCCAGCTTAAGTAATCATAGGCTTTTTCTCCGGGAAAACTGGCATCTACATGCCAGCCGGTATCGCCCGCGGGTATTTTGCTGGGAAAGCGGATTGGAAATGATCCAAGCATTTCTCTAGGCAGCCAATTGCCTTTGCCTGCTAATTGATCAAAAGCAGTATGAAGGATGGAGGTGTTTGCTGCTTTTCTGAAAGGTTTATGCGCCATTTCTCCAATGCGAATTACAGGCTGCATCCAGGTTTCTGTATTGTACGGATCACATTGTGTGGCTTCCCACAAAATGGCACGACATTCATCCGCAGCATCTGCAGAGAAAGCGTTCTCTATCTTTACAAAACCTTCATTGATAAACTGCTCTATTTGCCTTATAGATAGTTGTTGCATTTATCTAAAACTATTAATTACCGATGCTTTATTGCTGACGGCCTATTGCCTATTTAAGTAGCGGCAATTGCATACATCCGTTTAAATATAGCTATTAGTGCAACAGAATTTTTGATGCTGAATAGCTGCTGTAAACCGCTACATTTTAAGTGACTGTTGATACCCACTTTTGTCATTTAAGTATTGCCCTCAATGCAGCAAGGTATTTAGGATTATCCGTTATGCCGCCATGCCCTTGTCCGTTTAGTGTAATCAGCGTATCGCCGCTCTTCATTTCGCTTTTTAGTTTAAGGGAAGAGCCATAGTAAATCACCTCGTCTTTGTTTCCATGAAAAATTACCACCGGCATCTTGCAGTTTTTGAGGTATTCGTTCGTTTGAAATTTGTATTTCAATAAAAGTGCTGGAATGAGTGGATAAGTATGTCGCATGATGTCGGTCATGCTGTAATAAGGTGCCTGCAGGATGAGCAGTTTTGGATGATTGGTAGCTGCAATTTTAGCTGCCGGCCCTGTGCCGATGGAATAGCCAAGTACAACAATCTGCTCTTCTACATATCTCTTTTTCATCTCGTCATAAGCAGTTTGCAGATCATGAAATAGTTGTACCTGGTTTTTAATAGAACTGCTGCTTTTTCCGTAACCAGGGTAATCTAAAATGAACACATCATAATGCAGGTTGATGTACCGTTTTGCTACGCCTCCCCAATGTTTTAAAGAACCTGCATTCCCATGCAGATAAAACACCAGCCCTTTTGTACTATCTGATTTAAATAGTAAACCATTCAACTGATTATTATTGTTGGTTCTGATATTGATTTCTTCAAATGGCTGAGCAAAAGAGAATTGATAATTTTTGTCCAGCTTTTCGGGAAAAAAAATGAGTTTCTCCTGAAAGAAGTACAATACAATGCAGATAAAAACGTAAAAAATGAGCAGCAGTTTTAGTGTTTTTAAAATTATCTTCTTTGTAGAACGCATGGTTGAATTAAGGTGATAGTAATATTTTCACATTGGCGATATAGCTGAATTTGAAACACGTCAGCCGACATCCAATGCTGAAGAAACTTACAAAAGATGAAGATAGGAACTGTAGCTAAATTAATAACGTCAATGTAATGTTGGCTGCTGTATTAATTATTTTTTGTAGTGTAAATGTTTATAATAGCTCCTGATACAAACGGAGTAGAACTTACCAATTGTAAGTCTATCAGATGTGGAATTGTAGCAAACATTGAAATTCCTTTTCCTATAACAACAGGGTGAATGGCGAATCTGTATTCGTCAACCAATCCATGCTTAACGAGTTCCTGGGCAAAGCTTGCCCCGCCATGAGCTAAAATAGGTTTTCCTTCTTGTTGTTTCAGTTTAGTAATATCGGCAACAAGGTCGGTTGCAACAGCAGCATTTGCCCACGTAAAAGCATAGGGAGAAGTGGCTCCGGTTGTGTCACCATAACTTGTTTTAGGAACAAAACCACCTTTGGAAAAAATAACTTTTGGAAGCCTGTTCATTGGTTCAGCAAGTTGGTCAGATGAAGTGACCCAATAGGGAGCCATGACTTCAAATGTGCAACGGCCCATTATATGAACGCCGCCTTCCCAAAGAGATTTTTCAATCCAGTCCTTTACTGATTTGTCCCTCGTCCGCATGAACCAGTCAAGTTCATGATTAGGCCCGCAAACAAAACCGTCGGCAGTTACGGTCATTCCTAAAACTAATTTTCTCATCGTTATTATTTTATTAGCTACAAATCTCGCAACAACCTTCAATGCCCCGGCAGTGTGAATGCGACTATTGCAGTGGCTGAATGCGACAGTGTGATACTGCAATGTTCCTCAAAACTGTCAGTTGAATTAGACATTTTTAAAACTAATTTTCGCATTATTACCATCTATTCTTTGCAGATTGAATAATGGTGAGCTGTTCTGAAGTATTGCAGCTAACCTGTAAATTTATGCTATTGCACGCAGTTGCAAAAGACTTTACTACTTAAACTTAACTTTTTGCCGCTATACATTTTAGATTGTAATTGCGTTAGTACAACTTACCGTTCTTTAGGGTGTAAGTACAGCGCACTCAAGTACAGAGACCGATTAAAACGTGCAGCTATTTATGATTGGGCAGCAGCTTTCACGTTGTTCAGGGCAAATCGTCTTGTGGACATTTGTAGTTAGAATATCATCTTGTATAAAACAATAACAGCGATGAAAAAACAATACATTTGTTACTAAGTGAAGTGTAGCCCAGGAACAGTAGCAATGAAAAACATATACAGGAAGGAAATAAAAATGCTGCCATACCATGAATAAAAAAGAAAAGGTAATTATTGCGGTTGCATTGGTAGTTACCGCATTGTCCGGCGTGCTGCATTATACCGGCGCCAATGCAGTATTTGGCTTCATCGTTACCGCTGGTGCGCTCACGCTCATAGCCATGATTGTGGGAGATGCTACGGAGCAACTGGGCAGCCGTATGGGACCGGGTGCCACCGGCATTTTGCAGTCTGCATTGGGCAATCTCCCCGAATTATTTGTTTGCATTTTTGCTTTACGGGCAGGCCTGGATACTGTAGTGCAGGCAGCACTCATTGGCTCTATATTGGGCAATTCGGTACTGGTTTTTGGGTTGGCATTACTGTTGGGTGGTCTTAAGCACGGCACGCAGCGGTTTAAATCAGAGCCGCCGCGGATGATATCAACATTAATGATACTGGCATTTGCTGCGCTTGCCATACCTACACTTACCCATCAACTGCACACCTCTGCCGAAAGGCACATTAATGCACTGGATATTTTTGTAGCGGTTATTCTGCTCCTGTTATTCGTTGCCAGTACTTATTTCTTTTTAAAAAACGATAAATCGGTAGTTCCCGAAGAGCAGGCTGCAAGGAAACATGCAGCTTCCTGGTCGTTGCCGTTGACGCTTGTTGTGCTGGGTGCCAGTGGACTGGGCGCGGCTTTTGTGTCGGACTGGTTTGTAGAGGCATTACAGCCTGCCATGCACGCACTAGGTATCAACGATATCTTTGCCGGCCTGGTGATTGTAGCTATTGCCGGTAATGCTATTGAAAACTTAGTAGGCATTCAACTTGCCATGCGCAATCAGCCCGATTATGCAATCAGTGTAATCCTGAATAGCTCTTTGCAGATTGCATTAGGATTGTTCCCATTGTTAGTATTGCTTTCTTATGTTTTGGGCGGCGCTGTTTTATCTTTTGTATTAACGCCTATGTTGCTCGCCTGTCTTGCACTGGCAGTAATAGTAAGTGCCTTTATTGTTTTTGATGGAGAATCTATCTGGCTTGAGGGGCTGGCTTTGGTAGGCTTGTATTGCTTGATAGCCGCTGCTTTTTGGTGGGGATAATTTTTTATCCGTTATATTTTAGAATGTCTGCGATATTTATAAAGTGCTTATTGAGGTATGCAACAGGTCTTACATTATTCAAGTGCAATTGGCAGTTCGTATTGCCTGCTTCCGTCTTTTGGGCTTGCTTCGAATAGTATTAATATAAGTGTTGAGTTTGGTCTCTCTTTTTGTACTTCAACAGTGAAATTAAAGTTCCCCCATGCTGGTGCGCCGGCATCTGTCATTTGATGTCCCTTTTTAAGTTCATTATGTCCATCTTCAACCACCCAACTAAAAGTCGCCTCAAATACTTGCGCCTTCCCCTGAACCGTGTATTTATCTGCGCCCACTTTTTGTACCGTCACCTCTTTGAAGCGTGCATTGGAATAACCTTTTCGCTGCTTTGAAGTGTCCGCCTGTTTTTGCCTTTTAAAAGTTGAATCTGCATTGTTATTTTCGGAAGCAGAAGGAGCCGTAACAGTATCTGAATTTGATAAAGAGGTATGCTGCTGTTCATTTTCTGTACAAGCAAATAAACTGATGACAATCAGGCTATACAATAATTTCATATTTCCGTTAGATTGAAGAATAGTATTCAAATGGTAGCTATTTAAAACGTCTGTAATAATCGAATGATTGCAAATTGCCGGCCGGAGTAAGTGTGAAATTAAAAAGAAAATAAAGTAACTACTGAATAAAATAATTATAAAGCTAAAATGAATGCTGCTAAATAGTTGGCCGTGTATCAAAATGTATAATGATGTTTACCGCTGAGAACAAGAGTAAATAGCGTTTTTCGCAGCGCTATTCTTAGCGTAATCTTCCTTTTTATGCTCTTTGCGGTGAGAGAAAGAGGCCTTCTAATACGCATCATACATTTAAAACACAACAAATGGTTTACAAAAAACTAAATAATTAAGAACTAACTCTATAATACACAAAGGTTTTGCAGCCTGCAAAACCTTTGTGTATTATAATTTGCGTATTATAATATAGATTACTACTGAACAAATAAATGTGGCCTATTTTAAGCAGCAGCAATAACAAAAAGTAAAAAAGTGGCCTTAATACGTCACGCTCTTTTTGGCCTTATGACTGATGTTAAATACGCGCGAAATATTAAACCCGAAATACACATCACCATCGCCCCACTCGCCGGCAGTGCGGGCAATTACCTGTGGCTCAGTCATACCTTGTGCATTGCTAAAGACTAACTGAAATACATGCCCGCCCGTTTCTATTTCCCATGCCAATGATATCGCATTATGCACGTCTATAGAGTTGACCTGATCAGGCAATAAATAATTGTATTCGGCAGAAATACTCATACGTTTGGTTAGCTTCATGCGACCGCCTGCATTGAGGGCAAATACGTCATTCTTATCATTAACTGTAGGTACCAGATTGTAATGCAGCCACATCGGCACCAACTGCAGCGATAATGCCGAGCTGAATTTCCTGGCAGCAATCAACTGCGTTACATACGTAGTGCGGTAGCGTGCATTCAGATATGTTTTATCAGGAAATTTTAAGGTATAATTCGTTAACCCGCTTGAAACGCTCAGCGATAATGGCACTCGCTCGGAACCATCGGTTTGCCACAACAAACGGTATTTAAAATAGGCATCAAATGTTTTCTCCAAAGAACTTCTTCCAATACCAATTGCCAAACGGTCTGTAATGCCATAATCCAATCCTAAGCGAATGGAGGCATTATCCAGTCCGAAAAAGTTATACGCGCCATCATTCAGCCTGCCAAAGCGGTGCATAATCAGGAAGTTCAAAGCGCCTCTCGCAGACGATTCAACCGTTTTCATATTTACAATATACAATCCTTTGAAAGTGCCTCTTACCGGCATTGGCTTTTCATTAGCCTGCATCGAATCGCTCAGCATATTCAGCAGGGTACTATCCTGTGCCTGCAGGCGATTGGCGGTTATTATAACAACAAAAAGGAATAATAGGCGTTGCTTCATGATTTATTGTTTTAGTGTGCAATCAGCATTAATGTTTACGGTTATTTCCTGTGCAATTTTGCCTCGCACCAATGATGGAATAGTAATGTTGAAATCTTCCGGTTTTGCTTTAAACGTTGCGGTTCCAATCAGGTGCGTATCTTTTACTTCCAGGGTAGCAGGTGTTGTTATTGCTTTGGTAATATTATGCAGGGTAAGATTGCCCTGTACTGTTACATTATACACACCATTTTTAGTAAGGTCCACATCGCCCGTATAAGTGCCGCTAAACGATGCTTTGGGGTACTTATCGCTCTCTACATAATTCTCATTAAAATGCTCCTGCATCAGCTCTTTGGTAAACGTAAAACCCTTGAGCAGCAGCGAAAAAGCAAGGTTCTTTTTGCCTGCATCTACTGCAGCATACACCTGGTTGTTAACAGCTTTTATATCCTCCGCCGGTGTTTTGGAAAAGAAGCCAACATAGGCAGTTCGGGTAAGATATACCTGGCTGTAACTACAACAATACACCATTAATAACAGCAGGAAAAGCAATATTTTTTTCATAGTAAAAAGAATAAAAAGTTAGTTATTTGATGCGCCTCTGTTTATCCAGTCTTTTATTTTATTGATGTCGCAATCGGATAGTTTACCACCGCCATCGGGCATAGGCGGATAGCCCGGAGCATGAGTAATAACGCCGATTAACAAGCCATTATCTGCAACCAATTTTACACCTGTATAAGAGTCTAAGGTTACGCCGCCATTCACATTTCCGTTGCCATGACAGCTATAGCAATTGGCTTCTAAAATAGGTTGTACATCGCTGCTATAGGTCATGTTTACCGTATCGCAATCCGATGGTGGTATGGGCGTGGTTAACCGGTCTTCGCTGCTTTTGGAACAGCCGATAATCAGCATCATACTTCCTGCAATAAGGCATAGCAATGTGCCTGTTTTCCTGCTCATATTCTACATTTTTGGTTTAATAAATTAGAGTAAATATTTATTTTTCTACTGCACAATCGGCAAGCATTACATCGGCTAAGAAACCGGTGCATCTGCCTTTGATTGATACCGGCTCGCCGTTTTTGATGCTTGCCGGAGTAGTATTTTTAGCTGTTACATTGCAGCTTACACCACCGGCTATATCATTGCTTTCGAGCAAAATAGTAAACGTGCTGTCGGTGTGCGCAACATCACTTACGGTACCTTTTACTAATAGTACTTTATCCAAAAAACGTTGATTTGCTGCTGCTTCATTTTGCGCATAAGCTGCATATAAATCTGCTGCACTGATGGTAATTGCCGGTGCCATAGCAGCTACGCTGGTATGTGGTTTATTGTATAAATAAAAGGCATAAGCGACGAGGCAAAGCATGAATATGCCGATGGAAAAAAATATTTTTTTTCGCATGGTACAAAGTGTTTAATCAATCAAAAAGATTTGTGAAGCGGCAGCGTATAAACTGCGGAGATACCGGTGCTGGAGAATGGCAGCTTTCCAATGCCCAATCCTCTCAGCGGAACCTTCAAGTAAGGCTCTACCCGCAGGCTATTGTTGTTTTTAAAAATAAACTGATAACCACCGCTTATATTGGCTACCGAAAAAAGATTGTTTGTTGAGTTTTTATACGCGCGTTTACCCACATAATAATTGCCACTGCTGCCGGTAGCGTGGTACTCGTAATTTTCCTTTTTCATTATATAAGAAGATAAACCGGCCGATACATAAAAACCACTCAATTTTTTACTGTTGAAATCATACTTAATATTCAGCGGCACCTCGTACATGCGGCAAGTGCCATATACATAATGAATGTAAGTGGTAGTTGGGATATCGGTTCTTTTCCTATCGAAATATTCGCCGGGGCTGTAATAGTTTTTATTATCCCACATCAGTCCCGACTCTACCGACCAGTGGTTATTAATTCTGTATCCTACAACCAAAGCTGCACTATAGCCTGGTTTTTCCACCTCCCGAAACTTAACTGCTGTAACATCCAACCCAGCGGCGGCACCTGCATATAAACCCTTTGCTTTTATCGGAGCTGTATGTTTCAGATTTATTCTTTTTGCAGTTGCAACGCTGTCTTTTTGTGGTGTAGCAACTGCCTTGCCGTCTTTATCAGTATTAATATTTGCAGCAATTGTATCTTTCTTTTCAGTAGCGTTCTTCTTTATTTCGTTGCCTGCAATTATTGCATCGCTTGCTGTTTTATTATTGTTTTCAATTGCTGAGTAATTGTTATTATTACTACTATTATTTGTATTACTATTATTACCTGCAATTACATCGGCAGGCAGTATAAACTGACGGCTATTGTTGTTATCGTTACTTTCATCAATGGTTGCTATTGTTTTATTATTTCTACTTTCTAAAATGTTCTCATTATTGTTCCTTTCGGTTGTTGTACTTGTTATAAAATGATTGCCGCGCAGCAAGTCCTTTTTCTTCCCTGCACTACCCATTTCTTTTGCTTGCGAAGCGGGTACATCAGTACCTGCAATAGCCTGCTCTGGTGCTTTATCGGCATTGTTTATTATCGTATTTGAACCTTGTTGCTGCACTGTTGTATCAGTTGCTGTTGTGTTTGAAGAAGTAACTGGTTTTTGAAATTCCTTATTATAATAATAAACCGGAACTGCTATTAATAATGGAAGTAAAAGCAAGAGCAGCCACCAATACCTTTTTCGGTTCGATGGTTTCTGTTGCATAGCAGCTTGCATACCAGTGGCTACCTTCTCCCAGTCACTACCGCCTGTTTTCAAAGGATAGTCATCCGCTGACTGCCGTATCAAATCGTCCATATCATTGTTTAAGTTCAACATGCTTCCAACTCCTCCTGACCGTTGATGTATTTTTGTAATAAATGACGTGCTTTCCACAGGTTAGACTTAGACGTGCCAACCGATATACCCAACGCGTTTGCTATTTCCTGGTGGCTCAAACCATCAATTACATACATATTAAACACAGCCCTGTACACGGGAGGTAACTTTTTTATTTGAACAATAATTTCTTTATATAACAGCAACTGGTCTGCATTATCACTTTTATCAGTGTCTTCCCACACCGCCCCCGGAATCAATCCTGCTTCTGGAAGCATTTCATTTTTACGCAGCGCATCTATCGCACAATTAATCATTATTTTCCGTATCCATCCCATTAGCTTCGGTTCCAGAAATGCATCGTCTTCTGCACTAAACCTGTCAAAGTGTATAAAGAGCTTTACAAAACCATCATTTACCACATCCACAGCTTTCTCGTAACGATAGATGTACCTGAAAACAATCTTTAATGCATAACCGTAATACGCTTCGTAAAGTATCTTCTGACACTTTGATTCATGCTTTATACATGCTTGTATTACTTTGCTGAGGTCTTTCAAACTCAATGGGGACGGCTTTTGTAGGTAAGTACGAATGACTGTAATAATGGTTGCCTTAACAATAAAAATAAAATTACAAAAATGAGTTTACAATAATGAGGTTTCCTGATTATTTTGGATCATGATTTTTCTGATTTTTTGCTGATAAGCTGATAGAAGCCGCTACGTACTTCTGCGATCAGACGCCTATTGCTCTGCGGTGAAAAACGGACTCGTTTAAAAGCTCAATTCTTATTATACCCTTCGTATCATTAAAAAGAAAAAACACCGCGAGGTGTTTTTATACTATTCTTTACAATAAGATGATTGAAATACTTAAGCACATTGATTGCATTTGCCACTGGCTAACACATCTACCTGGCGCAGCTTAAAACCGTTAGGCAATTGCACCTGTGGAATAGCGGTATGTTGCAGGCAAAAGGTAGCGCCACATACATCGCATACAAAATGGACATGCTCATCATGGTGATGACCAGCACTGCATTCATCTTGGCACAATGCATAACGCACTGCATTATCTGCCGATGGAATGGTGTGAATAATACCTTTTTCTACAAAAGTCTGCAACGTGCGATAAACGGTTACGCGGTCAAACTGGTCGCTGCTCAGTTTTTCTATATCGGCATGTGCCAGGGCATTGTTGCTTTCCAGAAATAATTGCAATATGCGCCTGCGGCTATCGGTAAGGCTTAGCCCGCTTTTCTTTAAAATATTAGTTATTCCCTCTTTCATAAAGCAACACATTAAGGATTATTGGTAAACATACCATTTACAAAATGGGTGTTGGTTTCCGGCTCGTTCAACAGCGTGTTAATATCGCTTTCCAACTGCTTTAAGTCCGACGTTTTCAGCCCGTCGTAAATCTGCCCGCGCACATTACCATTTTTGTCAACGAGTGCAAAAAACTGCGTATGCAAAAACTGGTCGTCAATATTTTTTACACTGTTTTTAGGATCATCCAGCAAATAGCTGTTGCGTGCCTGTTGGTAAAGGCTGTCTTTGCGTCCCGTAAGAAAAACCCATTTATGAGTATCTACCTTCATCTTTTCTGCATATTTCAGTAGCGTAGCGGCAGAGTCTGTTTCGGGGTCGCTGGTGTGCGATACAATCATAAAATCGGGTTGATCTTTAAACGCCTCATATACTTTCTTCATATTGCCGTTCATGCGTGGACAGATGCCTTTGCAGGTGGTAAAAAAATAATTCACTACACACACTTTTCCCTGCATGTCCTTATCTGTAAACGTTTTTCCATTCTCGGCAGTAAAAGAAAATGGTTGTACAGCCGATAGCGTTGGCAGGCTTGTTTTCCAGTTATCGGTGCCCCAAAAAACAAAAAAGAGAAACAATGCAATCAGACCTGCAAAAAATAAGCTGTAGGTCAATAGTTTTTTGCGCTTCATAACCTCAAAGTTACACCACTTGTGTAGCAGTTTTGCAATGCTAACATTCTATTAGAAAAATATTTGCAACTCTGTTGCAAAATACTGCACTGCCTGCTTTACATTTGCAGTATGCGTTTGAAGTTAAACTGGGATGTACTTGGTATTTCTGCTTCGATAGCCTGTGCTATCCATTGCGCGGTGCTGCCGCTGGTACTTACCAGCCTGCCTGTTTTTGGCGTGGAAATTATAGATAATGCCGGCTTCGAAATTGTAATGATAATGATTGCTGCCGCTGTTGGTGTTTATTCATTGTATCATGGTTATAAAAAACACCATCGCCAGCTTACGCCTTTATTTATTTTTACTTTCGGCATCCTGTTTTTATGCGCCAAGCAAGTGTGGCACGAGCAGCAGCTATGGTTGTTGCCACCAGCAGTATTCTTTATTGTAACGGCACATTATTTTAATTACCGCAGTTGCAAAAAAGCGGCGCATTGCCATGTGGAAAACGTCTGAGCCTGTATTTATGAGATTAACAGGATAAATAGGTATGCGGATATTTGTTATTTTCCTTTCTACATACGTTCATCCAATTGTATAGCTGATATTGCCGTCTTTTTCATCTTTCAACTGGATACCTAAAGCACCCAATTCATTTCTTATTCTATCACTCAGGGTATAGTCTTTCTTTTGCCGTGCTTCTTTGCGCAGGTTAATCATCAGTTCGATGATGCCGTTGAGTTGTGTATTGTTGTGTTGCTGAATGCTTTGCAGTCCCAGTATATCTTCAACATATATTTTCATTTGCTGCTGTAGCAACTGCAATGTGGAAGTGCTAATGGTATCTGCAGCTATGTGCTTGTCTTTAATGCCATTAATAATGGGCACCAGCTCAAACATATTGGCTAATACTTTAGCCGTGTTAAAATCATCATTAATAAATTCTTCAAACTCGTTTACGAGCTTTACAATTTTAACATCCAAATTTTCTTCAGTTGACGGTTGCTGGTTAACAGTTGACTTTTCATTGTTTTTATCTGTCATCTGTCCGCTGTCGTTTGTCAACTTATTTAAGTTTTCATACGCTTCCCACAAACGTTTCAAGCCTTTGTCGGCTGCTTTTAATGCATCATTACTAAAATCGAGCGTAGAGCGATAATGCGTTTGCAAAATAAAAAACTTAATAGTCATGGGATGATAAGCCTGGTCGAGCATTGGATGATTGCCGGTAAACAGCTCGCTTAACTTAATGACGTTATTATAGCTCTTACCCATCTTTTTACCATTGATGGTAATCATGTTGTTGTGCATCCAATACTTGGCCAGTATTCTGCCATTGCATACTGCACTCTGTGCTATCTCGGCTTCGTGGTGCGGAAACTGCAAGTCCATACCACCGCCATGAATATCAAACTGGTCGCCCAAATACTTTTGGCTCATTGCCGAGCACTCAATATGCCAGCCGGGAAAGCCTTCACCCCAGGGACTTGGCCACCGCATGATGTGTTCCGGCGGCGCATTTTTCCACAAAGCGAAGTCAGTTTTATTTCTTTTTTCTTCCTGGTTGTCCAGCTCGCGCGTGGTTTCCAGCATTTCTTCCAATACACGACCACTTAAAATACCATACGGTAGCCCTTTTTGTGCAAATACTTCATTATACTTTTTTACATCAAAATAAACCGAGCCGTTTACTACATACGCAAAACCGTCTTCAATAATCTTTTTAATCATTTCTATCTGCTCTACAATATGCCCGGTTGCAGTCGGCTCTATGCTCGGGCGCAACGTATTAAACCGCTCAAATGCCCAATGAAACAAGTTGGTATATTTTTGTACCAGTTCCATGGGCTCCAGCTTTTCTATAACGGCTTTTTTGCTTATTTTATCTTCGGCTTCGCGACCTTCTTCCTCAAAGTGGCCGGCATCGGTGATGTTGCGCACATAACGTACTTTGTATCCTAAGTGCATGAGATAGCGGTACACTACATCGAACGTAATATAAGGTCGCGCATGGCCTAAATGGCTTTCACCGCTTACAGTTGGTCCGCACACATACATGCCTGCATATCCGGGAATTAAGGACTCAAATACTTCTTTGCGGCGGGTTAAAGAATTATATACTTTAAGCATAGCGCGAAGATAAAAGGAGATTAGGTAAAGGGAAATTTAATTATGAAAGGCACAAGATTTAAAGGATAAGGAAAAGACCTGAGAACAAAACAAAAAACGAGACTAGAGGTATATATTTTAAGACTCCAATATTCAGGACCCAACGCTTACTTCTTGCTACCCGAAGCTTGCTGTTTACTGCTTGTATCTTGAACCTTGTAGCTTATATCTTGAATCTTGTTTCTTCTACCAGTCTTTTTCTTCAAACTTATATCTGTTACCAGCATCGAATGGTCGCTTAAATCTTCGTCCACCATATCAAACTGGTGAATATTGAAAGTAGTATCGGGTAAAATATAATCTATACGCAGGGTAGGAGCCAGCGCATTAAAACTTTTGCCAATGCCAAAACCCTTGGCTAAAAAAGCATCCCGCCGCAAGCCGCGGATACGAAAATAGGTGTAAGAATTGGGCACATCATTAAAATCGCCGCACATAATAGAAGAGTACTTACATTGGCTAAGTGCTTCGCGCACTACATCAGCCTGCTCGCCACGCCGCTGAAAGGCATATTTCATTTTGGTGATGATGTTTTTAGAAGCTTCCAGTGCTTCTTTGTTTTGCTCTTTAATGCGGTCCATGTCTTCATAATCACTGCTGGTAAATTTAAAAGATTGCAGGTGCGAGGTAAAGAGGCGAACCGTATCGCCATTTAACAAAACATCAGCATAAATGAGGCTTTCCACACTGCCATGCGGGTAGGGAATTCTGGCTGAATTAATGATGGGATATTTCGAAAAAATAATAGAACCATACTGGTAATAGCCATCATTTTTATTTACATCTTTCGCAAAATAATAATGCGGGTATTTATCCGAAAACAACCCGATGTTGTTAGCCTCTTCGCCTTGCCTGGTAGAATGGTTAAATTCCTGTAAACAAATAATATCAGGATCCAGTTTTAAAATAGCGCCGGCTATTTCGGTACGGTTGTGCTTGCGTATGTCGCTGCTATTGCTCAGTCCGTACATATTGCCCACATTCCAGTCCACAATACGGATGGCTGAATCACTTTTTGCTTCCACAAAATCCTGCATTGGGTGCATGGCAAATAATACACTTATCTGCTTGTAACCAATCAGCAATGTAATAAGCGGAATGAGTGCCAGGCGGGGCTTGGCAATGAGCCAGAAAATAACAGCAAAGATGAGCAGCGTAGCCTGATAGGGAAAGGTTAAGCCTAAAAAGCCGATAAACCACCATGTAGCCGGGTTGAGATACGGCAACAGGCACGAAATTAAATAAGTAATGCAGCAAAGAATAGTGATAAAGCTGCATACTTTTCTAACCAGTTTTCTTACTAAGCTGCCTGCCATACCGTAAATGTAAGACAATCAAAGTGTTTATTTACTGCTTCCAGCAAACATCTGTTACTACGGCATAATGGTCTGATAATTTTCGCTCTGCCACCTTGCATTGCAGCACCTCAAAAGCAGTATCGGCAAAGCATACATCTATGCGCAGTGTTGGTGCTATTTTATAAAAAGTATTACCAATTCCATTGCCATTTTTAAGAAAAGCATCCTGCCGGTCGCCTTTCAAAATGCGATAAGGATAAGAAGTAGGTACTGTATTCATATCGCCACAATAAATTACCGGGTAAGAACTGGTATCCAGCACGTTGCGGATAATGGTTGCCTCGCGCTGATGCTCTACCTCGGTATTGCGCATTCTTTGCTGAACATTATCTTTATAAGAATATAACTTCTTCATCATGTGGCGCTCGCCACCGTCGTAGCCATAATCCGACTCTGGAAAAAGAAAAAAGGAGAATAAATGTGCCGTAGCTACGCGTACTCTTTTGCCTTGCAGCATCACATCGGCATACAACATACTCTCGTTGCGGCCGTCGTATGTAAAATGTATTTGCCCTGAATCTACAAATGGTGTTTTGCTGCAAATCGCAACACCCTGGTACAGCGTTGCCCATGGAGTTTTGGTGATCCGGTCGTTGGATTGAAGAATGTACTTATACCCGAGCGAATCCAGTTCTTTTCTTACACTGGCAAGTTTTGGATTGCCCACCAATGTATTGTATTCCTGCAGGCACAATACATTGGGGTTGTAGCCTGTAATCATTTCCAGCATTTCTTTTCTGGTCTCGCCTTTATGAGAAGACAGGGGATGGGCATTTATAAAATCAGCCACATTCCAGGTAAGGACACGCAAAGTATTCCTTTCTTTAGCAGCATTCCAATGGCTGCCCGGAGATACAGCTATTGTTTGGGATAAATTATATAATCCAATTACGAGCAATGTCAGTAAAACATAACCCAATTTTTTATGGATGAACAGGCTGATAACAGCCAAAATTATCATGGCTGCAAACAGGTAAGGAAAGGCAATAGCAAAAAATATGATATAGCTAAAAACGGCAGGCGGTATAAATCTGCTGCAGGCTGCAATAAGGAAGATTACTGAAAAAACAGAACAAAACAGTATCCAGCAAACCTTTAAAAAATGCTTCATTATAAAGGTTTATCAAAAATCTTCTTTGCTGGCTTTTTTCAAAAATTCTTTCTCGTCATTGCTCAGGGAGGAGTAACCATCTTCGTTTATTTTATCCAGTATTTCATCCAGCCGCTGCTGTGAAAAACGGGACATTTTTTCAAACGGTTTTTTGGTTGTTTTATAAAATATCTGCTGTTTGATGGATGGTTTATTGTATTTTTTATCTGGATTGCACAGGTCGTTTACCCAGTTGGCGAGGCTTATCATCCATGCACCCGGGTCTCTGCCTTTTTGCAATTGTTTTACATACAAATAACCCACGCCTGCACCAGCTAAGTGTGCTACCGCTGTGCCTGCATTGCCACTTGCAACAGTAGCATAATCAAATGCAACAAAAATAAGCGTAAGCACCCACAGTGGTATGCCGCCGTTGAGCATGGGCAGCAGCCGGTAGTTGGGTGCAAAAGTAGTGGTAGCTACGGCAATAGTCATTACAGCAGTGCCGCCGCCAATCATAGGGTGTACCGCGCCAATATTTGCACGTAAAGCGGGGAAAGCATAAAAAGTAAGTACAAAAAACAAGGCGCCTGCCAGTCCGCCGTAGATGTACAACGGAATAATTTTTTTGTTGCCGGTAAGGTCTTGCAGTATATAGCCAAATCCCCACAGCCATAGTAAGGTGCTGATAAGCCCCCATACACTATCGTGGGTAATCATATAGGTAAAAATGGTCCAAGGACGGGCAAACAGTTTGCCTGCCTGCGCGGGCAGCGTAATCCAATCGAGCACCTGTGTATAAAACTGAGGCAAGCCACCGGCATCGGCTAAAACATAAATGATTTTTATAAAACTAATCAGCACAAAAACAACCGCATTAATGACGATGAGCCACACCAATGCATTATTGTCGGCGCCCAGCAAAATAGAATTCCGTCTGTTCTGTTGCATCACACCCATAAATATATAAAGTTTTCAAAATTGCTTATTAAATGTCGGAAATCCTGTTAAGTTTTAATAAAAATTCCGGCGGTTATTTTTATTCCAGAAATATACTAAAATAAATCCAACCAATGCACCGCCAAGATGCGCCACGTGTGCTACATTATCGCCCGCACTGTTTTGAATAGCGGTTAGCAATTCAAAAGCCGCATACATAATGACGAACCATTTGGCTTTTATTGGAAACAAAAAGTACAAATAGATATATGTATTCGGAAATAAATATCCAAATGCCGCAAGGCAGCCAAACACTGCACCTGATGCACCTAAAGTAGGCTCGTCAATAATTGCAAAGACCCTGTCTCTGTACGCCTGTTGTTCAGCATAACCCAATGCATTATACTGCTGTAGCAAGTTATGGGTTTCAACATACAACACAATCATGTGGCACAAGGCAGCGCCCAAACCACACACTATGTAAAAAATCAAAAAACGTTTTGGTCCCCACAAATTTTCCAGTACGGCACCAAACATCCACAATGCAAGCATATTGCCGAAAATGTGCGCAAGGCTGCCGTGCATAAACATGTGCGTGATAAACTGCCAGGGTTTAAATAAGGGACTTTGAAAGGTATGCAGGGCAAACACATCGTTGAGCGAAAAGCCAAGTCTGTCGCCAAATACATTCTGTGCCAGAAATACCAGCCCATTAATGATCAATAAATTTTTAATAACCGTAGGTAAAATCTGAAAACGTCCGGGTCTAAATTCAGTCATGTGTGTGCTGGTATTTTTCTTTGTATCTAAATATACGAGACAAGCGCGCCGAATACATAGTTGCACCGGCAAGTATTTTTGCAAAAATTATGCACATTGTTTTACCGCAACTTCAATTGCACCACATTCTCAATGTGTAATGTATGCGGAAACATATCCACCGGCTGCACGCGCGTTACTGCATATTTTGCATCCAGCAGTGCCAGGTCGCGCGCCTGGGTAGCCGGGTTGCAGCTTACATACACAACAAGCGGTGCCGCAATATCGAGCAGTTTATTTACCAGTTTTTCGTGCATACCGGCGCGCGGCGGATCGGTAATAATCACATCAGGACGGCCATGCTCCGCAAAAAAGTCATCGTTGCATATCGTTACTACATCGCCGGTAAAAAACTGCGCATGGTTGATATTGTTGAGTGCTGCATTTTCGCGTGCATCTGCTATGGCTTCTTCTACCATTTCTACCCCAATAATTTTTTTTGCCAAAGCACTTACAAAAATACCAATACTGCCAGTGCCGCAATATAAGTCATACACCGTTTGCGTGCCATCCAATTCTGCAAACTGGCGTGTAATAGCGTACAGTACTTCGCCCTGCAAACTATTGGTTTGAAAAAAAGATTTCGGACTAATCTTGAAATAATAGTCTTCTAACTTTTCTGTTATAAAACCCTTGCCATGCACCACTTGCGGCTCCAGGTCGTACAAACTATCATTTTTTTTGGTATTAATGGTAAATAATAAAGTAGTGATTTGAGGAAATTGTTGTAGCAATAGTGTTTGCAATGCCTGCTGATGTTGGTTGTCTTCGTAGCCAACCACCACATTTACCATGAGTTCGCCGGTTGTTGTTGTGCGTACCTGCATTGTGCGCAGCCAGCCGTGATGCCCTTTGATGTCGTAAAAAGGCAACTGGTTATCTTTTGCATATTGTGCAATGGTTTTACGCAACGCATTGGTTGGCTCCTCCTGCAAGTGGCAAATATCAATTTCCACTACTTTATCAAACACACCTTTTGCATGGTAGCCCGCTACATCTTTGTAATGCGCACTGGCGGCTTCTTCGCGGCTCAGTTGTTTAAATTCCTCATCGGGAATATAGCGCTTGTTAGAAAAGGTATATTCCAGCTTGTTGCGATAGCGAATGGTGTGCTGGCAACCGGCAATAGACTGTATTTGGGGCAGTTGTATTTTACCAATGCGGGTAAGATTATCTACCACTTGTTGCTGCTTGTATTGCAACTGTTTTTCATAAGGCAAATGCTGCCACTGGCAGCCACCGCATACACCAAAATGCCTGCAAAAAGGCTGTACTCTTTCGGTTGAATATTTTTTAAAATGCAGCGGAAAACCCTCAGCCCAGTCCTTTTTGTTTTTATACAACTGCACATCCACTACATCGCCGGGCACTACATTCTCTATAAACACAGCTTTGCCTTCCACACGGCTGATGCACTTGCCTTCTGCAGCATAATTTTCTACTAAAACGTTTGATAAAATAACAGGTTTTTGCTTATGTCTCACGGGTGCAAATGTAAGGTGCAGCCCCCAGCCCCTAAAGGGGAGTTTGGATGCTGCGTAGATATTTGTAGATTGATTTTTAAAATCATCTTTACAAAATAAATTTGTATGGTAAGGTACATTGCTGCACCCGTGGTGTAATAAAAATCTTTTTGGAATAATTTTAAATTAGAAATCACATTCCGACAAACCAGGCTATATCCAAGCTCCTCTTTAGGGGTTGGGGGCTTTGCTTAGTTTCTCCAACACAAAAACTACAATAGGACAGAATGTGGAATTTTTTAATGTAATATTCGGACGTTTCAATAACACATCCTCATCGGTGTAAGGAAAACGCTCGCAGTCGGAAGGACGTACATCATAAATAGTGCAATAATTGTCGGCGCCAAGAAAAGAACAAGGCGTGCTTTTTACTACATAATCGCCTTCTTCATCCAGCTTCAAATACGTATCTATAAAAACACTTTCTTTCAGCTTTAAATGCTTGCTGATGCGCTTGATGTCGGGTGTTTTAAAACGCGGCGAATAGTTTTTGCAGCAGGCAGCACAATTTAGACAGTTGACATTTTCAAAAGCTGCTTCGTGTGCATCGGGCAATTGCTTCAACACTTTATTTTTATCAGCACGTTGCAGCCATTGCTTGTATTGCTTTTGATGGTCTGCCGAGCGCTTTTGCCAGTTACTGTTTAAAAAATCTGCCATTGCGCTGCAAAGCTATTCCGTTTTGTGTAAAAACTTCGTTGTGTAAATGCTAAACCGAAAATGTATTCAGGATAATATTTTGATAAAAATTCCTTTTCTTTAGTGTAATTATTTTCTACCGTAAAAGCACCAACATGCCTTTACTTATTTTTTGTACACCGTTGTACTCATAAGATGCTACGTAAATATAAGTGCCTGTTGTTGTAGCATTTTTATACATACCGCTCCATTTTTGTGCTGGCGCTTTACTGGTGAAGATAAGTGCACCCAAACGGTTGTAAATGCGTAATGTATATTTCTTGAGTAAAGTAATATTTCCAGCAGGTCCAAAAACATCATTTAGCCCATCGCCATTGGGTGTAAATGCAGATGGAAAATAAACATCCCCACAATCATTGGTTATCTTTATGGTATCAGCAACAATACAGCCGTCGGCGGTTGTTACTGTTACATAATATACCCCGGCTTTATCAATTTTTCGCTGTGACTTATTACTTAAATCATCCCATATATAGGTGTTGAAATCTCCGGCACTTAAAGTAAGTAGTTCGCCATAGCAGGTGGTGGTATCGTTGCCTAAGTTGAGCCGTGCCATAGCGGCAGGCTGCAATGTAGCATTAACCGTTGCTGAGCATAAATTTTTATCTGTAACGGTTATAGTATAGCCGCCTTCCGGGAGGTTATCAGCCTCAGCAGTATTGCTTATCCCCGGCTGCCAGTTATACCTGTATGGCGCTGTACCACCGGACACATTTACCAGGATACTGCCATTGTTTTTATTACAATCAGGCTGCACAACAGCCGTTCCGGTAAGCAGTGGCGTTGGCTCAGCAATGGTAACGGGCACCTGAACCGGGCAGGTGTTTTCACCACTTACTTCCAGCATAAAATTGCCGGCAGGTAAAGCAGCATCAGGCGTTGTAATGTAGGGCGATGTATTCCAGTTATATTGGTAAGTACTGGCATCACCTTGTACAACGGCCTGCACATGGGCAGTATCGCCTGCACATGTAATGGGTGTTACGATTTTTACAGATGCAGCAATAATGTGTATGCTATTGGTTTGGGTTAAAACAATTCCATTGTTGTCGGTGGCAGTAAGATTTACGAGGTAGTTGCCGGGTGCGGAAAAAGTATGTGTTGCCATTTCGCCGTTCCACTGATTGGCGCTGCCGGAAACTACATCACCAAAATCCCATTGTAAATTGGTAAGACAAGGAGATGCATCGGCTGTAAAGCTAATCGTTGATTCACTTACACAACTATAATTGAAAGATATATTAGCCCCATCAGGTGTTTCACCCATAAAAAAATCATCTATACCAAAGCCGTCGTAGTTGTTGTTTTTGTCGCCCGCACCAAAATAAAACCGGAACATAACCGTCTTGTTGGTGCCGCCGGTAAACGGTAATTTTATTTGTGCTGTTGTCCATTTTCCGCCGGTAGTATCTCCGCCGCTCCAGCCATCCTGCTCACTTACAAAGTAAATGTCTTTGCAATTGTACCAGCCACTGTTAATGCAATCTTTGGGCTGACCAAAATAGCCAATCTTTATCCATGTTCTTGCATTATCGGGCGAGTATTGCAGGTTGGCACCATCCCAGTCCCGTTCGGTATCGCAAAAGACTTTGAAGCGGATATAAGGATAATTTAGAGCAGTCAAATCAAAGCAGGGACTTTGCAGGTAAGAGCGTTCATTATTGTTGTATGCATCTTTGGTAAGTCCGCCGGTAATCCAGCACTTAATACCACTGGCTGCACTTTTAATAATGTGCTTTTGTGGTGTGCCCCAAGCCCAATCTGCACTCCTGCCATCAGTTGTCCAGCCGGCACTGAGATTTTCAAAATCTTCCTCGTATGGATAAGTGGTTATTGTGCCATTGCATTGCGCAACAACCGGGTGGCGGCATAGCAAAAAGCAAAGAAATAATGCAACAGCCGTGCAGCTTTTGCGGGAAGAAAATGATATATGCCAGTTCATAAACCGGAGTAATGCTTTACTGAAAATAGTAAAAATTCGTAGTACGCAGCAGTGAATGTTTTGCAACAACCTATCACCAAATTCAAAAGCCATCCGGCTGTACCAGATGGCTTACGTTTTTGTACTTTTATAAATGAACAGTTCGGAAAATATTTTACAAATCAGCCGTTTCCATTTTTCTTTTACATACAAAAAAATAAATGGCTAAATAAACGGCTGCCGCAATAAGCATGTATGTAACGTTTGCCGGCTCTATAATCTGCTCTTTCGCATTTTTGAACAAGGGAAACGGAATCAGATTATCATTGCTTTCGAGCGGAAAATATTGGCCTGCATTGTTGAGGTAATGGCTGGCAGCAAGCGACAACAACTGGTCAAGTATTTCGGCATATAAAAAATAAATACCTATGGCTATGCCCGAGCGCCTGAACAAAGTAGCAATTACCAAGGCAACCGCAGTATAGCTAAGCGTTTGGATGAAAAACATGCCTATATATTGTACATTTTGAAAGCTGAAGGCAGCAGCATTTTCATACATACCGAAAAAGAATGCAACCAGGCCAACAATGATTGTGGAGACCAGTGCAATGAGTACGCACAACATCATTTTTACATAAATAAATTGGGTGCGGCTAAGCCCGTCAATGATATTTTGCCGGTGTGTTTTATACGAGAATTCATTGGTCATTAAAATGATAATAATCAGTCCCGGAAAGAACAGCAAATAGCTGCTTACATAACTTATGGTATGCCATACTTCGGGAAACTGAAATGGCGGTGTGCCAATAAGCATCTGTGCCTGTGGTGCACTGGCAAAAGCATTGTGCTGTGCCGTATAAACAATCTCATTTACACCATAAAGGCTTAAGGCAAATAAGGCGCTCAATATCCAAAAGGTACGGTAGTATTTTATTTTCAGCCATTCTATTTTTAAGAGATGCAACATAGCAGTTATTGATTAGTGAGTTCGAGAAATTTGGTTTCGAGGCTTTTCTTTTTTAGTTGCAAATGGTTCAATACAATACCCTTATTAAAGCAATACTGATTAATTGCTTCGAGATTGGCAGTACCGGCAGGGTATTTCAACTGAATAACCGTTTCATTTTTACTCATCGAAGTATAACTATTCATTGTTTGCAGTGTGTTGGCCAAAGCTTGCATATTGGTAGCTGCTACTTCGGCAATATCTTCGGTTTGCAGCACTTCATCTACTGCGCCGGCAGTAAGTAAGGTGCCTTTTTTAAGAATAGCTACATGCGTACACACTTTTTCCACTTCATCCAGCAGGTGGCTTGCCATAATGATGGTTTTGCCGGTAGCCGCCAACCTTTTTATCAAATCTCTTATCTCGGCAATACCCACCGGATCAAGTCCGTTGGTTGGTTCATCAAAAATTAATACATCGGGGTTGCCGAGCAATGCGGAGGCAATTGCAAGGCGTTGTTTCATACCCAGAGAATAGGTGTTGAAACGGCTTTTCTTACGCTCATATAAATTTACCTGTTGCAACACTGCATCTATATTTTCTTTACCTTTTTCTTTTATTTCGGCTGCAATGGCGAGGTTTCTTTCGGCAGATAAATAATGGTAAAAGTTGGGTGTTTCGAGCAAGGTGCCAATATTTTTACGTATGTCGTTTGTTAATGGCTGGTCGTAAAATAACACTGTGCCCGAAGAGGCTTTCAGTATATTTAATACAATGCCCAGCAGCGTTGTTTTGCCACTGCCATTAGGGCCTAAAATGCCAAATACACTGCCTTCCGGTACTTCAAAAGATACATTTCGGAGCGCCTGAATGGCGCCGTATTGTTTACTTAAGTTTTGGATGCTTAGTACATTCACTTAGTATAATTTTTTATGGAAAGATAAGATAAAGCAGTACAGTGAAAAAGATATTATAAAAGCGGCAAAACACATGTGCTAAACGGTGAATGCACATGGAACAGATTTTAAAAAGTATGAGCTGTTTGCACCGTTTTTGAACCGCAAAGGCAAAAGGAACAGTAAATAATAAGCAATCGTTTTGTTGCCGTAAGAATTTTTAGTAGTTCTTTGTGTCTTTGTGGCTCACATAAAACTCAGGACAATTTATATATTTTTCCCGGAAGGCTGAGCACAATGTTTTGTAGCTCGAGGTTTAGAATAGCTGCTGCAACTGCGCTGCTGCTTAGCCCGCTTTGCAGGTACAGCTCATCAATGTGTACATTATCTTTTTCTTTTAGAATATCTACAATTGTTTGTTCATCGTCTGTTAACTGAATAAATAATTCTCTTTGTGTTTTCTTTTTTACTACAGGCATTTGCCAGCCCAGCTCTTCTGCCAGTTGCTTTGCATCGGTAAGCAAAATGGCTTTGTTGTTTTGTATCAGATAATTGCAGCCGGCACTTTTAGTATCAGTTATTCTGCCGGGTACAGCAAATACATCCCTGTTATAACTATTCGCCAATTCTGCCGTTATCATACTTCCGCCGCGGATAGCTGTTTCAATAACAATCGTTGCATCAGCAATAGCGGCCACAATGCGGTTGCGCCGCGGAAAGTTGTGCTTGTCGGGTTTTGTAGAAGAAGTAAATTCTGTAAGAACGCCGCCGTGTAGTGTCATTTCTTTTGCCAGGCTTTTGTGTTGTGCCGGATAAATCGTTTGCAACCCATGTGCAAGCACTGCAACGGTACCGAGGTTGTTTTGCATAGCTGCTTTATGTGCAATGGCATCTATACCAAATGCAAGTCCGCTTATAATAAGTGGTGAAAATGCTTTTAAATCGGTTACTAATTTTTCGCTTATTATTTTTCCATACTCGGTATTGCTCCTGGTACCAATAATGCTGATGATGCGTTGCGCATTTAAATCGGCATTGCCACGATAGTATAATAATACAGGTGCGTCATAGCTGTTCAGCAGCCGTTTAGGATAATTACCGTTCGTCATAAACAGTGGCTGAATATTGTACTTTTCTATGAAATCAATTTCTGTTTCGGCAGCAGCAAAATCATTGAAATTTTTAATGCTTCTTGCTTTTATTTCACCAATATTTTCAACGGCGCTCAGTTGCTTTATGGAGGCTTTAAAGATGCTTGCTGCATCGCCGAAATGTTCTGTCAAAACCTTTGCCTGTACAGGTCCTATGTTGGGTACAAGTGTGAGTGCTATCTGGTATAATAAATCGTTATTCTTGTTGGTTTGGCTTGCAGCAATCATATATGTATGCGTATTATCGGCAGGCAATATACATTACATTTTTAGTTGTGGTTATACAACCGTTCATCACTAAAATACTTGTCTTAGGCATCCTGCCACCTTTTCTTTGCATCACTTTTAAAAAACACATAAAAACCCTAAACGTTATGAAAAAAATCTTCTTAGCAATCGTATTAATTGCAGCAGTTACCGTTGGAGCAAACGCACAAAAAGGTACTAAACAAATAAGTGCAGGTGTTGAACTTGGACTGCCAGCCGGCGCCTTTGGCGATGCTGCCAAAGTAGGTTTTGGCGTAAATGGAAAAGCAATATTTGGCATTACCGACAATGGTGCTATTACCGCCACTACCGGCTTTTCTAATTTTGGCTATAAATACTACAGCAGTTCCAATGTAAGTATTATCCCTATTCTTGGCGGCTACCGTCACGACTTTGGTGGCAGCGTAAAAGGCTTGTATGCCGAACCACAAATTGGCGCTGGTATTTACATGTCAAAGTTTGGAACCGGCAGTTACAAATCCAAAGATTCAGAAGTTAATTTTACATGGGCACTCGGTGGCGGCTATGTGTACGACAACTTTGATTTTGGCTTACGTTACCAAAGAGCGCAAGGTGAAGGCGGCGGCGCCGGTTTCTTTGCCCTCAAAGTTGCTTATAACTTTCCGCTTGCAGGCAAATAAGTTTTTTATATTAAAAGGTTGGATTAGGAGGAGTGATTCAACCTTTTATTTTAGTGTAACTCACTTTAAAAGTTCACTTTCCCATTAATCTATTATCAATCCTTTTTCAACATTCTAAACTAAACTTAAACAAAAATGAGAAAAGCATTTCTTGCCTTAGCTGTGGGTATTGTTGTATCGTTAGCAGCAAGTGCACAAAGTGGATCAAATCAAATTGGTATTGGTGCAGAAGCCGGCATCCCTACCGGTAAAGATGCTTCCGAAACTACTAAAATAGGTTTGGGAGGCTCTCTTAAAGGCTTATTCGGTATTGGCAATGCTGGTCAAATTACGCTCACTACCGGCTATATGTCGTTTGGCAGTAAGAATTTGCCGGATGGCTTCAAATCAACCTTAAACATCATTCCGGCAATGGCTGGTTACCGGCAAAATTTTAGTGGTTTTTATGTAGAGCCACAAGCAGGTGTTGGTTTTATAAGTGAGAAAGACAAATTTCAGGGAGAAAGCGAGACTGTTTCAGTTACTAAATTTACCTGGGCAGCAGGCATTGGTTACGTTATCAGTAATGTAGATATAGGTGCCCGTTATCAAAGATCGGAGTTTAAAGGCGGGAGCATCAGTCTTATAGGGATTAAAATAGCTTATAACATTCCTGTTGGCGGTAAGTAAATTTTCTTGTATAAAAAGAAAGGAGCAAGCCGTTATTGGCTAACTCCTTTCTTTTATTTTATATAAAGGTTTAAAGCCTTGGTATAAAGTCTTATTCACCCCATTGCAGAAAATAACATTAGTTTTTACTGCTATTCAAGCAATGCTTATTGTTTTATTATTGCAATAACTGCAAATGCAGTGCATTAAAGTTTTGCAGGGAAGATAGTTTTAAGTCGGCAGCACCCCATTTTTCTTCTTTATAGCGCTTATGTTCCGGTACTACCACGCATTTCATACGAGCCGCTTTGGCAGCAATCATCCCATAAAAAGAATCTTCAAAAGCTACGCAAGTGGCTGGTAGAGAGCCTAAGCTTTCGGCACAATTTAAATATACCTGTGGGTGCGGCTTGCCATATTGCAAATGTTCGGCAGAAGCAGTAGCTTTTACATATTTTTTTATTCCGCATAAATCCATTACCACTTCTATCATTTGCAGCGGCGAAGAAGAGGCAATACCAATTTTGAATTTCAGGGAATGAAAGAAATCAAATACATGCTGCACGCCACTCATCACTTTGCAGTTGGTGCTTACCAGTTCCAGCACGCGCTGTAATATTTTTTCTTCTGCAGCCGGCTCATTGATCTCGGGTATCTGAAAGTAAGTAAACCACCAGTGTACAAATTCCCGTGTACGCAAACCGGTAGTAGTAATATGCTGCTCCGGCGAAAGGCGGAAGCCATATTCTTCAAATATTTCGTTTGATGCAATAGCCCACAAAGGTTCACTGTCTACCAACAATCCATCCATATCAAATATAACCGTATCCAACTGCATATGTGCACTTTTTAAAAAGCGCAAAGATAAGCGGGTAAACTTCGTTATTTTTTATCAAAAGTAAAAGATAGATGCAGCGTAAGCATTCCGACACTTTCAAGAGTCCGGAATGCTTACGCTGCATCTATATATCAAGCTTCTATTTCAGTGCAAACACCACATTCACATCAAACTGCACTTTCATTTTCTTAAAATCCACATTCATGGGCGGTGCTGCATTATCTGCAACGGCTGCTTCTTTTAGCATCATATTGCTGTACATTGGTCTTGGATAATTGTCCACCTCGTTAGGCTCATTAATAGCAATCGCTCCTCCAACTTGTTCATTGATAGCGGCTGCCAGATAGGCGGCTTTTTCTTTAGCTGCTTGTATTGCTTCTATTTTTAACTGCTTTCTCAGTTCTTCCATCTTGCTGTAATCTGTTTTGGCAATGCCGAAACTTTGTGTGGCTTCATCATCCATTTTGTTTACCAGCTCATCCATTTTACTGGTACTGGCAACTTTTACCCAATACGTAATGCCTGCCTTCAGATCGGGGTTTTCTTTCTTCTTTTTCTTGTACCACCACCAGTTACCATCCCAGCCGTTGTAGCTTTGTACTACTACATCAGTGTCATTCAAGCCAATGCTTTTGCATGCAGCTAAAAAATTATTTTTAATAGTTTCAATGTCCACTTTTCCGCCGCCTTTTCTATCATATTCACGCAATGAAACCTGTACATATATCTCATCGGGTGTTACTTCTTTTTGAGCGCTGCCATTAACGGAAATTGTTTTTTGCGGAGGTATAACTGCTATTTGCTGTGCCGACAATTTTGTACATAAAAATACTGCTAAACACATAAAAGTCAATACCTTAAGCGTTTTGATGATTGTAAGACTGTGCTTCAGTTGCTTCATAAATAATGGTTTTAGTAATAAAGATGATACTAAGATGCGCATTACATAAAGCTGTTGTATGCAGCTTTGCACATTAACAGATTATTTGCAATGCGCCAAAGCAAAGCTGCAAAAGAGTAACAAAGGTTATTAAGACTTTTTTAAGTGCCAACACTTAGTTTTGCCTTGAAATAATCAGTAAAATTTGCTAATTTTGTTAGCATTTGAGATATAAATTATGGCTGAAACAAAACAAATATTAGACTATACCGAGGATAGTATAAGAAGTCTCGACTGGCGCGAGCATATACGTCTGCGCCCAGGTATGTATATAGGAAAATTAGGCGATGGCTCTGCACCGGACGATGGTATTTATGTATTGATTAAAGAGGTGGTTGATAACTGTATTGACGAGCACATGATGGGCCACGGCAAGCAGATAGAAATAACCATTGAAGACAAAACCGTAACCGTGCGAGATTATGGTCGCGGTATTCCGCTGGGCAAAGTAGTGGATGTAGTAAGTAAAATAAACACTGGTGCGAAATATGATAGCAAAGCATTTCAGAAGAGTGTGGGCCTGAATGGCGTGGGTACAAAAGCGGTGAATGCGCTAAGTGAATATTTTAAAGTAGAAAGCTATCGCGGTGGCAGAACGAAAGTGGCTGAGTTTAACAAAGGTGTGCTGATAAAAGAGCATCGCGAAAAAGCGACAGAAGAGCTGAATGGCACTTTTGTGACTTTTATTCCGGATGATAGCGTTTTTAAAAACTACCGTTTTATTCATGAATATTTAGATAACCTGTTGTGGAATTATTGTTATCTGAATGCAGGGTTAACGATTACCTTCAATGGAAAAAGATATGTAAGCAAAAATGGCTTGCTGGATCTGCTGAAACGCAAGACCAATGAAGATGAAATCCGTTATCCTATTATTCATTTAAAAGGAGAAGATATTGAAGTAGCCATTACGCACAACAACGATTATGGCGAAGACATTTTTTCATTTGTAAACGGTCAATATACTACGCAGGGCGGTACACACCAGCAAGCTTTCCGGGAAGCATTTGTAAAAACGATCCGCGAGTTTTTCAAGAAAGATTATGAAGCTGCAGATGTGCGGCAAGGTATTGCATCTGCTATTGCTGTTCGCGTGCAGGAGCCGGTGTTTGAAAGCCAGACTAAGACAAAACTGGGTTCGCTCACCACATATGAAGGTGGACCTACCATGCGCAATTTTGTAATAGACTTCTTCTCTAAAGAGCTGGACAATTACCTGCACCGCAATGCTCCAATAGCAGATGCCATTAAGAAAAAAATTGAGCAGAGTGAGCGTGAAAGGAAAGAGTTGGCGGGCATTAAAAAGCTGGCGAACGAGCGTGCTAAAAAAGCTAACCTGCATAATAAAAAACTGCGCGATTGCCGGGTGCATTATAATGATGAGCCGCCCGTAAAAAACAAAGCAGAGTTTAATTCCCTAATTAATAAAACCACCATTTTTATTACAGAAGGGGACAGTGCCAGCGGAAGCATTACCAAGAGTCGTAACGTGGATACACAAGCTGTTTTCAGCCTGCGTGGTAAGCCGCTCAACTGCTTTGGCTTAACTAAAAAAGTGGTGTATGAAAATGAAGAATTTAACCTGCTGCAACATGCGTTGAATATTGAAGAAGGACTGGAGGATTTACGTTATAAAAACATTGTTATTGCAACCGATGCCGATGTAGATGGTATGCACATTCGATTGCTGCTGATGACTTTTTTCTTGCAGTTCTTCCCCGATTTGGTAAAGCAGCAGCATGTATATATTTTGGAAACGCCATTGTTCCGCGTACGCAATAAACAGCAAACTATTTATTGCTACGATGAGCAGGAAAAGCAGGCTGCTATTAAAAAATTGGGCAACAAGCCGGAGATTACAAGGTTTAAAGGTTTAGGTGAAATATCACCCGAGGAGTTTGGGAAATTTATTGGTGATGATATGCGCGTACAGCCGGTAATTGTAGAACAGGGCGAACATATACAGCAGTTGCTGGAATATTTTATGGGTAAAAACACGATGGAAAGGCAAGAGTTTATTATTAACAACCTGAAGGTAGAACTGGATTTGGTGGAAGAGATAGCAAGTGTGTAAGAGGGAAGTTGTAAATTTGGGGGAAATGAAGTTGTATGGAAACACTTGAATTTATAAAAAAGGTGGAAGATGGCAAGATTGTGATAGAGTTACCTGCAGAAATGGAAGGTAAAAATTTAAAGATAAAAGTAGAGGAAAATATTACAACAGAACCGCCACCGGAAACATGGGCAACTTTACCTGCTGCAGAAAGGTTGAAGATTTTACAAAGGTTTGCAGGCACAGCGAAGTATCCGGATGTGAAAATAGATAAGACAGAATGGTATGAACAATAAGGTAATGATTGATAGTTCAATGTTGATTGAATATATCAAGAAATCAAAAATAGCCTTACTTGATTCATTACTTGGAGATAGTACTTTGACCTGTTGTATTTGCGAAGTGGTGGTTAGTGAATTTTTGTTTTATTACTTGAAAATAAACGCAACCGCATCGCCGCTTTCTGTACAGTCTTCTAAACGAATAAAGCCGGTATTAGAAAATTCTTTAGATTATCTATTGATTCAGCTGTTTCACTTTCTTCCAACAAATAACAGTTTATACAATACTGTTCCACGCCTCATGTCCAAATATAACCTTTTACCCAACGATGCTATTATTTTAGCAACCTGCAAAATGCACAACATCACTAAGTTGGCAAGCCACGATACCGATTTTATTTTTTCCTGCCAGGAAGAAGGAATTGAATTATTGATAGAAAAAGATTAGATAATTACATGTTGCACATTGTTTTTCAGGAAGCAGATGTTTCCACTTTGCAAAAAGCTATAGAACTGGATGAAAAATTAAACGGCGAAGTATGGCAGATAAAAGATGAATTTGCCGTTGGTCCCATTGCTGATATATATGAAACGGAAGGTTATCAGAACCGGCGAGATTGGTGGAAAGAAGTGCTGGAAAATTCACCATATACAGATGCTATAAACATAGTGGATGATAAACTCACTGTGCATCATTTAACCCAAAGAATACAAGATGAAAATGAAGTATGCTGGATATGGATGGGGCAAAATACACATGATGTTTGCGGCTATTACTGGCTGATGAGCCAGTTGAAAGAGCACCAGGGAAAAATATTTGTTTTATACTTAAATAATTTGCCTTTCATCAACGAAAAAGGACAACTATTTTATCCAAATAACTTATTTGAAATTCAACCTAAAGAATTTTTAAAAGCAAAGAAATTAGCACGGCCAATCAGTTTAAGTGAGTTTGAAGTAGATCCGGATGAATGGAAAAAGTTGTGCAACGAAAATGCAATTATACGAACGCTGGAAGGTGGAAAGAAAATAGTGGGCAGAAGTGAAGATTATTATGATGCTGCTTTATTAAATCTGCTGAATACAGAGTCGCAAAAGTTGAGTAAACTTTTACATTCTTTTTTTACTAAAACAAAAATTCAAACAGGTGATGTGTTCCTTGTATGGCGAATAAAAAAGCTGATTGAGCAAAACAAAATAGTGATGCAGGGTGATTGGAGCAAAGGCTGGAAGGACATTACACTTTCCCTGGCTAATTACAAACAATCAGAATTCTACACAACCGAAATGTAAATGTTGTAAAACTTTACACAAAAACATTAATTCGTAATCAGATACTTTTTATAGATAACATGGCGAAAGATTTTGAAAAAATACTAAATCCGGACAACGATAAAGGCGTGCAGGGGCAGTATAGGACATGGTTTTTAGATTATGCATCTTATGTAATACTCGAGCGTGCGGTACCAGCTGTTGAAGATGGGCTCAAGCCTGTACAGCGCCGCATCTTACATGCAATGAAAGAAATGGATGATGGCCGCTTCAACAAGGTTGCCAACATTATTGGGCAAAGCATGCAATATCACCCTCACGGCGATGCCTCTATCGGCGATGCATTGGTGAATATGGGGCAAAAAGATTTATTAATAGACACGCAAGGCAATTGGGGCGATGTGCGCACCGGCGATGATGCGGCGGCGGCGCGTTATATAGAAGCACGCTTATCTAAGTTTGCACTGGATGTAGCTTTCAATGCAAAAACAACCGAATGGCAGTTGAGCTACGATGGTCGTAAAGAAGAGCCGGTAACGTTGCCTATGAAGTTTCCATTGCTCTTAGCGCAAGGTGCCGAGGGTATTGCAGTGGGATTATCTACCAAAATATTGCCGCACAACTTTATTGAATTGTGCGAAGCTTCTATCAAGTATTTAAAGGGTAGAAAATTTGAATTGGTCCCCGATTTTTTGACCGGTGGACAAATGGATGCAAGTAATTATAACGAAGGCAAGCGGGGTGGCAAAATTCGCGTACGTGCAGTGATTGAAGAGCTGGATAAAAAAACATTGGTGATTAGAAATGTGCCTTATGGTGTTACTACTACATCTTTGATGGAGTCTATTGTAAAAGCGAATGACCAGGGCAAGCTGAAGATTAAAAAAGTAACTGATGCCACAGCTAAGGATGTGGAGATATTGATAGAACTGGCACAAGGTATTTCGCCCGATATTACCATAGATGCACTCTATGCTTTTACCGACTGCGAAATAAGTATTTCACCAAATGCATGCGTAATTATAGACCAGCGTCCGCACTTTGTGACTGTGTATGATTTGCTTAGGGTTTCTACAGACAACACCAGGAATTTACTGCAAAAAGAGCTGCAGATAAAGTTGAGTGAACTGGAAGACAAATGGCATTATACTTCTCTGGAAAAAATATTCTTTGAAGAAAAAATCTATAAAGAATTAGAGAAAAATCATGAAACCTGGGATAAGGTAATTGCCGCAATAGATAAGGCGTTTGCGCCATTTGCTAAAAAGCTAAAAAGAGCAATTGTAAAGGAAGATATTCTAAGGCTTACCGAAAAACCGGTAAGAAGGATTTACAAGCTGGATATTAATGAACTGAACGAGCAGATAAAAGCCATTGATGCAGACATCCAGAAAGTAAAATACGATTTGGAGCACCTCACCGAGTTTACCATTGCTTACTTTGAAGGCTTGGTAAAGAAATACGGTAAAGGCAGAGAGCGTAAAACAGAAATTAAACTCTTTGACACCATAACGGCAAAGCAAGTTGCCATTGCTAACACCAAGTTGTACATCAACCGTGGGGAAGGCTTTATTGGAACAGGTCTTAAGAAAGATGAATTGCTGTGCGAATGTTCCGACCTGGATGAT
Organism: Ilyomonas limi; assembly: GCF_005233845.1. Lineage (GTDB taxonomy): Bacteria > Bacteroidota > Bacteroidia > Chitinophagales > Chitinophagaceae > Ilyomonas > Ilyomonas limi. Next base: position 80,366 of record NZ_SZQL01000010.1, read on the forward strand.
ATTATCGCATTTACAAAACGCGGTGTTATGAAAGTAGTACGCGTGGCTGATAAGACATTTATTGGTAAAGACATTTTACATGCAGCCGTCTTTCAAAAAAATGACGAACGCACAACGTACAATATGATTTATGTAGATGGGGAAACGCAAATAAGCTATGCCAAGCGCTTTAATGTAACCGGCGTTACGCGCGATAAAGAATACGATCTTACCAAAGGCAGCGATAAAAGCAAGGTGCTGTACTTTAGCGCCAATCCAAATGGCGAAGCAGAAACAGTAAAAGTATTGCTAAGTCCCAACACCAATGCCCGCATTAAAGAATTTGATTTTTCCTTTGAAACCATAGATATTAAAGGGCGTAGCAGCATGGGCAACCAGGTGAGTAAACATGCCTTACGTTCGGTAAAATTCAAAGAAAAAGGCCGACCTACATTGGCTGGCCGCAAGCTGTGGTTTGATGAGGTGTATGGCAGGTTGAATGTGGATGGTAAAGGCAGATATGTTGGCTCATTTGAAGGTGATGAACGTATATTGGTGATGTATGCCGGTGGTTATTATGAATTGACTGATACCGAAATTACGCAACGTTTTGAAGCAGATAAAGTGTTGCTTATTGAAAAATTTGATCCGGAAAAAATCATTAGCGCGGTGTATCTCGATAATGAAAAACAACAGTATAATGTAAAGCGTTTCCGCATTGAAACTACCTCGTTGCACAATCATTTTTACTTTGTAAAGGAAGGTGCCGGCAATGTGGTAGAAGCCGCTACTTCGCAAAAAGCACCGGTGCTGCTGGTGCAAACAGGCAGAGGTCAGCAGGTGCGCAAAGCCAAGTTTAAAATAGACCGGCTGGTGGATGTAATGGGCTGGAAAGCGGTTGGTGCCAAGCTGATGGACTTCAACAAAACGGTAGCTATGGAGTGGGAGCAACCCGCAGCAGACAGTAACGGCGCACCAGAATTGTTTGAGTGAAAGGCTTTCAGTTAAGTTCTGATTTCGTTGTTCATTTTTTAACGCTGATAGGGATTCTAAACTCTATCAGCGTTTTTATTAGTGTATGCAGGAGTGTTTTGCTGAAGGGAATTGCTAAACATTGGAGGGTATGTTCTATAAAAGTTCTTACCTCTTCCATCTTCATTCATCAATTAAACATTACCCATTAACAATTAACAACCTCAAAGGCATTATTCTTGATATTTTAGTAGTATGAAGCTATCTATCAATTATTTAATTATTATACTCATAGGCATTGGATTTGTACAGCAGGCACAGGCGCAACGGGTAATCAGGCGCAAGATTATGGGGTATGTCCTCGACAGCATTACCGGCACACCAATAGTGAATGCTATTATCAGCAACGAAACCACGCATAAAATAACTACGCCAGATCAAAAGGGCTTTTTTAGTATTACTGCGGCGCCTGATGATGTGATTTTTATCAATGCTTTTAACTACAACTACGATACTTTAATTGCTACCAGCCATTTGCCGGATACGCTACAGGTTGCGTTGGTGAGAGAGCCGGAATATTTGCCGGGCGTAACCGTAACCACTACTACACAAGGCTATTCGAGGTACCAGTTGGATAGCATACGTCGCCGGGAAGCTTTTGTAGAGGAAATGGGCGCGCCTAAAATGAAGACCGTTTCCAAAGCCAGCAATATGCCCGCGGGCTTTGCCATTAATTTGGATAAATTTTTCAGTAAAAAGGATAAAAACAGAACCAAAGCTTATAATACTTTCGATTTTCTGGAGAAACAAACTTATATAGATTACCGTTTTTCGCCGCAGTTGGTGGCGCAATACACTGGTTTGAAAGGTGATTCGCTGGTAACTTTTATGCGGCAATACACACCAGGCTACGATTGGTTACGTGCCCATCCAACCGATGAGGATATAGTATATTACATTAATGATAAACTGAAAGTATTTGCTGATAGACCTAAGCAATAATTGTTTATTGAACCACAAAGACACGAAGAAGAGAAGTTACACAAAGGCTGTTTTTATTCTTTATAATTTATTACATACCGTAATTCTTTTGAGTCTTGCAATTAATAGAACCGTCTTTTTCAAATTGTTGTATGCTGTTCTTTAAGAAATTCCGTGTCTTGCAGTTTAATCATCAATGAATATGGAATGCATTTTCGCTTTCAGAATCCTGCGCAGCTATAGCTGGTACTACATTCATACATTCTCTTTTATAAAAAACAAACAACGCGAAGATAGCAATAATAGCGAGTATGCCTACATATACCGGATAGGTTTCATCTCTCATGCTTTCAGCGGTCAGTTTTCCTTCGCGACTTAGCATATAAATGCTCGTTACAACTACTGCATTGTTTAAAAAATGGGCAAGTATATTCAACCAGATATTTTTGCCATAATAAAAAATATACCCGAGCATCATACCTAAAAAAAGCCTGGTGAGAAAACCTTCAAATGAAAAGTGGGCTATGCTAAAGATAAGGCTCGTGAGCAGTATGCCGGCAAACGCATTGCGAAACAGTTTAACGAACATTTGCTGCATGGCACCGCGAAAAAACATTTCTTCAAAAATAGCGGGCAACAGTGCCAGCATTAGCAGCGACAAAATATAATCCGTTGCATTGTTCATCCGCGCCATTGCCATTACCTGTTGCGTATATTGTTCATCCAAATGCTTAAAAGTATTGCGCAAATTATCGGGCAAGGGTATCATCTGGTTCAGCTCGGAGAAAGTGCTTTGCGCATACAAGGCCGCAAACACCAGCAATAATACGATAAACAATTGCCTCAAATTGAGATGATTATTGAACCCAATATACCGCAAAGGACGGCGATTGACTATCCTTGCAAATACAAATGCCGGCAGGGCAAACATGCAAAAAGTGCCGGCAAACTGCAGCCAGCGCAAGAGCGCAAGATTATCAGATTTATTGAGTGCATCGCCCAGTTGCAGCAGCGGCAGGTGCAATACGGCTTGTGCAATCAGTAATGTAGCAATGCCACCCAGCAAAAAACCGGCGCCAAAAAGTGCCAATAAAATACCAAACTGCGAGAGCGGACTAATAGTTAAGGAAGTGTAAGGATAATCTCTGTTCATGTATAAGCTTGTACATTTGCGAAAATAAAAGTATAAAGATTACAAGATACAAGAATCAAGGCACAAGAGCGCAATAAAACAAGATGAAAGGAGTAAGCGTAAGGAACGAGCTATAAAAGATAATTTTTGGAATCTAAAGCGTGTCTCTTAAAGCTTTTAAACTTGAATTTTGCTTTCATGTTCCTTGTCTCTTTATAATGTTATGGTTAAAATAGGAAACATACAATTGCCCGGTTTTCCACTGTTGCTGGCGCCTATGGAAGATGTGAGCGATCCGCCTTTTCGTGCCGTGTGTAAGGCTAATGGTGCCGATTTGCTCTATACCGAGTTTATCAGCAGCGAAGGTTTGATACGTGATGCAATAAAAAGCCGGCAAAAGCTGGACATTTTTGACGCAGAACGCCCTGTGGGCATTCAAATATTTGGCGGCGATGAAGAAGCCATGGCTATGAGTGCCCGCATTGTAGAAACCGTAAATCCCGATCTTGTAGATATAAACTTTGGCTGCCCGGTAAAAAAAGTAGTGAGTAAAGGTGCAGGCGCTGCCGTGTTGAAAGATATTGATTTAATGACGCGGCTCACCAAAGCAGTAGTAAATTCAACTAATAAGCCGGTAACGGTAAAAACCCGGCTTGGCTGGGATGAGCAAAGCATTAATATAGAAGAAGTTGCCCTCCGGTTGCAGGATTGCGGTATTCAGGCACTTTCCATACATGGGCGCACAAGGGCGCAGTTGTACAAAGGTACTGCCGACTGGCGCCTGATTGCAGCCATAAAAAACAATCCCCGCATTCACATACCTATTTTTGGTAACGGTGATATAGACAGTCCGCAAAAAGCATTGGAATATAAGAACCGCTACGGCGTAGATGGCATTATGATTGGTCGTGCAGCTATTGGTTATCCCTGGGTTTTTAATGAAATAAAACACTACCTGCAAACCGGCGAATTATTGCCACTACCAACCATACAGCAGCGGGTTGCGGTTATACGCAAGCATCTCCATAAATCAGTAGAATGGAAAGGAGAGGTGTTGGGCATTTTAGAAATGCGCCGGCATTATACCAATTATTTAAAAGGTTATCCTAACATCAAAGAATACCGGACTAAACTGGTAACACTGCAATCGCTGCCGGCTATTGACGAGGTATTGCAGGAAATAGAAAGGGTGTATGCCAATGTACCTGCATTAGCTACAAAACCAGTGGTAAATAATGAATATGCGGAGTGTTGCGGAGGATAAACAAAAAGGCTTTAAGAATTTAAATGGGCGCTTGCAGGCGCCCGTTTGTTTTAATCCTTTATTACCATATTTGATTTATGGAAAAATATTGCCGGAGTGCAGGAAATAGAATTCCAGCAGTATTTTGACCATACACTTATTAGTGGTTTTTTAATGGTTTTAGTGCTTGCGCTCTTGAATTTAATTTCCCTGCTCTTTAGTAAAGCTTTAGCTTACGGAATATGTCAGGCATTGTTTCCACATCTATCGCCTCCATATCTATAAGTTTCAACGATTTGACCATTTTAAGCGTTGTGGTTTTATATGTCTGAAAATGCGGTGTTTTTAAATGCAATTCATACGCTTCCCTGTTAGCATATATCTCCAGGATTCTTACCTGCGTTGGATTTTCCTTCTGATACATCGGATAAATGGCAATGACACCCGGTTCTAATTTCACAGATGCCCCGGATTCCTCCTTTAGAATTGCTTTGTACTCTTCAAGATAATTTGAATCAATCTCTATTTCTGATATACGAATCATCATATTATTCTTTTGAGCATGAACACTACCGGATGATAAGAGAATCAGAACTGCAATCAGAAAATACTTCATATTATTTGATTGTAATTTTATTGCCTTAAAGATTTTTGCGCTTCATCCATAAAACGATCCACAAATCTTTGCAGCTTACGTTCGAGTATTTGCGATGGCAGGGCGTTCTGCGTTCCGTCGCCCCTGCTATTGCAAATAGTTTTGTTGTGTGCTTGTGCTTGCCCTTATGCTGGAATTGCTACTTTAGTTTTTGGTCTATAAAAATAGATTATAGCTATAGCAATTGCCATGATTAATAAGTAACTAATCCATGAATTTCTTTCTACAACGTTTTCATAACCCTTGTCAGCAATGCCATGAAAAATGCCTGACTCTTTTTTAAAACCAAAACACCATTGTCCAAAATTCCATGCTGCATGTAATCCAAATGGCAAAGCTATTCCTTTCGCTTTTAACGCCGCAAATCCAAATAATAATGCGCCTGTTCCTGCTCCTAAAAATGCTTGTACCCATGTCATTCCGCCCACGATGTGTTCCAATGAAAATATTACAAGAATTATAAATTGGGAAGCCCACAATCCAAAAGAATAATTTAAGCTAAACAAAGGATAACCACGAAATGCTAATTCTTCACGGATTGCTACTAAAAAATAAAGCGTGAAATAAAAGAAAATTGGATAAGCAGAAATAGCAGGATTGAAGGACATGTTGTAATGTCCTAATAATAAAACAATAACTGGCTGAAGCAATGTCATTAATAATCCAAGTCCAAAACCAACAGCTACTTTCTTAGGAGTTCTTTTATTGGCAACTACTCCCACTTTTTTTAAAGGAAGTTTCTCCCACCTCGCAAACAATATTGTTAAACCATACGTAATAACTATTGTGATGATAAGTAATAAATGCTGACTCCACTCCGAAAGAAAATTTTTAATCAACCCTGAAACTGTAGCAAGGACTATAGCACAAAGCAAACAAAAAAGTATAGGTTTAATAATTTTCAATATTGGATTTTCAATTTTATAAAGTTCTCACGAAGTCTGTCAGCATAGCACACAATAGTATTATTTTCCGCTGCCAGCAAATTCCTCATTGTCTAAAATCTGTTGTTTACTTTATACTTATTTATTAAACAATGTATTCAGCAGATAGCTGCAAAAAGGTTACTGTATCCAACTTCTCCTTTAAGATTTTTCACAAAACATTCAAACAATATCATACGTTTCTTCAAATATGTCCTTGGCACATGGATACATTTCGCCTTTAATCCCAACCATTAAATAATCGCCGGCTTTACCTTCCAGTGTTCCTTCGAGGGTTTCTACTTTAAAAGGTTCATTTATTTGTACGCACCGGACAGGAATAGGTTTCTTAACAGCTTGCTTAAACTCAAACTCCGGGATCTCACCACTCTTAAAAATTTTCATTCTTATTTATTTAATTACTTACTTCTTGCCTGATGATGTGCTTTCTATATAAACATCTAATTCTATCTACCCTGCACTAATCACAGATGTTCTTTTTTGCAAAATATCCTGTACCTGCTTTTGGTAAGTATAGCTTACGGGGATGGTCTTATCATCGAGTGTAATGGAGTTTTTATTCCAACTGGTAATACGGTCAAGTGGTACAATATACGAGCGGTGCACACGGATAAACATAGGTGAAGGCAGCTTTTCCGAAACTACTTTCATACTCATGTGTATGAGATAGGATTTGCCGGGTGTTACAATTTTTATATAATCGTCCAATGCTTCTACCAGTTCTATTTCTTTAAAGAAAACCTTGCACCACTGATAATTGTATTTTACAAATAAATACCCGTCGTTTACCTCTTTACTCTGCCGGTATTCAATGAGTTCTTTTGCCTTCATAACGGCTCTGGCAAACCGCTCATAGTCATAAGGTTTTACCAAATAATCCACTGCATCCAGGTCAAAACCCTGGGCAGCGTAGTTGCTGTAAGCCGTGGTAAAAACAACCGGCGGTTTATTGGCCAAATTGGTATAAAACTGCATACCGTTTATATCCGGCATTTGTATGTCGAGAAACAGCAGATCCACTCCATTGTTGTTGATGTATTCTTCGGCACTCACAGGGTCGGTAAAAGTGTTTACCAGCTCCATTCCTTCGGTTTGTTGTATATAATTTTCAAGCAACTGCAAGGCAAGTGGCTCATCGTCTAAGGCAATACATTTCATACTTAATTAAGATTGATGGTTAGCGATACTTTGTACAGGTGTTCTTCGGTTGTGATCTTTAGTTCGTGCTTTTTGTAATAGAGCAATTCCAGCCGCCGCTTCGTATTGTTTATACCGGTGCCGGTACCTTCTGCCTTGCTTTTTCCATTTGCCTGCAAATGATTTTCGCACGTAAAGGTGATTGCCTGTGGGCTCACATCCACCATTGCTTTAATGGAAGAAGGGCGGTGGGTACTGGTGCCGTATTTAAAAGCGTTTTCAATAAACGGAATAAACACAAAAGGCGCTATGCGTGCACTGCTGATATTGCCCGTAATAGTAAAACAAACCGCATTATTATTGGTTATCCGCAACTTTTGCAGCTCGATGTAGCTGTTGATAAAATCAATCTCCTGTTGCAGGGCTACATCATTTCCCTGGCAGTCTTCAAGCGTGTAGCGCATAATGCGCGAGAGCTTCATCACCGCATCCGCTGTTTTTTGATTATTGGCAATGGCCAGTGAATAAATGCTATTGAGGGTATTGAACAAAAAGTGCGGATTCACCTGCGTTTTTAAGAGGCTCAATTCGGTTTGCAACTGCTGCTTCGATATTTCTTCTTTTATTTCCTCGGCGGTAAACCATTGTGTTATGACTTTAATGCCGGTACTTACCAAAAAAGCAATTAAAAATAGGGTAACGGCTCCGCCCGAAAAAAAGTAAGGTCCTTTATAATTAATACTTCTGCCTGCAACAGATTGTGCAAACGTCTTTGTCTCCTCCGAGGTAACCATGATGGCATACATTACCGAGAGGTAAAGGAAAAAGCAAAGGAATATACTTGCAATGTATTGCGCTATTTTTTTTACCGCCAGCAATTTGGGTATAAATACTTTGCTGTTGAGATAATAAAAACAAACAAGCAGCAGATTAGAAGCGATAAACATGGTTATGAATCGCTGGCTTGCAAATGGCGACCTTGTTTTGTCGTAATAGAAAAACTGAAACGGAAGCATGAAAAAGCACAGCCATGCGGCAACTACAATGCTTACCTGTAAAACGATATTTTTTTCTTTTGGTGGCACAACTAACGAATAAGGTAAGAAATATAGTACAACTTTATTTTGAAGGTACAATTTTTAGACAATTTGTACTATTTCATCGGTTAATACGATTCCTGTTCGTTAGGGAAATCTTCGTGTTTTATATCAATAATATATTGCTGCACGGCATTGGTTATTTGTTCCTGCAGGTTAAGGTATTGCCGTAAAAAACGCGGTCTGAATTCGGTGTTGATGCCCAGCATATCGTGCATTACCAGCACTTGCCCGTCGCAATATTTGCCGGCACCAATGCCTATGGTTGGGATGTGCAGGCTTGCAGTTACTTCTTTTGCAAGTGTAGCCGGAATTTTCTCCAGTACTACTGCAAAGCAGCCTGCTTCCTGTATCAACAGTGCATCCCGCTTTAGTTTGTTAGCTTCGGCTTCGTGCTTTGCACGCACATTGTAGGTGCCAAATTTATAAATACTTTGTGGCGTCAGTCCCAGGTGCGCCATTACCGGTATGCCTGCCGATACAATGTTTTTAATGCTTTCCAGCACTTCTTCGCCACCTTCGAGCTTTATTGCATGAGCACCCGTTTCTTTCATAATGCGGATGGAGGAAGCCAGCGCAATCTGCGGGTTACTTTGATAAGATCCAAACGGCAAATCCACTACAACCAGCGAACGTTTAACAGCACGTATTACCGATGACGCATGGTAAATCATTTGGTCGAGCGTAATAGGCAATGTGGTTTCATGGCCTGCCATCACATTTGAGGCGCTGTCGCCCACGAGTATCACATCTATGCCTGCATTATCAAACAGTTGGGCAAAAGAAAAATCGTAAGCCGTAAGCATCGAAATTTTTTCGCCATTATCCTTCATTTTTTGCAGCGTGTGCGTAGTAATCTTGCGTATTTCTTTTGATACAGACATAGTGTAGTTTAAATAAAAGCACAAAACTATATAAGAAATCTTTCAATAACAGCTTTAAAACTTTCAATAACAGATCAGGTTGAAAACTATCAATAGCATATTGTACTGATAAAATACAAACTTTCATGTTCATAAAGCAAACTGATGTGAACTGATGTTTAAAAATTGCACCGGTTGTTTTTTTAAGAATATTTCGGCAGCATACGTTGCGTTAGTATCGTTTTTAAAAAGAAGGCATTTTTGAAAAGTAGAAATTAATGAAAAGAAAAAAATCCTCTCAGCATGGAGAGGATTTTTTTCTTGCAATCAACTGCCTCTGCTGCCGCCGGTTTTTACCGGCTTCTTTGCAGCACCGGCCGATTTACTTGCCGGTTTGGTAATAAACTTAGAGCTGCCGCCAGCACCATTTTTAGGCGCTTTGCCACCTTTGCTGTTACTGTTTTTGTTGTTGGTAGGTAAAGACATAATGCGTTGGTTTTAAGAAAAATGAAGTTAGTGTTTTACGGCATTGCAGTAAAAAGATAATTGTTAATGCTTGTTATAAACAAGGGCAAATTTCATTGGGAGTAAGCAACCAATTGTTTATTCATACGTATATTCTGTTAATAATGTTTAAAATTAAATATTGGGAAAAATTATAACCTTAATAATTAAGATTGGGTAGTTTTTGTGAAGAGTGAGAAACAAAGCGCGTATGCAATTTTGTAAAATTTTCGAAAGTCAGGTTGTAAAAATCTGACACAGGCTAAGGGGAAAGTAGGTTTCAAAACAACCTATCAGGCAGCTTAATTCTTTAAGCTGCCTTTTTAGTGTAAGAGATTAACGATTGTTTCATTTATTGTTTTTGCAAATAAAATGTTTTTATTTTTAACCTCTATTTTTCTGCATACAAAACTGCTTTTTATGAATCGTATAGACCGGCTTTTTGGTATTCTCCTTTTTTTACAAAGTAAAAAGTACGTCTCTGCCGAGAAGATTGCCGATAAATTCAATATCAGTATTCGCACGGTGTACCGCGATATTAAAGCGCTTTGCGAGCAGGGGGTGCCGGTAAATTTTGAGCAGCATAAAGGGTATTGTATAATGCAGGGGTATTTTTTATCACCTGTTTCTTTTAGTTCCGAAGAAGCAAATGCTTTATTGCTGATGGAACGGCTCGTAGCAGGCTTTGCCGACCAGTCTATACAAACACATTATTCCAATGCATTGAATAAAATAAAAGCGATACTACGCCATCAGCAAAAAGAAAAGCTGGAATGGCTGGAATCCAACATCAGGATGCAACTGCCTTCATGTATCAATAATAATTACCAATATCTTTCCCTTCTGCAACAGGCTATAACCCTCCAAAAAATAGTGCACATAGAATATGAGAACAGCAATAAAGTGGTGAGCAGCCGGCGAATAGAACCTATAGGTTTAATATTTTATGCATTTAGCTGGCACGTGATAGCCTGGTGTCATTTGCGCGAGGCGTACCGCGATTTTAAACTCTCGCGTATTGTAAAAATGCATTGCTTAGAAATTGCTTTTACGAAGCCTGCACATATTTCCCTGGATGAATACATGCAGTTGTTGCCGGTAGATTATTAAGCACAAAAATATTTTCGATAAGATAAGGTACACTGCCATACTGTTGTCAGTATGCGCTATTTTCTTTGCTATTCTAAAAACGAAAACACTATGCAAATTATTCCCTTGCTTTTGAAAGAATTGGACTCAGAAGCTGCTATTACCCGCAAAATGCTTTCCCGCATTCCCGATGACAAATACGATTGGAAACCGCACGAAAAAAGTATGAGCATTCGCCAGTTAGCAGCACATATTGCTGAGATACCGGGATGGATAACACTGGCATTAAACACTAACGAACTGGACTTTGCCAAAGGTGATTACAAACCTGCGAACGTTAACAACACACAGGAACTGCTGGGTGTTTTGGATCAATCGGTGGCCAGTGCCAAAAGCGCATTGGAAAATGCCAAAGAAGAAGACCTGCTTCCCGATTGGACTATGCGCAACGGCGATCAGGTGTATATGGTACTTTCTAAATACGAAGTAATACGCCATGCTTTTGCACAGCTTATTCATCACCGTGCGCAAATGGGTGTATTCCTGCGCCTGCTGAATGTACCCATACCCGGCACTTACGGGCCAAGTGCCGATGAAATGGCCTTTTGAGAAGTGAAAAATAAATGCTGACAAGGTTCAAAACTCTGTTAGCGTAATACTTAAAAAAGTTACCCAGAATTGTTAGCTTCTATTATAGCAAAAAGCCTGTAGCAACAACTACAGGCTTTTTGCATTTATAAATACTTTTTTCTATCTTAAATACTTTGTAATTTCTTCACTTTCCGGTGTCACCTTACTATCAAAGTGAGCTAAGAGGTTGCCTTTTTCATCAATCAAAAACTTGTTGAAATTCCAGCTTATCGTGGCATCCAACACACCGTTTTTGCTTTTGTTGGTGAGATATTCATATACAGGTGTAATATTATTACCTTTTACATCTACACGCGTAGTGAGTGGAAAAGTAACACCGTAGTTTTTTTCACAAAAACTATGGATAGCAGTATCATCCTGAAATTCTTGTCCGCCAAAGTTGTCCGATGGGAAACCTACAATCACCAGCTTGTCTTTATTATCTTCGTACAGCTTTTCCAACCCCTTGTATTGTGGCGTAAAGCCGCATTTGGAAGCGGTATTCACAATTAAAATTTTCTTGCCTTTGTACTGCGAAAAATCAATAGTGCCGCCGGTAAGCGATTTTACTTTAAAGTCGTAAATGCTTTTTTGTGGAGTATGTAAGGAAGCGCTTTGTGCAACAGCTATGCTGCATACAACAATGGTAGTGAGCAGCAATAAAAAGTGTTTCATGGTAAATAAATTTTTTACGGTTTTGCTTCATAGCAACCTATATCCGGCTGTGCATCGCGTGGGTTGCCATCAAGGTCAATGTTGATGCCTGACGGTGCACCGGCGTTAACACACGGCGAGGAAGGCTGTAAATGAAAATCAAAGTTATCTTTTTCTGTATCAATTGTTTTAAAGAAGGGATCATTCAAAGTTAAACAATTGATATAAGTTGCCGATGGATTTTCTGCCGGACTGCTGTACAGTGTATGTTCAAATACAACATCGAAAGCGCTGTTGCCCTGGCGGTCAACCGCTATTTCCCCGGCAACTGCATTATTGCTTTCGCCGTAAATGATACAATTACGGAATACTGCTCTTAATGGATTGATGTCAGTCCCACTGCTGCCCGCGCTGCTTAGCGAAAGCACCGGATATTGATGATAAAAGTATTGCGTATTATACGAAGCAATAGTACATTGAGCAAATGCATAATTGCCACCGCCAATGATATATACATTGCTGCTGCAATTGCTTATCAGGCAATTGGCTGCTTTTAAAGTGCTGTTGTATGCAATAATACCTGCCGCCGGACAATTATCTATAATACATTGGTTGAGCGAGACGCGTGAGGCGTTATCGGCAGCAATACCTTGTTTTGCATTTTTGATGAGGGTGTAATTGAGCACATTATCACTGCTGCCCGCACCAAAGTATAAGCCTTCCCAGGTGCCGGGCTGGTCTTTGTAGGGTGCATCCAGCCGGTCGCTGGCAAATACTACGCGGTCTGCCGTATCCTTATCACCATTTACCCGCAAGCTGCCATCAACATAAAATGGTGTGTTGGCATGACAAAATATGCGCACTCCTTTTTCAATGGTAAGTGTAGCATCTGCCGCTACCGAAAAACTATCCAGCAATACATAAGGCAAATCATTGGTCCAGGTAGTATCGTGGGTAATGGATACATTTCGTAAAAAATGCGCATTTTGCCCGTACGCGTCCAATTGTACATATTGCGTGTTGCCGTTGAAAGCAATTCGGATACTGTCTTGTATTAAAAAAGGCAATTGCTGATTGTTGGCGGGCGCATTCACCGTCACAAACACATACAGGCTATCTCCGGCAGCCAGGTCAATATCATTAAACATCGTACCTGCCGAGCCGCTGACATTTATTTTAAAAAAGGAGTTATTACCACCCATCAGTTCGAGATTACTGATGCGGAGTTTTTGATCATTAATATTGAAAATTTTGAGCTGTTTGGTAACGGAGCCAGCAGCCGAAAATACTGTATCGAAATGCAAGGCCGTATCTGAGGTAACAATGAAAGCATTCTTATCAGTAATAAATTTATCTTTTGTGCATGAAGAAATAAAAAACAGCAGAGTAGTAATAGTAAGTAAAAACAGCCGGTTCATACAATAAAAATACAGGTATTCAATTGCAAAGTGGTTTTTAAATTGTGCAGGCAGCCGTTGCGATACTCAACCTTGTACCGGGCAAAGCCGCAATATGCTGACCGCAGGCTTCCAGCGTGGCGCCGGTAGTAATAATATCGTCTACCAGCAGCACGTGCTTGTTGTGCAAGGCTTCGGCATTATTCACCATAAAAACATACTGCATACTCTGCCAGCGGCTGATGCGGTCTTTATGCGTTTGCGTTTCGGTATATATTTTTCGCATGGCTACATTATCCATTACCGGTTTGTGTATTACATCGCTTATTCCATTGGCAACCAGCGAGGCCTGGTTGTAGCCACGCTGCTGCAACCTGCGCTTATTTAGCGGTAGCGGAACAATCACATCAATTTCTTTATGCCATTCGGTTTGTAATAATGCTTTGCCGGTTTGCTTACCCAAAAAAATACCCGCTTCTTTATTGCCACGGTACTTCATGGCAAACACTATATTTTGCAGGATAGATTTGGTAGTAAAATGAAAAGTGCTGCCTGCATGTTGTACAGCCAGTCTGCCGGCAAAGCGCTGCTGCACCGGATTGTCTTCGTATCCAAAATAGCCTGTAACGGGTAAGTTTGCAAAACATTCGCTGCATATCAATTGCTCTGTATCCAGCACATCACTGCCACAGCCGATGCACACATGCGGATAAATAAGGTGCAAAAAATCGTTGGTTATATTTTTTACAAGGTGTAGGATAAAACAAATATTTTAGATGCTGAAAGTAATGCTTTTGGCTTTACATTCGTACGTATGCAACTTTATTTAATAATTATTCTTAATATCTTATCGCAGCCCGCTTATTTCCTGAACACCGAAAGTAAAGAGAATTAAAAACCAGACCTAATGCAGCAAGCCAGATTAATCAGGCAAGAATAGTTTTGTTTCTAAATGGCCTTCCTGCAATTTCAAAACTAAAACAAATATTGATACACCTCATCCACGCGGCTCAGCGATACTACTTCAATATCAAATTTCTTATTATCAAAGCCTTTCTTGTTGTATCTGGAAACGATAATTTTCTCAAAGCCCAACTTTTCTGCCTCGGCAATGCGTTGCTCAATGCGGTTCACAGCGCGAATTTCTCCGTTCAAGCCCACTTCACCTGCAAAACATATTTGCTGGCTCAGCGGCACATCTTCATACGAAGAAAGCAACGCACAAATCACTGCCAGGTCAATCGAAGGATCTTCTACTTTCAATCCACCCGCTATATTTATAAATACATCTTTTACTCCAAAATGAAGGCCGCCACGCTTTTCCAGCACAGCCAATAACAACTGCAAACGGCGCAAATCAAAACCACTTACCGTGCGTTGTGGCGTGCCATAAACACTTTGCGTTACCAGCGCCTGTACTTCTATCAGGAGCGGGCGCAAACCTTCCATGCTGGCGGCAATAGCGCTGCCGCTTAATTGTTCTTCTTTTTGGGTAATGAGAATTTCGGATGGATTGGTAACGCCGCGCATGCCTTCGCCGGTCATTTCGTAAATACCGAGTTCAGCAGTGCTGCCAAAGCGGTTTTTAAGCGTGCGTAAAATGCGATAAGTATAATGCCGATCGCCTTCAAACTGCAGCACGGTATCCACCATGTGTTCCAAAATTTTTGGGCCGGCAATACTGCCTTCTTTGGTTATGTGACCAATCAAAAAAACAGGCGTGTTGGTTTCTTTGGCAAAGCGCTGAAATTCGGCGGCACACTCACGTATCTGCGAGATGCTGCCGGGTGAAGACTCGATTAGATTGGTTTGCAGCGTTTGTACCGAATCCACAATTACCAACTGCGGTTTTAATTTTTTTATCTCCTGAAAGATGGTTTGTGTTGAACTTTCTGTAAGCAAATAAAACTGCTCGTTATTGATCTTTAGCCGGTCAGCGCGCATTTTTATCTGCTGCTCGCTTTCTTCGCCGCTTACATATAGTATGATTATATCTTTCATCTGCAAGGCATTCTGCAAAAACAAGGTGCTTTTGCCAATGCCCGGCTCGCCGGCAACCAGCACAATGCTGCCTTTTACAATGCCACCGCCCAGCACGCGGTTGAGTTCGGTATCGTTGCTCAGCAGCCGCTTTTGCTCCGTAGCACTTACTTCCGACAGGGAAACAGCTTTGCTAAACAGGGGCTCGCTGTTGTAAGATTTCCAGCCTATGGTATCTTTTTTGTCTTGCTTGGCGATTATTTCCTCTACAAAAGTATTCCACTCGTTACAGGCAGGGCATTTGCCAAGCCATTTGGCACTTTCGTAGCCACAATTGCTGCAAAAAAATGCAGTCTTTACTTTACTCATCGTATAAAGATAAGAAGTGCAAATAACACCTTTATTTTAATAATAGTTAAGATGAACTACCTGCCTTTATTTAGTTATTTGCTTTTATAAAGGTTGTAATATGAGCAGTTACCATCTTTATAAAACGGCTAAAAGGCACCCAAATAAAAAGCCGGCTATGAAAGCCGGCCATTTACTTACTAACCCATTAAATTCTGCCACTAAATTACAAAAACAGCCCACACCGCAAAATTATTTTTTCCTGTTTTTTCGTAGTTTATTCATTATCAATGATTCTTTTTGTGACATAGATTAAAATTTTAATATATCTGATTTTGGTAATATTTTAAAATAAAGCTGCTTACAGAGGCGAAAGAGATAAAAAAGATAAAGACATGGTGGCAGTATAATTTTTTATGCCTGATAGCAGCAATAAAACTTAAAACCTGTCTGCCGGGGAATAAAGACTATTACAAATAATCTATTCATTTGCTTCCGTTCTGCTAATCTACCTGTATCTATGGTAATATCTCTGTTTGAAATTTAAATTGAAAAGTCAAAAATTCAGATAAAAACAGCTTAACCGGACATCTTTACTGTTTCCTGTATTGTTTTAAAAGCGACAGTACATGAATAAGGAAAGTGATGTTAATTACTCCCCTTTACTAAGTTTCTGAATAAAACGCGTGGCTGCCTCATTTACTTCTTTATGTCTTTCCAGCAAAGCCTGGTGATTACCCGGTGACAGCATTACCAGTTCGGCATTCGGAATGTGCTCTTGCATATACGTGCTCGCATCCGGCCTTGTAAGCCGGTCTTTATTGGCGCCAATAATAAGGGTAGGCACTCTGATATCCGATAACTTATCTGTTACATCATAGCGAAACATGCCCAAACATCCCCTTGCCATTACCGCAGGAGGAGTAAGCGTGGAAAGAAGGGTGCTAAAGTCTAATTGTTTGGCGGTTTGTGTTCCGGCAAAGGTGAGCCAGCGAGTCATAATGTGTGCATTACCGTTAAGATAACTCATCCAGCGACAGATCCAAATTACTGGTGAGAGGAATATAATCAGGTAGCAAAGTGGTGTAAGAACAGGTTTCTGAATAGCAGTCATTAGTCCTCTAAAAAGAATGGTGCGAACAGGGTTGGTATAAGTCGTATGCTCCAGAATCACTCCTTTGATAGCAGGAAAGCCGACATCTCTATTTTTTGCCAGTAAAGTAAGGACAGTCATGCCGCCCATGCTGTGACCCCAAAGAATAGGGTTCTTTGCACCTGTATGTTCAATGACTGCCTGGAGGTCAGCGGCCAATTTGGTAAGGGATAAGTCTTTATTTGCCGGACGTGTGGACTTACCCATTCCCGGCAGGTCCATCATGATAAGCCGATAATCCTTTTCAAAATACTTTCGTTGGTAATACCAGTTCTTAATATTCGCGTTCAAGCCATGCACAAAGATGATGGACTGCCCATCTTCCCGTCCATAATATTCAACATTAATGGTACTGCCATCGGGACGTCTGACAGTTTCCTGCTTATTAGTATCAAACATATGAGGCTCGTCTTCTCCTTTTCTGTTTTTACTAAGCAGGACTTTGATCAGAAACTTGCCCAGCACAATAAACAGCAGCAACACGATTGCTCCGTAGAGACATCGCTGTGCATAGTCATCATTTACGGTATCCTGGTATTTATCCCACTCCCGGTACAAATAGTATGCAATGAACGGGTAAGCCAACGATAACAGGTCGGCAATAAAAAAGGCGAGGAAAAGTAAAGGCATTCTGATTAATTTAAATGATAAATGGATGCGAAAAACTATGCCATGAAAAAACACAGAAGTTGAGCCAATGAGGCAATTTATTATTACTACCGGTTTAGCTATCGTTGAACAGCTAAACTTCTCCATCTCCCCAAGTCCCTATACAAATCTCCGTTATGCGTACCTTCGCCGGCACTATGAAAAATGCATTTATTTTTGACCTTAACGGAACTATGGTGAACGATATGGGCTTTCATGCCGAAGCATGGGGCACCATTATCAACGGTGAACTGAACGGCAATCTTACTCCCGAACAAGTAAAGCGCGAGATGTATGGCAAAAATGAAGAAGTGCTGGAGCGCGTATTTGGAAAGGGAAAATTTACGCCGGAAGAGATGGGGAAATTGTCTATAAGAAAAGAAGAAATGTACCAGGAAGCATTTCGTCCTCATCTGCAATTAATAGATGGTTTGCACCAGTTTTTGCAAAAAGCTTATGACTATCGAATTCCTATGGCAATTGGCTCTGCTGCCATTACATTCAACATCAATTTTGTGCTGGATAATTTGAATATACGCCGTTATTTTTCTGCTATTGTAAGTGCCGATGATGTAGTAAAAAGCAAGCCGCACCCCCAAACCTTTTTAGACGCTGCCGGAAAGTTAGGCGTTAATCCTGCTGATTGTATTGTGTTTGAAGACGCGCCAAAAGGGGTGGAGACCGCACAAAATGCCGGTATGCAAACGGTTGTTATCACTACCATGCACGAGCCAGAAGAATTTAAACAGTACCAGAATATTTTGTTGTTTATAAAAGATTATACCGATGAGCGTTTAGAAAAATTCTTCTTTACATACCAGTAATAGATTTCATCACGCCGGATGATTTGAGCCAGCCATTGGCAGCCATCCAGTTTTTGCAACGGTCGAGCCACAGGTCTTTGTTTTTGGGCAGGTGCATGCCAAAGCCATGTCCGCCATTTTGATAAATGTGCATTTCTGCCGGTACATGATGATGGATAAGCGCTAAGTAAAAAGCAATGCTGTTTTCTACTTTTACCACATCGTCATCACTGGCGTGTACCAGAAAAGCAGGCGGTGTGCTATCAGTTACCTGCATTTCGTTGGAATAGTAATCCTTCTTTTCCTGTGCCGGATTTTTGCCCAGCAGGTTATCGCGCGAGCCAATATGTCCCAAACTATCCTGAAAGGAGATAACCGGGTAAACGAGTATCATAAAGTCGGGACGGAGGCTGGTATTGCTCCCATTTTCTATCAATGATTTGGCGTAATGTGTGCCTTCGGTAGAGGCTAAATGCCCGCCTGCCGAAAAGCCCATAATGCCAATGCGGTTGGGGTTGATGTTCCATTTGGCTGCGCCGTCACGTACCATTTTAATGGCCTGTTGCGCATCCTGCAAGGGACCAATTTCTTTATTCTTCATCGCGGCATCATTGGGCAGGCGATATTTTAATACAAAAGCGGCAATCCCTGCTTTAGTTAATTCTTTTGCCACATCGGCGCCTTCATGCCCGGCTGCCTCTACGGCATAGCCACCGCCCGGACAAATAACTACAGCCGCGCCGGTTGCTTTTTCTTTGGGCGGCAAATAGGCAGTAAGCATTGGGCGCGTTATTTTACTAATAATCAGCACGCCATTATTGGTGGTAGTTTCTTCATCCTGGGTAAAAATAAAATTAGGTATGCTGTCTTTATACAAAGGCATTACCTGTTGACCAAAAGCAATAGTATTCACGAGTAAAAAAATAGTAGCGATGAGGAGATTTTTCATAATGGAAGCTTGGTAAATATAATGGCAAAATAAGTATTAAATGAATAAATGTGTTGTTTAATTAAACGTTGGAGTTCAACATTATTTAGCTAAAAACGTAATTATTCAAACATTATAACGTCACTCCTTCGGGGCTGAACTATTTAATTGACTATTTATTATTTTTTCTATAATCTTGTCAGCCTTTCCAGCTTCTGAATCCCGAAGGAATGAACATTATAGAATTGCAATAAATGAGTAAACCTTAACCCCAAATGGGCGAAATCATTACCTAAATGAGTTGAGAGTGAAATCCTGGAGATTGTTTTACATCTCCCATTCATTCACCAATGACTACCCACAAAATCACATCCATCATTCCCACCTAAATACCTTTACCGCCACCACATAAATCAGCACGCCCCATAGCAGCAATATGCTTACATCTTTCCACGTACTCCATATACTGGCACCTTCGTAAGAAACGACACGCATGGCATTGTTGAAACAGGTAAGCGGCAGGTATTTGCAAATTTGCTGCAACCAAACCGGAAAAACAGAAATGGAAAAGAAGGTGCCCGATAACAAAAACTGTGGAAAAACAAAAATGTTGGAATACACCGGAATAACATTATCGGTACGGGCAATGCTGCTAACAATAAATCCGGCGCCCATAAATACGATGCAGGCTAAAAAACAAATTAACATCATATCTATAAACGTAACTACCCCATTTACAAAACTGAACTGGAAAAAAAGGTAACCAAATACAATAATAATAATAACCGAAAGCAACTGAAACAAAATACGGCTTAAACCTTCCCCCAAAATAATAGCGCTCCTGGAAACCGGCGTTGCAAAAAAGCGCTTTAATACAAGCTGATTACGAAGATTAAAAAACAGAAAAGCTACACTAAAAACGCCGGTTCCCAGCAGCGAAAAGCCAAGCATGCCGGGCAATATGCGATCAATTTCTCTAAACTCGCGCGCCTGTACAATAGCTACATCCGGGTTGAGTTTGGCAATGTGATAGCTGGTATCACTTTGAATAATAATAGCATTAAGAATAGATTTCAGCACCTGTAAATCCTGCGGACGTACCACATCGGAACTTTTTAGTTTGATGTCGTAAGGCGCATTATCGCTTTTATGTATATCTATAATGGCAGTGATAGCCGCACTTTTAAGATCGGCATTTAAAGCACTATCGCTAAGGTGATAAATAGTAATTCCTTTCATGCTTTTCAAACCATTATACACCGGGTTCAGCGTATCGCTTGCCGGGCTTACGCCTACATTCATCGAAAAACCATTCTCGCCAATAGAGCCAAATACCAGGATAAAAATGATAGGGAAGCCAAGGCTGAAAACAACCGTGGACGGGCTGCGAAGAATAGCCCGCAGGCTGGCTATTGTAATAGCTAACATAGCTTTTAGCTGGCTATATTGTTTTTTCATATCAACCAATAAGGAAATAATTGGCGGCAAAACTATCTTATAAAATCCATTGTTGCGGGCTTCATTACCGTACTGTTAGTGTACGCTTTCGTACACCTTTTTTAAAGTATTTGCTTGAAATCCTTGCTGCATAAGGCTTTCAAGCATTGGCACAACCGTTGAAAAAAGCTTATTACTCAATAAAACACAAAGCACATTAAACATTTAAACCGGTTATTTAACATTATCATTCATCAATCAACCTGTAACAACCATGTTTAAAAACCATTTGAAAATAGCCTGGAGAAATTTGACGCGTAACAAGGCATTTTCGATTACCAACCTGCTTGGACTTACCATTGGCATTACGTGTACCATACTCATCTTGTTATGGGTGCAAAACGAATTGTCGTGGAATACCTTCCAACCCAATTACAACACTACATATCAGGTTTTGGCAAACCGCAATTTCAACGGGCAAATCAATACCGATGGTGCGCTGATGTTGCCATTGGCAAAAAACATTGAAACCCGGTTTCCGCAAGTAAAGAATGCTGTTTTTACTTCTTATGGCAGCGAAGGCCATGTGCTCATGTATGGTGATAAAAAACTAAAGCAAAATGCTTTGCGCGTGAGCGAGCATTATTTCAACATTTTCCCATGGCATTTTGTAAAGGGCAATGCTGCCAATGCAATGAGTACGCCCGATGCGCTGGTATTGACGCAATCGGCAGCCAAAGCATTGTTTGGCAATGAAGAAGCGATGGGTAAGATGGTAAAGCTGGATAATAATTTTGATGTAAAAGTAACCGGCGTGATAGAAGATGTGCCTGAAGCATCTTCTATGCAATTTGATTTTATCACCCCTTTCAACTACGATCCGAAAGCTGCGGAAGACTGGGTAAATTGCTATACGCAATTGTTTATACAAACACAGGGCAACATCAACGAAGCCGCTTTAGGTAAAGGTTTTACAAATCTTGTAAAAGAACATGATCCAAATGCAAATGGTCAATTCTTTTTGCACCCGATGAGCAAGTGGCGCCTGTACAGCAACTTTAAGGATGGCAGAAATATAGGTGGTTTGATTGAGTATGTAAAATTGTTTACCATTATTGCTGTTATTATCCTGCTCATTGCCTGTGTAAACTTTATGAATTTAAGCACGGCGCGCAGCGAAAAACGTGCAAAAGAAGTAGGTATCCGCAAAACATTAGGCTCTGCAAAAACACAGTTGATGCTGCAGTTTTTTACCGAATCCATGATACTCACTTTTGCGGCATTCGTTATATCTATCGGGTTAGTGTATGTACTATTACCTGCCTTTAATAGCATGGTAGATAAGCATTTGGCGTTGCACTTAAATGAAGCTTCGTTCTGGATTACGGCAGTTGGTATTTTACTTTTTACAGGTATTCTGGCTGGCAGCTATCCCGCTTTTTATTTATCTTCTTTCAATCCCGTAAAGGTATTAAAAGGTACTTTTTTACCGGGCAAAAAAGCTGCGATGCCACGAAGAGTGTTGGTGGTATTGCAGTTCATTACATCTATCCTGCTTATATCAGCTACCATTGTTATTTACCAGCAAATACAACACGTAAAGAGCAGGAATATTGGTTACCATCCGGACAACTTACTTATGATTCCTGCATCATCGCCCGATGTAGATAAAAACTATAACGTGATTAAACAGGAACTGTTGAAAACGGGTTTGATAAAAGGCGTTACCGCCAGCACAGCTCCGGTTACGGCTATTTATAATTATTCACCCGCACCCGACTATGCCGGTAAACCCACTAACAGCAACCTGATTGTAGCTGCGTTAGGCGTTACTGAAGATTTTGCAAATACTATAGGTATGAAAATGGTGCAGGGCAGCGATTTCAAAGGTTTGCCTGCCGATTCTGCTTACATGATTTTGAATGAAGCGGCGGTGCAAACAATGGGATTAAAAGATCCGATTGGTATGAAGATGAATTTCTTTGGTAAAGATTATACATTGAGTGGCGTTGCGGCTAACGTAGTAATGGCAAATCCATTCAAACCTGTAGAACCATTAATGATATTGTACCGCCCTTTTGGTAACAACTTTGTAAACATTCGCCTTAACGATGGCGTGCAACCGCAACAAGCTTTAAAAGCCATTGAAAATGTTTTCAAAACGTACAATCCTGCATTTCCATTTGAATACCAGTTTGCCGACCAGGAGTTTGGTAAAAAGTTTTTGACCGAAGATTTAATTGGTAAAATCAGTTTTGTCTTTGCTGCTTTAGCCATTTTTATCTGTTGCTTAGGACTGGCAGGTCTGGCATCTTTCACCATTGAAAAACGTTTTCGCGAAATTGGTGTGCGCAAGGTATTGGGTGCTTCGGTGCAGCAATTATTACTACTTATTTCCAAAGAATTTTTGAAGCTGGTGGGTATTGCATTTCTTATCGCCGTTCCTATTACCTGGTGGGCAATGACCAACTGGTTGCAGCATTACGAATATCGCATTACTCTTAGCTTATGGTTGTTTGCAATTGTTGGTGTGTTGGTGTTGTTGCTTACACTCATCATCGTTAGCTTAAATACCATCAAAGCGGCAGTTGCCAATCCGGTGAAGAGTTTGAGAACAGAATAGTACGATGTAAAAAGGAGTGTTAAGATACAATTTTATATGCTCCTATTCAATCATTCACAAACTCACAAAACTCTCCACTTATTTTTCTTCGTCCCTTCACAAACTGTAGAGAGGATGCAGGAGCGGGGTTGTAACATTATTCCATCATCTACGTTTAATTACATTCCATCATAAAAATAAACCAACATGAAAAAGTACTTGTTTTTGCTGTTAGCTGCTTCAGCATCCTATTTTACTATAAAAGCACAAACCTATAATTCGCAAGAACCTTATCTCACAAAATCATTTGCCAATGCTGCTGTTAAAAATGTGGAAGTAAGCACTTCGGGCGGCAGTATATCGGTGGCAGGTGGTAGTCCAGCCGAAACACGCGTGGAAGTATATATTAATGGCAATAATAACCGCCAGCTTACCAAAGATGAAATTCAGCAACTCTTGAATGAAAGCTATGAGCTAACGGTAGCGCTGGACGGCGATAAAATAGTTGCAAAAGCAAAGCAGAAAGAACGCAATATGAACTGGAAAAAAAGTATCAGCATTTCTTTTCGTGTATATGTACCGCAGGCAGTATCAACCGATCTGGCTACCAGCGGCGGCAGTATAAAATTGACCAATCTTACCGGCAATCAAAGATTTACTACTAGTGGCGGCAGCCTGAAAGTAGATAATATAAGTGGTAAAATAGACGGCGCTACCAGTGGCGGTAGTATTAATGTATCCAACTCTAAGAGCGATATTAACCTAACCACCAGCGGCGGCAGCATTGAAGCTACTAACTGCGATGGCAAAATTAAACTGGCTACTTCCGGCGGCTCACTGCGGCTCGAAGAATTAAACGGAAACATAGAAGCCAATACAAGTGGTGGCAGCATCAGGGCAAATAATATACAAGGCGCACTTTCTACGCATACCAGCGGCGGCAGCGTACGGCTGGAAAATTTGGCGTGCAGCATAGATGCTTCTACCAGCGGCGGTAGCATGAGTGTGGAAGTAACAAAACTGGGTGAATATGTGCGCCTAGGTAATTCGGGTGGTAATATAGATTTGACCTTACCCAAAGGTTCTGGCCTTAATCTTCGCCTCAGCGGTAATAAAGTAAATACAGTTGCCTTATCCAACTTCAACGGCAGTGTTGAAGATGATAATGTAAACGGCACCATGAACGGTGGTGGTACAGAAGTAGTAGTAAGAGCAGGCAGCGGCAAAATCAATCTTTCTTTACAATAAATCCTTACTCCAACACATACTACAAGCCTGTATGATTAAATAGTCATACAGGCTTGTAGTTTTAGTCCTATTCTTGCACGGTAAAACAATATGAAACGCAGCTACGATGCCATTGCGGGTGTATATGACCGCTTAGCTAACATTTTTATTGGCAAGGCATTGCGCAATGCACAAATTTATCTGGTGCAATATATTCCGGCACGAGCAAAGGTATTGATTGCTGGTGGTGGCACAGGTTGGATATTGGAAGAAATAACCAAACTGCACAACACCGGCTTGCAAATAGATTATGTGGATATTTCGGCAGGCATGATTGCTAAAGCAAAACGCAGGGATACAAAACAAAATGATATTCGTTTTTTACACCAATCTGCAGGAGAAAATTTTGAAGGAAAAGATTATGATGTAATACTAACACCTTTTTTCTTCGATAATTTTAGTGAGGCTACCATGCAAGCTGTTTTTGAAAAACTGCATCAAAAACTTAATCAGAACGGACTTTGGCTGTATGCCGATTTTCAGGTGGCGGGAAAACACCGTTTTTTTAAAGAAGCAATGCTGTTTATTATGTACATTTTTTTTCGTGCCGCCTGCAATATAGAAGCGAACCATTTACCGGATGTTACGGGTCAGTTTGCAAAAAATAGTTACCAATTAATCAGTAGCAAAACTTTTAAACAAGAGTTTATTAGGAGTGCTGTTTACAGGAAAAGGCATAATTAAGATTTAAATGATGATACTCGAAGCCGTCTTTGCACAAGCCTGTGGCGTCTTTAGCGTCATGCCGCCAACCGGGACTAATTAATACCAACAATTGGCGGCGGCTTTGTACGGAATCTGTGAGTTGTAATAAAATCAAAATAAATGCTAACAAGTACATTATCACAATTATGTTTGATTAACTTTCATTCACAGATTTTGTACAAAGCGCCTATAAGTTGTTAGTAATTGTGGTCCCGTTTTGATGCAATGGCGGGCTTAAAACACCTCATAAAAATATTCTCCTAAAATACCAAAAAATATTTTGTACAACTAAAATTTTTAGTAGCTTGCGTACTAAATAAGTTGGTTATGTCATTTGCCGGAAAAAATCTTCGTTACCTGCGCAGGCTGCGCGGCTGGACACAGGAAGAATTTGCTAATAAACTCAAAATTAAGCGTTCGCTGGTAGGCGCCTATGAAGAAGAAAGGGCCGAGCCTCGTCTCGAAGTATTGCAAAACATTTGCAGCATTTTCAAGCTGAGCCTCGACGACCTTTTCTTAAAAGACCTGACAGATGAAAAAGCAGGTACTTATTTGGATAAACGTCGCCTGATGAAAATGAGTACCGATGCAGAACAACGGCAGATACAGTTTGTGCCGGTAAAAGCGGCCGCCGGTTATTTAGCCGGTTATGCCGACCCCGAGTTTCTGGATGAACTGAATACTTTTACATTGCCCATGCTGGCACCCGGTCAGTACCGTGCTTTTGAGATAATAGGAGACAGTATGTTGCCTACACCCAGCGGCAGTGTGATTGTAGGTGAAAAAGTAGAGAACCTGGAAGATGTAAAAAGCAGCAATGCCTACATTGTAGTATCAAAAAACAATGGCATTGTATATAAAAGAATCAACCGGAGCAACCGTGTAAGAAATAAAGTAATGCTGGTGAGTGATAATCCGCAATACGAGCCTTACCCCATTAATACCGAAGAAATTATTGAACTGTGGAAAGCGCAGATGATCATCACCAAAGCCACTACGCAGCAGCGGTGGGATGTAGGGCAGATTGCCGGTATGGTCAATACCTTGCAGGAGCAGGTCTCCAGTTTGAAGAAAAAAATGAATTAGCTTTATACGCTGTCTCCAAAAAGGCAGCGTATTTTATTATGCTGCGTTTCCTATTTTTACCAGTTATCCTTCTTGCTTGCTGGTCTTGTACCAATTCGCCGGGGAAAGCTGTTGCGGCTAATAGTGATACAACTTTGCGTAGTTCTGCTCCTTCAAGGGTCTTAATTGAACTGTTTACTTCCCAAGGTTGCTCCAGTTGCCTGGCCGCAGACAAATTGATTGGTAATATTATTACCACAGATACAAATGTAATAGCCTTATCTTTTCATGTAGATTATTGGGATAGACTGGGCTGGAAAGATGTGTTCAGCAATCACGATTATACATTGCGGCAGCAGCAATATGCACATGTATTACATGCCGAACAGCTCTACACGCCACAGGCAGTAGTGCAGGGTAAGAACGAAATGGTAGGTAGCAATCGTACGCGTGTTTTGGAGGCAATAAATAAAGCTAAAGCCCCAATAGCCAGTCAAATAATTACGGCTAATGCAGTTGTAAATGGAAGCAATATAAAACTCAACTATTCTTTATCTGCAACATCACCTAAACAGCAAGTAGTGATTGTGCTTGTACAAAACAATGCAACAACGCCGGTTGCACGTGGCGAAAATGCAGGCGCTCAATTAACCGGTTACAATGTAGTTCGCAATTTTATTGTTCAGCCTTTGCAGGACAATGGCAGTCAGGAATTGACCTTGCCCGATGATTTGAAAAAAGAGAATGCTTCAATCGTTTTGTTTACACAGGATGAACAAACAAAAGAGGTGCACGCCATTACGCAGCTTCATTTATAAATGGCTGTTGAGTTCAAATTCATTCACCATCTTTTCTACCTCCTCCTTAGTAACCGGCTTTTGTTGATTATCCAAATTTATCACAAACAAAAAACCGGTTTCTTCTATATTCTCTTTAATAAAAGTGTTTACCAGGTTTAGCTGGTCACTTTCTACAATTTTTCCGGTGTACATGTTCCAGCTTTCCTTTGCACAAAGACAACCCAGTGTGGGCGATATAGGATAATAAGGTTTGCCTTTAAAATAAGACGGATCAATGGTAGTGCCGTGCGCAATAATAGCGTTTCTGCCCGCTTTGCCTGCATCAAAAGCTTCGAGCATGGGCAAATAATTTCGCCATTCCATTGGCAATAAATCAATATAATTTCTTAAGGCATCTTTTGAGGAATCGTATTGACTGCCCCAATACAACGGATCGTCTTCAAAAGGCAATACCGTTTGCAGGTTAGGCGATGGACCGATAATTTTATTAATACTTTTAGCGGTGCTCCAAATGCTGTAAATGCCTTGCGGCGTGCTGCCGCTACTAATGAAATAAGGCATGTTAGAAGCCGAGCGCGCCAACTGTTCAAATAGCAATAAACGACCGGCGCTGTCGCGCGCAAAACAGCCATCAGGATTTTGAACAACCGCTATTCCCGGATAATCCCTGTTCCATCGCTGAAAGGAATAAACAGTAGCGCTGCCAGCCGCTTTTCGGTAAGCAAAAAGCTTATTAATATTGGGTAGTTCTTTTTGCTTGTATGTTTGCTCATTATTCAAATACGACTTCAATAACTGCAATAAAAAAATGGTATCATTTGCTCCAAAGTTCTTTTTTATTTGCCGCTCTAACTGTTGAATGTTTTGCCTGGACGAATCATTTTTATACAAATAAACCGCCTGCATACAAAATAGTTTCGGTTCTGTTTCGCCAGCAATCAATTGCTTAAACCAAGCCGTATAATTGTGCGGATAAACGCTGTACACTGCTTCAATAAAAGCTCTTTTGGTGGCGTATTGCAAACTATCATAATGCTGGTAAAGCGAATCGAAACCAGCCTTCACTACATCATTTGTAATCATGAATTGCGAAATGGCGAGGCAGGCTGACTCATAATAGTCTTCTGAATTACTATCTAACGGCTCCTGAAAAGTTTTGTCAATGACCGTTTCACGCAGATACTTATCAAACGATTGCCGTTTGGCATATAACACTACATCCGATTGTATTACATCAGGATTGTATTGTGCGAATGTATGTGTACCGAAGATCAGTAAAAAGAAAAGGATAAAAAACTTCATCTTTATATTTAAACAACAAGTTGCCGTGCAATGTGCAACATTCAACTGAATAATAGGGCTTCGTTATTATTCATTAATGTTAATAATCATTTATAAACAGGCAAACAGATTCCGTTGCGATACCATTACCTTGCACCGATGGACATTGTATTTTCTTATCAACAACTCTATCATTTTACTTATTCTGTTTTTAAAAGCATAGGTTGCAGCGACGAAGATGCGGCAACAGCTACCACCGTTTTGCTGTCTGCCGACGTTCGCGGCGTAGATAGTCACGGCGTAGCAAGGTTGAGTGGTTATGTACGGTTGTGGCAGGCAAAGCGCATCAATGCAACGCCAGGTATTCAGGTAGTGCATGAAACGCCTTCGACTGCCGTTGTAGATGGCGATGCAGGCCTGGGATTGGTGGTAGCGCCTTTTGCCATGCAAGTGGCTATTGATAAAGCAAAGAACGCTGGCACTGGCTGGGTAAGCGTGCGTAACAGCAATCATTTTGGCATTGCCGGTTATCATGCCATGATGGCTTTACAACATGATATGATTGGTATGGCAATGACGAACGCAAGTGCGTTGGTTGCACCTACTTTTAGTATAGAAAGAATGCTGGGCACCAACCCTATTGCGGTGGCTATTCCTGCTGGCAAAGAGTCGCCGTTTGTAGCCGATTTGGCTACCACTACGGCAGCAAATGGCAAGCTGGAAATATTGCAACGCAAAGGCGAAGATGCACCGCTTGGCTGGGTGCAGGATGTTGCCGGAAATCTTGCTACCGACGCCAGCATATTGAAAAAAGGTGGCGCGATGTTGCCCCTGGGAAGCGATAGAGAACATGGCAGCCATAAAGGGTATGCACTGGGCAGTATTGTAGATATTTTTTCGGCTGTACTGAGTGGTGCGAGCTATGGGCCGTGGGCGCCGCCGTTTCCCG
Organism: Ilyomonas limi; assembly: GCF_005233845.1. GTDB lineage: Bacteria > Bacteroidota > Bacteroidia > Chitinophagales > Chitinophagaceae > Ilyomonas > Ilyomonas limi. The sequence continues at coordinate 109,629 of NZ_SZQL01000010.1, forward strand.
CGTATGTGCCGGTGCCGGAGAATATGCCCGGCAAAGGATTGGGACATTTTTTTGGCGCGATGCGTGTAGATGCGTTTCGCCCGGCGGAGAAATTTAAAGCGCACATGGACAACTGGATACAACGCTTTAGAAATGCAAAGCCGGCAAGTGGTTATGAAAAAGTATTAATACCCGGCGATCCGGAAAGGGAGATGGAAACAATAAGAATGAAAGAAGGAATACCGGTGGTAGAAAGTGTAGTAAATGAGTTGAAGAAAGTAGGGGAGATGATGGGAGTGGGATTGTGAAAACAGCATTAAATGAAAAAGTAAAAGGGGCTTGGCAGTACGTACTGCCAAGCCCCTTTTACTTTTATCAAACATTATCGCATTAGCCCCTTTTTTCCAGGCATTAGTATCCATGGATAGGCTTGTTTTGTCATGTATTTGGGCAGGCTTAAAGTATTTTTAGGTGCAATTACCGGCGACCTTAAATCTGGGCGCAGCACGTCGCAGGTGGACAAATTATAAAGATTGATTACATATGTAGATGTATCACTAATATAGTAATAATAAGAGCTGTCGAATTGATGACTTGCAAATCCTTTATCATTATATTCATATTTGTACCATTCATGAAATCCCTGATCTGGTCCGGAATAAACACCTTTATCTTCCCGTATGTTATTTCTGCTTTGCAGATCATCATAGGAGGGAATTGGCTGTGTCATAAATAGAAATTTAAACCAGAAATTTCCTCCCCAAATGTTAGGTTTACGATCATAATCTATTTTGTCTACTGTTAGCGTATAAAGATCCTGATAATCGCGCGTTACTTTAGCGAGGTTATCCTGTCCATCATATTCATAACTCACTTTATAGCGAGCAACAGGAACCCAGAACAAATTCACAAAATCTATGGTTGTAACATTCCCTCTAAGGTTATATTTAAATCTCCATATGGCATTAACCGAGTCTGTAAACCCCGCTTCTTTATAATCCGCTGCGATATATTTTAACTGGTTTGGTAATATCCCTTTTGCATACGTCAGCAACTGATAATCCTTTTCTATAGGTCCATCAAAATTAGCCCAGTGAATTTCTCTCAATCTGTCAAATTCATCATATTTGGCATATACGCGTAGCCAGGGAGACCCTGGAAGACCAAAATACACTGAATCGGCATTCTTATGATCATTATAAAAAATGGTAATTCCAGAGCCGTCTTCGTAAAGATTTTGGGTAAGCAAACACCTGTTTTTATTAAACGGATAAATGCCGATTCCAGCTTCATCCGTTTGCTGTTGAGTACCAGTGTTGAGTGTTGTGCTCGTTACATCCACTGTTTTGCGGCAAGCGGTAGTTATACATATAAGTGCAATGACCAGCAAGAGAATGAATTGGGTCGTTTTCATGTTGGAAGTTTTTTATTGATAGATGGAGGAAGAGATTTTTTTTCTAAGCGTAGCGGTGTTTTTGTCAAATAAAAGTAAATGACGCAGGAAAGGTGTCAGATACTTTTTACCTTTCTTTTCTATTATACAACTTATTTTTTCTTAAAGCTATTGCGGTTATACCTATTCAGTTTCAGCATCCAGAATGGATCGCGAAGTTGCTGTGTTCTGTCGGGAATTATAAGCGTAGATGTTGGTGCTTTGATTGTAGTTCGTAAATCGGGTCTTAGCATATCGCAGGTAGAACTATTAGTTTGTGTAGCAGTGTAAACCACATTTCCATCAGTATCCAAATTCTGAATATCTTTCCTTATTGCAAATCCATTATCATCGTATTGATACATGTATTGCTCAACATATCCATCTTCTGTTATCATTTTTCCGGAGTTGTTTTTGCTAAACATGTAAAGAATATCAGGATAAGCCCAGGTAACGTGTGGTAAAATATATTTAAACCAGAAATTACATCCTAAGTAATTTGGCTGATGGTCATAGTCCGAGAATTTGTAGATAACAGGATCAGGAGCATCGCTGTAAGTAAAAGTCATAGAAGTGGTATTCCCTTTGTTGTCATACTCCAAATTCAGATAGTAATAATTACCGGGATAATATAGGTTGTTTCCAAAGATTTGTGTTAACTCTCCTTTGAGGTTATAAGTAAAGTATTCTACATAATTAACGGAGTCCGAAAAGCCATCTTCTTTATAAGTGGCATCGATATATTTTAGCTGGGCAGGCCAAATTCCTTTACCATACGACAAAATTCTGTAATCAGCATCCCAGGGCTGGTCTTCAAATGCCCAGTGAATTTCTTTTAATCTGTCGAATTGGTCATACTTAACAAAATAATGAAGACCGTTCCAACCATCGTGAAGGGAGTCTACATTATTGTGACTGTTGTAAAAGTAAGTAGTGATGACATCAAAAAATCCATTGCCATAATCTGAATAATCCACCAGGCACCTGTTTTTATTAAACGGATAAATGCCGATTCCGGCTTCATCCGTTTGCTGTTGAGTACCAGTGTTGAGTTCCGTACTTGTTACATCCACCGTTTTGCGACAGGCAGTGGTTAGACAAAAAAAGAGGATAATCAGCAGGAGAATGGGTTGGTTCTTTTTCATGTTGATAGGTTTAGTTTAGTGGTGATTTTGTTAAATAAATGTAAATAGCATACCTTTCTGATACAATACTCACGATGAGTATTTTTTTATATAGCCCAAAAACTCCCACTATGCCTTTTGAAAACTTTCCCTATAGCTTTTATAATATTGCATTACACACTTATAAACCGAAAACCGCTTTAAAATCCGGCAACACACAAACCGAAAAATGGAAAGCCTGGATACCATTGCTGGAACAGGTATCACTTCAAAGCTGTGTACAGGTGTTATTGTGGGATGTGGCTGCTAATAAGTTTATTTATCAGGTGGATAAAAGAAATATAATTGGTCATCATGCCGGTTTATACCTTGCACACGATGGGGCAGCATTTTGCGTGTCCAACTTTCATCCGCATTTTTTTACAGCTATCAGGCAATGCCGTACCACAGGAGGTGAATACCTCTTACAAATTCAACAAGATGCGTGCAATGCCATTCTAAATGTTGATTTCTTATACAGGAGAAGCACCGGCTCCTATATGCACTGTCTGTTGCAGGGAAAGTGCATAGCAGCAGACGAGGATGGCGACCCGGTTTTAATACTCTATTATCAACGCGATATTACCCATCTTAAAAAAGAAAAAACGCTAAATCTGGTTATTACTACACCTACCCGTATGCAATGGTGGAATTATGACTTCAACGGCAATTACTTAGAACGGGTACAGCCGCTTTCAAAGCAGGAAAGGAAAATCCTCACCTGCCTGGCTGACGGACAAAGTAGTGCCTGCATTGCAAAAAAATTATTTATCAGCTTACATACTGTTAATACACATCGCAGGCATTTGCTGCACAAAACCAATTGTACCGATACTACCGGCATGATTACCTATGCTAAGCTGGTAGGATTGCTGTAGTTGTTTACCCTGCGTCTTATTTACACCGCTATTCTCCAGTAATTGTTGTACATCTTCTCTTTCTTACTTTTATTGCTTTAAATAATTCAGATGATGCGCTTCTTACAATTATTCATTCCTATAGTTCTTTTTTTTGCATGCAGCAGCCATCAGTCATCGCAAAATGAAACAGCCACGACTAGCGTAAAAAACACCAGTACGGTACAACCTATAAAAGATAGTTTGCTAACAGGTAAGATCATCAAAAAGGTAATTTGTAATAACGATGCAGCCCAATCTTATGCTTTATACATTCCCCCTACGCAAAACAATGCACCCATGCCGGTTATCTATTGTTTTGATCCGCATGGAGACGGCTCTTTGCCTTTGGAAAATTATCAGGCTTTAGCAGATGCTTATCATTTTATATTGATAGGTAGCAACAACTCAAAAAATGGTAATGATTGGAATATTACTCAAAACATTTGGAATACGCTGTTTAATGACACGCAAAATCGTTTACCAATAAACAACAACCGCATATATACCTGTGGTTTTTCAGGTGGCGCAAAAGTAGCGGGCTTTATCGCGCTGCATCAAGGCAATATTAAAGGTGTGATTGCTGCCGGTGCAGGTTTGCCCGAAGATCAACCTATCGGTAATCTTGCTTTTTCTTTTACAGGCATGGCTGGCAGAGGCGATATGAACATGACCGATTTGATTGCCTTGAACAACGAACTGGATAAAAGCGGAACCACTCACCGCATCATTTTGTTTAATGGCAAACATGCATGGCCGCCTGCTAATGCCATGCGTATTGCTTTTACCGGCTTGCAGTTGGATGCCATGCGTAATAAAATCACTGATAAAAATGACTCACTTATTCAGTCTTTCACTGCTGAAATGAATAAGCAAATTGAGCAGGATATTGCTGCAAAAAAATTAATAGAAGCACATCAGACTTATACGCTTGCCATCAATATGCTTAATGGCTTAACACATACTACTAATGCTTTTGCAAACAAAGAAAAAGTAATCACCAACAATCCACTTTACAGTCAACAATTACAGGAAGCACAGCAATTATTTGCTACGGCGCAAAGGCAAAAGCAGATATTTCAGCAGCAGTTTCAGCAAGGAGATATACAATACTGGATTTCAACCATTAATGACCTTAATGCAAAAGCCAAAGCATCAACAGCAACAGGTGCGATGTATCAACGCCTGCTGGCTTATTTGTCGCTGGCTTTTTACTCTATCAGCAATCAGCTTATCCATAATAATCAAAACGAACCGGCGCAGTATTTTGTAACGCTTTATAAAATGGCGGATGTAACCAACCCTGAAGCCTGGTATTTTTCTGCCTTGCTTAATGCCCGCAGCAACAATGCAAAAGAAGCCGAAGCAGACCTGCTGAAAGCCGCCGGTTATGGCTTTGCCGATACCGCACGAATGCTGCAACAACCCGAATTTCAAACACTTTCACAACAACTAAACTTTATACTGATTGAAAGCAGGATGAAGAAGACAGAGTAAAATTAGCTATGCCTTTCGGAGAAATTTACTAATAATGAAAGTGTAATAAAAACCTGCAATTTATATTTATCGTATTGGTCGAAGTATTTGTTTAACACACTCCGCATCACAGGATACATTGATCTTACACAACAAACAACCTATAAGCATTACATTTACAAAGTAAAAATGATTTCCAATATTTATATCATTTACACAATACTATTACTAACAAACAATATTATGCAAGCAAAGACCATTGTATGTGGCATCGCCTCAGTCATTATATTGAATTTTACAGCTTATGCACAGGTACAAAAGGAAAGCACTTCTATAAAAGTGGATATTAAAAAAGATACCCTTATTAATTACAAAAAGCCGCAACGTTCCATTACGCACGGAACAGTTACCGTTGAAGGTAATAAGATGAACTATGAGGCAATAGCCGGAACACTTATTCTTAAGAACAATTTGGATACGCCTACGCTCAGCATGTCGTATGTTGCTTATTTTAAAGAAAGTGCTGACGCTAACCAACGTCCGCTTACTTTTATTTACAATGGTGGTCCGGGCAGTTCCACTATCTGGTTGCACATGGGCGCGTGGGGACCACAACGCGTATATCTCAATGATACTTCGCGCACCAAAGCACCTTATAAAACGGTGAACAACGATTACAGTTTGCTGGATGTAAGTGATCTTGTTTTTATTGATGCGCCCGGCACTGGCTTTGGCGAAGTAATTACGAAAGAAAAAGGGGGCGCCGGCGAAGCCAAAGATTTTTTTGGCATTGATCAGGATGCACATGCGTTCGCCCATTTTATCACCCAATTCCTTTCTGATTATAACCGTTGGAATTCACCCAAATATTTATTTGGAGAAAGTTATGGCACCTTTCGATCGGCTGTTGTATCTAATATTTTGCAAAGCGAAGACAATGTGGGTTTGAATGGAATTATTTTATTGTCTCAGTTATTAACCTATGGCAATATGACTGAGGGCGGTAAAAGCAATCCAGGTGATGATCAGTCTTATCAGCTTGCATTGCCATCGTATGCTGCTACGGCATGGTATCATCACAAGCTGCCCAATCAACCCGAAAAATTAGAACCCTTTCTTAAAGAAGTAGAGCATTTTGCATTGAACGATTATGCGCTTGCACTCAACCAGGGCTCACAGCTCGATTCTACTGCATTCAATCAGATGGCAGAAAAGCTGCATAGCTATACGGGGCTGCCTGTTGCTTATATAAAGAAGGCTAATCTGCGGGTAAATGGGCCACAATTTGAACAAACCTTACTGGGAGATGAAAATAAAGTAACCGGTCGGTTAGATTCGCGCTTTAGCGGCGCAGCCATAAATCCGTTGAGTGAATATCCCGATTACGACCCGATGGATTCTTATATTGATGCAGCTTTTACTGCCACTTTCAACAATTATGTACGCACCGAGCTTCGCTTTGGAAAAGGTATGAAATATAAAGTGTATGGCAATGTGCATCCCTGGGATTTTAAGCGGCAAACTGGTTTTGGTATTTTTCCAAATGTGATGAATGATCTTGCCCAGGCAATGATTTACAATCCGGATTTGAAAGTGATGCTCAACATGGGATATTTTGATTTAGGCACACCTTATTTTGAAGGAATATACGAGATGCATCATTTACCTATGCCCAACTCCTTTCAAAAAAACATTGAGTTTGACACCTACTTTTCCGGGCACATGGTTTATCTCCATCCCGAATCATTAAAGCTTTTGCACGATAACGTAGCAAGGTTTATTGAAAGTACGCATTAATATTAGTGCGTAGAAAAACCGGATAATTCACCTGCTAAAAAGTATAAAATATGCGCATTGCGGCGCTTGCAACTGCAACCAAAAGACTTGCAAAGTGAGTTGGTATTTAAGTAAGAAACGGAATGGTTTGCTAATAAGTGCGTACAGGAGTTTATTAATGTATGTGGTCCTTATGGCTGCTATCTTTTTCCAACACATGTATATCCATTAATTTTGCCTGCATACTAATTTTATTTTTAAAAGCATAGCATTGCTATATCATGCAACCGCATAAAAATTACCACCTATGCAAAACAACTCAGTAGAATACTGGCTTCGCGGACCGGTTGAAGGCGTGCCGTCTTTGCTTCAGCCCGTGGCACATGCACTGCTGCAAGCCAATAAAGAAATTCAGGATATTGTAAAAGACTTTCCAAAAGAAAAACTATGGCAAAAGCCAGCCGGTGTTGCTTCTGTTGGTTTTCACCTTCAGCATATTGTGGGTGTGCTCGATAGATTATTTACATACAGCAAAGGCAACAGCCTTACAGAAACCCAATTGGATTATTTGCATAAGGAAGGAAAGGAAGGAGATACGCTTACGTCCGGCGATTTAGCCGCTGCATTACAACAGCAAATCCATACTTCCGTTGCGTATTTAAAAACAATTGACGAAAATACACTTACGCAGGCAAGACCTGTAGGTCGTAAACAACTCCCCTCTACTATAATGGGCCTGCTGTTTCATGCTGCCGAACATACCATGCGACACACCGGGCAGTTGCTGGTAACAGCGCGTGTGCTAATGCAATAGTTACAAAGGCTGGCTCACCGGCACGGCAGGTTGTAAACTTTTCTTTGCTAAAACGGTACTGACAACAAGCAATATAGCAGCCAATATAAACGGTGCTCCTGCAAACTGCACGGGCGCACTTTTATTGGTAAAAAAATAAAACAAATTAGTCATAATCAGTGGGCCGATAATGGAAGTGGCGCTTGCAAGGCTGGTTAATGCACCTTGCAATTCGCCCTGCTCGCTCGGTAATACCTGGCCGGAAATAATGGACTGCAAAGCTGGCCCTGCAATGCCGCCCAAACAATAAGGTACACAAAAAGCAAACATCATCCACGATTGTGTGGCAAAGCCAAACAGCAACATGCCAAAAGCATATAAGCCCAGTCCAACATATACGCTTTTTTCATTGCCCAGCTTGGGGTTGATATATCGTATCAGCCAGCCTTGCACCAGCGCCACCAGCACGCCGATAACACCGAGTGAAATACCAACCAGTTTTTCGCTCCAGCCAAATTTGTACATGGTATAATAGTTCCAGTTGCTTTGTACCGCATGGGCAGCTATATATACCAGCGTTAAAGCAATCACCAGCGGGCCAAGTGAGCTGTATCGTTCAAACAATTTAAAAGAACCAATTGGGTTAGCACGCTTCCAGTCAAAAGGGCGGCGGTGTTTTTGATCCAGCGATTCTGGCAAAATAAAATAGCCATATAACCAGTTGAGCAGGCAAAGCACTGCCGCTGCATAAAACGGTACTCTTGCACCATATTGCCCCAACAATCCACCCACCACCGGGCCAATAATAAAACCCATACCAAAAGCCGCACCGATAAGTCCGAAGTTTTTTGCACGGTTTTCTTCGTTGCTGATGTCTGCAATGTATGCCGAGGCAGTTGTAAAGCTTGCACCTGTGATGCCCGCAATTACGCGACCAATAAACAACCAGACAATAGAGGTAGAGAGTGCCTGGAAAATGTAATCTATTCCAAAGCCAAACAGGGAGAATAACAATACCGGTCTGCGCCCGTATTTGTCACTTAGATTACCGAGTACCGGTGCAAACAACAATTGCATCACGGCGTACGAAGCATTGAGCCAGCCGCCGTAGGTAGCCGCCTCGCTTACATTGCCATGAATAAGTTCTTCAATTAGTTTGGGCATTACGGGAATAATAATGCCCCAGCCGGTAACGTCGAGTAAAAGGGTAATAAAGATAAAGCCGAGTGCAGCTTGTTTCTTGTCGCGCATAGAAGAGTAGTCAATTACTGCAAAGTAAAGGGTTTAAATGAGTGTTTAAAGATATAATTGATAACAATAGTAGCTTCTAAATTCATATCCACACCTGCTGAAAACCAATACATGAGCGGCTTGCGGCATAATTTAGTATTTTCGCGGCTCAATTAAATTTAAAATGTGATGGCCAGTAAAAAAGACAAAGCCCCGTTGCAACCTTCGAAAGGCAATGATGCGAATGAACCGAAGGCAAAGAAGGGTGCAAAAAGCAAAGCTGCTGCAGAGAATGAAACACCTAAACCTGCACAGCCCGAAGAGCCAAAAGCTACCAAAAAAGCAGCCACTAAAAAAGCAAAGGCAACCACTGCTACCAAAGAAACACCAGCCGCTGCCGACCTTAATACACCTGTAGAAAGTGCTGCGCCGGCAGAAGAACCTATAAAAAAAGCTACTAAAAAAGCAGCTACTAAGAAAGCTGCCATAAAAGAAAATCAACCCGGTACTGAAGCTGCAACTGCCAAGCCATCGCCTGAAAGTGATAAGGCTGCGCAGCCTGCTCCGGAAAAAACAGCCGAACCAGCAAAGCCGAAAAGAGCTAAAGCCGCAAAGTCAAAAACGCCACAAATAACTGTACCATTTGACGTGGTAAATGAGAAGCAGGTTTCCGAGCCTTTACTTCCTACATCCACTACTACAGGGCAGGAAGCATTACCGCCTACAACTACCCAGGAGCCTGAAGCTTTGCTTCCTGCAACTGAGCAACAGTCCGAAGCTGCACCTGCACAGGCAAATGAAGCATTAATACAACCTACTATAGAAAGCGCTGCAGCAACCGAAAGTGGTATGCTTACAGAGGATACGCTGACGAGTGCCGGAAATAAGGAAACGCCTGCGGATGATGCAACTGTAGAAGCAGTATCGGCATTGGCGGAAGTATCTATGGAAGCGGCAGAAGTGGAAAAGCCAGCGGAAACTGCACAAGCAGCAATTCCTGCCGAAGCTGCACCTGAAGAACATCATGCTGTTGCAGAGGAAAAGAATGAGGCAGTTGCACACAAGCTCGCTGCAACTCAAACGCATAAACACACAAAGCTGCAAACTATCCGGTTTTATCTCCGGTTTCGTTCCAATCCCGGACAAAACCTGTTTATTACGGCACAGCATTCATTATTCAGAAATGGCAATCCTGAAGAGGCTTTGCCCATGCAATACCTGAATGAAGAAACCTGGACAGCCACGCTGCCAGTGGTGGATAGTTTTATTACAGAACCGATAGTTTATAATTATCTGTTGAAAGAAGCCGACGGCACTTTTGTATATGATGCCGGCAGCGATAAAACAATTGATTTAAAAAGCTACGCAGCGGAAGAGGTAAGTATTGTGGACTCGTGGAATGTACCGGGATACTACGAAAATGCCTTTTATACCGAACCATTTAAAGCCGTTTTATTAAAGAATAATTACACTCAAACAGCATATACAGCGCCTGTTATTTATACGCATACCTTCAAAATAAAAGCACCTTTACTGGCACAGGGGCAAGTGCCTTTTATTGCCGGCGGCATTGATGCTTTAGGTAATTGGAATGCAGATGAAACCTTGCTGCTGCACAAAGGGGAAAACGAAGATTTCTGGTCAATAGCTATTGACCTTACCAACGCCAATTTTCCTATCGAATACAAGTATGGTGTGTACGATGTGAAGGAAGGCAAAGCTGTGCAGTATGAAAACGGTGAGAACCGTACCTTTTTTGATACCATTGCACCCAACAAAAAAACAATCGTCAACGATGGTTTTATTCGCCTGCCTGCCAACACGTGGAAAGGCGCCGGTGTTGCCATTCCGGTGTTTAGCCTTAAAACACATCAGAGTTTTGGTACAGGTGAATTTACCGATATAAAAAAGCTGGCAGACTGGGCTAAAAGTGTGGGTATAAAAATGGTGCAAATACTGCCTGTAAATGATACCACTGCTACTAAAACATGGCAGGATTCTTATCCGTACGCAGCTATTTCGGCTTTTGCCTTACATGCCATGTATCTCAATTTGAGTGAAGTAGTAAGCGAAGAAAATAAGCATTTCTTAAAGGAACACGAAGAAGAATGTCGGCAACTCAACACTTTGCCAGTGATGGACTACGAAAAAGTAAATGACATTAAGTGGAAAATCATTCACCAGATTTATCCTTTACAAAAAGATGCCGTTTTCAACAGCGCCGATTATCAGGAATTCTTTGATAACAATAAACATTGGCTCGTGCCGTATGCTGCTTTTTGTTATCTGCGGGATAAAAATCACACCGCCGATTATAGCCGCTGGCCAGAGTATAAAACGTATGATGAAAGAGCCATCAACAAATTGTTGCAGGGCGAGGAAGCTAAGTTTTGTACCGGCATGTATTGTTTTGTACAATACTATTTGCACTTGCAATTAAAAGACGCAACCGATTATGCACACAGCCAGGGCATTATTGTAAAAGGCGATATTGCTATTGGCGTTGCCCGCTACGGTGCGGATACATGGCAGGATCCTCAGCTTTTTCATCTTGATATGCAAGCCGGCGCACCACCGGATGATTTTGCAGTAAAAGGGCAAAACTGGGGTTTCCCAACGTACGACTGGCAAAAAATGCAGGAAGATGGCTTTGCCTGGTGGAAGCGCCGTTTTGAGCAAATGAGCCGTTATTTCGATGCTTTCCGCATTGACCATATTCTTGGTTTCTTCCGTATCTGGAGCATACCTATCAGTGCTATTCAAGGTATTTTAGGCCGCTTTGTACCTGCTTTGCCGGTGCACGTAAGTGAGTTTCATCAGCGCGGTATTTACTTTGATTATAATCGCTATGTAAAGCCGTTTATAAATGACCAGATATTGAATGATTTGACTGGTGATCAGCAGTGGTGGATAAAAGATACTTTGCTAAATGCAGATGGTAATGGCACGTATTCACTAAAAGAGGAAGTAAGCACCCAGCGGCGTGTAGAGACATACTTTGCTATTCGCGAGGATAATCCGCATAACCAATGGCTGAAGAATGTTTTGTTCGATCTGATAGCAAATGTGATTTTATTGGAACAGAAAGGTAGTAACGGACAAGAGTTTCATTTCCGTTTTGGCATAGAAGACACGCTCTCTTACAAGCTGCTGGATGAGCATACACAATGGCAGTTGAAAGAGTTGTATGTCAACTATTTTTACGAACGTCAAAATGAGTTTTGGTATCACGAAGCCATGAAGAAATTGCCAGCTTTGAAAAGGGCAACCAACATGCTCATTTGCGGCGAAGACCTCGGTATGGTGCCCGCTACGGTGCCAAGAGTAATGAACGAGCTGGGCTTACTGAGCCTCGAAGTGCAGCGTATGCCTAAAGACCAGCGCCACCGGTTTACACACATCACCAATGCGCCTTACCTTAGTGTAGTTACACCTTCTACCCACGATATGAGCACCATCCGCGGCTGGTGGGAAGAAGATACGGAAGTAACACAAGCTTTTTATAACGAAGAGTTGGGACAGCAAGGCGAAGCGCCGCAATATTGCGAGCCGTGGATTAATAAATTGGTTGTTGAACAACACCTGCAATCGCCTGCCATGTGGAGCATTTTTCAACTGCAGGATTTACTGGGCAGTGATGAAAGCCTGCGCCGTCCAAACCCGCACGAAGAACGCATCAATCAGCCGGCAATACCAAAATATTACTGGCAATACCGTATGCACTTGTATCTTGAAGATTTAACAGGTGCAAACGACTTTAATAATGAACTAAAACAAAGTATTGTAAACAGCGGAAGATAGTTTTGGTTTGACTGTTTGTTTTAAACCGGCTGTGTGGAGCAGCCGGTTTTTTATTTAAAATAGAATAAAGAATTACACCGCTAAGGCACAAAGACGCTAAGTAATGCAAAGTGATTAACGCCTTTCCCGGTGTTCTTCACTATAGCTGTTTGGAAGATTTTTTAGCTGATTATTGAATGAGTAGAGTGCATAAACTGATTGCATACATATAGTACTTATCTTTCTTTTTCCCTTGAAAGAAAAAGTAACCAAAAAGATCAAGGACGGCATGATCGCTCCGCGCATCCGTCCGTGCCTCCGCACTACTTAGCCTAAGAGAGATTTTAGTTTTAGGTTGTTTAATTTGGCTCATAAAATCCCCGTTCAGACTTATCTTGCACATACATGTTTAAAAAAGATTCTTCCATAGATGTGATTGATAAAATACTGGATGCTTGTTACAGGCACAACCCTGATGCGCTGTTTATTATGAGTCTGATGCATCAATATGAGGAGCGGGGCAGCCTGAGTAAAAAACAGTTGCAGGGTTTATATCTAAAAGCACAAAACGTAAAAGATATGCCTGCCAATTGGCTCGCTACACTGGAAGCGGTAATTGCAAAAATGCCTAATCGCTTTAAATCTGAAAAAGCGGAAAGCACACCATTATACCAAAAAGATGAAGAAGCGGGTAATATAATTTCAGCCATCCTAAACAAATATCCGCAGCATAAACGCGTGCTGTATTTGCAGGCGAAGTATAACAATAATGATCCTTTAACTGCTGCTGAAATTGCGGAATTGGAAAAATTTAAAAAGCTGTTACTATAATATCTATGAAAATATCTATAAAGTATTTGTTTATTTTCCCTTTCTTACTATGCAGTTTATTTGTAGTGTTAAGTTGTTCTTCAATACGTAAGAATACCACAGCTTTACAAAAGCAAAGTGCAGGCAATCTTCTTTATCAGGCAGACCCAACTATATTTTACGATAAAGGACAGTATTATTTATATGGAACAAATGGCGGCAATGCCGATTCGGGTTTTAAAGTATTTATTTCAAAAGATTTAAAAAGCTGGCAACTATCAAATAAAAATAATGGCTGGGCATTGGTAAAGGGTAATGCGTTTGGTACCAAAGGCTTTTGGGCGCCACAGGTATTTTTGTATCGTGGTAAATATTACATGGCATACACGGCTAACGAGCAAATTGCAATAGCGCAAAGCAATAATCCGGAAGGCCCGTTTACACAAAAAATAATACGACCAATTGATACTACTATAAAAGAAATAGATCCGTTCGTTTTTATAGATACTGATGGCAAAATCTATCTCTATCATGTGCGCCTGCAAAACGGCAACCGCATATTTGTAGCACAATTGAATGATAGTTTATCTGCTATCATTCCAAACACAGTGCAGGAGTGTATAAGTGCCGTTAACAATCCACAGCCCTGGGAAAATACAAAAAGCGTTTCCTGGACAGTTACGGAAGGACCTTGCGTGATAAAAAGAAAGGATGATTACTGTATGTTTTATTCGGCGAACGACTTTCGTAATCCTGATTATGCAGTAGGCTATGCAACAGCAAATAGCCCTATTGGCCCGTGGACAAAATATAGCGGCAATCCTATTATCAGCCGGCAATTATCAGGTATAAAAGGTACTGGTCATGGCGATATATTAAAAGATGAAAAGGATGATTGGTGGTATGTTCTTCATACGCATTATTCAGATAGCGTTGTTGGTCCGAGAAAGACAGCTATCGTACAATTCCGCTTCAATTCTACAAATAATGTAGTGATAGATACCAGCAGTTTCCGGTACTTAAAAATGTAGGGCAATCAGGCTTCACTTTTGTATTGTTCAAAATAAAAAATAACCGGCTTTTCTATCTCCTGCAGCAAGCCATAACGCCTGGCGATTCTGTACTGCACAGAATCTCTGTTTAACGAAGTAATAAAGCCGCTTACCAGCTTTCTAAAGTCTTCAATAGATAGGCTGTGTTTATTTATATTGCAGCTTGCACATGCCGGAAAATAATTATCCGCACATTCCCTTTTCGGATGACGACATTCGCCGTTGTGCACCAATTTTTGCTTGCTTTTATCGTACTTAAATTTTCTCCTGATAGGTTTTACATGGTCGGCATGCCAGCCTTTTTGCAACACGCAACCGCAATACGCACAATGCCCGCCAAACTTATCAAAAATGGCTTGTCTTTCTTTTTTAGTCATATTTTACCCGGCTCAAAGCACGCAAATATGATATAAAAAGGTGCAATTGCGAAATGGTGAAGGTAGCTCGCAGTACCATACTCAAAGATGATGCATGATGAAAGACAGCTTCTACGCTTCATCCACTCATAATGCACTACGTTTGCAGCTAAAAATTTGGTAACGTATGCAACTGCAGCAAAACGTATCATTATATCCTTACAACACTTTTCATATACATGCAACGGCAAAATATTTTGCTGCATTTACTACATTGGATGAACTGCAGGAAGCACTTGATTTTTTTTATAAGCAACAATCAACCAGCACACCACAAGACCTGCTCGTGCTCGGTGGCGGAAGCAATATTTTATTTACCAAAGATATAGATGGATTGGTTTTGAAAAACGAAATGCACGGCATTGAAGTCGTGGATGAAAGCGAAGAGTTTTATTATGTACAATCTGCTGCCGGCGAAAACTGGCATCAACTGGTAATGTACTGTGTAGCACACAACTATGCAGGCATGGAAAATTTAAGCTTAATTCCCGGCAGCGTTGGTGCCAGTCCTATGCAAAATATTGGTGCGTATGGAGTAGAAATAAAAGACATTTTTCACCAGCTGCAAGCATACGATTTATTGGAAAAAACTATCGTAAACTTTGACTCAGGTGAATGTCATTTCGGCTATCGCGAAAGTGTTTTTAAGCATCAATATAAAGGGCGTTTTGTAATACTCAATGTTACGTTTAAACTGCGTAAAACGCCTGTATTCAATATTGCTTATGGTGCCATAAAAGAGGAGCTGGAAAAAACAGGAGTGCAGGAATTATCTATTCGTGCTATTTCACAAGCGGTCATCAACATCCGCAAAAGCAAATTGCCCGATCCGGCAGTCATAGGCAATGCCGGCTCCTTCTTCAAAAACCCGGTGATTGACAATGCACATTTTTACCGGTTAAAAGAAACATTTCCAACTATTGCAGGTTATGCAGCCGGCAGGCAACAAACAAAGGTAGCTGCAGGCTGGCTGATAGAGCAATGTGGCTGGAAAGGATACCGAAACGGGGATGCAGGCTGTTATAATAAACAAGCTTTGGTGCTGGTCAATTATGGCAATGCAACCGGCGGAGACATTTACAATTTATCAACTGCGATCATTCGCAGCGTGCAGGATAAATTTGGAATTACATTAGAGCGGGAAGTAAATATATTATAATTATTCTCATACCCTTTACCTCACAATTACTAATACTAACTGTATTCACAAGCACGTATTTCGGGAAGAAATTATTTTGATAAAAAATTAAACAAGTGTTTAATTAATTCAAACAATTGTTTAATTTTGCGCCCGGAATTCGCCTGCATATTGTACTGTTTAAAAAACATATTCACCTCTTTTCAAGGCAATCAAGGCTTGAATATTGTATGGAAAATATCGCAACCGGCGGTTGTTCCAAAAGTCAATATCGGTTTCAAATTTTGATGTTTATGAATGTAACCTTATTTAAAAAAATTACCCTTTCCCTCCTTTTTCTGGCGGCAGGTACGGCGCTTTTTGCCCAGAACACACAGGTGCTTTCTTTGGATAGTGCCATTACGCTAAGCCTGCAAAACAGCAATCAATTAAAGGGCAGCCGCGCACGCATTGAAGAAGCTACTGCTGCCACCAGAGAAGCTACAGAGCGGCAATTGCCCGATGTGAGTGTATCTGGTTCTTACCTGCGGGTAAATAGCCCCACTTTTGATTTGAAACTCAAACAACCTGGCAGTTCGGGCGGCATAGATAGCACCGGCAGCTCTGCTAAAGTATCGCAAGCCGTTTATGGTATAGTGAATGCTTCGTTGCCGCTTTATTCTGGATTGCGTATAAAATACGGAATAGAATCTTCCAAATACCTCGAAAAGGCTGCTTCGCTAGATGCTGATAACGACCGCGAAGAAGTAATAATGAATACCATTGATGCTTTTAATAACCTGTATAAAGCCAAAGCACAGGTGCGCCTGATTAATGAAAGTCTGGAGCAGGCAAGGCAACGTGTAAAAGATTTCACCAATCTGGAGAAAAACGGTTTGCTGGCGCGCAACGATTTATTAAAAGCACAACTGCAGGCTTCCAACATTGAATTATCGCTGGTAGATGCCGAGAACAATGCAAAGCTTTCCAACATCAACATGAACCTGATGCTGGGCTTGCCCGATAGCACCAATTTGATGCCCGACAGCAGCAGCTTGCAACGAGGTGGTAGTTTGATGAATGCCGAAGATTATTTGCAGCTTGCCGTACAAAACCGTAAAGATTACGAGGCTTTGGGCTATCGCAAACAAGCAGCCAGCGTGGGGATAAAAGCAGCAAGGGGCGAAAAATATCCGTCTGTTGCACTCACCGGTGGTTATATAGCCGCAGATATACCGCACGTTCTTGCATTGTACAATGCAGTAAACATAGGTATTGGGTTGAATTACAGCTTAAGCTCGCTGTGGAAAACCGATGCCAAAGTGCAGCAGGCGAAGGCAAGAGAAAAAGAACTGGAAGCCAGCCAGGACCAGCTTTCGGATGCTATAAAGCTGCAAGTGGGAAAGGCTTATCTCAACTACATTTCGAGCGTTAAAAAAATTGATGTGTACACAGTCGCAATCGAGCAGGCAGAAGAAAACTACAAGATTGTAAAAAATAAATTCGACAACAGCCTTGCTACTACAACCGATTTGCTGGAAGCAGAAGTTGCGCAATTGCAGGCAAGATTGAACTATTCGTTCGCAAAATCCGATGCAGCGGTTGCGTATAAGCGTTTGCTGCAGGCAACTGGAACGTTAAATACTACAACCAACAAATAACTTATTACTACTAATCAATTATTATAAAAAATTATGGCAACAGCAACAGCAGGTACACCAGCCGATATATCGGTACAACCTCAGGAACCCCCTAAAAAGAAAAGCAAGGTTTTTCCAATTATTCTCATTTTGCTGATAGTTGCAGGTGCATGGTTTGGCATCAGCCACTATATTTATAGTCAGCACCATGAGACAACGGATGATGCACAAATAACATCCAACATCAGCCCGGTAATTCCGCGTATCTCCGGCTATGTAACCGATGTGCGCGTAACAGATAACCAGCGTGTGAAAAAGGGCGATACGTTGATTGTGCTTGATGACCGCGATTTAAAAATAAAACTGGAACAGGCTGAAGCGGCATTGGCAACAGCTAAGGCTAACCTCAATGCTGCACAGGCATCTTCTACGGCAGCCAACTCCAACATTGGTACTACAAGAGCTGCTGTAGGTACTATAGATGCGCAGATAGAGCAGGCTAAAGTAAACGTGTGGCGTGCTACGCAGGATTATAACCGTTATGCCAATTTGATTAAAGATCATTCTATTACCCAACAGCAATATGAACAGGCACTGGCAGCCAAACAAACTGCCGAGCGCCAATTGGATGTGCTGGAAGGGCAACGGAGGCAAGCCGCCAGCGAGGTAAGTGCCACTGCCACGCAAAGCGGTGCTACTTCCCAGCAGATTGGAGTGGCAAGTTCGATGATAAAGCAACGGGAAGCTGATGTAGACAACGCAAAATTGGAATTGTCGTATGCTGTGATTACAGCACCTGCAGATGGCTTGGTATCAAAGGTAAATATCCAGCCAGGGCAGTTTATAACAGCCGGACAATCGCTCTTTAGCATTGTGCTCGATCAGAATGTATGGGTAGTCGCTAACTTTAAAGAAACGCAATTGACCAGGATGCGCGTAGGGCAAGATGTGGAAGTACATGTAGATGCATACCCTGACCATGAATTTAAAGCTAAAATAACTTCGTTTGCTCCGGCAACAGGCGCTTCTTTTGCTTTGCTGCCGCCCGATAATGCATCCGGCAATTTTGTAAAAGTAGTACAGCGTGTACCTGTTAAAATTGAATTTACCGATAAGAATGATCCCGATATTAAGCAGTTGCGTGCAGGTATGAACGTAGATGTGGAAGTAGAGCTGGATTAATTAATAATGGATGAGGAGGTGTGAATGGTGAATATATGAGTGATGGGTGGTTAGTTGTGAGTAGAGAACCGCCTTCATTCATCGTTCACGATTGACAATTCACATTTGATACTCACCACTCTCAACACACAGTATTTATTTTTATGCAACAACAATCATTGGTAGAGTATGGCAGCCGACGCGTAATTATTACGATTACCGCCATTGTTTGCGCCCTGCTCGAAATTGTGGATACCACTATCGTAAACGTTGCACTCAATGATATGCGGGGCAATCTGGGCGCTACTATGACCGAAGTGGGCTGGGTAGTGACAGCGTATGCCATTGGCAACGTGATTATCGTTCCCATGACAAGCTGGCTGTCGCAGCAGTTTGGACGGCGCAATTATTTTGCGTTCTCCATTATGCTCTTTACTGTATTTTCTTTTTTGTGCGGTAATGCCACCAGTATTTGGGAACTGGTAGCTTTCCGTTTCTTCCAGGGATGCGGCGGTGGTGCATTGCTCGTTACTTCCCAAACCATTATCACCGAAAGTTATCCACCCGAAAAGCGCAGTACGGCACAGGCTATTTACGGTTTAGGGGTAATTGTAGGCCCTACATTAGGACCTCCGTTGGGAGGATATATTGTTGACCATAATTCGTGGCCTTACATTTTTTATATCAATATTCCTTTAGGTATCATTGCTACTTTGCTTACGCTGGCATTTGTACGCAGCCCTAAATATGGCGAAAAAACTGCGGCATCCGATGTAGATTGGCTGGGCATTGTTTTACTGGCTGTTTCGGTTGGCTCGCTGCAATATGTGTTGGAGCGGGGTCAGGACGAAGACTGGTTTAATGACATCTGGATAACCACTTTTGCTGTAACAGCGGTCTTTGGATTTTTCTTTTTTATATGGCGGGAACTTACATATCGCAACCCTATTGTGGAGCTGCGTGTGCTTAAAAACGGCAACCTGCGTATAGGTACTATCATGTCGTTTATACTGGGTTTTGGCTTGTATGGCTCCACGTATATTATTCCATTATATACACAGGCAACACTTGGCTGGACGGCGCAGCAATCGGGTATGCTCATGATTCCATCATCACTTACGACCGCCTTTATGATGCCTATTATAGGGCAGTTATTGCAACGCGGCGTAAAGCAGCAATACCTCGTATCGCTGGGTATGTTACTGTTTTTTGTATATAGTTTATGGGGATACAAGATACTTACGCCTGATACCAGTCAGGATGCATTCTTCTGGATGCTGATTGTACGTGGTGTGGGTATGGGTATGTTGTTTATTCCAATTACTACATTGGCTTTATCTACACTCAAAGGCAAGCAGATAGGGCAGGGAGCATCCTTTACGGGTATGATGCGACAGTTGGGCGGCTCATTTGGCATAGCCAGTATTACTACCTTTATGGCACGCCGGCAGGAGTTGCACCGCAGCGATCTGGTAAGTCAGTTAAACACTAATTATCAGAGCGTGCAAAATTATATAACTGGTCTGCAACATAGTTTTATGGCAAAAGGTGCCTCGTTCGATGTGGCTTTAAAACGCGCTTACGCTGTATTGGAAGGCATGATATACAAGCAGGCTTCAGTGCTGTCTTATATGGATGTGTTTTTATATTTAGGTGTCATGTTTTTAATTTGTATTCCCTTCATTTTATTTGTAAGAAATGAAAAAGGTACTAAAATTGACGTGTCTGAAGCGATGCACTAATACCAGCTTCAAACAGGTAAACTTGCATAAGCCATAAGCAACAAGCTGCAGGCAAAAAACTGAGATTTTGAACTAAGCGTATATGGTACTACTTCATTGAAAATAGTATAAGCTGATTGTATATGAATAAAAAAGCCGGCGATACTCGTAAGTATCACCGGCTTTTTATGTGTAGTTGTAAATATAAGTGTTGAAAACCAGACTGTAATAGTATTCATCCAATTCATAGCAAAAATAAAGCCCGGTTCAAAATGCTTTCATCCTGTTCAGCTCAATAAATCAGCCCAAATCTCCGTTAGTCATTTTTCAGTAGGTGCGCCCGCATCATTTGCTTTACATGCTCTGCCACTCTCTTCCTGAACTTTTCGTCATCATAAGGCAGTTCTTCCGAGTCTTTACACATCAGAAGCTTACCAACCTTTTTAGATAAAACCAGGGAGTTGAAAGTGCCGGTCATAGTTGCAATAGTAAGTGGCACATCCACTTTTCTAAACTCTTTTTTACGAATACCAGCTTCAATAATGCTTTTAATAATCTGGTAATTTTTACCAATCACGTTAGAGATGGCTTTACCTAATTCCGGGCGCTGGTTCAACTGTACTTCGTGGTGCAACACCTTATGAAACTCGCGGTTGCTAAAAATACGATTGACATAGATGTCAATGATTTTATCTATCTTTTCTATTTCAGCCAGTGAACTATCGTTCGAAATTTCATCGTATGCGCCGCGCGTATAAGCCACATTGTGCTCCACCATGCTTTCAAACAGCTTCTCTTTTGAGCCAAAATAATAATTCACCATGGCTACATTCACATCGGCGGCAGCGGCCAAATCGCGTATCGAAGTACCTTCAAATCCTTTAGTAGCAAACAATTTTATTGCTGTATTAATAATATGCTCCCGTTTATCCACGCTCATTACGCTCTCCATTAAGATTCATTCAAAGTTAAACAATTGTTTGAATTTAAACAAATGTTTAATCTCTTTTTAAACCATTAAAAACTGCTTTATTTGTTCTCAGCGATAAAATCCTGAATAATGAGTGTGTATCGAATACAAATGGATGCCTGCGCCAGTGGAAGATTCCCGTGAATAGATAGCGTATTTGCCGGTGAAGAGTATCAGAAGATGTGAAAAGAGAACAATGGCTTTATTGCTATTGTTCTCTTTTGTAAAACTTGTTTATTGTTTGAATATAATTAGTCCAGTTTCAACACTGCCAAAAAAGCCTCCTGCGGCACTTCTACGTTACCAATCTGGCGCATGCGTTTTTTACCTTCTTTCTGCTTTTCCAGCAGTTTGCGCTTACGGCTGATGTCGCCACCGTAACATTTAGCAGTTACATCTTTGCGCATGGCGCTGATGTTTTCGCGGGCAATTACTTTAGCGCCGATAGCTGCCTGTATCGCAATCTGAAATTGCTGTCGTGGCAATAATTCCTTTAATTTCTCGCACAATTTCCTGCCAAAATCCTGCGCACGGCTGCGGTGGATGAGTGCGCTTAACGCATCTACTTTTTCACTGTTTAGTAAAATATCCATCTTCACAATATCACTTTCACGGTAGTCAATCGGCGTATAATCAAAAGAAGCATAACCGCGTGTCTGACTTTTTAGTTTATCGTAAAAATCAAACACTATTTCGGTCAGCGGCATTTCAAATATCAGCTCTACGCGCGTGGTAGTAAGATAGCTTTGATTTAATAAAATACCGCGTTTGCCCAGGCACAATGTCATAATGTTGCCAATGTATTCGGGCAGGGAGATTATCTGCGCTCTGATATACGGTTCTTCAATGCGGTCGAGCTTTGTTAATTCGGGCATTTGCGCCGGATTGTTCACTATTATTTTTTCGCCACGCGTAGTATAAGCATGAAAGCTAACGTTGGGAACCGTGGTAATTACCGTTTGGTTAAACTCGCGCTCCAACCGCTCCTGAATAATTTCCATGTGCAGCAGGCCAAGGAAGCCGCAGCGGAAGCCAAAACCTAATGCCTGTGAAGTTTCCAATTCGTAAGTAAGCGAAGCATCATTCAGTTGCAGCTTATCCATGCTGTCGCGCAGCTCTTCAAAATCTTCTGTTACCACCGGGAAAATACCGGCAAATACCATCGGTTTTACTTCTTCAAAACCTTTAATCATTTCGCCGGGATTGGAAGCCAAAGTAATGGTGTCGCCTACCTTTACCTCTTTTGCATTTTTAATGCCGGTGATAATATAACCTACATTGCCGGCGCTAATTTCATTCACAGGCTGCATACCTAACTTCAATACACCCACTTCATCTGCAAAATATTCTTCGCCGGTAGCTACAAATTTTATTTTATCGCCTTTCTTCAGCGTGCCGTTAAACACCCGGAAATAAGCAATAATACCACGGAAGCTATTGAATACACTGTCAAACATAAGGGCTTGCAAAGGTGCTTCTGTATTGCCGGTAGGTGCAGGAATGCGCTTCACAATAGCTTCCAGAATGGCTTCTATGCCTATGCCGGTTTTACCGCTGGCGAGTAAAATTTCGTCTTCTTTACAACCAATTAAATCTATAATCTGGTCTTGCACTTCCGGTATTTTAGCGCCATCCATGTCTATCTTGTTAATGATAGGGATAATTTCCAGGTCATTATCAATGGCTAAGTACAAGTTGCTAATCGTTTGCGCCTGGATGCCTTGAGTGGCGTCAACCAACAGCAATGCGCCTTCGCACGCTGCCAAAGCACGGCTTACTTCGTAGCTAAAGTCAACATGGCCAGGTGTATCTATGAGGTTGAAAATATAGGTAGTGCCATTGTGCAGGTACTGCATTTGAATAGCGTGGCTTTTAATGGTAATACCTTTCTCACGTTCCAGGTCCATATCATCCAACACCTGGTTCATCATGTCGCGCTCGCCAATGGTTTTAGTATGCTCCAGCAGGCGGTCGGCAAGCGTACTTTTACCGTGATCAATATGTGCGATGATACAGAAATTGCGGATTTGCTTCATAAGAAAGCAAAGATAATCGGCTTAAGCATACCTCCGTTAGCATTACTTTTAAGGTATGCTAAAACCTGTGGTACAAAAAAGATTCTATATTGTAAAAAACGTATTGGCAAATACAACACGCACTTTTCTTCTCAACACTTGTGGCGTTCTTCATCAACAAGCAACTTTTGCCGGTGAAGAACACCGCAAGGGTGAAAATCCCTGTTTTATCCAATTTATCTATTCACCATTTACTATTCTCAACAATTATTTCCCTTTACCCAACATAATTATTCTTATAGTATAAACCATAATCTTCAAATCCAGCAACAACGAAATGTTTTTGATATAGAGCAAATCATATTGCATGCGCTCCAGCATTTCCTGTATGTTGGAGGCATAGCCAAACTGCACCATGCCCCACGAGGTGAGCCCGGGCTTTACTTTCAATAAATACTTATAATACGGATTGTACCGGACGATTTGATCTATGTAATATTTGCGTTCCGGCCGCGGGCCAACGAGGCTCATATCGCCCACCAAAATATTAAAGAGTTGCGGCAACTCATCTAACCGCCATTTACGCATAAACTTTCCCCAGGGTGTAATGCGTGGGTCGTTATCGGCAGAAAGCTGCGGTATGCCATTTTGCTCCGCATTCATATACATGGACCGGAATTTATAGATTTTGAAAGGCTTGCCTTTGTACCCTATTCTTTCCTGTACGTACAATATGGAGCCGGGCGAGGATAATTTAGTGCGCAATGCTACGAACAGCAACAACGGACTTAAGGTAATTAAACCCACCATGCTGGTCAAAGCATCCATGGCACGCTTTATATTTTCCTGCCATGCAGGCATAATGTTGGTGCTGATGTCTATGAGTGTGGCGCCTATCACATTACCTGTTTTTACAGAACCAGCGAGTATATCAAAATTATCAGGAGCAATTTTTATCAATACATCCTTTTCACTCAATCGTGCCAGCATGTTTTGCTGCTGTTGTAGTTCACTTTTGTCCAGCGAGACAATTACTTGCTTTACCTGCTCTTTATCTATAATGTGCTCTACCTGTGCAAGGCTGCCAAGCCGTGGCAGATATGCCGATAGTCCATTGCCAGAAAAGGCGTCGGCTGATACAAAACCAATAGACGTAAAGTAGGACGGGTGACGGCGATTATAAATTTCGCGATAGATTTCGAGTGCCTTGCGGCTGTTGCCTATGAACAGTGTTGTAAGGCTGTACAAGCCTTTGGACAAATGAGCTTTTACAATACTTAAAATGAGCAATCTTCCTGCAAATACAACCGTTATCTGGCAAATTAAAAAGGTAAAAAAAATGTTGTAATAATAGTGGTAATTATCCTTTGCGTCGTTCAGAAAAATACAAAAGAAAATAACAATGCAGCCAATGAGCGATTCAATAATGGTGTTGGTTAGCTCGCTTAGCCGCGACTTTACATACAACGATTCTTTGTACGAACCCACGGCTGTAAAAAACAATATCCAAAACAGCGGAAGGAATAAAAAAGATTTTAAAAAAAAATGATTATTATAGGTTAATAATTGTTTGATTGACCAAGCAGGCTGATATAAGAACGATTGCCGGTACAGCGAAATGCAAATCCACACCACACCCGATGTTATAAAATCCATCAGTACATACCATTTGACAGAAAGGGGTGGTTTGAAGAGCCGCATGTCATTTAAATATCAAGCAACGATAGCTGTTGCGCCAATTTTATCTAATATTTTATGCGCCACTTCCATTGCCAGGTACCCATCTATTTCGCTTACCACTACCGGCGTATTGTTGATGATGGCATTGGTAAAAGATTGCAGCTCGGCTTTGATAGCATTTACCGCAGGAATAGAAGGCATGTCCACCGCAATTTTTTTAATGCCGTTGGGCGTTTCTAAATCAAAACCAAAGCCGGTAGGTTCCTGTCCGTTTTGCAGGCGAATAATTTCTGCTTTTTTATCTAAGAAATCAATACCGATATAAGCATCTTTCTGGAACAAACGCATCTTACGCATTTTTTTCA
Organism: Ilyomonas limi; assembly: GCF_005233845.1. Classification (GTDB taxonomy): domain Bacteria; phylum Bacteroidota; class Bacteroidia; order Chitinophagales; family Chitinophagaceae; genus Ilyomonas; species Ilyomonas limi. The sequence goes on from NZ_SZQL01000010.1 coordinate 135,101, forward strand.
TACTAATGCGGCTGCTGGTAAGGTTAGCTACACAACCATTATTAAATTCTATGCGTACATTGGCAATATCGGGTGTATCGGTAAGTACGGCAACGCCACTTGCAGATATGTGCTTTACATCACTTTTTGCGATACTTAATATAATATCAATATCATGGATCATTAAATCAAGAATCACACTCACTTCGGTGCCGCGCGGGTTGAACTGCGCCAGGCGGTGTACTTCTATAAACATGGGTTTTAGCTCCATATCTTTCAATGCAAGGTAAGCAGGGTTGAAGCGTTCTACATGACCAACCTGCAGCTTAATATCTGCTTCGCGCACCATCTTTACTATTTGTTTGCCTTCGGCAATGGTATTTACCAGCGGCTTCTCTACAAACACATGCTTACCAGCACGTATGGCGGCTTCGCATAATTCATAATGGTAAGTGGTAGGCGCTACAATATCAGCAGCATCAATGTCTGCAAGTAATGCGCTTACATCAGTATATCTTTTTAAGCCATAATCCTGCGCTACTTTAGCAGCGTTCTCATCATTTGGGTCGTAAAAGCCCACCAATGCTGCGCTTTCAATTTCCTTCCAGTTGTTCAAATGAAATTTGCCCAAATGACCTACGCCAAATACTCCAACTCTCAACATAAAACATGATTTAAAGACTCAAAGATATATAAATTGAAAAGTTTGATAATTGAATGTATAGGAAGTGACCGGAAGAGTACTGCTGTTTTTCCTGTTAAGTATAAGTACAGCATTCAGTTCGAATTGTGGTTATTGGATAATTCGTCTCTATTGATATTCTTCGCCAACAGATAATTCTTTGCCGGTGAAGAACACCGGCAAAGGCGAAAAATGACATTGAGCTGAAGCCTTGTTTTATATACTGCATTATAGTAACAATCCTAACCACTTCAATAACAAAAAACAGCCGTCCATTTAAGGAACAGCTGTTCAACAATAATGAAAATATATGAATTAAAAACTATAACGCACGCCCAACTGCATACTCCAGCGGGATAGATAATCGGCATATTGCCAGGGGCGGTGTGTATATTGGTTTAAGCCAAACGTGGGGTTGAAATAATAATAGGGTTTTACACTGCCATCGGCCTGTAGTTCAAAATGATCTACGTTTAATGGCTGCACTTCCTGGTTGCTTACATAATACGATTTACCCCAATTTTTGCTTATTAAATTACCAACATTAAAAATATTTGCAACCACAGAAATAGTGTGTGTTTTATAAAAAGCAAACGCCTGCTCTACTTTCAAATCAAAGTGGTTTTCCCAGGGAAGCCGATCGCCATTTCTTTTAGTGTTTTCGCCAGTATGCGAGCGCATATACGCATCTGAGTTTATGTATTGCTGGAAAGCAGCAAACTGGTCGGCAGCCGTTAAGCCACCATGGTCTGCAAACTGGGAGGCGTCTGTGGGCATATAAATAAGATCGTTACCGCCCGAAGTACTTGGCTTAGTTAGGACAGATCCATCATCGCCATTCAGATCTCCAAAATAAACATAAGAAAAAGGTTGGCCAGACTGACCGCTGTACACCAAGCCTATATTAGTATAGCATTTACCATACGTGAATTTTTTACCAATATAACCTACTATGCGCGATCCCTGGTCGTAATTGCTTCTTGCCAGTTCAACATTGTTGGAGCCATTAACAGCATACACAAACCGGTATTGCGAAGCCGCCGTAGAAGAGGTACCGTCATTCATAGTGTAGGAATGCCCTAAACTATAAGCCAGGCTTCCAGACCAGCCATTGCGGGTACTCTTTGAAAGTGAAACAGTAATGTTGTAAGAATAGCCTTTGTTCGTATTTCCTAAGGAATAAACATTGGAATAAAGGCTATCCACTTTTTTGCCATAGAACGGCCGGGTGCTGTTGCCAAGTATTAAATCGGTAGCAGAAGGAGCAAGGTTTAAATCCTGATACAGGATATCCTGCAACGTTTTGGTATATAATCCTTCAATAGTACCTGTAAAACCAAAAGGCAATCTTTGGTCAAGTGCAAGATTTGCCCGCAGCGTTCTTGGATATTTAAAATCAGGATCGGTTACATTAATGCCCGGGCCAGAACCTACACTCGGCTGATATGGATTATTGGGGTCGAAGTGTATATTGTTTCCTGCGATATCAGCGCCAAAAAGATTGCTTGAAATAGTGCCGATACCCGTATTGGTATATTGGTTAGATACCCATACAAAAGGTATGCGGCCGGTAAAGAGACCTGCGCCGCCACGAATCTGTGTTCTTCTGTCGCCATGCACATCCCAGTTAAAACCTACGCGCGGCGATAGCAACAGTTTGGTAGTAGGTATTTTGTTGGTAGCTACATCGTTGTTTTTGGCAATGTTAGAACTGTTAAACGCTTCGTTTACGGCTGGCTTGCTGGTGAAAATCGGAATATCCATACGCACGCCGTACGTTAATTTAAAGTTGCTCCTAATACTATAAGCGTCCTGTGCATAAAAGGCAAGCTGGGTAAAATGCACATTAGCTATTGGTTTGGGATTTTTTGGATCGGTGGAGTAAACAGTCCGGTAATTGGTTGCATAGGCGGTATCTACACCGGAAGCGTCATCATAAAAACTTTGCAGGCTGCCGTATGTGTAACCGCCTACTAAACCCTGTAAAAAAACGTTTTTAGAATTGTAGATGGTGTTATCGGTACCAAGTGTAATATTATGTTTACCGGCATAAATATTAAAGTTGTCGGTGATGGTAAATGTATTTTGGTCTAATGAATTTGCCTGAGAACTGTATTCTGTTCCAAAATTATACGTAGCACCATTATCGGTTATGGCAACAGATGGAAACAACTCGCCGGGCGTACCTCTTTTATCGCGGGCAGCGGTGTAGGTGAGCCGCAGCATATTTGCAAACTTATTGCTGAAGTTGGAGTTTAATTCTGCAACGGTTGAATTGGTGGTAGAATAGAAATTGTAGCCATTGTTGTAAAAGCTCATGGAACTGGTGCCATCGCTAAAAACAAAATTGTTTCCTTTTACGTAGTTATGCCTAAGTGTGAGCTTGTTTTTATTATTGATATTCCAGTCTATACGTGCAAAAAAAGCATCAGATTTTTTATCCTTATTAAAACCATTATAAGCCCCGGGATTATAGCTCCAGCCTGGATGTTTGCTTTCATCTTTTAGAAAATCAGCTAAGCTATCCAGTGTGGAAGTGCGTATTTTGGAATTTGCAGAGCCAGGCATATTATCTATTGGCTGAGAGCGTGTTTCTCCTTCATAATTAATAAAAAAGAACAGTTTGTTTTTAATAATCGGACCACCTAACCGCACACCGTAGATATTGTCTTTAAAATCACCATATTTACTTCTGTCGGTAGGACTTTTGCCTACTAAATTTTGATTTTGATTATATCCATACAGAGAGCCGTGAAACTGATTGCTCCCCGATTTGGTAACGGCGTTGATGCCACCGCCAGTGAAGCCGCTCAATGTAACATCGTAAGGCGAAAGCACTACCTGTACCTGATCTATGGCATCAAATGGAATGGGATTTAATGCAGCCTGACCACCGTTGGTACCGCTGGCAGCTAATCCAAATACGTCTGTTGCATTAGCACCATCTATTGTAAACCGGTTGTACCTGTTACTTTGCCCGGCAAAAGAAACGCCTAACGTACTCCCGTCCGAATTGCTGCGTCGTACCTGCGCCTGAGGCGTCAATCGGGTATAATCGTCAATATTACGGGTAATGGTAGGCAAGGTTTGCAACTGTAACTGGGTAATTTGTGTAGCGGTTCCCTGCGTACTTCTGCCTACATTCCGGTTGGCGGATACTACTACTTCTGCGAGTGTTTGCGAAGTGCTTTGCAGTACGAGCGTTAATTTCGTATCTACCCCCAACTCCAGATAAATACTGTCAAGTGTTTGGGGTTCATATCCAACATAACTGATGTCTATCCTGTAAGGTCCGCCAACGCGCATATTGGAAATAGCAAAGGTTCCGCCCTTCCTGGACATAGCAACATACTGCGTACCGGATGGTACATGCACCGCAGTAACAGAAGCGCCTTCCAAGCCGGCGCCCGCCGCGTTTTTAATGGTTCCCGAAATACTACTTGTGGTTACCTGTGCCGTCACCAAAAAAGGTACAAACAGTACAAACATTAATCGTAAAGCTTTCTTCATTTTAAAAAATATTTCAGTGTGCAAAGTAAAAGCAATAAAATGTTAAAAGGATGGATTTTGTATTATTAAAATATTAACAATCAGCTACTTTATAAATTATTTTATTACATTATATATAATAAAAAGGTTGTTGGAGAAAGCCGTGTTTTCCAAAAAAATGGCAGCCAGGGAGTTCTTTGTAAGACAACAAAAGAACAATATTTGTTGCACAAAAATATTCCATGCCATGCAATAAATGGTAAAACGGTTTTTAGCAGCAATCGTCATGCCTCACTAACTATCTTAATTTTCTGTTCGCAGCCTGTTGAAGGGAGCGCTTAATCGTCAATTGTTTGCAATCATTTGCAACAACAAGCTGCAAAGTATATTAGTGTTGTACCTTTGCGGCACAATTGAATGTATGTTAGATAGTATTGAGAGCGCCATAGATGATATTCGCAATGGCAAGCTGGTGATTGCAGTAGATGATGAAGACCGTGAAAATGAAGGGGATTTTATTGCGGCTGCGCGCAATGTAACGCCTGAGGTCATCAATTTTATGAGTAAAGTAGGTCGTGGTTTGATTTGTGCCCCCATTACCGAGCAACGGGCCGACGAACTGGATTTGCAACTAATGGTAAATACCAATACCGCGCTGCACGAAACCCCGTTTACAGTAAGCATAGATTTATTAGGTCATGGTTGCACAACCGGCATCAGTGCGCACGACCGCGCCAAAACGGTACAGGCATTAATTAATCCTGCTACCAAACCTTCTGATTTAGGTAGGCCGGGACACATTTTTCCGCTACGTGCCAAAAACGGCGGTGTACTGCGCCGTACCGGTCATACCGAAGCTACCATTGATCTTGCGCGGCTCGCGGGTTTTGAACCTGCTGGTGTGCTGGTAGAAATTATGAATGAAGACGGCAGCATGGCGCGATTACCGGAGCTAATTGCGTTGGCCGAAAAGTTTAATTTGAAAATTATCTCTATAAAAGATCTTATTGCGTACCGGATGCAGCACGACTCACTGATTGAGGAAGTGGTACGTGTGGATATGCCAACCAAATATGGTCAGTTTAAACTGGTAGCTTTTAAAGAAAAAACCACTGGTGCCGAGCATCTGGCGCTTATCAAAGGTGAGTGGCAAAGGGGTGAGCCGGTGCTTACGCGTGTGCACTCCAGTTGTTTTACCGGCGATATATTGGGCAGTATGCGCTGTGATTGTGGCGAGCAACTGCACAAAGCTATGCAAATGGTAGAAAAAGAAGGTAAAGGCATTGTATTGTACATGAACCAGGAAGGGCGTGGCATAGGACTGATGAACAAACTGCGTGCTTACAAGCTGCAGGAAGAAGGTATGGATACCGTAGAGGCAAATTTGAAACTGGGTTTTGGCATGGATGAACGGGATTATGGTATTGGTGCACAAATTTTAAATTACCTGGGTGTAACCAGGCTGAAACTAATGAGCAATAATCCGCGCAAGCGTGCTGGCCTCAAAGGTTATGGACTGGAAATAGTGGAATTTGTACCCATAGAAGTACCACCCAACCGCCACAATCATCGCTATTTGCAAACAAAGCGTGATAAGCTGGGACACGAGATAATGACTGAAAAGAATGAAGCACTGTAAAGAACAGTGCTTTTTTATTTTAAAACAAAATCCTGTTGAAGGCATATTATTTTTCTATAGCCTGGAAGCAAAAAGCTTACTCATTGTTTAAAGCCAAAACTTCTTTCCATACATTTGTTTCTATTGCAAAAGCTTCTACAAAAACCTTATAGATAACGATTACCTTCTTTTTGCTATTTAAACAAAACACATGGCTGCAAAAACTGATACTTTTCAATCACCCGACTATTATCTGGTAGATGAATTGCTTACCGGAGAGCAAAAGCTCATTCGCGAAGTAGTCCGTAATTATGTAAAAAAGGAAATTACGCCTATCATTGAAGACTATGCACAACGTGCTGAGTTTCCGCAACAGATTGTACAGCAAATGGGCGAGTTGGGCTGCTTTGGTCCAACTATTCCGGTGGAGTACGGCGGTGGCGGCTTGGATTATATTAGCTATGGACTGATGATGCAGGAACTGGAACGTGGCGATAGCGGCGTGCGTTCTACCGCCAGTGTGCAAGGCAGCCTGGTGATGTTTCCTATTTACCAATATGGCAGCGAAGCCCAACGCAACAAATATTTACCCAGATTAGCTAATGGCGAATGGCTTGGCTGTTTCGGACTGACGGAGCCTGATTTTGGAAGCGATCCATCCGGCATGCTTACATCCTTTACTGATGCAGGCGACCATGTAATATTAAATGGTGCGAAGATGTGGATAAGCAATGCGCCGTATGCGGCTATTGCAGTAGTTTGGGCAAAAAATGAGCAGGGCGAAATACAAGGTTTAATTGTAGAAAGAGGTATGCAAGGCTTTAGTACGCCTACCACGCACAACAAATGGAGCCTTCGTGCCAGTGCTACCGGCGAGCTGGTTTTCGATCATGTAAAAGTGCCAAAGGAGAATATTTTGCCTAATGTAAAAGGCTTAAAAGGTCCACTGGGTTGTTTAACCAAAGCCCGCTACGGCATAGCCTGGGGTGCATTAGGTGCAGCAATGGACTGCTACGACACGGCATTGCAATACAGCAAGGAAAGAATCCAGTTTGACCGCCCGATTGCCGGCTTTCAGTTGCAGCAAAAAAAGCTGGCGGAAATGATAACTGAAATTACTAAGGCACAATTGCTGGTATGGCGCCTGGGCGCGCTGATGAACGAAGGCAAAGCCACACCACAACAGGTAAGCATGGCAAAACGCAACAATTGCGAAATAGCCATTACCATTGCCCGTGAAGCCCGGCAAATGCTTGGCGGTACCGGCATTACCGGCGAGTACAGCATTATGCGCCACCTGATGAATTTGGAAAGTGTGATTACCTACGAAGGCACACACGATATACATTTATTAATTACCGGCATGGATGTTACAGGAATAAATGCGTTTAAGTAAAGTGCAGTCCTTTACCTTTGGCGGCTGGTGCTGTACCTTAAATAAAACAATAAAAAGAAGCTGAAACGAATAGAAAAAGTGCATAATTAAAGTGACAAATTTCTCCAACATGAACAATGATAACTCCTATTCGGGCTTAGGAGCTACAAGCTCCCCTTCAGGGCAGGGGAAGCATGGAGGTACCAAAATCTTCCTCATTGGTATTATGGGTTCCGGCAAAACGCATTGGGCACAGCGATTGGCTGATCAATTGAATATGGATTGGATAGATCTCGACCAGCAGATAGAAAAAGCAACCGACATGCCGGTGCACGATATATTTGCTACCGAAGGAGAGGAATACTTCAGGCTAAAGGAGCGCGATACATTGCGCCAGTTTGCCGGTATTGAGAACATCATCATTTCAACCGGCGGCGGAACCCCTTGTTTTCATAATAATATGGAGTGGATGAATGATAACGGCATTACTATTTGGCTGAATGTGAATAGCGCTACATTAGCCGAACGGCTTAAACGCAAAAAGTACAAGCGCCCGTTAATCAGCCATTTGAATGATGAGGAAATGCAAGATTTTATTCAGGCTAAAATAAAAGAACGCGAGCCATACTATGCACAGGCTAAACATCATATTAGCGGTTCGCAGATAACTATAGAAGACTTCACTAAAATATTAACTTATGCTCAATAGCTTTTTACGAATCGCTGGATATTTGGGGGCTTTATCAGTAATACTTGGTGCTTTTGGTGCCCACGCGCTTAAAAGCATGGTGCCGCCAAAAGCCCTGGAGATTTTTGAAACCGGTGTTCGCTACCAGTTTTATCATGTTTTTGCGCTGGCGCTGGCAGGCATTTTATATCAATTCTTTCCCAATAAATTGATGTATTGGAGTGGCAATTGCTTTATTATTGGTATTATTTTATTCAGCGGCTCATTGTATCTGCTCACTTATGCTTCTGCAACAGATAGTGCTGCGTTTCGCTGGGTAGGTCCTATTACGCCGCTTGGCGGCTTGCTGTTGATAGCTGGCTGGATTTTGTTAGCTTTGGGTATCCGGTAATATTATTCATTATGCTAATAGATATATCCTCTGTTTTGCTCAATATTATTGTAGCTATTGCTTTGCTTTGGCTTGTTGTCTTATTTATTGCCATCGTTACGCTCAGCAGGCGGCGCGATATGGCGACTCCTGTAAAAATATTCTGGGCAGCCATTATCTTTTTTGCCCCGGTAGCCGGACTAATTTTATACTTTGTTTTTGGCTTTAGAAAAAAAGACCATCGCATCAAACGCTATTAACCTGAAAGTAATGAGAAATGCTTTTTTACCGCAGAGAACAGGAGTTTGGAGCAGCTTCGCAGCGTTTGTTTTCTGGCTACGGTGAAAGAAAAAGCGGCATAAGAAAGTACTTCACCATTACTATTCAATTCTGCTTATATGATCCATTTTACTGCAACCATTAAAAAGTTTGGCATTCAGGGTGAAAAAACCGGCTGGAGCTATATTGAAATTCCGGCTGCTATTGCGCAGCAATTAAAACCCGATTGCCGGCAGTCTTTTAGGGTGAAAGGGAAAATGGATGATTACCATTTTACGCAAACAAGCTTGTTACCAATGGGAGAGGGTAATTTCATCATCCCCTTAAATGCAACCATACGAAAGAATATTCGCAAAGGTATAGGTGCTACACTTGCTATCTCTATAGATGAAGACACGAGCCCTTTTGAATACAATGCTGATTTTATGGAATGTTTGCAGGATGAGCCGGCGGCTATAGCTTATTTTAAAAGTCTGCCCGGATCACATCAAAAATACTTCAGCAAATGGATTGATAGTGCCAAAACCGCGCCCACCAAAGCCAAACGTATTGCGCAGGCAGTGACTGCTTTGGCGCACAGGCAAGGCTATGCACAAATGATTAGAAGTTTGAAAGGGCAAAAAGAATTATAAGGTTGTTTTGCTGCATCAAAACGGGTGAATTTATAAGCTTAAAAAGCTGCATGACGTTCATCAAAATGAGTAAAATAATAAATGGACGTAATAACTTGCCGGCTAAACGTGTTTTTTATTGAAGTATCCTATTCCTTAGCTTATTGTTCCGGCGAAGCCGGAGTAATTGCCAGGCTTATAGCGAAGCGTTGAAATGAAAGTATAAAATGAAAAGAGTATTTTTATAACTGGCAGCTGCTTCTATTTCAATTAATAGCGAATGGCTTACCCACATTTCGGCATAGCAGTTCACCGGCTTCACAAACCAGTTGAAGGCGGTGAACATTCAAGACTTATTAATAGTTCTTCAGTCTCATAAGGTCAAATCCCTGATAATATCAGCTTTTTAGCTTTATAAATTTAACTATTTTACTCAGGTTGGGATTATAACCATCTGTTGTATCAACCTGCAGTATAGGAACCGGTAGGATAGGAGCTTCATAAGATGCTATTGGCACTCCGACTAATTCATTTGCTGAATTTAGTGATAGATCTCCATGAAATCTTTCCCGGTCCTGATCATTCAAAGCTCTATTGATAAATCTTGTTTTTGCTAATAGAGGCGGAAGTTCACATACTACAATCCTAACCTGAGCTTTGCCAAGGTAGTTTGATAGTTTAGGCTCCCACAATTTATGCTGAAAAGCAGCCTCGATGATAAGTGATATATTAGCTGAAATTAGTAAATCAACTGCTTTAAAGAATGTTTCATAAATGTCTCTCGTAACTGTTTTATCTAATTGATTATGACAACATTCAGCAGTATTAATATATCCTTCTTTAAATTCGTCTCTCGAGAGAAGCGGATACTTTATTTCTCTTGCCAAAAGATGCGCTAAAGTAGTTTTTCCAGACGCGGGCCTTCCTGTAATCACTATTAATAAAGGCTTCTTCATATTTCTTTACAAAACTTGCTTTTGCAGAACTCAAATTGCCATTAATTAATCAGCAGCCTACCGCTTGCTATAATTTGGTGATTCTTTGGTGATTTCCACATCATGTGCATGGCTCTCGCGCATACCGGCATTGGTGATTTTTACAAAGGTAGCCTGCTGCAAAGCTGCAATATCTTTTGCCCCGCAATAACCCATGCCTGCCCGTAATCCACCTACATACTGTGCTACTACTTCGGCCAAATTGCCTTTATATGCCACGCGGCCTTCAATACCTTCGGGCACCAGCTTTTTAATGCCATCTTCCACATCCTGAAAATAGCGGTCACCGCTGCCTTGCTGCATTGCACCAATACTACCCATGCCCCGGTATTCTTTAAATTTTCTGCCTTCGTAAATAATAGTTTCGCCAGGGCTTTCTTCCACACCGCCAAACACACTACCCATCATTACCACACTGGCACCGGCAGCGAGTGCTTTTACCATATCGCCGGTATAACGAATGCCGCCATCAGCAATCAGCGGAATACCCAATTCCTTCAATACAGAAGCTGCTTCCATAACAGCAGTAAGTTGTGGTATGCCAGCACCTGCTACAATACGCGTGGTGCAAATAGAGCCTGGGCCAATACCCACTTTTACAGCATCGGCACCTGCTTCCGCTAACGCCCTGGCGCCACTTGCCGTACCTACATTACCCGCAATAACACTTAAATCTTTAAAGTTTTGTTTTAAAGATTTTAAAGCATCTATTACGCCTTTGGTGTGCCCGTGCGCACTGTCAAGCGCTACTACATCTACCCCTACCTGTTGTAGTGCGTAGGCTCTATCGGCTAAGTCTTTGGTGATGCCTAAAGCAGCGCCAACGAGCAAGCGCCCAAATTTATCTTTTACTGCATTGGGGTAATGCCTTACCTGGATAATATCGCGGTAGGTAATCAAACCCATCAATGTACCACTGCTATTTACCACCGGCAGTTTTTCTATTTTATATTTATTCAAAATAGTTTCTGCCTTTTTTAAATCGGTACCTTCCGGTGCGGTAATAAGATTTTCACTCGTCATTACTTCACTTACTTTCTTCTTACGGTCTTGTTCAAAACGTAAGTCGCGGTTGGTAAGAATACCTACCAGTTTATTTTGGTGGTCAACAATTGGAATGCCGCCAATCCTGTTTTCTCTCATGAGTGTGAGTGCATCGCCAAGGGTAGCATCAACATGCAGCGTAATCGGGTCTATGATTAAGCCACTTTCGCTGCGTTTTACTTTGCGCACCTGCTCGGCTTGTTCCTCAATACTCATGTTTTTGTGCAAAATGCCCAGCCCTCCTTCGCGTGCCAATGCCATTGCCAGTCCGGCTTCAGTTACGGTATCCATTGCTGCAGAAAGCATAGGAACATTCAGTGTAATAGAATTAGTAAGTTTTGACTGGATATTTACATCGCGTGGTAATACCTCGCTATAAGCGGGCATGAGTAAAACATCATCGAACGTTAAGCCATCACCAAAAAAACGGGAAGAGGAATCCTGATCAGGAAGAGAAAAGTTGTTTGCCATGTGCAAAGATATAAGCTGCAATAAATACGAGACAAACAAATTTTTCAAACAAATTGTTAGATAAAAAGAACAGCAGGTATGCAAGAAAAAGGAAAATACTGTGCAACAGATTATTGTAAATGAATTTTTTTCAATACCCATTCACCCACCTGTGCGCCTTCGGTTTGCCCGTTTTGTATAGAAGGTAAATAGTGAATACCACCGTATAAGCGGCTAATAGCAGCTTCGTTGCAGGCATTGGTAAAAGAGATAAAATGCCTTACGGGCAAGCCATAGTTTACTTCCGTATCATCATCAAAAGCAATATCGCCAAACAAAGCAGTTAAAATTTTGGCAGAAGCTGTTGAAACAACGCTGTGCCCGCTGGTGTATTCAGGAAAAGGTGGTGTTTGCAAAAGTGGCCGCCAATTTTCATCAATTATAGCATTGATGTATGTTTCGGGGCGAATAACATTGCTGCGATACTTTTCATCCCAGCAACTGATGAATGCATCGAACAAGCCAATAGAAACCATTGTGTAAGCCGCAGCCGATTTTATAATATCAGCACCGGTTTGTTTGCAAACAATGCTTGTGATACACATCCAGTGTCCGCCGGGCGAAATTTTTTTGATAGCAAAATTCAAATGGCCCTCGGTATTTATTGCAAACGGGTTACAATCCCAAAAGGATGCAATAAACTTTTGCTCATTGCTGAGATGGTTGGTAGTAGTGTACACTTCGTAAGCCTGCTTATAAAAATCACTTTCCTTTCCTTTGCCATAAGGTGTTGATGGTAATGGTGGAAATTGGTTGCAGGAGTCGAGTGCTATAGTGCGTATTTTACTCCAGTATGGCTCTACTGCAGCCATGTATGCCGGCGGCGTAGGTATCCATTTACCTTCTTCCTTTAAGAAGTTATACCTGCGTAACTTGCGTGTTTCTCTATATTGGTCTTTATTTATCCAATTGGTAATGCTGTCTGCTACCTGCTGTCCATATGCCAGTGAGTTGTTGTATAACTCTTTATTTAGTTTTTTGCTCTTAAACCAGTCAAGTATATTATTTAAAGAATCCTGCAGAATAGGTTCTGAAAAGACAAGGTGTTTGCCAATGAGCAAGTACGCATACACGGCTGCTAAAGAGGTCGCCACATTTTGTGCAGGTGGCGGAATATTGGGAAAATCTTTTACCTGACTGTATAAAGAATGATAATGATTATCCATTTTGCAGGCTGCCTCATAAGCAGCAATACTGGTATAAGCATAAATGCGGGCTGCTACCGGCGGAGCAAAAATATCATGTACAATTACATCGGTTAAAGCCTGCTGCGCGCGATGCAGCGGGTAAGCATCATTTTGCCAGGACTGTGCAGCAGCCTGCGTGAAAAAGGCAAAAAGTATAATTATATAAAGTAATATCTTTTTCATTCTGAAACACACTTTAAAACCTGTACTGCACTATTATTTTTTGCAACAACGATAAGTTTTTCTCCTGTTGCATTTTTCAACATTACCATATTCCTCACATCACCATCCATATAGCAGCCACTCTGTGCCGGATCAATGGGAGTGAAGTTGTTGCTGTTATTTCCCTTTAATAATAAACCCAAGCTCGCATCACTCTGCCCAAGCTGTACCCGATAAGCATTAAAATTGCCACTCACTAAAACATCTTTTTTCCCATCGCCATCAAAATCATTAACAATAGCAGATGACACTCTTGAGAACTGCGCCTGTAGCGGTAAAGGTTCAAATGTAAAGTGCATTTTTCCATTGTTGTATAAAATACCGGAAGCCAACTGATTGCAAGAATAAATAGTGGCGTCGTCTATTTTATTTTTTGGAAAAATGTCATTGATAGTAGCATCTGCATAATCTTTATAATGGATATACTTCTTTTTCAGTGAAGTAATTTCATCCAGCAGTTCATCTCTGGAAGCCATTGGATAACTTTTGCCTTGTATGTAATAGCAAATGATAGGGTCAATTACACCATTATCATCAAAGTCTGCTACATACATTGTCATAGGTTTTTCTTCGTTGGCGCTAAACTGGTTGTTGTAGCCACAGTTGCCCAATACAAAGTCTGTGTCGCCATCGCCATCTACATCAGCCGGTGTAACGGAAGCCCACATACCGCTGCTATTTTGAAGTCCTGCATTTGCAGATATATCCTGCAATAATCCCTTATTGTTTTGAAATAATAGCACCGGCATCCAGTCGCCGGCAATTATTAATTCAGGATACTGATCGCCATTTAAATCAGTAAATGCAGCGGCCGTTATCATGCCGGCTTTTCGTAAAGCAGGGCAAACTCCTTCAGTAACATCGGTAAAATGAACAATGCCGTTCTGACTGTCGTTGCGCAGTAAATAACTATTGGATGGCAAAGGAAAAGAGCCGGGTACACCGCGTCCGCCAATAAACAAATCTATATCTCCATCGTTATCAAAATCGCCGGAAGCAATTGCCAGCTTACTGCTAAGCATTGCGGGTAGTGCATTCAATGCTTTGGTAAAATTCCCTTTGCCATCATTAATGTATACATTGTCTCCATATTCCGGCGATCCATCGTCATATTCGTTACCGCCACTTACAACATATAAATCATTGTCGCCATCTTTATCCGCATCAAAAAAAAGTGCATTTACCTGCTCGCTGGCAGAATCGGCAGCCCAGGGTTGCAAAGGTGCAAGGGAGAATGTGTTGTTTTTATTTTGAAAGTATAAAACACCTGGCTCACCAATAGCACCACCAATATAGACATCTTCCAAACCATCACCATTTACATCTGCTTTTGCCAATGCCGGACCCAACTTAGAAAGTTGATAGGGCAGGAGTACTTCTGCTTTGAAGTCTATAAAATCATTCTCTTTATGAGTAAAATGAATACCGGATGAAGCTGAAACATCGGTGAAAAGATGTTTGTTATTCATTGCAGGTAAAGGCGGCTTGCCAGTATCTTCCTGCTTAATGGTAACAGTTGTATCTGCTGCTATATTTTGTAGTTGTGTTAGGCTGCCATCGGGCCAGGTTATAGTAATGTGTGCTGCTGCTTTGTTTTTACCTATGCCGAATAAAAGCTCTTCACTTACACTACTTTCGTAACCGCGAACAGGAAATGATTCCTGGTATTGAAGACTGCTGTCTGCTGTAATTAAAGTAACTTTTGCACCTATTGCCTTGGTGTTTAAACCTGCACCATATAGAAGAAGCTTTATGTAATGGTTGCCGGTTAACTCATTCGCATTGTTCTGGTAAATAAGTGCAGGTTCGTTGTTGTTGCAAACAATTAAATCGAGGTCGCCGTCATTATCCAAATCGGCATAAGCTGCGGCATTGGAAACGGTCAGTTTATTCAAACCCCAGTCTGCTGTTTTGTTTTTAAAAGTAATGTTGTGTGCATTTTGAAAGATGTAATTGCTTAGTTTGTTGGATGGCATTTGCTTTACCAAATCAAGCGTTTGAAAATTGAAATTGCCTTTTTTGAGAGCGGCTGCCTGTGCATCGGCAACAGTATATTTCAAAAAATCCATGTCGGTATAATCGCGCAGGTAGCCATTGGAAATAAACAAGTCTTTCCAGCCATCGTTATCAAAATCAGCCAGTAAACCAGCCCAGCTCCAGTCGGTATTCGATACACCAGCTAATTGCCCGATCTCGCTAAAGCGAATATTCCCTTGCTCATCTACGCCTTCGTTTAGCTGTAGCATATTACGCATCTGCTGATGATAATAACCACTATCGAGCAGCAGATGATATTGGTCGTATTCATCAGGACCTTTTAGCAGTTTTTGCCGGTGGTTATCTTCAGGCAGCATATCGAGTGTAAAGACGTCCGGGCGGCCATCATTGTTATAATCTGCAACGTCGGCACCCATTGCATACTTAGAAATGTGCGTAAAAGATTTTTCGAGCGATTCGGTAAAAGTGCCATTGTGGTTATTGAGGTAAAAGCAATCCCGCTCGGTATAATCGCTGGTGGTATAAATATCCGGCCAGCCATCTTTATTTATATCACTAATGGTTACACTCAACCCAAAGTTTAATGCATTGTTGATGATACCTGCCTGTAAGGTAACATCGGTAAAATGTATGTTGCCTTGTGCATCTCTGTCGTTGCGAAACAGGCGATTGCCAAAATGAAAATCGGGCGTGGCTCTTATTTTTTTAGTATTTAAAAACGGGTTGTAGGTGTGGTTGGAATGGTTGAGTAAAAACATATCCAGGTCGCCATCCTTATCGTAGTCAAAAAAAGCTGCCTGTGTACTTTGCGTACCCGGTGCATCCAACCCGTACTGCTTTGCTACATTTTTAAAATGGGGCACACCATCTTGCACGCCTTCATTAATGTACAGTTCGTTGCAAAGCCGGTTGCTATCCTTAAATTTGCCCGAATGGCAAACATAAATATCCGGTAGTCGGTCTCCATTTACATCGGCAATACTTACGCCGGTGCTCCAGGTGCCATTACCTTCAACACCAGATTTTTTGGTAATATCTTCAAAAGAAAAATGCCCTTTATTGAGATATAGTTTATTAGATGAGGTATTACTAGCGAAGAAAATATCAGTTAATCCATCGCTATTAAAATCTCCTACGCCAACGCCCGCCCCATTGTATAAATACTCGTACCGAAATACGTTCAAAGAATCGTCTTCTTTGATGGTATTAGTAAAATTGATGCCTGTTTGCTTACTGTTAAGCAAACTAAATAAAGGCTTTGGCTGTGCATGCGCAACAACGATTGCAATTAAAAAAATAATATGTAAAAACAGCTTACGCATGTGTGATTGTTGAATATACATTTGGCAATCGCAGCAGTAATGCAATAGGCTCCATAAAACAAAGTTTAATATTGAAGCACCATGTTTTCATCGCCGGGCTTGTATGTTAAAAATACCATCATCAGTGTCATCATTTCATCGGTTGAGCGCATATCGCCATACGACATCACCGGCTGCGGCGGGTCGCGCGGATTAAATGGATTTTGCGCAGTATTATCGTAAGTGCCTTCTATATGTATCACCGAGCCTTTTGGTATTTTAACCAGTTTATTAAAGCGGTAAATTTCCTGCCAGCGAAAATCCCAATCGGGAATATGAACGAGTTTTATTGTATCCCCACCTGGCTTAATAGCATATGCTTTAAATGCTTTGCCTAAATAATGCATGTGTGGCCAAACATATAATATTGAGAAATCTTCGGCGGGATTGGTAATATCCAGCTTAAATGTTTTTTGCTCATTGGCTGGAATGTAAAACATGGGTGTAATATCTTTCTCGCCAATACCACCCGAACCAAAACTGATGACCTTTACCGGCCGTGTAACAGGTGTTTTTTTGAAAAATAAGTTGATGCCATCAATACTGCCGGCATCTTTGGAAGTGGGTGCAAAATGAACCGTCATTAGTATCACGCCTCTTTTAGGCATTACCCAACCCATGTTTTTTGGATAAGTTTCAAAAGTAGCGCCGGGTATCCAGCCGCCGTAATAGGTGATGGTTTTGCGGTAAGGTTTGTACTGATCGTACTTTGTGCGGTCATCTTCGGTAAGATTAATAAAGGCGTCTGTTTTATAAATATCAATGGAAGTATCTTCAATTGCATGCACTTCATAGTTAGCGTGATGAATGAGCTTGCGGTTGTTGCTGTAAAATTCAATGGCTTCTACATTTTGTGGCTGCTGTAACTCAAAAGGAATTTTAAAAACAATAAAGCGTTCGAGGTTATCGCCTTTTACCAAAAAGCTGTCTTTTGTTTTCAAAGTAAGGTCAGGCTTGCGCTTGTACATAGTGCCGGTAAGTGTATCTTGTTTTACCACTTTTCCCGGTACCGGCGTGCCTTCGGGTGCTTTATCTTTTATCCATTGCAGCAGTGCATCTTTCTCCCTTTGGGTAAGCGAGCGGTCATTTGCAAAGTGCACGTATTTGTTGTCAGCTTTCCAGGGAGGCATATAATTAGCCTCTATCACATCTTTAATGAATGATGCTCTTTTGGCTACATCTTCGTAAGAGGTAAGTGTAAATGGCGCCGCTTCGCCGGGTCGGTGGCAAGGCGTACATTTAGTTTGAATAATAGTTTGAACAGTATTGTAGTAAGTAATTTGCTGTGCCTTAAGATTTGCAGCCATCAGCACAATTGCTATCATTCCTATCCATCTCCACATAATTAGTAGTCGTTTATTTTACAGCCAACAGCTTTGGTTCTTTTTATGGCAATTAGTTCGTTTTGTAAACTTTCTTCAATAGCATCTTTAAGGTAGAACTGAGTTGGTTTTACACGTTGCTTTCCCAAACTTACAGCCCAATTATCTATAGCTCCTTTATATAAAAGATGATGCTTTTCATCGAGTAAAATTACCTGAGGGGTTATGGATGCCTGCAGGTAATTACTTACTATTTTATTGCTATCAATGAATAATGGAAAGCTGATTTGGTAATTTGAGCTAAATGCTTTTATCTCCTGAGAGCTATATGCCTTGCCTGGGATAATACCGTAGAAAGCAACCCTATTCTTGAATTGTTGATAAAGCGTATTTAACGTAGAAGAATAATTTTTGCAGAGCGGACATTCAGGCGAAAGAAAAATAAATACGCTGGGTTTTTCTGAGGTAGGATTTAAAAAATAGCCCGATTGATTATTGTTTGCATTTAAGAGCATTATAGCAGATAAGGTAGTGACAGAAAAAACAGAATCGTTTGTTTGCGCATTAACATGTAAACAATTCATTACAATAATCAACAAATAAAGTTTTCTCAGCATAAGCCACACCCCGGTTAACAGCCTGAAAGTAATTAATTCTAAAAAGTGAATTTATTAGCTAATTACCAAAATTATATTTGAATTAAAAACCTTTATAATAAAAATAACTTTCAGAAGTAGAGATTTTCTGAAAGTTATTTTTATTAAATCATAAGTTTATATTTTATTGTGCATCCCACCAAACACGACCAAATACATCAGAAGGACCACTTCCAAATCCAGGGTCTTGTTGCATCTGCTGAATGGCGGCTTCTTTATTAGCATAGTTAGGATCGTTGGAAGCTGGTAGCGAAATGGCAGCGCGACGCGGTATTGCTTTTACAGTACCATCTATTACAATGTTTTCCAGCGCAAGTGCAGTATTGCTGTTAGGCATACCTGTACGTTTCCACAATGCCCAGGCTTCGTTGGGCTGCTTTTCAAAGTTAATGTAAGATTGTACAGCAATTTGCTCCAATGCTTTTGATGCGTCAAATTGTACATCAGGTGCCATTAAATAAGCTGTAATTTCTGCATCAGTAACTGCAGTATAGTCTTCTGTTTGTGCTTTATTTGCCGCATCATCCCAAAAGCGGATAGATGCTTCTACACCTTTATTATACCATTCTTCAGCAGTACCACCAGTGGTTACAAAGCCCCTTGCCTCAATTTCAGCACGCATAAAACAGTAATCTGCATAAGTTATTACGGGCGTAGTTACAATGCCGGTTCCTCCACTATAGTCGGCATTCCATAACCTTCTTTTTAAAAACGAAATTGTATCTAAAATGAGGCTGCCATTAACAAATTTTGGAGTAAACCAGCTTTTATATTTTCCCTGGGCAGAATCGGGGCTGATAGGAGCACCAACATATCTATTTGGTTTTTCAACTGTTCCGGGTGCAAGAATGTTACTGTCAATGGCAACATTAATATTTGCTTGGGTATAGTTGTTTTTTTCGTAGTAATCACGTATGCGTGGATCACTATTCTCAATCATAAAATTAACCGTGGGTCTGGGTGCTTTAAAAGAACTTATATCCCAGTCTCCGTTTGATCTATATATATCATATAACGCAGGACTTGCATAAAAAGCCCAGCTATCATCATTGCTTGCCATTTGATTGTTATCAGATAAGACGTCAGCGAAAATGGCTTTTGCGGCAGCTTCATCTCTTTTTGATAAACGAAAAGCAATTCTTAACCTTAATGCATTTGCAACTTTACTCCATTTAGTTACATCTCCCTGGAAATACAGATCGTTTGCACCCAATGATACCTGGGCTGTTGGCTGAGTTGTTTCTAAGGTAGTTGCGATTGCATGCAAACTGGAATCCCAAAGCGCAAATAGTTCCTGTTGGGGTTCATAAACGGGCGTAACCGTTCCGCCATACCGCCCCTGGAATGCTTCACGATAAGGAATGCTGCCATAAATATCTGATACGTAAAAAGCATAATAAATCTTAAGTATATCTGCTATGTTAGACATATAAACATAGCTTGCCTTTTCGTCCTCCGGCATGGTATTGATGATGTAATGCAAATCTTCAATTTCGGCTCCTAAGGTTGGATAAAATATACCATAGCGGGTACCAAAATTACCAATGTCCGTAACTAAGGTTTTACTGTTGCCGGTTTGTGCCACATCCATTTGCATCCATGGCATAATGCGCCTGTAATAATCATAATATGCCTCAAAACGCTGGTTATGCATTTGAAGCGTGGCGTTTAAAAATTCCTTTGCCGGATCGATAGTAGTAAGAATTTCAGGATTAGTATTTTCTTTTACGAAATTCTCTTTTTTACAACCCGCTATCGTTATAACAGATAGTAAAAGGAAAATGACTGATTTATATTTACTCATTGTTATTTCTTTTGGAATTAGTTGAATTAGAAGCTTGCATTTACTAAGAAGCCATAGGTTCTGATTAAAGGAAGTCCGCCGTACTCTGCAAAAGCTCCAGGGCGGCTTGAAAAGATGCTTTCGGGATTGATATGGTCTTTAGCCGAATTGTACAGGTAAATAAAGTTGCGGGCAACCAAACTCAATCTTAAGCTTTGAAATTTTATTTTTTGAGTAAAACTTTTTGGAATGTTATAGCCTATAGATACTTCGCGAAGCGAAACCCATGAGTTTTCGAAAACAGAATATTCGCGAATGCCTGTGCCCCAGCTTGCTATTCCTTCGTAATACTGCCATGCAGCCATTGGCTTGGTTAAACCTGCATCTACAGCCTGCTGGTAGGTCATACCGCTTACATCGGTGCCACCAATAATGGTTCCGCTTGCATATACGCCTTCTGGTATCACACCATCGTTGCGTGTTACGCCATTATCATCGGTCCAGGTTACACCGCCATGTGCTGCATCACGTCCGTACAAAGTGCTTTCAAAACTTCCGAATTCAGAACCGTACTGGTGCGTAGCAGAGGCCATTAAGCCACCCACTTTTGCATCAACCTGAACAAAAAGATTAAACCCTTTGTAGTTTACTTCATTAATGTTGCTCAGGAGGAATTTCTCCATCATGGTACCAAGATCTTTTGAGCCTTGACCATAGTCGCCGGAGCGCCAATAGGTGCCATCTTGCTTAAGCAGTTTTTGTCCATACGTTTTTGAACCTTTATCTAAATCATAAGCATAAGCATAGCCGGTTGTGATAGTACCATATTGTTTACCTACTTCTGCTACAGAGGCAACATCGGCTCCAAAGGCAAGATCAAGGCTGTAAGAATTTACGCCATCTTTAGCATCAATGTCAATAACCTTATTTACGTTTCTTGTAAAGTTAAAAGTGGTATTCCATTGCAGGTTTCTCGATTTAATTGGCGTGCCGGTAAGTGATATTTCAATACCCTGATTTTGAATATTACCTGCATTAATTATTCTACCACCTAAACCAGTTTCCGGCGCTGCATTGATAGTAACAACTTCGTTCTTGGTATTTTTTCTATACCATGTTGCATCAATACCTAACCTGTTATTAAAAAACCTCAACTCAGTACCAAATTC
This sequence comes from Ilyomonas limi, assembly GCF_005233845.1. GTDB lineage: Bacteria > Bacteroidota > Bacteroidia > Chitinophagales > Chitinophagaceae > Ilyomonas > Ilyomonas limi. The sequence goes on from NZ_SZQL01000010.1 coordinate 156,439, forward strand.
CCATTCGCGAGCCAATAAGTTTTTTAAATTTTGATTGTTTAATGTGAGACTATTCAACCCATATAGCGGTATTAATGAGCCATTATAATCGGTATAATTACCATTAAGTATATACCCGGTTCCTTTAGAAGTAGCGTAAATATCTGTTCCGCCACCGGTGTACCCTAAGCTTGCTCTTAGCTTGCCGAATGATAGAAATTTTAATGCATTATTATCGTTCAACAACTCGCTAAATATCCATGATGCGCCAATGGAAGGATAGAAGTAAGTGTAGTTTCCATGACCGTCAGGGTAAGTTAAAGTAGAGCTCCAGTCGTTTCTTCCGCTAAAATTAACTGTAAGCATGTTTTTATAGGTAATATCTCCATATAAATACATTGCATCTAAGCGTTCGTGACCAACTGTCCTAAAATCTGTACTTAAGGCATTAACTGAATTAGATAAAGTAAAAATATCAGCATTTTTGAATCCGCCGGAAGTGGACAGGTAGTTATAAGCGCCGCCCAAACCTCGTTGTGTTTCACCACCAACAGTTACATTTAAATCTAAATTTTCATTTAATTGCTTAGCCGCAGTTAGTAATGCCTGCACACGGAAATCCTGATTGGTTGTTATACCGCGGCTATACTGCGCGCTCGAACCTAAGAAGCCAGGTCCGTCACCACGGTTTTTAGTTGTGTTGGTTGTGGTAAGACTATTAAAGTTACCTCTGATTAATAAGGTTAACCACGGACGGATTGTACCTGTTATATCAATACCCGCACGCAGGTTATCTTCTACCTGTTTTACCCTGTTTTGGTAGTAGTTCCAGAATACGCTGGTCATGGAGCCGCGCGTGTACGGATTGCCGGTTGGGTTGCCATTGCCACCAATGCTACCGCCATGTAAGGTATCTATGTAATGGTTTTTATAATAATCTACATCGTAATTGCGGGCATTGGAGTAAGCAAAGCGGAATAAGGGATTTGAATTGCCGCCTTGTAATATCGGATTTAAAGTATTGGATGTTACATACGTTGCATTCGCATCAATATTGATAAACTTACCTAATTTTTGCGTAGCTCTCAGTGTAAAGGTATTTCTTTTAAAATAGTTATTTTCCATTACACTGTTGTTCATCAGGTTACTGTACGAAAAGCGGAAAGTAGTTCTTTCTGTACCACCTTCCAGCGCTACGTTTGTATTAACGTTTGTACCTGTTCTGAAAAGGTCTAACAGGTTATTCCCTTTAAACGGAACAAGCCTGCCATCGGCATCATGTACTATGTGCCCGTCCAGCTTAGGTCCAAAGCTGTAATATGGACCATTATCCGGGTCAACCACATCATACCCTTGTGCGTCCTTCGAAAGAAAATAAGGATCTATACCACCGCCATATACATTTTGAAAATCGGGTAATTTATATGCTTGATCAAAATTGGTGGCATTAGATACGCTCACGCCCAATCCGTTTCTTACCCTGCCTTTTTTAGTGGTTATTAATATAACGCCGTTAATACCCTGAGAACCGTATAAAGCACTTGCAGCAGAGCCTTTCAGCACACTAACGCTTTCATAATCATCCGGGTTCAGATTTTTAAGAATATTACCAAAGTCTCTGGCATCACCCCACGAATCTGCACCGGTTGCATTTGGCTGTATCAATACACCATCTACAACAAACAAGGGCATGGTAGAGCCAGAAAGATTAGAATTGCCTCTTATTCTTATTCTTGAACTGGAGGATGGACCACCGGCACCCTGGTTAATCATAACTCCGGCAACTTTGCCTTGTAAGGAATTAACAATGTTTGTAGCACCAGCCCTGTCCACTTCGGCACCACTCACCTGGGCTACCGAGTAAGACAATTTTCTTGTATTAGCCCGTGTGCCAAAACCCGTTACTACTACTTCATTCAGGGCATTACTTTGCACATCTAATGAAACAGATATAAAGTTGTCTGTGCCTACTGTCACTTCCTTGGAAGTGTAGCCCACACTGCTAAAAACAAGTGTGCCACCCTCTGGTGCCGAAATTCTAAAATTACCTTTGTCATCCGATATGCCGGATGTAGTTGTGCCTTTCACGGTTATAGTTACACCTGGCAAGCCATTACCAGTACTATCTTTTACTATACCTGTAATCACTTTGCGGTCTTGCGAGAACGCCGTGAAACAATACATGCACAGCAACAGAGTAACTAATCGATAAACGATTTTTTTGTTCATAGCAGTTGTTTTAATTAATAGGAGTTTTTAAATTTTTTAAAAAGTACGGGGAAGTTTTAAAATATAAAATTAGACAGATGTATTTCGCCGGGCTTGTCCTGTATTACCCATTTCTTACAATAGATTACCATATCTTTTTATACTTACACAAACGTTTGCGTGCGTATATAAAGCACAATTTTGCCACCAATGTGCTTGAATTATCTTTTTTTTCCCTAAAATTGTCTTTTATACTTCTTAACGGCTGCTTAACCTGATACTATGAAAATTTTACAAACTGAAATAACACCGGCACATAACAGCTACATTTCTGTTATTGAGCGCAACGAACCTTTTTTTAAATCTCCCTTCCACTATCATCCGGAAGTAGAATTGGTGTATATCAAAGAAAGTTATGGCAAGCGTGTAATCGGCGATAAAATTGAACCTTTTTATGCCGGCGATTTGGTGTTGGTGGGCTCCAACCTGCCGCATGTATGGCTGAGTGATGAGAACTTTCACCAGGGATTGGAGAGTACGCGCGCAAAGTCTGTAGTTACTTATTTTAATAAGGATATATTCGGTGATGGTTTTTATAATTTGCGGGAAGTGGAAAAAATAAATGTGCTTTTTAGAAACGCGCAACGCGGGCTAAAAATAGAAGGCGCTACCCGCATTAAGATAATTGATATAATAGAGCGCCTGGTATATAAAACAGGCTTTGATCGTGTATTGGGTTTGCTGGAAATTCTACATATTCTTTCTACTTCCGAGGATATTCAATTCATCAACAGCGAAACGTACTCCGGTGTTGTGTATAATAAAGATACCGATAGACTGGCAGAAGTTTTTAAGTACATTAAGACTTCTTTTGGTACCGATATTACGCTGAATGATGTGGCTAAAAAAGCTAATCTTACACCGCAATCATTCTGTCGTTTATTCAAGAAAAGAATGAACAAGCACTTTATGGAATACCTCAATGAAGTGCGCATCTCGCATGCCTGCCGCTACCTGATGGATACCGATTGCAGCATATCGGAAATAGCTTATATGAGCGGTTTTAAAACAGTATCTAATTTTAATAAAGTATTCAAGGAAAATACCGGCTATTGCCCAACAAGCTATCGGCTGAAGGCATCCTGAGATGTATGATGTACGATAAAGGCGTTTAAGTTATAGATTTATAGACACTCATTCAACATTCACTGCTTGATATTGATGCTAAAAGGCTGCTTCAGAGAGTATCTGAACCAGCCTTTTATTTTATAGAATTACAGCTTTATAAGAACCAATACTGCTCATATTTCTCTGCCTCGCTTAAAGGCTTTTCTACCAGCTTTTGAGTAATTTTATTTAGCTCGTCCACTTTGTTTTTAAAATCGCCTTGTAAACTATTGCGTACTACTTGCAGGTTGTTGATAATATCATCCAGTTCGTCGGGCAACAGTTCATTAAACACTTCCCGCAGGCGTTTAGACATAGTAGGCGATTTACCGTTGGTAGAAATAGCAAGCTTAAGATTGCCTTTGGTTACTATGGAGCCTAAATAAAAATCGCACAGGTAAGGCTTGTCTGCCACATTAATCAGCTTGCCTCTTACTTTGGCATCGTTGCGGATGGTAGTGCTCAGGGCAATATCGTTAACGGCTGCAATTACAATATCGCAATCATTTAGGTATTCGGCATTATATTCAGTTTGTCTGATGTGTACATTAGGATGCAGCGCAGCGAGTTCGTGAAATTCATCATTGATTTCTTTTGCAATTACCAGCACTTGCGTAGCTGGGGCATTGTTTACTATCGCATTCAGCTTTTCTACGCCTACATTACCTGCACCAATAAGCAGCACGCGCAGATCTTCGAGCTTTAAAAAAACAGGAAATAAGTTGTTGGTTTCTTTCATCGTATTAGTTAATGATAAGGATTATACTGATGGCGGTTTAGGATAATATTTTAAGATGATGATTAACCTGATGTTTTACTGATAGTACCTGATGATTAAGTGGAAATACCTTTTTCCGCGTCTGTATCATCAACAAAACATCAGATTAATCTGCAATCTAAAAAGTCCTCGATTTAACCTGTGACCGAGAAAATTGTTCGCACAATAAAATCACCAAATGGTTCGCCCGCCATCCTTCCGGTAGCATATTTTCCAAACAAATCATCCAGCTCACTTACTATAGCTTCTTCGTCGAGGTTTTCTTTGTACAGTTTATTTAGCCTCATACCCTCCACATCGCCACCAAGCATCAGGTTGTAGTGTCCGTAAGAGATACCAATAAAACCAATTTCAGCCATGTATGGTCTCGCACAACCATTGGGACAGCCCGTCATGCGTATTACAATGCTTTCTTCGCCAATACCGTGCTTATCCATCAAACTTTCAATGCGCGTCATCAGGTGTGGCATATAGCGCTGCGATTCTGCCAGTGCCAGCGGACAAGTATTCAATGCTACACATGCCACCGATTGCTTACGCGCGTTGGATGCGTTTGCAGTATGCGCAATGACGCCATATTTGTCTAAAATCTGGTGTACAAATGGCTTATCTTCCTCTGTTACATCGCTTACAATCAGGTTTTGATTGCAGGTAAAACGGATATTGGCTTTGCGTGCCTTTGTAATTTCTAAAAAGGCAGTCTTAAGGAATAAATTATTTTCATCCAGTACCCGGCCGTTCTCTATAAAAGCCGTGTAATACCAGTTGCCCTTATGGTTTTGTTTCCAGCCGTAATCGTCGCTGCGGTCTTTGAAATGAAAAGGTCTGGCAGGCTGAAGAGAAAATCCAATACGCTTTTCAACTTCTTCTTTAAAAACATCCACACCCATGCGGTCCATGGTATATTTCAGGCGCGCTAATTTTCGATCACTGCGGTTGCCAAAATCGCGCTGAACAGTTATAATTTTATACACAACATCTTCTATATCGGCTTTATCCACATAACCCAGTACCGTACCAAGGCGGGGATAGGTGTCTGGGTTGCCGTGTGTTGCGCCCATGCCACCGCCGGGAGCTAAATTAAACCCAACCAATTCGCCGTTTTCTATAATAGCAATCAAACCCAGATCGTTGGCAAAAACATCTATATCGTTGTACGGCGGTATAGCAATGCCTATCTTAAATTTGCGGGGCAAATACCTGTCCTGGTACAGCGGATCTTCTTCTGTTGTTTCTACCAGCTTTTCTTCATCCAGCCATATTTCATAAAAGGCCCTTGTTTTTGGTTTGAATAATAAGCTGAATTTGGTTGCATATCCAAACACTTCTTCATGCACAGGCGATGCGTTTGGATGTGCCGTAGCAATCACATTGCGGTTTACATCGCCACAGGCAGCAATGCTATCCAGGTGCACCGAATTAAATGCTTTGAGCGTAGGTTTTACATGATTTTTTAAAACGCCATGTAATTGTATCGTTTGCCGTGTAGTAATTTTTATGGTGCCCGTTGTATGCTCGCCCGCAATATGGTGCAGCATTTCCCACTGTTCTGCCGTCATAAAACCGCCGGGCAGCCGCAGGCGTATCATAAAAGAATACAGGCGATCCAGCTTTTTTGCTGCACGTTCTTCGCGGCGGTCACGGTCGTCCTGCAGGTACATGCCATGGAATTTTACCAGTGCCTGGTCGTCTTCGCGTATAGCACCGGTATGCTCATCCAGCATACTTTCTTTTAAAGTACCACGCAAGCCAAGACTCCCCTTTTTAATTCGTTCGGTAGATGATTCGTTCATATTTTTAAGTGTTTGCTTCCAGCTATAAACTGTAAGCTTTTGATAAATTGGTTTATTGTAAAATAAGCTGTGAGCGCTTAGCCGTGAGCTTCGAGCTGTATGTTAGTGCTTGCAGCTTGTTGCCTGAGGATGGTGGCTTACAACTCGTGGCTCACCGCTCGCAGCGCCCGTTAATACACATCTTTATGGTACTTGCCGTGCTCGCTCAACTCATTTAAAAAGTGCATTGCCTCCTCTTCGTTCATGTTGCCTTTTGTTTGGATGATCTGCAACAAAGTATTTTCTACATCGGTGCTCATGGGATATTTGGCGCCACAAACATAAATGCTTGCACCATTTTTTATCCATTCAAACAGTTCAGTAGCCTGTTGCAACATACGGTGCTGCACATATATTTTCTCTTGCTGGTCTCTGGAGAAAGCGGTATTGAAGCGTGTAAGCGTTCCCGTTTCAAACAAAGTAAGTAACTCTGTTTGATATAAGAAATCGGAAGTAAAATGCTGATCGCCAAAGAACAGCCAGTTACGTCCCTGTGCGCCGGTTGCATCTCTCTCAAACAAAAAAGAACGGAACGGTGCGATGCCCGTGCCCGGCCCAATCATAATGATATCGGTATCTGCATGTGGCAGCTTGAACGAGCTGTTGCGTTGCACATAAATCTCCAATATGTCATTCACATTCATGCACGACAGGTAATCGCTGCACAAGCCAAAACGCTTTTGGCTATCTACTTCAAAACTGCTTCTGCCCACGGTAATATGCACTTCGTTTTCGCCATGTGCTGCCGGTGAAGAAGCAATGGAATACAACCTTGGTGCAACCGGATCCAGTATATCCACCAACTGCTGCACACTTACAACTTGGTCAAAAGGATAAATACGCAACAGGTCAATCAAATCCATGCGGATGGCTGGTATTTCCTTTTGCGCCAAAGCTGCATATTTTTGAATAATACGCTCCGGTAAGTATTGTATGTTTATTTTATGCTTAAATAGATCAAACAGCTTGTAACTTTCATTTTTAAACGCTACTGTTTGCTCCGGTGGTGATGCGTCCAGCAATTCCAGTATTTTCATCACCGCCGCATCGCTGTTTTTTGCAATAATGCCAATAGAATCGCCCGGCTCATAAATGATGGGCTCTTCGGTAGCAATTTCTATATGGTACGTTTCTTTATTGCTGTCAATATCGTTAAGGTTTACGCTTGTAACAATTTTTCCCGGCTGTATTTTCTTGCCCGCAGATGCCGGCTTTACGGTAGCTTTTGCCGGTTGTGCTGCAGGTGCAGCCTTTAAGGTAGTGTTGATGAGTTCATCAATCCAGGCATGTGCTTCCGGCTCGAAATCGGTATCACATTTACACAAAGGAATAATGCGTTCTGCGCCTAATCTTTCCAGGCGTTCATCCACATCTTCTCCGGCTTTACAAAACAGCGGGTAAGAGGAATCGCCCAGTGCCAGCACACCAAATTTTAACTGGCCCAGTTGTACATCGTTCTGCTGTATATAATCGTAAAACTTTTTGGCAGCGGCAGGTGGTTCGCCATCGCCTTGCGTACTCATTACCACAAGCAAGCAATTTTCCTTTGGCAAATCCGCCACTCTATATTGGTCAAGGCTTTTTGTTTTTACCTGCACGCCTTGCTTTTTCAGCTTCGAAGTCATTTCTACCGCAACTTTTTTAGAGTTACCACTTTCGGTGCCATACACCACGGTACAGACTGCCAGCGTGCTTTGCGGTGCAGCATCCGGCAGTACATTTGCTGCATGACCGTTGCTCTCCATTAACGCACTTACATACCCATTTATCCAAATGAGTTCTTCTTTTGAGACGCCTGTTATCAGTTCACGAAACAATTTCAGCTTAGGCTCTGCTAACATTATTGCCATTTTTTATATCGTTGAATAATTCTGTTAAAGTATCTAAAGGTGCAAAGTAAGGTACACGTTCCTCCTTGTTGGGCAGCCATGCAAACTGCTTGTACAACCCTGCCACCTTACCAATAATTACCAGCGACGGGCTGATGAATGCGGTAGCAGGCGGCTGATTTTTATACTGTTGCAATGTAGCGCTATATACATATTGATTGGGCGTAGTGGCCTGCTCTACTACTACAAACGGGGTAGCCACGCTGGCATCATGCTCCAGCAATTTATCTACTACTTCGGGTAGCGAAGCGCCAGACATATACAATACCAGGGTGTCTTTCATTGTTGCCAGTTCGCGCCAGGCATCCGGCGCAATAGCCGTGTGTTTGTAATACGTGAGGATTCTTACACCTGCAGCATGTTCCCGTGCTGTAAGTGGAATACCGGTATAAGCAGCAGCACCGGAGAGCGCAGTAATACCAGGAATAATTTCATAAACGATACCCACAGCATTGAGCGCCAGCAATTCATCTAATATATTGGAGAAAATGCTGGTATCGCCACCTTTGAGGCGTACTACGGTGGGGTATAACCCTGCTTTCTCTACTAGTAATTCGTTAATTTCCTTTTGCGAAGCAGAAGCGCTGCTGCCACCTTGCTTGCCCACAGCAATTATTTGTGCAGAACATGGAACATATTCCTGCAAAATGTCTTCGCTTACCAGTCGGTCGGTAATTACCACGTCTGCGCGCTGCAATATTTTGGCGGCTTTCACAGTCATTAAACCTGGATCGCCGGGACCGGCGCCAATAAAATACACTTTGTGCGGTTGCTGCATTTTTTACTTACATTAGTCCACCATTTTGGTAGATTATTGTGTAAAAGTAAAACAGAAAAAAGTTTGAGCCAAAGTTTTATCATTAATCGTGTTTTACTTAATGATTCTTTAGCATGTTATGAGTAATGATGCAGCTTAATATGAAGGTAATAAAGGGTAAATTGTTAATTATGGATAGTGGGTGTTGAATTTAAAAATTCCGGTGGAAAGTTCTTCACTCACTACGCGCAGAGAGGATAATTTAGCAGATATTTTTTGATGATCAGGCCACCACGGCTGATAACAGGGTGATATACGGAGTGAGGCTTGAAATAGTAGCCGGCTTTTCCATAAACCCAATTACGTTCTTATATTTTGCAGCCTTTGTGCGGTCCATAGCGTTTACAGATGAAGTAAGAATAACCACTTTATAGTCTGTTGCATCAACTTGCATTTTATCTAAAAAGTCCCAGCCATTCATCATCGGCATATTAATGTCCAGCAATATCAGATCAGGTTTTATAAAGTGCAACTTGCCGAAAGCTTCTACGGCATCGTTAAATGCAATGGTATGTATAGCAGCATCAATGTTTTCTATCAATTTTTTGTTGATAAAATTGCTGATATACTCATCATCAACTAACAATACATTCATACTTCACTTATTAGCGGTTCTTATTTTTTGCATCTGCAATTGCCTTATTATCACATCCATAGGGCAATTCATTATATCATAATGCAGGCAGCATTAATATTCTACAATCTTGGGTACAATATTCACAATTACACAACTACAAATCTTTTAATAAACCTAATACCTTTATCGGCCTAAGGACATTAATAAATGAAACCGGTGCCGGATGTTTTTCTTAATAGCATCAAATGTTACAAAATATTGTGATACAAAATACCTATAAAAATAGGGAAGCATGATAACGGAACAACACTTTTAAGCACATATTAATATAAAACAGGTATATGAAGGCTGAAACTGTTGAACTTAGTTATACCTGGTAAAACTGTTTTTGAGTAAGACGGGGTTGTTACACAACAATATATATGGCTTGAAAAATACTGCTTTTAACAACAGCTATCATAATATTCTCATACTATTTGACAGTTGCGCCGTTAATTTGTACCGAAAATGCTGACAAAGAGAATTATCCCATGCCTTGATATTAAAAACGGCAGAACCGTAAAAGGCATCAATTTCGAAAACCTGCGCGATGCCGGTGACCCGGTGGAACTCGGTGCTTTTTATGCCCGGCAAGGTGCTGATGAACTGGTATTTCTCGATATTACTGCCACCAATGAAAAGCGCAAAACACTAAGCGAGTTGGTGAATAAAATTGCGCACCGCATTAATATTCCATTTACGGTGGGCGGTGGCATTAGCAGCGTAGCCGATGTGCAGGTATTGTTGCAAAATGGTGCTGATAAAATTTCGGTAAATACGGCGGCTTATAAAAATCCGCAGTTGATTAATGATTTAAGCAAAGAATTTGGCAGTCAGTGCGTAGTGCTGGCAATAGATACAAGAAAGGAAGAAGATGGCGAGTGGTATGTATATCTCAACGGCGGCAGGGTAAAGACAAACACAAAATGTTTAGATTGGGCTAAGGAAGGCGTGGAGCGGGGTGCCGGTGAAATATTGCTCACTTCTATGAACAACGATGGCACAAAACAAGGTTTTGCTTTAGATATAACGCAACAGTTAGCCGCTACGTTACCAGTGCCGGTTATTGCATCGGGCGGTGGCGGTACGGTACAACATTTTGCCGATGTTTTTGAAGAAGGGCAAGCCGATGCGGCACTGGCAGCCAGCATTTTTCATTTTAAGGAAGTAGATATTTCGCAGTTGAAAGCTTTTTTGAAAGACAAGGATATTAGTGTCAGGCTTTAGCGTATTATCGCTTACATAAAAAGCAGTTAATTATTTACATGGATATTGATTTTAAGAAATATGCAGACGGATTAGCACCGGCGATTGTGCAGGATTACACCACCAATCGTGTGCTGATGCTAGGCTTTATGAATGCCGATGCTTTGGAAGTAACCGGGCGCACCGGCATGGTTACATTTTATAGCCGTAGCAAAAAACGACTTTGGACAAAAGGTGAAGAAAGTGGCAATCATTTGCTGGTAAAACAAATAATGGCGGATTGCGATAAAGACACTTTGCTTATAAAAGCTACGCCGGTTGGTCCGGTTTGCCATACCGGCGCTGATACTTGCTTTAGCGAAAAAAATCACCGGCAGGACTTTTTGCAGTATCTGGAAGAAATTATACAACTCCGGCAACAGGCAAGCCCCGAAGATTCGTATGTATCGCGCCTGCTGCACAAAGGCATAAATAAGGTGGCACAAAAAGTGGGCGAGGAAGCGGTAGAACTGGTAATTGAAGCAAAGGATAACAATGAAGGTCTGTTTTTAAACGAAGCGGCTGATTTGCTGTTTCACTATTTGATTTTGCTCAATGCAAAAGGGTATAATTTACAACATGTAACAGACGTTTTACAAAAACGTCATTCAAAATAAAACTATGAAGCGATTATTGATTGTGCTGCTGGTGGTACCGGTGCTGTTGCCTGCACAAAAGGGAAATAAAAACAGTGTGGCGCCGGCAAACGATGCTGCAAGTACCACCATAAATGAAGGCTTTGAAATTAATGGTCATCTCAAAGGAGTACCCGATAACAGTGTTGTATTTTTAGCAGGCTTTAGCGGTACTGATACATTGGCTAAAACCACTGCGCAAAACGGTCATTTTGTGTTGACAGGAAAATTGGATAACACCGATGCGCGCATCTTGAATATACCTTCGCTCAATCGCAGGATGGTGTTGTTTATGGGTAATGATCATATTACTATTAAAGGCGACAGCACCGATTTTAGCGATATAAACATCAGCGGCTCCGATGCTAACCACGATTACGAAGAATTTATTTACCACATCAAACCACTGAATGATTATGTGGAGTATTACCGTGGTATGTTGCAGGCAGCACCCACGCAAGCTGCTAAAGACAGTGTAATAATTTCACTCAATACGGCTTACAATATTTACCAGGAAAGTATTGACCGCTTTATTAACCGTAAAAAGAATTCGCCGGTGGCTTCGCTCGTACTGGCATACAGCTACGATACCGACCCAAATAAAGATGTTGCTTTAGTTCAAAAGCGCTACAACCTGCTCACCGGCGCGGCATTGGAAAGCCAGTTTGCCAAAAATTTAAATCTTGCCATTACAAGGGATAAAGTAGGTGCAATTGGCAGCCCCGCAATTGATTTTACCCAAACCGATACTGCCGGCAACAATGTATCGCTTTCGCAATTCAAGGGCAAGTATGTGCTGCTCGATTTTTGGGCAAGCTGGTGCCGTCCCTGCCGCATGGAAAACCCAAATGTGGTGGCGGCTTACAATACATTTAAAGACAAAAACTTCACGGTATTGAGTGTTTCATTAGATGAAAGGCGTGAGTCGTGGCTGAATACTATTAAGGTGGATAAACTTAACTGGACACACGTAAGTGACCTTAAATACTGGAGCAATGAGGCAGCGCGTCAATATAATATTCAGTCTATTCCGCAAAACTATTTGATAGATCCTAATGGTATCATCATAGGAAAAAACCTGCGTGGTGAAGCGTTAATTGCAAAGCTGAAAGAAGTGTTGAAATAACATAACGCAATATTTCACCTTGGTATTAATACTTATTAAAAATAAGCAACCGGCTTTAGTGAAAGTGAATGCTTTCACTAAAGCCGGTTTTATTGTGTACTAACTTCAGGGGTAAAGTTTTAGAGTAGAGTATAGTTACTGAAAGCTTCGCACCAGCATCGTATTATCATGGGGTATGTCGCCGGGTTTGTCTTTTAAAATATTCACCACAATTTTATCTAATGGCAGCGACACTGTTTCAACTGTAAGATCGTCCCATTCTATCCAGCGAAACACCTCGCATTGAGCCGTTTTATCAGCAACCTGTTCGGGCAAAAAGTCGAATATTTTGGTCTTTGTTTCCAATGCAACCGGCTCTGCAGCATGTACAAAATAATAGATGGAAATAATTTGATGTTCTTTATTAAAAGCAGAAAGCTGGAAAATATCAGTAGTATAAATGTGATCGCCAATTGTTACAGCCAACCCTGTTTCCTCCATAAACTCACGTGCCAGGCAATCGCGCGTACCTTCTCCAAACTCCAATCCGCCACCCGGAAATTTTGTATAATATTCGCCCCTTATAAACTCATCACTCACCAGCACGCGGTTGTTGCTATCTCTTAAAATACCATATACCCTGATATTAAAATTAAACATACTTTTCCCTTTATACTTTTACAATGTTCGTTAATAAATTGTTTCCATTAGCCGTATTACCGGTAAATAAATTTGCTTAAACAAAATCACGCTTTATTTTTGCCGGCATGAACAGCAATACGCATACACATCATCATATCTTACTGTACCGGTAGGCTGGTGTGTTTGTTGTATCTGCAAAAAAACATTGGGCTTACTTGTACGGTAAGCCTTTTTTATTGTATTTAAATAAACAAAATGATAAACGCTAATACCGTTCTTAAGCTGGCGGTGCAAAAATCGGGTCGCCTGCACGACGATTCTATGAAGCTCTTAAAAGAGTGCGGAATTGACATTACCAACGGGGTGAATAAACTAAAAAGTGAAGCTTCCAACTTTCCGCTGGAAGTATTCTTTTTGCGTGATGATGATATTCCGCAGTACATAGAAGATGCTGTTGCCGACATTGGTTTTGTGGGTGAGAATGTAGTGTATGAAAAAAATAAAAATGTACAGGTAGAACATAAACTGGGTTTTGGCAAATGCCGTTTAAGTATCGCTGTTGATAAAAACGAAACATACGATGGCGTGCAGTACTTGCAAGGCAAACGCATCGCTACCAGTTATCCGTTAATCCTTAATGATTTCTTGCAAAAAAATAATGTAACTGCCGAGATTCACGAAATTAGCGGCAGTGTGGAGATAGCACCTGGTATTGGGCTGGCACATGCTATCTGCGATTTGGTAAGCAGCGGTTCTACCTTATTTATGAATGGCTTGAAAGAAGCTGAAACCATTCTGCAATCGCAGGCAGTGCTTATTAGAAATAAAGATCTGGATGAAGCACAACAGACAATTCTGGACAAACTACTCTTTCGTATACAAGCGGTAAAAAAGGCAAAAAACAACAAGTATATTTTACTGAATGCGCCCGAAGAAAAACTGGGTGAAATTATTGCTTTATTGCCGGGCATGAAAAGTCCGACTGTTACACCACTGGCCGAAAAAGGCTGGCACAGTGTACACAGTGTATTGAGCGAAGATACTTTTTGGGATATTATAGAAAAGCTCAAAAATGCAGGCGCACAAGGCATTCTGGTGATACCGATTGAGAAGATGATTATCTGATTTATTGAAACAAAACATACTATGATTGTCGTTAAAAATCCTCCCCGGGAAGCATGGCAGGGACTACTGCAACGTCCTGCTTTTGACGCGGTTTCGTTGCAGGAAAAGGTAGCTGCCATATTGAATGATATAAAAACAAATGGCGACGAAGCTGTGTTGAAATACACAGCTTTATACGATGGTGTACAATTAGATAATTTTATTGTAACTAAAGAAGAAATTGCTGCTGCACATCAACAAATAAGCAACGAGTTGAAGGCGGCAATTGTACTTGCTGCAAACAACATCAAGACTTTTCATGCAAAGCAATTAACTGCAAAAAAGGAAGTGATAGAAACAATGCCCGGCATTGCCTGCTGGCGCAAACCGGTAGCAATCGAGAAAGTAGGTTTGTATGTTCCCGGCGGCAGCGCACCGCTTTTTTCTACAGTATTGATGTTGGCTATTCCGGCACAATTAGCTGGCTGCAAAGAGATTGTATTGTGCACCCCACCGGCAAAAAATGGTACAATCCATCCAGCTATTTTGTTTGCAGCAGCGCTTACGGGCGTTACTACCATCATTAAGGCAGGTGGCGTACAGGCAATTGGGGCAATGGCGTATGGCACTGAAAGCGTATCAAAAGTGTATAAAATTTTAGGACCAGGCAATCAGTATGTAACCTGCGCCAAGCAGTTGGTACAGCAGGAGGGCATTGCTATAGATATGCCTGCCGGCCCCAGCGAAGTATGTGTGCTGGCTGATGAAAGCGCCAATGCAGCTTTTGTTGCAGCAGATTTATTATCGCAGGCAGAGCATGGGGTAGATAGCCAGGTATTACTCGTAACTACAAGCGCAAGGCTGATAGAAGAAACAACTAAAGAAATAGGCAAACAGTTGGAAAATTTGCCACGGCAGGAAATTGCTGTGAGAGCATTGGAGAATAGCAAAATGATTTTGCTGGATAATATGGAAGATATGATTGCGATGGTCAATGAATATGCTGCCGAGCACTTAATTCTCGCCTGCAACAATGCCGATGCAGTTGCAGAAAGAATAGTGAATGCAGGTTCTGTATTTATTGGCAATTTTTCGCCGGAAAGTGTGGGCGATTATGCCAGTGGTACCAATCATACACTGCCGACACATGGGTTTGCAAAAGCCTACAGCGGTGTAAGCGTAGATAGCTTTGTAAAAAAGATAACCTATCAAAAGCTTACACAAAACGGCTTGAATGCAATTGCTTCTTCGGTAATAACAATGGCAGAAGCAGAGGGCTTGCGGGCACATGCAGAGGCGGTGAAAATAAGGGTAAAAGGATAAAAGTAAAAAACTACAGCTATGCACTATAGTTTTTTACTTTTATAATTATTCGCTTCTCTTGCTTCGTACAAAAGACTGGTTCATGTATTTGAGCAGGCGTATTTCTTTCTCGGTAAGTAAGCGCCATTTACCGCGGTCCACATTCTTCTTGGTGAGGTTGGCAAACATCACTCTGTCCAGATTTTTTACATCATACCCCAAAAACTCAAACAAACGTCGCACAATCCGGTTTCGTCCACTATGTATTTCAATGCCAATTACGCTTTTATCTTTTACATCGGCGTAGCCAACCGCATCAGCTTGTATAAAGCCATCTTCCAGCGTAACGCCCTGCAGAATGGCGTCTGCATCTTTTTTAGTCAAAGGCTTATCTAATCGTACTTCATACACCTTTTTTATTTCAAAAGAAGGATGTGTAAGCTTTTGCGCCAGCTCGCCATCATTGGTCAGCAAGAGCACACCGGTAGTGTTCCGGTCGAGGCGGCCTACAGGATAAATGCGCTCTTTGGTAGCGTTGGCAACCAAATCAAACACCGTTTTTCTGCCTTCCGGGTCTTTAGCAGTGGTGATATAATCTTTAGGCTTATTGAGTAAGATGTACACGAGATTTTTTTGCAGGAAAACAGGCTTGCCTTTTACTTCTATTTTGTCTTTGGCAGATACTTTATAGCCCGGCTCATACACGATATCTCCGTTTACTTTTACATGCCCTTCTTTTACCAGGTTGGCTGCTTCGCGGCGGGCGCAAACACCAGCATGTGCAACAAATTTATTGAGTGGCATTTGCTCGTCTGTAACAGGTGCAGCAGTGTAAGAATAGTTTGCTTTTTCGATGCCTTTTGTCCCTGTTCCCGTTGTTTCATGGCCATGTTTTACAAAGCGCGATTGGGGTGATTCTTTTGTTCCTCTTCGTTGTGCAGAACGGTCAAATGTTTTCTCTTCTTTATTATCCCTTTTGAATCTTGAATCTTGTGCCTTGTTTCTTGTGCCCTGAATTTTTCCGTTTGTATCCTGGTTCTTTTCTCCCCAATGGTTGGCACCACGGGCTGTGTTTTGCCTGTTGCTTGCTCCCTGAACCCTGCTCTTTGCTCCTTCTTTCCCGAATCTTGTTTCTTGAAATTTGTTACCTGCGGATTGCGCTTTATTTTCCTTTGTCACTAAGCCGTATTTGGCTGCGTTTTGTTGACGTTCCTCATCAGCTTTAGCACGTATTTCAGCTTTTACTTTCTTTTTTTCCTGCTTAATAGCTTCCTTTTTTTTGCCGCCGCTAGGTTTGGGGTTGATGAATTTGTCGAATGCTTGCTTGCTCATGATGTAATAGTTTGCTGTTTTTCAACAGGATGAAAAAATGTTTTTGAACCAAAAAGGCATAGAGAACACAAAGTAGCCCGAAGAATAAGTAAAGATACCTGCTGATGCTTATTCACTTTACGTTTTAGCTGTACGTATTCTTACAAACGTAAATAATATATAAGTTTAAAATTAATGCTTATTACTTGCTGTTTGTAGCATGCAGCTTAATTTTTATTCGCCAACTGCCCGCAAGCCGCATCTATGTCTTTTCCGCGGCTGCGGCGCAATCTTGCATTTACCTTATTCATATCAAGATAATGCATAAACTGCTCCACTGTGTCCTCATCGGGCTTTGCAAAGGCTGCATTTTCTATGGGGTTATATTCAATGAGGTTGATTAAATCTGCGGGAATCTGGCGGTAAACTTTTACCAGTTCTTCTGCATCTTTCAAAGAATCGTTGAAGTTGCGAAATAGAATATATTCCAGCGTAATTTCGTTTTTCGTTTGCCTGTAAAAATAATTCAGGGCTTCTATTAAAGCCTTGATGTTATTTGTTTCATTAATCGGCATGATTTCGTTACGCTTCTTATCATTAGCTGCATGCAGCGATAAAGCCAGTTTAAAACGTACTTTATCATCGCCCAGTTTCTTAATCATTTTTGCCACGCCGGCAGTAGAAACAGTAATGCGGCGCGGGCTCATACCCAACCCATCCTCAGCACTAATGCGCTCAATAGCTTTCAGCACATTGCTGTAGTTGAGCAGCGGCTCGCCCATACCCATGAACACAATATTCGACAGCTTTTTGCCATATACTTTTTCCGACTGTTGGTTGATGAGCACCACTTCATCATAAATTTCATCAAAGTTTAAATTCCGCTTTCGCTCCATGTAGCCGGTTGCGCAAAACTTACAGCTCAGGCTACAGCCAATCTGCGAGGAAACACAGGCGGTTTTTCGTTCTTCGGTAGGAATTAAAACGCCTTCTACAAAATGCCCGTCGCTGGTTTTAAAACGGCTTTTTACCGTGCCATCGGCACTGTATTGGGTAGCATCTATGGTTAAGGCTGGCAAAGTAAAATCTGCTGCCAGTCTGGTGCGCAAATCCTTGCTCAGATTGGTCATTGCCTCAAAACTTTGCGCTCCCTTCAGCCAAATCCATTCATACACCTGTTTTGCTCTGAATTTTTTATCACCAATATGTATAAAGTATTCTTCCAGAGCAGGCAGGCTTAGCTCCCGGATATTTTTGCTTGTTGACATGAGATGGCAAAGATACAACAGCAGCGGGGCTTTGCAGCAATTTTAACGGCTTGTTGCGAGGGGAATAAAGTTGAATATTAGAAGCTATTTGCATACATTTGATTGTATAAAATTGGGGCATGAATGATACGGACAACAATCACACCCATCGATACAAATATCACTTTATCGGTTCCTGAAAGCTATGTAGGAAAAAAGGTAGAGGTACTGATGTTTGATACTGATGAGGTTAAAAATAAGGTGGAGCCAATAATGAAGCCTTCCGCATTAAGAGGAGGATTGTCAAAAGAGACTGCTGAAAAAATGCAGCAATATATACAACAAAGCCGGGATGAATGGAATACTTAATTGATAGTAACGTCTTGATAAATTATGCAGCAGAACGGTTTTCTGAAAAACAGATTCAGCTCCTTGATAGTATTTTTGATGTAGCATTAAATTTATCTGTTATTAGCAAAATTGAAGTGTTAGGATATAATATGACGACTGCCGAAAATCAGTATTTTTCCAAATTGTTTTTAACAGTTAAAGTTTTTCAGATGAATGAGAATATTGTAGAAAAGACAATCGAATTAAGAAAGACTTTAAAAATCAAAATTCCGGATGCACTGATTGCCGCCACTGCCTTAACAAATGATTATACGCTATTAACCAGAAACAAAACTGATTTTTCCAAAGTACCGGGATTACAGATTATGAATCCACATGAATGGTAATTTAATCAAACCAATATGCAACCAGAAACAGACACTCGCATTGATGCTTATATAAACAAATCGGCACCTTTTGCCCAACCCATTTTGCAACACATCAGAGCTTTGGTGCACCAAGCCTGCCCTGATGCAACAGAAACCATCAAATGGGGGATGCCTTTTTTTGAATACAAGGGTATTGTCTGCAACATGGCGGCTTTTAAAAATCACTGTTCGTTGGGCTTTTTCAAAGCGGGGCAAATGCAAAGCGCTGCTGAACTGCAAGCCAATAATGAAGAAGGAATGGGGCATTTGGGTAGGATTACTTCGCTGGAAGATTTGCCCGCTGATGAGGTATTAATAAGTTATATAAAAGAAGCCGCTGCACTGAATGAAGCTGGTGTAAAAAAAGCTACACCTAAGAAAACTACCGAAAAAAAGGAATTGATTATTCCAGATGAAATAACAAAAGCCTTAAAAACGAATGAAGCTGCTAAAACCACGTTTACCAATTTTCCCTACAGCCACAAAAAAGAGTATGTGGAATGGATAACTGAAGCTAAAACAGAAACCACCCGCAACAAGCGTCTCGAAACTATGTTGGAATGGTTGCAAGAAGGCAAAAGCCGTAACTGGAAATACGAGCGAAAGTAACAAGGTATAAGATAAAAGAAACAAGATAAAAGATTCAAAATGCAAGGAATAAGCTGCAAGCCTTGAGCTATGGGCAACGAGCTGCAGGCAATAAGCTTCAGATTTTGAATCACTGGCTTGTAGTTTTAATCTTACCTACTTGTCTCTTGAACCTTGTTCCTTGTCCCCTTATTCGCTTATCTTGCCTTCCTTTTTACACCTATAATGAATACAGCTTATATAATTGATGCCGTGCGTACACCCATTGGTAAATATGGCGGTAAACTTGCCTATATGCGTGCCGATGATATGCTGGCTTATGTTATTAATGCGTTATTACAACGCAATGACCATATAGATTTGCATGCCATAGAGCAGGTAATTGCCGGAGACGCCAACCAGGCAGGTGAAGATTGCAGGAATGTAGCAAGAATGGCTGCCCTGCTTACCGGATTGCCGGCGGGCATTGGTGGCACTACCATCAACAGCCTTTGCGCTTCGGGAATGGAAGCCATTATGCAGGCTGCACGTGGCATTATATGCGGCGATGGATTGCTCTACATTGCCGGTGGTGTGGAAAGCATGACACGCGCCCCGTTTATTATGCCTAAAAAAGAGGGCGACTGGAACACGCCATCTAACGGCGAGGTTTATAACAGCACTATTGGCTGGCGCTTTACCAACAGCAAACTTGCTGCTATGTATCCGCCATACCCGATGGGCGAAACAGCAGAACACATTGCCCAGCAATGGAATATCAGTCGCGAAGCACAGGATGCTTTTGCGCAGCAATCGCACCAAAAATATTTTGCAGCGCTGGAACAGGGTAAGTGGGACGATGAAATAGTGCCGGTGGAAATGAACAATGAAGACCAGCTAATTAGTTGGTTTACAATGGATGAAGCACCGCGTAAGTTGTCTGCCGAAACTTTGGCTGCACTGAAGCCTGCCTTTGTACCTAACGGGACGGTAACAGCCGGCAATTCATCGGGACTGAATGATGGTGCGGCGATGCTCCTGCTGGCAAGCGAGGAAGCAGTACGTATGTACGACCTGCAGCCGATGGCAAAAATAGTAAGCATGGGCGTAGCAGGAGTGGACCCTGCCATTATGGGTATGGCACCCGTGCCTGCTACCTTCAAAGCACTGCACCGCGCAAAGCTGAAGATGTCAGATATGGACTTGATTGAACTGAATGAAAGTTTTGCTGCGCAAGCATTAGCCTGTATAAAGGAGTTGGAAACAGATGAACAGAAAGTAAATGTAAATGGTGGCTCTCTCGCTATTGGTCATCCAATGGGTTGCAGCGGCGCAAGAATAACTACTACGCTGGTGCATGAGATGCTGCGGAGTAATGCGAAATACGGATTGGCGACAACTTGTGCCGGTATGGGGCAAGGCGCTGCATTGGTGCTGGAGAGGATATAATACCCGACTGTCGGCTGTTGTGTTATATCGAGTTGTAGGAAGATTTCAAATTATGGAGGTGAATGGAAATTTTATTCTTTTACTTCCATTGTTTTTCGATTGTGCTGTCTTTTAAAGAGGGATTTGAACTTTATCCAGTTGAAAAAAATAGTCATAAAAAAGCCATCCAAGTCGCATAAAAAATATGAGATGCCATCGAATGCTTTTCGTTATAAAATACCCGGTCCCTTGCTAATGATGCGATAAACCAAATAATCCAGTTTGTTATAAATGCAACACTAAGTTGTTTTAGCGGGGTTAGATTTTTAAACCAAACAGGTATTCGCTTTAGCATATTTTATCCTATGATAATTTTAATGTAACAGACCAAAAATAAGATTATTGTACCGATTATTAATGCGATTTTATTAGCTTGCTCTTTCCAAACAAGTACTTACCAGGAGAATGAATTTCAACTCCTGTGCTGATTATTTTTCATGTATTCTGCAATTAATTGTTCGTTTGTGGGCTCGCTCTTTGAAAGTGCATTGATAATTTTCTTCCGTTCGTTTTCAGTCTTGTTTTGACTTAACTTTTTCTTTCCCTGTAATTCTGTTACCACCATGTCAAACGCAACAATTCCTTTTGAAAGCCCGGCCTTATAATAATCTGGCAAATTGTTCCATTGGTGTTTATATTCAATCTCGTAGTTATCGATAGTTCTTTCAAGTATTTCAAAGACTTTGCTGGTTTCTGTTATTAGTTCCCCTCGTCCATAAGCGTGTACCGAAATGTAGTTCCAGGTTGGTACATTTAATTCTTTGTCATAATGTTTGGGAGAAATGTAAGCGTGAGGTTCACTAAAAATTACTAGAATTTTATTATTCTCAATATCTTTCCACTGATCATTTGCTTTTGCAAAGTGTGAAGTCAGCACGATATTATCGTCCTGAATAGTTACGAGAAAAGGCAAGTGTGTTGCTATTGGTAAACTATTTTTTGCGGTAATAATTGTTGCAAAACTAAACCTCTTCATAAACGCAACAGCCTCTGTTTTATCCGTCAATAAATTGCTGTTTGGAATATACATGACTTTTCTTCCTGCTATTTTGGTTATTACGGTCGCTCACAAAATTACCAAACCCGTTTCCATTTCTGCTAACCAGAAACGCAAATGAAATTATACGTATGCAGCCATCTCACTTTATATAGGTATAAAACATTTTTTCACCTTCCAGATAACCCGTTAATTCATCTCCTACGGAACATTCGCCAACGCCTTCGGGTGTGCCGGTAAAAATAAGATCGCCAATATTAAGCGAGAAAAACCGGGATATATAAGTGATTAATTTAGGTATTGTGTACAACATATTGGCAGTATTGCCACGTTGTACTACTTCGCCATTACGCTCCAGGCTAAAATGAATTGGTCTGTTCAATGCTTCGGGTTTTATTTTTATAAATTCACCCGTTAATGCCGAGTTGTCCCATGCCTTGGCAATTTCCCATGGCAGCCCTTTCTTCTTCAGTTCGCGTTGCAGGTCGCGGGCTGTGAAATCTATACCCACCGTAATCGCATCCACATATTGCAGGGCATGATGCGGCTCAATATATTTACCATTTTTGCATACGCGCAGCACCAGCTCTGCCTCATAGTGCAGCTCGTTGGTAAACTCGGGATATATAAATGTAGGCGGCTGCGGGGTATATGCCGTTTTGGGTTTCATAAAAATGACTGGCTCTTCCGGAATTTCGTTGTTTAATTCTTTGGCGTGTTCTGCATAGTTGCGCCCAACACAAAAAATTTTCATATAAGGGTGGTTTCGGTTTTAAGGTTCAAGCAATCTCCATATTGTTGTACATATTCATCGTGCGTTCGATACCAATGGCAGCAAAGCTTTCAATGGCTTCCACTGCAACTTCAGTCTTTTTATTCACTATCGGCAGTTCTTCTTTAAGCCATTTGCCCAGAACATATTCCACTTGCATTCCCTTTGGAAAATGGTTGCCAATTCCAAAGCGCAACCGTGGATATTTATCGGTACCTAATGTTTGCTCAATATCCCGCAGGCCATTGTGTCCTGCCGCGCTTCCGGATGGACGGATGCGCATTTTGGTAAGTGGCAATGCAATTTCATCTACAATGGTTAAGGTATGTTCGAGCAAAATCTTCTCTTTATCCATCCAGTATTTAAAAGCTTTTCCGCTGAGATTCATGTAGGTAGTTGGCTTAATGCAAATAAATGTTTTTCCTTTCCACTTTACTTCCGCTACCTCGGCCAGCCGGTCTGTTTTAAACATACCACTGTGCTTCAAAGCAAAGCTATTAACCACATCAAAGCCAATATTGTGTCGTGTATGGGCGTATTCTGTTCCGATATTTCCTAAACCAACAATCAAAATTTTCGACATATAAATTTACGTTTAAACAGCATTGCACAAAATGTTTTGTCTCACTTTGATAAAATAAATTCAAAGTGGAACAATAAGTTGTTTTATTATTTGAGCATGCCCCGCAGCGGTTCACAGTTTGGCAACTTTCTACTGTAAGCAGCAGGTTGTAAACTTTTCCGCCGCGGGCCGGCTTTCCGCTACTATTCGGGCACAAACTCCGCTGCTACGGCGTTATATCTTCCCATACATCATTACATCATACACAAACATCCCATCTCATCCGTACATGAATATACGTGCCACCTCTGTCTGCCAGCAGGCAGGCATGTGTTATAAATCCATACAAAACAAAGCCCCGCATACAAGCAGGGCTTTGTTTTTTTGAAAACGTTGAATACAATAATAAATACTATTTTTTCTTTTCTTCTTTTGCTGCAGCAGATTCTTCCTGCTTCAACTGGCGGGTAAGCACAACCGATGCAATAGGAATACGTGGAGAGTTTAAGATTTCCAGGTTTGGTTCTTTTACATCTTCCACACGGATGTTCCCATTTAAATCCAGGTTGGTAATATCCACTTCAATGTGCTCTTTCAGGTCTTTTGGCAAAGCCTTTACTTTTAAAGCATTCATCTTTGTAATAAGCTTACCACCAGCCTTTACACCCACCGATACACCCGTAAACTTAAGAGGCAAAGTAGCAACCACTTTTTTATCTTCTACCAGTTCCAGCAGGTCTATGTGGTTCAGCTTATCGCTTACTTTGTCAAACTGCAGATCCTTCATAATGCAGGTGTAGCTGCTGCCATCTACATTTACCTGTGCTAACTGAAACTCGCCTGTGTAAACCAAAGGTTTTAACGCTTTGGCAGAAGTGTAGAAGTTAACTTCATTGGCACCCCCGTAAATTACACCTGGCACGTTATCCTGAGAGCGGAGCTGGCGGGTGGCTTTTTTGCCGCTTTCGGTCCTCAGGTGACCTTCGATTGTAATTGTCTTCATTGTTATAATTGATTAAAAAATTAATACTTTTTGTTTGCTGCTTACAGCTTCTGCTTGCTTCTTGTCTCTCGTACCTCCTACCTGATTCCCCTCAACTGAGAATGAATAAACAGGCTGGTGATACTTTTATTTTCGTATGCATTGCGGATGGCAATGGCAAATAAATCGGCTACCGAAATCACTTTTATCTTTTGGCTTTCTCTCTTCAATGGTATCGTATCACAAACCACCAATTCTTCCAACACACTGTTTTCTATTGTTTGATAAGCGTTACCGCTGAGTATTGGGTGCGTACATAATGCGCGTACGCTGGTTGCACCTTTATCTTTCAATAGTTTTGCCGCTTTTGCCAGTGTGCCGCCGGTATCGCAAATATCATCTATCAGTATAATGTCCTTGCCAGCTACTTCACCTATTACCACCATGCTTGCTATTTCATTTGCCCGCTTGCGATGCTTATCGCAAATCACCATATCGGCACTGAAATAAGAGGCAATTTCCCTTACCCGATTGGTACTTCCTACGTCGGGGGCGGCAAAGGTAAGGTTTTCCAACTTTAATTGTTCAATATAAGGGATAAATATGGCAGAACTGTCCAGATGGTCAACCGGGATATCGAAGAACGCCTGAATTTGTGCGGCATGTAAATCCATAGTTATTACGCGGTTGGCGCCAGCAGCTTCCACCAGTGTGGCTACCAGTTTTGCACCTATAGCTACCCGCGGCTTATCTTTTCTGTCCTGCCGCGAAAAGCCGTAATACGGCATCACCGCTATAATTTTATACGCACTTGCCCGCTTGGCTGCATCTATCATCAGCAGGAGCTCCATCAGGTTATCTGTTGGGGCAAACGTGCTTTGTATCAGAAATACATAATCACCGCGTATGCTTTCTAAAAAAACAGGCTGAAACTCGCCATCGCTAAACTTTTGAATATTAATCTTGCCGAGCGGCGCACCAAAGCGCAGCGCTATCTTCTTTGCAAGCTCCTCAGAGCCAGTGCCTGAAAAAATTTTTACCGAAGGATTCATAGCTGGATATAAGCGGCGAAGATAATTACAAAAGGAATTTGTATTTTGATGCCGTTTTATTTTTTACCATGACTAACGCAACAATAAAAAACTGGGCGGAAGATGACCGTCCGCGCGAGAAAATGATGCTGAAAGGCGCTGAAGCCCTGAGTAATGCAGAACTTTTAGCTATATTAATTAACAATGGCACGCGCGACCAAAGTGCTGTGGATGTATGCAAAAGCTTGTTAAATAAAGTTGACAACGATTTAAACCGCCTTGGCCGACTTTCTATAAAAGAACTATTAAAATTAAAAATAAAAGGTATTGGCGAAGCTAAAGCAATAAGCATTGCCGCTGCTTTGGAGTTGGGCATTCGCCGCGATGCTGCCGAGAAGAAAAGAGATACCATTACGCACAGCCGTGATGTAGCTGCATTTTTAAAAGCCAAACTGCAATACAAAAAGCACGAAGTATTTGCGGTGTTGTTTCTTAACCAGGCAAATAAAATTATGCATTACGAAGTGCTGAGCGAAGGCGGCATTACCGGCACGGTAGCTGACCCGAGAATTATATTGAAGAAAGCACTTTCGCACGATGCGGTAAATATCATCCTTTGCCACAATCATCCCAGCGGCTCTTTTAAGCCCAGCCGTGCCGACCGCGATCTGACTGCCAAAATAAAAGATGCAGCAGCCATGCTGGATATGACCGTGCTCGACCACATTATTGTAAGCGAAGACGGACATTACAGCTTTGCCGATGAAGGTATTTTGTAAAATAAGAGTTGTTGAATTACAGCGATATAGAAGTTAATGCACTCACGAAGCCCTCTTACCAGCTATAGAACACTGCATTATTAAGTACTGTTATTAATCCGGTAGATCATAAAATCTTTCCAAATCTCCATCTGAATGCTAACAATCATTAGTTTTGATTTTTATAGATGAAATTATGAACCTGCAACTGACTGAAGAACAATTAATGATTAAGCAAGCGGCGCACTATTTTGCCGTAAATGAATGTTTGCCCGGCGTAATAGCAAGAGACGAACAACAACGTTTCCCGTACGAACAAATAAAAATGCTGGCACAGCTTGGCTTTATGGGTATGATGATTAAGCCGGAATATGGTGGTGCGGGTTTGAACACAGTAAGCTATGTGCTGGCAATGGAAGAAATTTGTAAAATAGACGCCAGTACAGGCGTGGTAATGAGTGTAAATAATAGCCTGGTCTGTTCTGGTTTGCAGGAGTTTGGCACCGAAGCACAAAAAGAACAATACTTAGCGCCACTGGCGCAAGGAATAAAAGATGATAAATTATATATCGGCGCTTTTTTATTAAGCGAACCCGAAGCAGGCAGCGATGCAACGCATCAAAAAACAACTGCCGAAGATAAGGGTGATTTTTACTTATTAAACGGTACTAAAAACTGGATAACCAACGGCTCTACGGCAAGCGTGTATCTGGTAATGGCGCAAACAGATAGTAGCAAAGGTGCACATGGTATCAGTGCTTTTATTGTAGAAAAGCATTGGAAAGGGATAACCGTAGCTGCTAAAGAAAATAAGATGGGCATTCGTGCCAGCGATACCTGCAGCATTTTGTTTAATGATGTAGCAGTGCCAAAACAAAACCGTATAGGAGCGGAGGGTTTTGGGTTTACATTCGCCATGAAAGTATTAGCCGGAGGCCGCATTGGTATTGCATCGCAGGCAATGGGCATTGCTGCCGGTGCTTATGAGTTATCATTAAAATATGCCAATACACGTAAAGCTTTTGGTGGTGAATTAAGCAAGCACCAGGCTATACAATTTAAGCTTGCAGATATGGCTACACGTGTAGAGGCTGCACGCATGCTGTGTTTGAAAGCGGCTTGGGAAAAAGATAGTAATTTGGATTACTCACTTAGCTCCTCCATGGCAAAAGTATATGCCAGCGAAACAGCAATGTGGGTAACTACTGAGGCTGTGCAGATACATGGTGGTTATGGCTATGTAAAAGAATATCATGTGGAGCGCATGATGCGCGATGCCAAAATAACACAGATATACGAAGGTACCAGCGAAGTGCAGCGTATTGTTATCAGCCGGAAAATTTTACGATAAGTATTTTCTTTCATAAACTCGTATTCTCATTCGTGTAATAATGTTTTATTTGTGCATTCGTCTTTATCATGCGCAAGTATTTTTTCTTCATCTTTTTGCTCCTTATTTCGCTGCATTCATCTGCGCAGGATAGTGCATTGATGAGTGAATTAATGAAAAGGATTGCTGCACATCAGGTAAATAATAATAGCTTTTTTGTTAATGGTATTTTTCCTTCGTATATCTCTAATCAACTTCATTTTAGTGAGCGTAAAAAAGACAATAATATTTTCTTTACTGCATTGATTGATTATACACTCCGCAACCTTCGTTCAAAACACCTAATTAATCCTACTCCGTACGATAGCATTCATGTACAAGCTTCAACTGCTTATACTTATTTTAAGAATAAAAAAGGGCGCACTACCTACAACTTTTGGCGTACAGATAGCGCGTATATTTTCCCTTATACTAACTGGATTCATAAGATGAAAAAGAATACGGCTTTGCCCGATGACATGGATGATACCGTATTGAGTTTGCTGGCGCAAAATGCAGACAGTGCAAGGGCCTCAGCGGTGCACAAGGAGATGCAGTATTACATTAATAAGAATAAGGAGAACGCAAAAGCTATTAATAAAAACTATCGAAAATATGCAGCTTATTCGGTGTGGTACGGCAAAGATTTTCCAGTTGTTTTTGATGTATGTGTATTGAGCAATGTTTTACATTTTGTGCAGTATTACAACTTGCAGTGGACTGCTGCCGATAGTGCCAGCCTGCAGATAATTATACAATCAATTACCAGTGGCGATTATATTAAAAAGCCAGTTTCCATCTCGCCTTATTATGGTAATACATCCATCATATTGTATCATCTTTCAAGGCTGATGAGCAATAAGCCTATACCGCAATTGGAAGTGTTGAAAATTGCATTAATAACAACTGCTGTACGTCAATTTGCACAAACAAATAATCCGTTGGAAAAGGCTATTCTCTGCACGGCTATTATGCGTTGGGGCTATGTTCCGCCGGCATTTAAGATACCCAACATTGATGCCATCGAGCAAAACGATTTACCCTTTTTTATCGGTAATATTCCTTCTTATTTTCCGCTGCCAATAAGGAAAATTTTTACGCGCAAAGGCTGGGGCTTGTTCTATCATTATTGTCCTGCTTACAACGATGCTTTGTTTGTAGAATACTTAGCATTAAGAAGATATTTAATCGCTAATTAAACTGACGAATTCCGGATTGCAGATTATGCTGATAAGTAACTGATTTAACTGATAGTAAATTATAATGGCAGCTTTATAAACCATACATATTCTATTCTTATGCTTGTAGTTTACATCTGGCTAATAGCTTGTGGCTTATAGCTCATGGTTCACAACTTCTCTACACATACAACACCTGCACCGTTTCTTTTGTTTGCTGTTGCAGCAAAATATTTTTTCCCGATAGCATAGTATTCATCAGGTCTTTGGTGAAATGCCGGATGGTGAGCAAGGTTAAATTTTTTACCACCTGTACGTCAAACAATTGAGACGCTTCTGCAGCCAACTGATCTGTTTTATCGCTTTTATCATCCATGCACAATTGCACATTGATGGCGCCGGTTTGAATGAGGTTGGGTTTAATTTTTAATTGTCCAAAAAGGTTGTATAAGCGGCTCATAGGCGCTTCGCCAACAAACGAAAAATCCTGCGTGCTCAGGTGTAGCAAAGCCTGATTATTTTTTAGAATAATAATGGGCGGTAAGTTTTTTACCTGCTTATTATAAATGATAGTGCCGGGCAACCGAATGTCCAAGAAACATTTTACATGCAATGGTATGCTTTTGTTTTGCAAAGGCTTAATGGTTTTTGGATGAATAACCTGTGCACCATAATAAGCCATTTCAATCACTTCGGCAAAGCTTAATTCTTTAATCAGTTGTGCATCGCTAAAAATTTTTGGATCGGCATTCATCACACCTTCCACATCTTTCCAGATAGTAAGGCTTTCTGCATCTAAAATATTAGCAAAAATAGCAGCCGTAAAATCACTGCCTTCGCGCCCCAGTGTAGTACTTTCGTTTTCATCGGTGCTGCCTACAAAGCCTTGCGTGATAGCGATATTGTTCTCCCTAAAAAGCGGCTGCACCCATTCTTTTGTTTTTGCTTCCGTTACTGTCCAGTCTATCGTTGCATCACGAAAATTATCATCGGTGCGTATCACATCGCGCACATCTATCCATTTATTAGCTATGCCTGTCTCCCGCAAATAATGACTTACAATGCAGGTGCTCAGCATTTCGCCCACACATACTACCTGATCGTAATAATAATCGTATGGCTTGGAAGGTTTATCGTGCAGGAGCCACTCAACCTCTGTAAAAAAATCGGTAAGTTTTGCTAAACACGCATTGTAATGTGTAACCAGTAAATACTTGGCGGTTGTAATGTGTTGTTGCTTAATCACATCAAACAGGCGCAGGCTTTCCACTGTGTTGCCGGCATAAAAAGCTTCCGCTACTTTTTCCAATGCGTTGGTGGTTTTACCCATTGCCGAAATAATCACCATCAGCTGTTCGCCGTTATATTCCTGTAGTATATTGCCTACATTATGAATCCGATCCACCGTGCTTACGCTCGCACCACCAAATTTGAAAACTTTCATCTATACTAATTAATGCTTTGAATGCAAAGAGCAGCAAAGATAGCAGTTGCGTGAAGAAGAAATATTCAGGCTTTAATTGACTAATAGATGTGTTGCTGGCTGAATAGTTGCACCTGTTAACAGAAGCTTATTTTAAACTTTCTTACAATTTGCAGGTTTCAATAATCGTTATTAACATCAATCGTTTTTAAAGCATGAGAAACATAGTAACAATATTGTTGGCATTTTTATTCCTCACCAATTTTTCTGCCTGTGCACAGGCAAAAGACTTGCATACAAGAGTGACTAATTATAATAAAATCAATCTTGCAACGCTTAATACAGATATTCTTACACTCATCAACCAACATCGTAAAGAGATGGGTTTGAATGAACTGCAAATGCTGAATGTAGCCAATACAGAAGCGCAGCATCACAGCGTAGATATGGTGAAAGGTACTACACCTTTCGGTCACGATGGTTTTGAAAGTAGGATTGCTGACATTCGTAAAGTAACCGGCTTTATCAGCGGCGCTGCCGAGAATGTGGCGTATGGCAATTTAACTGCTGCTGAGGTAGTGGATGGCTGGCTGCATAGTCCGGGGCATAAGAAAAACATTGAAGGTAATTACAATCTTACCGGCATTGGCACTGTGCAACGTGCAGATGGCGTTATCTTTTTTACACAAATTTTTATTAAGAAATAATTTCCTTTCACCGCAGAAAAGAGAAGTAAGCAGCGTTTATGAATAGGAAATTGGAAGGCGTTTAATTGTAAATTTTGCTTTTGAAAAGTATAATAAACCTCGTCATTACAAGCATTGCTAAGCAATCTATACTATGCTAATAAATTATTACTGATAGTTATTTTGATTACACTACAACGTACAGATGCTTCGCTATGTTTGCAGTGACAAATACATCTGTATTAAAACAAACGCTCTGCGTAAACGCTATTTACTCCTCTTCTCTGCGGTGAAAGCAAAAATCACTTTTAAAACTTCATTCCAAAACGAAGCACTAACTTGCCGCCATGAACAGGACCATTATTTCTGTAAAGAATTTGGTAAAAAATTACGGGGATTTTCAGGCAGTAAAAGGTATCAGTTTCGATGTGCAGGAAGGCGAAATATTTGGTTTACTTGGGCCAAACGGTGCTGGTAAATCTACCACGCTGGAAATTATAGAAACGCTGCGCGAAAAAACCAGCGGCGAAGTAATAGTAGATGCTTTTAACTTAGATAAACAGCCTAATGAAATAAAGAAGATTATTGGTGTACAGTTACAATCTTCGGGTTATTATCCGGGTTTAAATTTAGTAGAACTGATGCAACTTTTTGCAGGTTTATACAACAAAAACATCGACCCGATGACTTTACTGGATTCTGTAAACCTGCGAGATAAAGCAAAGAATAAATACAAGGAATTAAGCGGTGGGCAAAAACAACGGTTTTCTATAGCTACAACGCTTATCAACACACCAAAAATTATTTTTCTGGATGAACCTACAACCGGGCTCGATCCACAAGCGCGACGTAATCTTTGGGATTTGATTATTGAAATCCGTAATCGCGGCACCACTGTTATTATTACCACGCATTACATGGATGAAGCGGAAGTGTTGTGCGACCGCGTTGCCATTATAGATTCCGGAAAAATTATTTCTTTAGCTTCTCCCGACCAACTGATTGATGATTTGTTAGCATCGGGTTTTGAGCGGACAAAACAAGTGAAGCTGGCAAATCTGGAGGATGTGTTTATCAATCTCACCGGCAAACATTTGCGTGAAGAATAAAATTTATTGAAGATTGAATATTTAAGATTTAATATTGAGGTGATTTACATTTAATCAATGTTCCATCTTCAATATTCCATACATTATGTCTCCCGATCCACGTTATCCTATTGGCAAATACGAGCCGCAGCCTTACTCACAACAACAAAAAGATAAGTGGCTGCTCGACTTGCAACTCTTACCATCCGACCTGGAAAATGCCGTGCACAACTTAGATGAAGCGCAACTGCACACGCCTTACCGCGAAGGTGGCTGGACAGTGCATCAACTGATGCATCATATTGCCGACAGCCATATGAATGCATATATCCGTTTTAAGTTGGGATTAACGGAAGACAATCCACCCATTAAACCGTATGAGGAAAGGCTGTGGGCGGAATTGAATGATGTAAAAATATTGCCTATCAATATTTCTGTTACTTTATTATTTGCTTTGCACGAGCGCTGGTTTGCTACTGTCAAAGATTTAAGTGAAGCGGAATGGATGCGTACCGTTTTTCATCCCGAACATAAAAAAGAATTAACGTTGTGGTTTTTACTGGGCTTGTATGCATGGCATGGCAGGCATCATGTGCAACATATTTTATCATTAAGAGAAAGAATGCAATGGACATAATACACAACGCCGATGAGGAAAAGATGAAGTGGAAAACACTTTCATCGGAATATCTTTTTAACGATACCTGGTTGCGTGCGCGCCGGGATAAATGCCAAAAAAGTGATGGCAAAATTGTTTATCCATACTATGTTGTTGAATATCCGCAATGGGCTACCGGCATGGGGCTTACGGATAGTAATGAAGTAATACTCGTAAAGCAATACCGCCATGCAGTGGAGATAGTAAGTACCGAAATACCTGGTGGATGTATAGATGCTACCGATGCTAACCCCGAAGCCGCCATTCGCCGCGAGTTTATAGAAGAAACTGGCTACACCTTTGACGAAGTAGAATACCTGGGCAAAACATCGCCAAACCCCAGTACCAACAGCAATTGGATGCACATGTTTTTACTCACCGGCGGCAAGCTCACGCATCCGCAATCGTTTGATGAAAATGAAGAAATAGAAGTGTTGTTAGTGCCGCTTGAAGAGTTTGTGCAAATGGTATTAAACAACCAGATTATACAAGCAATGCATATGACCACTATCTTTTTTGCTTTGCATAAAATGGGTAAGCTGCGTATTCATTTGTAATAAGCTATTTTTAACCGCAGCAACACACTATGGCACAACATACATACAAAGAATAACAATAATAATATTCTTTTGTGTGCCTTTGCCTGTATGGTTTAAGAAAAGCTATTCTGCATTTACTACATTATGATCGCTGTTATTCTGCTCTACGGCATTATTGGCAGCCTGCGCAACATTGGAATTAGTGCTAATAAACTGGTTCAGGCTGTCTTCAAAAAGGGCATAGAACTGCGCATCAGGAGTTTGGCCATTATTCATGTTGCGCCAAAGCTGGTTATAATCGGGTTGCATACAAAAAGTTGATATTGGTTATATTGGATTTTAAAACTGAACGCTAAAATAGCAACAGAATGGTTCTGCAAGAAGTATTTAAGCTAACTATAATCAATCATTAATGAGAAATAAATCAAAAAGCCCGGTAAGAATACCAGGCTTTTATTTTTATTCAACGATTGCTTGCTTATGTTCTCTATTAATTTTTATTTATCGTAAGGAAAATTGCGGGCTACTTTGCGCATCATACGTTCAATCAGTTCGTCGGTCGAGCTCATTACATCGTCGTTCATGGCTTTGTAAAAGCGCCACAGCAAATCACCGTCGGTGCCATTATAAATCTGCATTGTTAATCCGCCACTGCCGGTTTTACTGCCGAGGCTGCCAAACAGTACGGTTTTAGCAATAGCCGCACCTTCGCTGGCCGTTTTTTCGTATGCATATTTCGCTTTTATTACAGCATCTACACCCAATATTTGGCAAACAGAATCCTGGGTCATCTCATCCAGCCTGTCGTACACGCCGGCTTTTTTCAGCAGTGCATTTGTACGCTCTACATCCTGAAAAGTGCAGGAATATTTGCCGCCTTTGCGCAGCAGGAAAGTGTACATCGAAGATTGCAGGTCGGTAGTTAATGCTTTTTCTTCTGCTTTGTGTGCGTTTTCGTCGTAATTCTTTGGTGGTCTTTTGTACGTAATAGTGGCACTGAATGGCAGGATGGCTACAGTCTTGTGTTTGGGAATTTCTGCATTCAGTTTAGGTGACGAATACACTTCTTTGCTGCTCTCAAACTGAGCAAAAGTGTTAAAGGATACGGCGCATAACAAAAGTGCGCCAAGGATTGAAAAAATTTTCATGATGGTGATTGTTTTTATTAAATGCAATATTATTTTAATTGATTAACGACACAAAAGTATAACGATTGAAAAACGATTAAAATAGCATAAACATGTGATGCGGTACTGTTAGTCCGGTTTTGTTTAACACTGCATTGCATTATGCAAAAAAGTTTCTGATCTATTTTGCAACCAAAATTATTGTATGCGTTTTATGCTATTGGCTTTGTTGTGCTGTGTGTTTTTTGCCTGCAAAAAACCGCAGGGCTTTGAGTATAGAGATGTGCAGAATTTCTCGATTGACAGCTTAGGTTTTGACCGTTCTACCATTTCGATGAATCTGGTATATTTTAATCCCAACAACTTTGGCGTGGATCTGAAGCATGTGGATTGCGATGTGTACATCAACCATAATTTTTTAGGTAAATACACACTTGATACCACCATGCACATTGCTAAACGTAGCGAGTTTTCATTACCATCAAAAGTGCAGGTGGATATGCGGAATGTTTACAGAAATTCGCTTAATGTATTATTTAGCAATGAAGTGCAGGTGGACGTTACAGGCAATACGCGCGTGGGTAAAGCAGGCTTTTTTGTAAATGTACCATTTAAGTATTCGGGCAAGCACCAACTGAGCTTGTTTTGAGATTGTTGTCCGGTTGTAAAGAAAGTATGCCGATGAAAATAGTAAGCGACATGCTTCCACTACTCACATGCTTCTTTTCTTCTGGTATCAATTAAATACTGAATTTTCCATACACCATCTATCCTGATTAATTGAAAAGAGTCTATGCCGCAGTGGCTGAACTTGCCTTTCCAGTAAAACTTGTAAGGCGCCCACACAATAGCCAGTTCACCATCTGCTTTTATCACATTAAAAGTTACCTGCTCATCCGCATCGCCTTTTTGCAGCTTTGCAATAGAAGATGCAAAACCGGTTACCTGCTCATTGTGCACGCTAATCTTACCCTCATTATCCACAATCGTTTGCAATACAGCACTGTCTGCAAAGCAAGAAACCAAACTAACTGAATCTGCATTTTTCATGGCAGTAAACAATTGATTGATCGCTTGTTTTATTGCATCTTCCGTAGTTTGTGCATGGGCGGTTTGTATGCAAAAAACAACAGCCATAAGCAGGAGCGTGGTGGCAGAGCGAATCATATGTTTTGTTTGTATAAAAATAGGGAATGATTGGCCTTAATATAAACCGGTCACGTAATTTTTATGCATGTAGGTTAAGTGCTGAAAAAACAGTATAGAAAGTGAATATATTGTTGGATAAATAGGCTTAAGCTGTTAATGAACTTTTATTTAGTTTCATTCAACAATTACATCAACTTTCTTTTTATAAGTAACCTAATATCTTCAACATACTTTGTGCTGATTGCTCTTTGGCGTACAGCCAGTCTATCAGCTTGCCACTTTTATCGTACTCTACAATTACGTGCTTTGGCGAAGGAATAAGGCAGTGCTTAATACCGCCATATCCGCTTATCTGGTCCTGGTATGCGCCGGTATGAAAAAAGCCAACATACAACGGCTCTTTATTCTGCTCTTGCTGTTTAGGATCTGCGCTTTCTATCTTAGGCAAAAATACTTCATTGATGTGTTCTTCGCTGTCGTAATAATCATGGCTGTCGCACGTAATACCTCCTAATACCACACGCTGATAATCGTTATTCCATTTGTTGATTGGCAATAGTAAAAATTTTTCGCCAATGCCCCAGGTATCGGGCAATGTGGTGATGAAAGAGGAATCAATCATGTACCAGTTTTCACGGTCATTCTGCCGTTTCTCGCTAATTACGCTATAGATATGCGCCATACTTTCGCCAACGGTAAAAGAACCAAATTCTGTATAAATATTAGGCATTGGCACACGGGCGCGCTTGCAGGCTTTTTTGATAATACCTGTAATTTCATTAATCATAAACTGGTAATCGTATTCAAAACCCAGCGAATGCTTGATAGGAAATCCACCGCCGATGTTAATCGAATCCAGTTCGGGACAAATTTTCTTTAACTGGCAATACAGATTAACTACTTTGTTCAGCTCGCTCCAGTAATAAATGTCATCTTTGATACCTTTATTTAAAAAGATGTGCAACATTTTCAACTGAAACTTATCTTCATAACCTTCTATATTGTCCACATAAAATTCCAGTATGTCTTTGGCGCGAATGCCTAATCGGGATGTATAAAAAGGAAAGCTTGGTTCTTCTTCTGCTGCCACGCGAATGCCTAATTTAAAAGGATGTTTCACGCTACGGCGATAGGCCTGCAACTCCTCTTTATTATCCAATACCGGAATTACATTTTTAAAGCCGGAGTTGATGAGCTTGGCAATACGTGAAGTATAACTCCTTTGCTTAAAACCATTGCAAATAATGGAGATGTCTTTGGTT
The DNA here is from genome assembly GCF_005233845.1 of Ilyomonas limi. Classification (GTDB taxonomy): domain Bacteria; phylum Bacteroidota; class Bacteroidia; order Chitinophagales; family Chitinophagaceae; genus Ilyomonas; species Ilyomonas limi. Next base: position 192,710 of record NZ_SZQL01000010.1, read on the forward strand.
ATTTTCCGGCGTTCGTACAACCGGTTGATAATTTCAATATCGTAAGCATAAGACGTTTCTATGTTAATATCATGCTTCAAAGCTTCTTCTACCACAAAAGAAAAATGCGAGCTTTTGGTGCAATAGCAATAAAAATATTTGCCCTCATACTTGTGCCTTTTAAAGGCGTTTTCAAACATTTTTTTTGCTCTGTTTATCTGCCTGCCAATCTTGGGCAAATAACTTAGCTTAAGTGGTGTACCATACTTATCAATAATGGCTTTCAGATTGAGACCATTAAATTCGAGGTAGCCATTGTCGTCGAGATTAAACCCTTCCTGCGGAAAGTGGAAGGTTTGCTGCACCAGTGCGGTATAAGTATTATTCATCCTTTTGGTTAGAAAAATGTTTTTTCAGATGAAAAATGATATAAACCACACAAAAGTAATTGTTTGACAATATAAGGGGGTGATAATTTTTTGGATAATGATGTTGCGGTTACTTTGCTGATTAAACTAATGAAAGTATGTTGTTGAACCAGTTGGGTTAGCCATTCAAAATATAACATTATCATTGCGAACGGAGTGAAGCAATTTGTGAATTTTTTTTAAATCAGGATAAGCCGGTAATGACGGAAAGCAAAAAAGGAAATGAATATCATTCATTTCCTTTTATCAAATTATTTCAGCTTACTATTTTACCGAATTAATCAGGGCTTTAAAGCTCTCCGGCTCGTTCATAGCTATATCGGCTAATACTTTGCGGTTCAATTCAATACCTTTTTTATTCAGCCTGTCTATAAACTGGCTATAGGTCATTCCTTCTTCTCTTACGGCTGCATTGATACGCGCAATCCACAACTGGCGGTACTCGCGTTTTTTCAGTTTACGGCCTACATAGCTGTAGGTCATCCCTTTTTCTACAATATTTTTGGCAACGGTATATACATTTTTGCGCTTGCCATAAAAGCCTTTGGCTTGTTTTAAAATTCTTTTTCTGCGTGCCCTTGATGCTACTGCATTTACTGAACGTGGCATGGTTAATTATTTTAGATTTTAGATTGAATAATGGTAATTAAATTATTTCATCTAAAATGAATGATAGAATAATGATTAAAATCCCTGTGCATTTACTCCCTTCAGGGGCGGGCTTACTTCAGGCGAAGTAAACGCATTACAAAATCTTTGTTGGGAGCACTCACCATTCCTTTTTTGCGTAAGCTACGCTTGCGCTTGGTAGATTTTTTGGTAAGAATGTGACGTTTAAAAGCTTTCTGATAGGTGATTTCTCCTGTAGCGGTCACCTTAAAGCGCTTCTTGGCGCTGGAGTTTGTTTTAACTTTAGGCATAAAAAATAATCCTGTTAAGATTACACCCTGCTGGTGGTTCGCACCGGCGAACACTTGTTGAACCTTACGGGTAATTCGCTGTTTTCTGCGATTTAAATAAAAACAGCCCTTTAAAGGGGCTGCAAAAGTAGTACAAACAGCGTATAAATGCAAGTGTTATGTTTAATAAATTGTTGAATCTTACATAGGTTTTTGATAAACTTTTACTTTCTGGCGCGAACCATACGCATTTACCGAATCGAAAAGCGTTTGCAATGCGGTTGGGTGTGCCTCGTAATAAGCAAAGCTTTTGTAAAATGTAGCCTTATCAATTTTATGCAGGCTGAATACTTTACTATACAAGCCAGTCACCATCATGCGCTGCGAATCTTTATGTAGGGTGTATTTCTGCGAAGCCATAGCATCTGCCAGCGACAAATCCCAAATGACTGTCTTCATTGTGCCAACGGGCAATACACCTTTTGGCATTTCATTGCCCGATGAGCAGGCGGTTAGCAGTATAATACATGTAAAAGCAACGTATTTTTTCATTTCAGTTCAGCGCGGTATTTATCAGCATTAGATGGATCAATTTGTTGCAGAATATTGGCTGCACGGCTTCTTATATCGGGCGACGCTTTTTTAAATACCCCCACCAGCTCAGAATATTTGCTTTGCAAAAAAAACTGCATAATCATCGTATTAGGATTTTCACGATTAAAAGTTTGCAGTTGCATCAATGTGCCCAGTATGTTTTCGCGTGCAGCAGTGGTATTATCATACATTTTATCCATGCCCTGACGGTAGTAATTATAAACGATATCGTTAAATACGTTATACCTTGTATTTACTGCATTATTGGCAAGCCAGTAGCGGTTACGCTGTCCGTCAAAGGCCTTCCAGCCACTGATGTTGCGGCTTTCCGGTGCATTGTTTACCACATTTTGCGCTTCCATAAAATACGGGTTCCCGCCCTTAGGTGCAAAGGAATTGTAATCGAACCCTAAAATAATATACACGTAATAAGCAATTGTTGCCGTGAGGTTGGCACTGAGCGGATCATTGCCGGCAACATTATTCTCGTTAAATTCTATTGGCTGGTATTCTACATATTTAAAATCTACATTCGGATCCTGAAAATTGATGATGGGCGATTTATAGGCAGAATTGTACACGGGCCGGGCCGACTGTATCGTAAGGGTTGCTTTAAAGTTGTCTTCGCCCGATGCTTCTGTTACATTGAGTAAAAAATTACATTCTATTTTTTCCTGTGCAGTATAGGTATCATCTGTCCACTTGCGGTTGTTGAGCAGGTTGGTAAGCTGCGATTGCAGGGTATTAAACCGTTGTTTATTTACCGATGTAGGCAACGATTGGGTAAGCACCGTTACTTTAGCCTGTAATTCCTGTGCCTGCAATAGCTGCGCGCCAGCCAGCAACAGCAAACAACAAAATAGTTTAAGCTTTATCATACAATTTATTGGTTATTACAGTAATAATAAAGTTTGCAATAGTTTTTTTACTCACTAAATCAGATGCAAATGCATTGCCGGCTGTATCAAAAATGGTCACTTTATTGGTATCGTATCCAAAAGCTGCTCCTGCATCCTGCATCGAATTTAAAACGATAAGGTCGGCATTTTTAGTTTGCAGCTTGTGCAAAGCATTGGCTGTTTCGTTGTTTGTTTCCAGTGCAAAGCCAACCAGCAGTTGCGCCCCTGTTTTTATTTCACCCAGCGATTTAAGAATATCTTTTGTTTTAGTGAGTTGAAGTATCAATTCTCCATCAGCCTTTTTTATCTTTTCTGTAGCCGGATGTACCGGTGTGTAATCGGCAACCGCAGCGGCAAGAATAGCTATATCCTGCTCTGCAAAAACATTCATACAGGCATCGTACATCTGTTGCGCTGTTGTTACTTTTATAAGCCGGATAGCATTATTATGTAATGAAAAGGAAACTGGTCCGCTTACCAAAGTAACCTCAGCGCCTTGTTGCGCACAGGCTTCTGCCAGCGCATAGCCCATTTTGCCCGATGAATGGTTGGCTATAAAACGCACCGGATCAATAGCTTCGTGCGTAGGACCAGCCGTAATCAATACTTTTTTCCCCGTTAATTGTTGGGTGTTGGAGAAAAAGGATTCCAATTGTGCTACCAGCTCTTCCGGCTCTGCCATACGGCCTTCGCCGGTTAGTCCACTCGCCAGTTCACCTTTATTTACATTGATAATGGTATTGCCAAAAGATTGCAGTATTTGTATATTTTTCTTAGTTGCCGGGTGGTGCCACATGTCTTCATCCATAGCGGGCGCAACCATTACCGGGCAGGTGGCGGAGAGGTAAACGGCTAATAACAAGTTATCGCAGGTGCCGTTTGCCATTTTACTCAATGTATTGCAACTCAATGGAGCCACCAGCATTACATCGGCCCAGCGACCAAGTTGCACATGGTTTGCCCAGGTGTCTTCTTCAAACAGCTCAATCAACACTTTATTTTTGGATAATGTGGAAAGCACCAGCGGCGATACAAATGTTTTTGCCGCCGGCGTCATCACTACTTTTACCTCTGCGCCCGCCTTCACGAGCAAACGCACCAGCAAAATAGCTTTGTAAGCGGCGATGCTGCCGGTAATGCCGAGTAATATTTTTTTGTTTGCTAACACCTGTGCGATTTTGGGGATTGTAGCAATTGATTGTATGTAAAGATAATGAGTGATAGCTACAAGCCACAAAGTGCAAGTAAAGCTACAATCTACCTATTTTAAAATAGGATGCTCTAAAAAGCCTCTACTTAATATTGGTTGCAGCTATGGTAATTGCTTATTTTATGTTTTACAGTTGAAGTAAGCAATTATCCTAATGCTTGCAGGGTGCTATAACTCTGTCAGCGTTATTACTTCAGCCTGTTATATAAGCAATAGCCAACGGCAAAGCCGCTGGCTATTCAAAAATTTCTACAGGAATGAAATGCTCTTATCTGAACAAATCATCATCGTTTTTGCGATAATAGATTTTGTCTTCCATAAACTCCTGCGTTGCAAGGATAGCTGCGTTGGGCATCTTTTCGTAAGCGCGCGAAATTTCAATTTGCTCCTTGTTTTCGTGCACTTCTTCCAGGCTGTCGGTATGCGTAGCAAATTCTTCCAGCTTGCTATGCAGCTCGTCCTTTATAGTTACATTTATCTGGTTGGCTCTTTTAGCAATAATAGCAATAGATTCATACAAATTGCCTGTCTTCCCTTTTATATCAATAAGGCTTTTTGTTTCTATTACGCTGGGCGTGTTATTGCCGAGTTGTCGCCTTAGCTTGCTCATCTTGTATGCGTTTTATATTGTTTGTTGATTGTGTTTTATAGTCCTGTACCTGTGGCAGTAAGTTACTTTGCGGAAAGCGGTCTTCAAAATCGGCTACATCCGTTAAGACCTGCTGATAGCGTTCTTGCTGCTTTTCAGGAATGCTCATCTGGGCATATTTATAATCCGATTTTATCACTTCCAGCTTATAGCTGTCACTTTGGTCCGAGGCCGGATAATCATCCATCAAAGTACTAAATGCCACGGCTGCTGCTTTGTAATAGCCTAAGTTGTAATACAACTGCGCCGCTTTCAACTCTTTCGTTTCCAGCTTACTGCGTAATTGGTTAATGAGATTTTCGGCTTCCTTATTGCGCTCGCTGCCGGGGTGGGTATTGATGAAAGCCTGCAACAGTGCAATGGCTTTGGAAGTGCTGGTTTGGTCTAAATCTACTTTGGGCGATTGTTTAAAAAAGCAAAATGCCCGCATAAATTCCACCTCTTCGGCACGCTGGCTGTTGGGAAAACTCTCTAAATAATTCTTAAACAGGTTTTCTGCATTCAGGTAGTCTCTCTGGTAGTATGCGCAATAAGCATATTTGTAGTATAAATCTTCAAAACGCGCCGTTCCTTTCACATACGGAAACAACTGCTCAAACAATTGCGCTGCCTTATCCCACTTCTTTTGCGCATAATACTGTTCAGCCATTTTATATTTATATTCATTGTCCTTGCTCTTGAGCACTTTGCCAAATTGGTTGCTGCAAGAGCAAAACAGAAGAATAACCGCCAAAAACTGAACTACAATTTTCATAAAGTGTGCAAAATTAGGTTTTATTAGCAATAATAGAAAGGCTTTTGTTGTAGTAAACAGCAGCTTAGGTTAATTAAAACATAAAGAATGTTGGCATGTAATCTGTTTTAGAAATGTGAAATATGCCAGCCGTTAAACGATTGTTTGAAATCTGCATCTTATTACACATAACAATTCAACTATTTTTGCCACCCAAAAATTAAAATTTTGATGAAAAAGATTGTACTGTTTTTTGTTTTTGCGATAGGATTACTAAGTATGAGTTTTGCACAAACAGGCAATGCCAAAGCCATATTGGACAAAGTAAGCGATAAGCTGAAAGGTAATACAGGTATTACTGCTAATTTTTCTTATACTACCAAAGACCGTAAAAATGTAGTGCGTGGTATTAAAAAGGGTATTATTTATATTAAAGGTCAGCAATATTATTTAAAGCAGGGAAGCACCGAAATTTACAGTAACGGCGCCAAAAGCTGGAATTACAACGGCGAGAATGAAGTAACTGTCTCGAATGTGGATGATGATAGCAAAGCTTTTACACCACAAAAATTCCTGAGCAATTTTTACGATAAAGATTTCGATTATAACCTCGTTTCTTCTGCCGGCAGCACTTACCAGATTGCATTAACGCCGGTAGATAAAAGAAAGAACTTTAAGCAGGTAACGGTATATGTTGATAAAACCAAAGACCTGGTAACCAAGGCAAAAATAACAGACAAGGCAGATAATGTTACCGAGTTTACATTATCCAACATTAACGCCAATGCAAATATTCCCGACAGCAAATTCACGTTCGACCCCAAAGCACATCCGGGTGTGGAAGTGATTGAAGAGTAAGTTTTTAATTTAAGTGAGAGAGGCAATCAACTTTTATTGATTGCCTCTTTTATATTCTTTATACATTACTTTTACTTTTATCTATTTTGTGCAAAAAAAATGTCCGTTAAAAGTCCAGTACCTGTCCGTAAGGTCGTAAAAAAATCAGAACCAACTTATAGTATTCCGGTCTCGTACCGTAGAATGGAAAACTTACATATTGTTTTCTGGCTCTTTAAAGATATTTCGTGGTGTATTATTTTAAAGCCACTGGGTATCCTGATGATCTTTCCAACGCTCATTATCTCCATTGTTATAGCCTGGCGCACCAGAGCATTGATGAGCGAGCTGTGCCACAATCTCGCTATTACATTCTGGATAACGGCCAATTCGTACTGGATGATCAGCGAGTTTTTTGCATTTGATGAAAAGATGATATGGGGCGGAATTAGTTATAAGCAACTTACGCTCGTTCCTTTTCTGCTGGGTATGTTTATACTGATGTATTATTATCTTTATTGGCGGCCCCGCCACCTGGATGTAATAGAAACAATGTAAGCTGGTTTGCTATATTTGCGCCTCCTAAAAGCAATTATCATGTACAGAACGCATACCTGTGGCGAATTGAGGACGGAAAACGTTGGGCAAACCGTAACACTTGCCGGCTGGGTACAAACCATCCGCAAGTTTGGTGCTATTACTTTTATTGACTTGCGCGACCGCTATGGCATTACGCAATTGTTGTTTGGCGAAGAACTGAATGCAGAGCCCGATAAGAATCCTTTGGGGCGCGAGTATGTGTTGCAGGTAACTGGCATTGTACGCGAGCGCAGCAATAAAAATAAAAATATACCTACCGGCGATATTGAAATTCAGGTGACCAGTTTTAAAGTGTTGAATAAATCGGCAGTACCACCCTTCACTATTCAGGATGATACCGATGGCGGCGACGATTTGCGCATGAGATACCGCTACCTGGATTTACGCCGTAATGCAGTGAAAAAGAATTTAGAACTGCGCTATGCTGTAAACCGTGCTGCCCGCGATTACTTACATGCAAATGATTTCATGGATATTGAAACACCGTTTCTCATCAAATCCACCCCCGAAGGTGCACGCGATTTTGTGGTGCCTTCGCGTATGAATCCGGGACAATTTTATGCCTTGCCGCAAAGCCCCCAAACTTTCAAGCAATTGCTGATGGTGAGTGGTTACGATCGCTATTATCAGGTGGTAAAATGTTTTAGAGATGAAGACTTGCGTGCCGACCGCCAGCCGGAGTTTACGCAAATAGACTGCGAAATGGCTTTTGTAGAGCAGGAAGACATTCTCAATATGTTTGAAGGTTTAATTAAATACATTTTTAAAGCAGTAAAAGGTATTGATTACACCGAAAGAGTAGAGCGTATGAGTTGGGAAGATGCCATGTGGAACTATGGTATTGATAAGCCCGACATCCGCTTTGAAATGAAGATTGCCAATCTTAAAAAGCCTGCATCGGTGTATGTAAATAAAGAAGATAAAGCTGATTTAATCAACGGTGCGGATTTTAAAGTTTTTGATGAAGCAGAAACTGTATTGGCCATTGCTGTTCCGGGTGCTGCAGAATACAGCCGCAAGCAAACCGATGAGCTGATAGATTGGGTAAAGCGTCCGCAGATTGGCATGAAGGGTTTGGCTTTTATAAAAGTAAACAACGATGGTACTTACAAAAGCAGTATAGATAAATTTTATAACGAAGAGCGCCTGAAAGCCATTGCCAACGCAACAAATGCGCAAAAAGGTGATTTGGTATTAATACTCGCCGGTGCCGAAGAACGTACCCGCAAAGCAATGAGCGAACTACGCCTCGAAATGGGTAAACGTCTTGGATTTCGCAAAGAAGAGGAGTTTAAATTATTGTGGGTGCTCGATTTTCCGCTGTTTGAATATGCTGAAGAAGAAAACCGCTGGGTAGCACGCCACCATCCATTTACATCACCAAAACCAGGTGATATTGAGGTGATGATTAATAACGATCCGGTGATTGAAAACGCTGTAAAATATTTAGAGCATCCGTACACCAACATCAAAGCCAATGCGTATGATATGGTGCTCAATGGCAATGAAATCGGCGGCGGCTCTATCCGTATTTATCAGCGCGAACTACAGGAAAAAATGTTTGCTGCGTTGGGCATGAGTAAAGAAGAAGCGCAGCACAAATTTGGCTTTTTGCTCGGTGCTTTTGAATATGGAGCACCACCACACGGCGGTATCGCATTCGGTTTCGACAGGCTGTGTGCTATTTTGGGCGGCAGCGAAAGTATTCGCGATTTTATTGCTTTCCCCAAAAATAACTCCGGCCGCGATGTAATGCTGGATGCACCTGCTGCTATAGACCAAAAACAGTTGAATGAGCTTCAGATAAAAACGGATGTGCAATAAGAAGAAAGTAAGACAAGAAGTGGGGGCGGGTTAACCAAAAAGGTGTAAAACAACAATACATTAAGAAAGATCGAAAGCTAAATAAACTATACGCTCATACCTTTTGCCACAAGTTGTATGCTGGCAGCACATTATTTTTGCGTTCATGAAGACACTGTTGATTGTTTATCGCGTGCTTACCTTTATACTACTGCCTATAGCAGCAATTTTTGGTTTTATAGATCTTTCGTTGCTGCTGATGGCATTAGCCAATCCTGCCGCGCTGCTGCCGGTATTTGCCATAGCCTGCATTGTTATTTATGTTTTTACGTCTTTGTCTTTCTTAACAAAAGGCATTATAGGCGGCAGGAAATGTAAACCCTCTTTACGCGACTGGATAAGAGTAAATGCTTTTGTCAGCATTGCGTTCAGTGCTTTGGGTATAATAGAATACATTACTTTGATCAACAACAAAACGGTTGCATCCGAAGTAATAAAGCAAGCCATGCAGCACCAAACTATTCCGGCAGGTATGAGCACTGCTCAATTAGAGCAAATGCTGTTAAGCTTCCTGCTGTTCTTCTTTATCTTCTCTGTGCTGCTCATCATTCATATTTACATGACTTTCCGTTTGCTTAAGCAGTTCAATTATTTGTTTAAATGAAATAGTTTAATAACAGATCGCTATAAAAAAGCCTGTAACTTTTAAGCATTACAGGCTTTTTTATTCAGGATAAGGTAAATGTTTTGATTTACTTTAATAAAAAACACTATACCATTTTCAATTAAGTGCATGCCCTGTTTTCTGCTCGCAGTTCAACGCATACGCCTTATATAATAACCTGATTGAAGCCCGTGCTATTACATTCTCTACTCACCTGCCAGTTCAATCCACACCGGCGCATGATCGCTTGTTTTTTCCCACCCGCGTACATTAGTATCCACGCCTGCATTTACTAATCGTTTATCCAATTGCGGACTTAGTAAAAAATGGTCAATGCGTAAACCTGCATTGCGCCCAAAAGCATTGCGAAAGTAATCCCAGTAGGTATAAATGGTCTCATTCGGATGCAGTTTTCTGATGGCATCCGTCCAGCCTTGTGCAACAAGGTTGTGAAATGCGCTGCGCGATTCCGGCCTGAACAAGGCATCGTTTATCCAGCGTTCCGGTTTATATACGTCTTGTTCGGCAGGCATTACATTGTAATCACCAGTTAAAATAACGGATTTGCCCGAAGCCAATAAGTTGGCCGCATGTGCAGTTAAGGTTTCAAACCAACGAAGCTTATAATCGAACTTTGGACCCGGCGCAGGATTGCCGTTCGGCAAATAAAGACAGCCTATAACAAGGCCATTAACCTTTGCTTCTATATAACGGCTTTGCGTATCATCGGGATCTCCTGGCAGCCCACGCCGCATTTCCTCCGGTTGTGCATTACGCGATAAGATTGCCACACCATTCCAGCTTTTCTGACCATGCCAAATGGCATGGTAACCTGCATTTTGTAAAGCTTCCACTGGAAAGTTTTCCTGCGGTGCTTTTAGCTCTTGTAAACACACTATATCCGGCCTTGATTCATCAAGCCAGCGCAGCAATACAGGTAAGCGTGCACTGATGCCATTTACATTATAAGTAGCTATTTTCATGTTTAAAGTTTATGCAATTGTTTGTTGATAAGGCGTGCTGTAAGTCCGGTAAAAATAACAAGCAGATCTCGATTGTTCATCAACAGTTTCTTTATAAATACTACCTTTTTATTTTCAACTTTATAATAATATCAATATTGCCCACTATCTTATTCCCTAATATTGCTGCATGATTACAATGCCTTCTTACTTACAAAATGGGGATATGATTGGCGTGATTTGTCCATCGGGCTACATGCCGTTGGAGAATATGGAAACGTGTTTGCAAGTATTAGAACAATGGGGTTTTAAGGTAAAAAAGGGAAAAACATTAGGTACTCATTTTAACTACTTTTCCGGTACCAATGAAGAACGATTGGCAGATTTACAACAGATGTTGGATGATGAAAATGTAAAAGCCATTTTATGTGCACGCGGCGGTTATGGACTGAGTAGAATTATTGATAAAATTGATTTTACATCTTTCCCCGAAAAACCAAAATGGATAGTTGGTTACAGCGATATTACGATATTACATTCGCACCTCTTCAACAACTATCATATAGCTTCTTTGCACTCACCCATGGCGGCTGCATTTAATAATGGCGGCAGCGAGACGGAATATGTGCAATCGCTGCTGAAAGCTTTAACAGGCATGCATTACACATACCGTTGCGAAGCATATAAATTGAATAGAGTGGGCACTGCCACCGGCGAGTTGGTGGGTGGAAACCTATGTTTATTGGCCCATCTTGTCGGCTCCAAAAGCAGTATCGATACAAAAGGTAAGCTACTGTTTATAGAAGATATTGGCGAGTATATTTATAACATAGACCGGCTGATGATACAACTGCAAAGAGCCGGTAAGCTGGATGATTTAGCAGGTTTAATAGTAGGCTCTTTTGCCGATATGAAAGATACGGTGATTCCATTTGGTGCTTCGGTATATGATGTGATTTATGATGCCATAAAAGGTTACGGTTATCCTGTTTGCTTTAATTTTCCGGTAGGTCATACACAAGAAAATTATGCATTAAAACACGGTATTGCACATACTTTGGAAGTTAGCGAAAGTGATGTAAAACTTACAGGAAATAATTAATTACAAACACACCAATCAGCCCTACAATAGAAACCAACGTTTCCATAATAGACCAGGTTTTGATGGTGTCCTTGATAGATAAATTGAAGTACTCCTTAAAGAGCCAGAAGCCGGCATCATTTACATGCGAAAACATCAGACTACCGGCGCCGGTTGCTAATACCATTAAGTTAGGATTGACGCCTGTTGTTGCTATTAGCGGTGCTACAATGCCTGCCGTTGTTAGTCCGGCTACGGTTGCCGAACCTAAACAAACACGAATCAGTGCACTAATACTCCATGCCAATAACAATGGATGCACATGCAAAGTGGTTAATCCTTGTATGATTTGATTACTGATGCCACTGTCGGTCAGTAATTGTTTTAATGCACCGGCACCGCCAATAATAAAAAGGATCATAGCAATATCTTTAACCGCCTCGCCCAGCGAAGACATGATGGCACTCATGCGTGCACCCGTGTGTAAGCCCAGCGTAAAAACGGCAAACAAAACAGATATGAGCATTGCCATGGCAGGGTCGCCAATCGCTTTAAAGAAAATAGTTACAGCATGTTGCGGTGGCAAAAAATAACTAGACAGCGAGCTAAGTGCTATAAGCACCACAGGCATAAAGGCCGCTGCCATACTCACTGTTAACGAAGGCAGCTTTTCTTCGTCCATTTCTTTAGAGGCAAATGCCTGCAATGGTTTATTGGTATATTTTTTTAGGGTTACGGCAAAGCCGGGACCTGCTACTAAAATGGCCGGAATAGCAATGAGAAATCCATATAACATAGTAGTGCCAATGTCAGCATTGAACTGTTGTACGAGTGCTACCGGTGAAGGATGTGGCGGTAAATAACCATGCGTAACCGAGAGTGCCGAAAGTGCCGGTAAGCCAATATAAACGGCTGGTAAATTATAACGTGCGGCTACCGTAATAATAAGCGGTACCACCAACACAAAGCCCACATTGTAAAACAACGGAATACCTACTATAAAGCAGGTAATTACGAGTGCCCACATGATATATTTTCTGCCAAAAGCATTTATCAGGGCAGAAGATATGCGCAGGGCTGCACCACTGTCTGCCACTAATTTACCCAGCATGGCACCTAACCCAAGAATAACTACGAGGCTGCCCAAAATATCGCCGATCCCTTTCTGTACCGAAATAATAATTGCCTCTGCTGATAAACCACTTAGCAAACCAATAAAAATGCATACAATTAAAAAGGCGAGAAATGCATTAAAGCGTGCCCAGGCAATAAGTATGATAAGCAATGCGATGCCACCAATGAGTATAAGATATGACATGCGTTAAAGATAAGGGAAAGAAGAAATAATTGATAAGAAACAAGTTATAGGAAATAGAGAGGAGGCTAAGATACATGATGAAAGACGCAAGACGCAAGATTACAGTAATAATCTATCATTTTCATCACGGTGAAATAGCTGATAAGCAAACTATAATAAACGGACTGCTTGTTATCTCCTTCTTTAGAGACATATCAACTTCACTGCAACCAAGCCCATTTAGAAAATTAGGCTATCGCTATACCCATTCTTTTGGATGCAGGCATACTTGCAATAACTTGTCTTCGTCGCTACCGGGCTGCGGATGATAGTTATACTCGAAACGTACGGTAGGCGGTAGGCTCATCAAAATGCTTTCTATGCGCCCGTTGGTTTTTAAGCCGAATATTGTACCACGGTCGTGCACCAGGTTAAACTCTACATAGCGACCGCGGCGTATTTCCTGCCAATGCTTTTGCGCTGCATTGTAAGGTATGTCTTTTCTTTTATTTACAACAGGTATATACGCATCTATAAAAGCATAACCACAGGCGCGTGCAAAATCTATCCAAAACTCCGTATTCCTTTTTTCATCAGCACGTTTGTAATCGTAAAAAATACCGCCAATACCGCGGCGCTCATTGTTGCGGTGCGTGTTTACAAAATAATCATCGCAATGCTTTTTGAAAACGGGATAAAAAGTTGGGTCAAATTGGTCGCAGACATTTTTATAAGTCTGGTGAAAATAAATGGCATCTTCCTCAAAAAGGTAATAGGGGGTAAGATCGGTACCGCCGCCAAACCAGCGGTCTATAACATTATGCGCCTCATCGTACAGCTCAAACATGCGGTAGTTGCAGTGTACTGTTGGCACAAAAGGATTGATAGGGTGGATGACTAAACTAAGTCCGCAGGCAAACCAATAAGCACCATTTATGTTTAGTTGTATGCGCATGGCATCTGTTACTACACCGTGCACAACCGAAGTATTCACGCCGCCCTTTTCAAATACATCACCATTGGCAATTACCCTTGTTTTACCGCCACCGCCCTCTGGTCGTTGCCAGGCATCTTCTGTAAAGGTCGCCTTACCATCGCATGCTTCTAATGCGCCGCAAATATCATCTTGCAAGGTGTAAATGAATTGTACCCAACGGTCTCTAACTGCTATGTCGGTGGTTAATTGCAACAAGGTAAATGGTTAAGGCTGCGAAAATAAAACAATAGGAGGATTGCAAAAAACGCCGACAGGTCTCTAAACCTTGTCAGCGTTGATAAAGTAATTGCCGGAAAATAGTGAGTAAATATTATAAATTTTCGTTTACAACAGGCGTTGTGGTAGTTGCTACCGGAGCGTTATTGGTAACCGCAACCTCTTTTTGCGAAAAGAACTTTCTTTGCCAGATTAAAATGGCAATAACCCCAATCGAAATAGAAGCATCTGCAAGGTTGAATACAGGACTGAAGAATTCAAATTCCTGTCCGCCCCACACCGGAAACCAGGATGGATAATGTGTTTGAATAATAGGGAAATACAGCATATCCACTACACGCCCGTGCAAAAAGCCTGCATAGCCGCCATGCGGTGGAAACATAACAGCAACATTGCGTACAAAATAGTCGCTGTTGTTGAAGATAAGTCCATAAAACATGCTGTCTATCAGGTTACCGGCAGCACCTGCAAAAATGAGTGCTGCGCAGGTGATGAAACCTTTGTGGTATTTCTTTTTAATAATGCTACGCAAATAAAACACACCCAGTATTACTGCAACCAGCCGGAATAAGGTAAGTACAATTTTACCAAAATCGCCACCAAATTTCCAGCCCCAGGCCATGCCCGCATTTTCTACAAAAGTTAGTTGAAAATACTTACCTAACACTTCATGGCTTTCACCTAAATGGAAGTGCGTCTTAATATAAATTTTTAATGCCTGGTCGGCAACAAGGATAAGGATAATTAACAAAGCAACCTGCCAGCCTTTCTTCATTGGGAAATTATTGAGCGCGATACAAATTTTTACGAAGATAACAGATTTGATGGATGTGTGCCTTCAAAGGCGTTGCAAAAGAAAGTTTAAGATTGGTTGCATAAATAATTAAACCAAAACCTTTCTGTCAAATCGAAGTTGCCGGTTACCGTTATGTATTGTTGCGATAAGTACACGGGTATATTTCGTGAATTATAAATAATAAGAATATATGAAAAATATTATTTTATATACTTTGGTATTAATATTATTTTTCTCTGCAACAGGTTGTACTTCAGGGCATTATGTAGCCACGCGTCCCGCACCGGGGATGTACAGCCGCCCGCCCCGGCCTTATCCTAATTACATTTGGGTAGATGGGAATTATTATTGGCGCGGCGGCAGGTATGTGCATCGGCCAGGCTATTGGGCTGCGCCAAGACCTCACCGGGTATGGGCGCCGGGTGTATGGATAAGAACCCCCAGAGGGTATTACTGGCGCCGGGGGCATTGGAGATGATAATTCTTCTTGATACCAGATTAGATTGATATTTTCTGATGTAACGTATGGAATATGATTTTATACATCAGGTATATCAGAAAATATCAGTTGTTTTATCAGTGATTCCCAAGCAGTCTCATCTGTGATCCCAATAAACTATTCCTCGATATAAATCCGTTTTACACGCTGACTGATACCAGTTAAAATTTCGTAAGAAATGGTACCGCATTGTTGCGCCACCAGTTGAACCGGGATGTTTTTACCAAAGATCTCCGCTTCATCACCCTCCTGTACGCCTTCTATACCAGTCGCAACCACCATCAGCATATCCATACATACATTGCCAATGATGGGGGCCGGTTTTCCTTTTATCCATACACTACCTACGCCGTTGCTCAGCCTGCGACTCACACCATCGGCATAGCCAATCCGCAATGTAGCAATCAGTTCGTCCTTGGTGGCTTTACCACGGCGGTTGTAGCCAACCGTGTCGCCGGCCTTTATCCAGCGGAGCTGCGCGATGGTGGTTTTAAGTGTACAGACCGTTTGCAGCTGAAGCTGGTGTTCATTAGCACTATCCACCCCATACAAGCCAATGCCCAGCCGCACCATATCAAGTTGTATCGCCGGATGGCGAAAAATAGCAGCAGAATTGGCGATGTGCCGGATGAAATTGTACTTCAACGCTTTTTGCAGGCGGTTGCTGCAACGGTCAAAAATGTTGTATTGCTGTTGGGTAAAAGTATCTTCTTCCTCGGCTTCGCTGGCAGCAAGATGTGTAAAAACCGATTTTACCGCAATACTTTTTGTATTGGTTAATACGGCAATCAGTTCAGGAATATCTTTTTCTTCAAAGCCCAGCCGGTGCATACCGGTATCTACTTTTATATGCACGGGGTATTGCTGGATGCCTTGCCGGGAGAGATAATGAATAAAGGCTTGCAGGATATTAAAAGAGAACAATTCCGGCTCTAAATTGTTGTCAACAATAGCTTCAAAAGCAGCTTCGTCTACGTTTAACACCAAAATGGGGAGACTAATGCCTGCTTTGCGCAATTCTACTCCTTCATCAGCATAAGCCACGGCAAGGTAATCTACTTTGTGATATTGCAGCACATTAGCCACTTCGGCACTGCCACTGCCATAGCCGCCAGCCTTTATCATGGCCATCAGTTTGGTGCCGGGTTGTAAATGTTGTTGATAGGCTTTTAAATTGTGTGCCAGCGCCGTCAGGTTAATTTCCATTATGGTGCTGTGTACCTTATCTTCCAGTTGGGCAACAATACGCTCAAAGGCAAACTTGCGCGCTCCTTTCAGCAGGATAGCTTCGTTGCGAAACTGCGAAGTATGCAACTGACCCAGGAACGACTGCATGGATGCGAAATGCGTGGTGCGCCTGATTTTATCTTTTAATATGTCTTGCAGGCGGTACCAGTTTTCGCCAATGGTAATAACGCGATTAATTTTCTTTATGGCTAATACATCGGCTATCTGATGATAATGGCTATCATCTGTGGTAATAGCAAAGTCGGATAAGATAACTGTTTTTGAAGGATATTGATGTTGCTGTAATAAAAAATCCAGTGCTATATTAAACGAATTAATATCAAAACTATAACTGTCATTTATAAGCGAGCAGCCATTTGCTGCTTTCAACAATTGCAGGCGCATATCTACTGGTTGCAGTCGTGCCATGCGCTCGGCAATGATGGAGTGGGAGAGTTGAAAATACAAACAAACATTCCAACAGGTAATCGCATTTTCTACAGCAGCATCATCGGTAAAAGGAATGGTGATACGGATATTTTGCGATTGTTGGTATAAAGCTGTTATGAGCGTTTGCTGGGGTTGCTTTTCTATTTTTTGTATTACTAAATCTGCATCATGCAGCAGGCTCCAGTTTTGTATTTGAGGAATAGAAAGTGACGATAAATTTTCTTGTACAACCTCATTATCCCTATTGCAAAATAATGTTTGTACATTAGTAAACAATCGCAGCTTTTCTTTTACTTTTTGCTCCACATTTTTAAAGCCTTCCTGGTGCGCTTCGCCAATGTTGGTTAAAATACCAATGGTTGGTTGAATGATTGGCTGCAACTTCTCCATCTCTTCCGGTTTGGAAATACCGGCTTCGAAAATGGCGAGATTGTGTTGGCTGTTCATTTGCCACACACTCAATGGTACCCCAATTTGCGAGTTGTAACTGCGCGGACTGCGAATAATATTATACTCCGGCGATAACAATTGATACAGCCATTCTTTTACAATTGTTTTGCCATTGCTGCCGGTAATACCAATCACCGGGTAATGAAAATGACTGCGGTGCCAGGCTGCTAATTGTTGCAGTGCTTCTAATGTATCTTTTACAATCAAGAAATTGGCAGCAGGATATTTACTTGCCTCCGGTAAGTGTGTAACCACAAAATTGACAACACCCTGATGATATACGTCATCAATAAAGGTAAACCCATCACGACGCGAAGACTGCAATGCAAAGAATAAAGAAGTAGCAGGAAAAACAATGCGCCGGCTATCGGTGAGCAGGTTTTTAATAATGGCTTTGCTGTTAGTAATATGTGCCTTTGCATCTAAGGTTTTTGCTATAATATCTATCGTGTACACGCTGCAATTTTGCGCAAAGTAAGTAAGTGTAGAGATAAGTTTGTCTTAAGCAAAGACTTTGAGTTTATGTGGTGCAATTAATTATGTCACCTCTCCGGGGTTTAGCTAATTTCATTATTGATCATATACTATAATCCTGTCACCCCTTCAGGCTTTTAATCCGCAAAGCGGATATCATTACAGCATTTTTATGATTGCACATCTACAAAACCCGACGGGATGGAATTATCCGCTTTTGCATTTCACCTTCTTATCTAAATAACATTAAACTGCGATATTGGTTTAGCAACTTGCTTTTTACCAATAAAAAATGCCGGTTAAAATAACCGGCACTGACATTATTTTAAAATAAAATTTATTTAATCACCTGGAACTTGCCTGCAACAACTGTTGCGCCGCTTTTATCACGAAGCTGATAAACGTAAATGCCGCGGTTAAAGTCGGTAAGCGTAATGGTAATTTTATTATTTACCACTGGTGTTTCCACCATTTTTTTCCCTACAAAACTATATACCTGCAATACATAGCTTTTATCAATATTTTTCTGAAATTCAAAATTAACAATCGAAGTGGCTGGATTTGGATAGCACTTGATTACCTCCACTTTTGCTGATTCTGAATGTGCGTGAAAAGTGAAACTGCTTACAGCAAAGCCGGCGCATACGAAAACCAGCGCTGTAAGCAGGGTTTTTAAATGACGAACAAGTATGAGTAGAGTTTTTTTCATATTTATATGTTGCTAAATTAAACAGAATCAGATTCTTTGCCAAAAATTTAAATTTTTATTTTTTTAATGACAACTTAAAAATGCGGACACATCACTGCATTTTTACTGGAATTATCTCTGTCTAAAAAACCAACATACGCTATGGATAATTCTACGCCGCCGCGGTACTGGCTTACCGTTTTAAGCGTAGAAACATTGATATCATAGCTTATAGCTACCGAGAATGGATGGTAGTCCAGCTTTACTACCGGGATGAAAGCATCATTTAAGCGCATATAACCACCAAAATGAATGGTGTATAAAGGATTGTCGTAATCATCGCCAATCTTGCGCGAATACATACCACCAGCAACGATTTCACTGGCTGTATTCTGGCTGGTATAGTCTGCTTCGAGTGTAAAATAGGATGTTTCATCTACCGGAAATTTAATACCGCCCGAAGCGACCCATTTGGGCTTGATTGCTACTGCCGGATTGCTGTAAAAAGAAGCTTTGGGCTGATTAAAATGATGATAGGCAAGTCCTACAAAATAGGTCGTTTTTTCATCATATCCAATAGTTGAATTGAACGACATACCAGCACTGCCATCCAGATAACCATAGCGCGGGTTTAGGTTTCCTTCACCATCCACACCATTATCATACGTATGATTGGTAGTTACTTTGGAGCGGTCAAAACTGCGTTGCACCAGCCCACCCATGAAGCCCATAGAAAGGTAAGTAGATTTATCGGCGCTTAATGCTTTGTGGTAGTTGAGTGCCGGATACACATTGGTGGTAGTGAGTGCAGTGGTACCAGCTTTGTCGTGTAATATTTGCATACCCAGCGTTACAAAATCATTGCTTTGTCCTACCGGCATTTTATATTCGGCATTAATAGATTGTGTAACGAAAGGCACCGTTACACTTCCCCATTGCGAGCGATAAACGCCCTGCACGCGCACATCGCCATCAAAGATGCCGGCGAGTGATGGATTGCGCACCAACGGGGCTTCAAAAAACTGGGAAAAATGTACATCTTGTGCATTGGATTGAAGCATTGCTGTAAGGCACAGCATAGCAGTTAAGGTAAAAAATTTTTTCATGGATATTGGATTTTGATACTGGATAATTGATCATGGAAAGCTGGCTTTCCGTTCACAGTATAAAGTTGAAGAATATTTATTAAAAATATTGTTGTGAAAACTTTTTTAATGAAGAATAAATGTTTTCAGCGCTC
The DNA here is from genome assembly GCF_005233845.1 of Ilyomonas limi. Lineage (GTDB taxonomy): Bacteria > Bacteroidota > Bacteroidia > Chitinophagales > Chitinophagaceae > Ilyomonas > Ilyomonas limi. Next base: position 212,382 of record NZ_SZQL01000010.1, read on the forward strand.
TCTTAAAATCAGCTTTATATGATTGTTGTTTTCTTTAATGAGTTATTAAACTAACAATGATTTTTATCTGGTTTAAAACCTGTAAAAAAGCAATTAATCCAGGTGTTTTAATGCATGTTTTTATAAACAAAAAAGCTACTCCCAAAAATGGAAGCAGCTTCTTAATCATCATTCAAATAATCCTTATCTCAGCAATGTAACATTGCCTTTAAATGGAACCACAGCGTTGTTATCACAAGTAATTTCTATCATATACACATATACATCGGAGGCGAGCGGCTGGCCTTTGAAAGTGCCATCCCAGCCATCATTTTCTACATTGGGCAAAAAGTTGTTTTTCTCAAACACTACCTGTCCCCAGCGGTTAAAGACGCGCAACGATTTAATATTGAAAACCCCTTGTCCGCGCGGGAAAAAGTGATCATTAATCCCATCGCCATTTGGAGAGAAGGTGTTGGGCACAAACATATTTGCCTGATTGCACATCACATTGATAGAGATCTGGTCACGGGCAAAGCAGGAACCGTTGTTGGAAGCCACACAGGTATAAGTGATAGATTGCTTGGGCGTAGCAATTGGATTTTGTGCCGAAGCATCGCTTAAGAAAGTGGATGGACTCCAGCGCCACTGTGTAATATCTGCCGAACTTTTCATCATCAACTGCACTGAGGAACCAACATTCAGATCAATTTGTTTATCTGCAATTTCAATATGTGGTATCGGATACACTTTTACGGTTACATTCTTTGTATCTGCAAAGCATTTCTTTTCATCAGTACCTGTTACCGTGTAGGTTATGGTGGTATCTTTTGCAGCTTTAAATACAGGCGCACCGGAGGTAGCATCGCTCAGGAAAACAGCAGGTGACCAGTTGTACAGTTTTGCACCACTTACCTGCAACGTAGCATTTTCACCTAAGCACAACGTGTCGTTTTGTGCGATTACGTTCACTGGCTCTATCACTCTTACGTTTACCGTATCGCTTGCCAGGCAGCCAAAACCATTATTGCCGGTAACAATATACTGCGATGCCTCTGATGGACTCACCATAGTGCTGGCGCAATTAGCACAGCTAAGATTGGATTGGCTGCTCCAGTGATATTTGTTAGCACCAGTTGCGGAGAGCAATGTAGCGCCGCCTTTGCACACAAAAGTGTCTATGCCGGCATTGATGTTGGGGGCTGCTACTACAAATAGCCTATGTGTAGCAGTATCAGTACAGCCAAAAGAGGTGGTAGCAACCGAAGAAAGTACAAAAGCGCCTGGCTCGTTAAACTGATACAAAGCATTTTGTGCAGTGCCGATGGATGTGCTTTTATTCAATGCCCATTGCCATGTAGTGGTTGGTGCTTTTGCCGCATCATTTGCTTTTAATGTTGCTAAAGTAGCTACGCAAAGAGAATCGGGAGCAGTGATGCTTGCCACAGGTGAAGTGTGTACTGTTACATCCACCATTTGCGATAGCGAGTCGGTACAACCAAATGCTGTATTTACGGTAAGTGTTGTTCTGTATTTGCCGGATACTTTATAATAATGAATAGGGTTTTTGTCATCGGATACAGTACCATCGCCAAAGCTCCATTGGTACGATTTTACTTTATCCCAATACGGTGTGGAAGCGTCTGCAAAACCTGCCATAGAAGAGTCGCAGGCAGTTTGTGTTGAGAAAAGGTAAGCTGGTTTGATACCCGAAATATAAATAGTATCGGGGTTTTCAATGCCTACCTGACAACCTGCATTATCGGTAATCACCAGCTTGGGAATGTATTGTCCATATTCGTTGTACGTATGCTTTTTTGTGCTTTCCATGCCCTCATCTACGTTGCCATCGCTATAATCCCAGATAACTTTGGTTGCATTTTTAGTAATCGCATTAAAGGTAACAGTAGTAGGGTTACAACCTTTTAATATATCGTATGAGAAAGAGCCGGAAGGACCTTTCAACTTAATTAATTGCGTAGCTGTATCATAACATTCACCATAACCTTTTGCAATCAGCTTCATTTCAAAATTGCCACCTTGTGTATAGATGTGCGTAGGATTCGCCATGGCGGCTATAGCACCATCGCCAAAGATCCACGATACAGATGTAAAGCTGGTAGAGGCATTTGTTGGCTTTACAATCAGGGGCGGACAAGTGCCTTCTGTTGGGCCGTTCATTTTGAAAGCAGCTTTAGGATTGGAGATGGTTACAAAGTTTTGTTTGTCCATCTCTGCTTTGCAACCGTATTTATCGGTTACGTTCAATTTTACTCCGTACAGACCTTCGTTTTTATAAGTATGCACCGGCGATGCATCGGAAGAAGCAGCCGTATTATCTCCAAAATTCCAGCTATATACTAAACTTTCACCCACTGCTTTATTTACAAAAGATATATTATTTCCTACGCATTTTACAGGTGCTGCCGAAGTAAAATCAGCAACCGGGTTAGTAACCTGTATTGCTTTTGTTTTTACTACCGAATCTTTACAACCATAACTGTCGTATACTGTAAGTTTCACATTAAAATAACCTGCGGTATCGTATAAATGATTGAAAGGTGCAGTGGTATAACTGCTGGTTTTTCCATCGCCATAGCTCCATTCCCATTTAGTAATGGGATGCGCCCCATCGCTTTTTGAAGTATCGGTAAATGCGGCGGTAGAATTGATACAAATTCCTGCCAGATTGCTAAAGCCCGCTTTTGCTCCAAACACTTTTATGGCTACTTTATTATCTATGGTGTCTTTACATCCCAACACATCAGTAGTAATAAGCTGGGGTGCAAAGTTGCCGGCGGCTGCATATTGGTGTGTAGGTGTTGGATTGGAGGAAGTATTTACAGGGGTGCTATCTCCAAAATTCCAGCTAAAAGAACTGATGCTTTCCCCGTTGAAATTGGCTGCAGCAAAATTCACTGCATCGTTGCGGCACGCTGCTTCACCTGCCATTGCATAAGAGAAAGTTGGATGCTCATCCACTATTCTTAATACCTGCTTTGCAGTATCCGAACACTGCTCATTTTTAACTATCAATTGCACATTGTAAGTGCCGGTGGTACTATAGTTGTGCAGCGGCGAAGGTGTTGTTGTGGAAGTGCCATCACCAAAATCCCACTGCCACGAAAGAGCGCCTTTACTCGTTTCTTTGAATGTGCGTTTATATGGTTCGGCACAATCTATTTTGTAATAAAAAGCTGCTACCGGCGGACGGATATGTACATATTTTTCTTTAGTAATAGTATCGCGGCATTGGTTGTTGCTTACTACAAGCGTTACTTTAAAGTAACCTGTGTCGCCATATTTATGCACCGGGTTGGGTAATGTGGAAGTACTGCCATCGCCAAATTGCCACGACCAGTCGGTAACAGTGCCTCTGCTGCTATCGGTAAATGTTACTGCACTTTTGGCACACACATCCAGCGGGCTGGCGCTAAAGCCTGCAACCGGGCTCATGACTGCAATAACAGCTTTTTCAAGCGTAAGCGTATCGCTGCAGCCGCTGGCTGTAAATACTATCAATTGCACAGCAAATACACCTTCTTTATTATATACATGCGTAGGATTGGCTTCTTCCGAGGTAGTGCCATCACCAAAATTCCATTTATATTTCACAATGGGTTCGGCAGAAGTAATGTTGGGTTTTGGATTAATGGCTTGTGGTACACAACCCGATACCGGCAAGTTGCCCCCCAATGAATTAATAACCGGCGGACCAACACGCACGGCTTGTTTTTGAGTAATGCTATCGGCACAACCATTGGCTGAGGAGGCAACCAGCTTTACATCAAAAAAGCCGGCAGCAGTATAGGCGTGTTCGGGATTGATTGCTGCATCAGTTTGTCCATCGCCAAACGTCCATTTATAGGTAACTGCATCGGTGCTCCTGTTGGTAAATTGTACCTTGTATGGCAGTTGGCATATATCTGTTTTAGATACATCAAATGCAACAGACGGGCGGTTTTGTATAGTAATATCTTTTTTAATACTGCTCACACAACTGCCAAAATCAGCCCTCATTGTTACTGTATATTTTCCGGCATTTTTATAAATATGGTTTGGCGAAATAATGGTTGAGGTAGTGCCATCGCCAAAATCCCAGCTTACAGATGCCGGTATAGTAGAAGAAGTGTTGGTAAATGCCACCGCGCTGTTGGTACAAGCAGTGGAAGTGTTGTAAGTAAAGTCGGCACCTGCTTTACCGATGGTCAGACTTTTGATGATTGTGTCTTTGCAACCGCTGTTGTTTACAGCAACAAGCTGCACTTTATAAGTGCCAATGTTATTGTAGGTATGTGAGGGTGCACTGTCGCTCGATGTTTGTCCATCGCCAAACGTCCAGTTGAAAGAAGACAGCGGTGTTGCCGAAGAAGAACGATTGGTAAATGCTATCGGTGCAGGTGATTGACAAATATTGGTGTACTTGTAATCGAAATCAGCATTCACAGTGTCAGCCACCTGTATATACTTTTCCCAGGTATATGTTTGCTTACAACCTTCGCTGTTGGTGGCGGTAAGCGATACTGTGTAAATATTAGGCAATGAATAAGTGTGCGACGGGTTTTGTTCGGTTGATACGGTACCTTCGCCAAAGTCCCAAAGCCAGGAGGTAACTGTTCCCGAACCGTTTTTACTTTGATCTGTAAAATGTGCAATAAATGGCGGACATCCCTGCGTTATATCGGATGTAAAAGCAACCTGTGGATTGGAATAAACGGAAATATATCGCTCCTTAACAACAGAATCTGCACCGATACTATTTTTTACCACCAGTTTGATGGTATAAGTAATAGTGCCTGTACCTGCATTTAAAAACACAGCCGACGGTGATTGATTAGTTGATTTGGTACCATTACCTAAATCCCACAACCACTCGGTGGGGTCACCGGTCGAATTGTCGGTAAACTGCACCACCAGCGGCGAACAACCTTGTATAACATCACTGGAAAAGGCAGCATGTGGCTGTGCTTTGGCACTAACAGCAAACAGCGAAAGAAGAACTACTGTACAAAGCTGCAGAAAATGTATAGGCTTTTTCAAGAGGATGATATTGGATTTGGTAAAAAAACTGTAAGATGATAATGGGCTTACCATTTTACAGGTTAAAATTGATAAAAAAAAGCGTACGATTAGTATGTATCGAAGCTATTTTAATGAAGACTAAATGATTTTAGGAAGATTTAAATAATATCGGTAAAGGAAGCATTTTTCTTTAAGTGGTTTTTAAGAATAGGAAAGGGAATGTAGCGATTAGTCATTTACATAAAAGAATTCACTGAAGAATACTTGCCATTATTGCTATGGTAACTCGCTCCAATGCATGGAGGCGCGCGCCTGTCGAAAACACAAAGGTTCAAAGTGCGGGTAAATTACCAGCACTTTGAACCTTTGTGTTTTGGAGTTGACATTATTACATATCCGTCACAATTTTTTTGTAGCTCGTTACCACACCCTTTATCAATGAAGAGCTGAAGCCCTGGTGTTCCATTTCGTTAAGTCCGGCAATAGTGCAGCCTTTTGGTGTGGTTACTTTATCAATCTCTTGCTCCGGGTGCGTATGTTTGGTTAGTAATAATTGAGCAGCACCTTTCACCGTTTGTGCTGCAATGAGCGCAGCAGTTGCAGCATCAAAACCTATTTCTATACCACCTTGTATATTGGCGCGGATATAACGCATGGCATAAGCCGTTCCACAGGCACCTAATACTGTTGCCGCATCCATCAGTTTTTCTTCAATGAAAACGGTTTTGCCAAGATTATTAAACAAGTTGCTGATATATTCAGAATCGCCGCTGCTGGCGTTGTAGCGGCAAACGCAGGTAATACTTTCGCGAATAGCAATGGCGGTATTGGGCATGGCACGAAAGAGCGTAAAATCGTTACCCAAAATCTCCTGCATATCTTTTATCCAGATGCCGGTGATAACGCTTACCAGCTTGTGCCTGCCGGCTTGTAAATGTGGTTTTAGTTGTTGTAAAATATCTTTTATCTGGAAGGGTTTTACAGCCAGGATTACCCACTCTGCAAACTGAATGGCTGCTGTATTATCACTACTTACCTGCACGCCTTTTTGCTGCAACGGCTCCAGTGTGGCAATGTTTCTTTTAGTAATAATGATCTGTTGCGGTTGTGCAAAGCCGCTGCTGATAAGACCTTCGGCAATGGCGCTACCCAAATTGCCCCCGCCAATAATAGCTATATTGTTGTTCATAGATGTTTATAATGAAATAGGTTGTGTGTTTTGCTGAGGCCAAAGTCCAATGTCTTCAAAGGAGATGTTTGATGAAGCTATATCAATTACAAAATTATAAGCCATTTCCTGATCTGCTGCAATCAGCAAACCAACGCGATATAATAATGCAAAACCTGCAAGAAATCCTGTCCGTTTGTTACCATCAATAAAAGGATGATTCCTGACTATACTCTCTATAATAGCGGCTGCTTTATCGAAGGGAGTAGGATAAAATTCTGTACCGCCGAATGACTGAAGAGGTCTTACTACTGCACTTTCCGGTAAATTCATATCCCGCACGCCCAAACTGCCTTCATAATCTCTTATAGACTTCTCATGAAGTTGTAATACTTCATCTAACGTTATCATTGAGCCAGTTTTTGCGGGGTTTCATTATATTTTGACACAGCCTCTTTGTAAATATGATCAATTGTTGAGTTTTTTGCATCATTTATTTTTGATAATAATTCTTCAACAATAGCCAGCTTATCTTCAGGCAGATGACTGATTGTATTTATCAGCTTTTCTCTTCTTTCTTCTACTAACATAAAATTGCATTTTTCCAAATTTACAAATCTTTATACACTTATGCTTGTATGAGCTTTTCAATGGCGGTGTCGTATTTGTATTTCCATTCATTGATGTTGCCCCAGTTATCACCATTTACTAACACATCGCCGCTGGTTACTTGTCCAAGTTCTACTGTTTCGATGCCGGCATTTTCAATGTGTTGTAAAAATGCTTCCATGTGCTCATCGGCAACCGAAACAATCACCCGTCCCTGTGCTTCGCCAAACCAAAAGGCATCGTTGCGTTCATTGCTTTCATCTACATAATGATTGTTGAACGAAACATCAAAACCCAGCCCCCTGTTAAACCCACTTTCCATTAATGTTACCATTATGCCGCCTTCGCTTACGTCATGTACACTTTGTACAGCTTTATTCTTTATTAATGCAGCAATTACTTCGTGCAAATGCTTTTCTTCTTCCATGTTAAAATAAGGTGCGGGCGAATAGTTCACCCCTCTTATTTTATGCAGGTATTCCGATGAAGCAATATCATTTTTCACCTTACCAATCAGCAGGATAACGTCATTAACTCTTTTAAAGTCCAGCGTCATGTGGTTGCTGATATCATCAATCACGCCCACCATGCCAATGGTTGGTGTAGGATAAACCGGACCATCGGGGTTCTGGTTGTAAAAGCTCACATTGCCACCGGTTACAGGGGTGTTGAATGCCCGGCAAGCCTCGCCCATGCCGGTAACTGCTTTTACAAACTGGTAATATACTTCCGGAATATAAGGATTGCCAAAATTGAGGCAGTTGGTTACACCAATGGGTTCGCCGCCGCTGCATACAATATTGCGGGCAGCCTCGGCAACGGCAATGGCCGCGCCCACCTGCGGATTGGCATAAACGTACCGGCTGTTGCAATCAACGGTCATAGCTAATGCCTTGCCGGTGCCTCTTGCCAGCACTACGGCTGCATCGCTTGGGGCGTTGGTGCCGGCATTTGCAGCACCCACCATGCTGTCGTATTGCACGCTTATCCAGCGTTTGCTGGCAATGTTGGGAAGTTGTATTATTTGCTCTGCAACATTTCTTAATTCAGTAGCATCTTTTATATCGGGCACGTCATTAACGGAGAACTTCGCTATCTCCTGTAAATAAGCTGGCTCTTTGTATTCCCGCGCGTATTGTGGTGCACCGCCGCCCAATACCAATTCATAAGCAGGCACTACTGCTTCCAGCTCGCCGTGCATATAAAATTGCAGTAAGCCATCGCCGGTTACTTCGCCAATATTACTGCAAGGCAGGTCCCATTTTTCAAATACTTTCAATACCGCATCTTCTTTACCTTTTTCCACCACAATCAGCATACGTTCCTGGCTTTCACTCAGCAGCAGTTCCCATGCTTTCATATTTTGCTGGCGTGTAGGCACTTTGTCTAAATCTATGCGCATACCTACACCGCCCTTGGCGCTCATTTCGGCAGTAGAACAAATAATACCTGCCGCGCCCATATCCTGCATACCTACCACAGCACCGGTTTCTATTACTTCCAGGCAGGCCTCCAGTAATTTCTTTTCCTGAAAAGGGTCGCCAACCTGCACGGCTGGCAGTTCTTCCACACTTTCTTCAGTAATGTTGGCAGAGGCAAACGAAGCACCACCAATGCCATCTTTACCCGTAGCACTGCCTACAAAAAATACAGGATTGCCAATGCCTTCCGCCGTAGCACTCACGGTTTTGCCTACTTTTACAATACCTACACTCATGGCATTGACCAGCGGGTTGGTGTGATAACATTCGTCAAAATACACTTCGCCGCCAACGGTAGGTACGCCAAAGCAGTTGCCGTAATGACCAATGCCATGCACTACGCCGGCGAGCAATCTTTTTGTTTTATTATCCTTTAAATTGCCAAAACGTAAACTGTTGAGGGCCGCAATAGGACGTGCCCCCATCGTAAAAATATCGCGGTGAATACCACCTACGCCGGTTGCCGCGCCCTGGAAAGGTTCCAATGCGCTTGGGTGGTTGTGGCTTTCTATTTTAAACACCACGCCATAGCCGTTGCCCATGTCCATCAGCCCGGCATTTTCTTCGCCGGCGGCTACCAGCATCCTGCCGCCTTCCCTCGGCAAGGTTTTGAGCCATTTGATAGAGTTTTTATAACTACAGTGCTCGCTCCACATGGCGCTGAATGTGCATAGCTCGGTAAAGTTGGGTGTGCGGCCAAGCTTTTGTTTTATTAATTCAAACTCTTCGGGTGTAATGCGAAGCTGTTCGGCGGTTTGTGCGGTTATTTCCATGTATGTTGTTTATAATGACTGTTCAATTGTAAATGAGGTTGCGAAGGTAAGAATATGTACGATGTGAGTTGTGAGATGTACGATGTAGATGAGAATAGAATGCAGATGATACGGTTGGAACGCACGGATGCGTGGCGGATGTGTATTAAGCTATCAGATAAAAGTGTGGAAAAATGTACGATGCGTGTGTACGGAATTACTGTAGTCTTTTCCATTTCTAATGGATTTTTGCTATGCTACTGGTGTGCTGCTTCTATGCATCTGTACCAGCTACAATTAACTTCACTCTTACTGTGTGAACTCATTTACACAATAACGCTTAAACATGTGCCAACTGTCTGGCGCTACTTAAATATTTAGGTATATTTTAATTATAGGAAAATGATTATAAAAGTTACAAATCCGTTATTTATGCATTCAAATGAAATACAATCATTTGCTTTGCCACCAGCCTTTCGTTAAATGATGATTGCTGCAAATAACAAACTGGAATGATTTTAATATACAATAAAAAAATTTAGTCAATGAACTGGTACGAAGAAGAAGTAGCCGAGCTGATACAACGTCGCGATGCGTTGACATACGAGCCGCAAACTATTTTTTATGGCAGCTCTTCCATCAGAATGTGGGAGAGCCTGTATGAAGATTTTAAAGATTGCCAGCCGGTCAATCTGGGCTTTGGCGGCTCTACCCTGGCGGCTTGCGTGTGGTTTTTCGAGCGCATTGTAGCACCTGTAAAAAAACCGCATACGATGTTTGTGTATGCCGGCGACAACGACCTGGGCGATGGCAGAAAGCCGGAAGAAGTGTTTATTTTTTTTGAAGAATTAATGAATAAAATGAACCAGTATTACCCGGGTATGCCTTGGTATTATATCTCTATTAAGCCAAGCATCAGCCGGTGGAATATTGACGATAAAATAAGATATGCCAATGAACTGATAGCAGCCGAAATACAAAAGCAAAGCAACATCACTTTTATTGATATTTACAATGCCATGCTGGATGAAGACGGATACCCTAACGCAGCTTATTTTGAAGAGGACGGACTGCACCTGAGTAAAGAAGGATATGAAGTATGGAAGGAAGCACTGGGTACATTATGTTTGCCCGCCCAATAAATAAGTGTAGCTTGATTATTGCTGCTATGCAGATGGCATAAAACCTATGAACAGAGAATATTACAAATGGCGCAGCAGAAATTTAAAGCGGGAAATGGAGTTGCTGGTGTTTGGACATGCGGGGGTGCCTGTGCTTTTTTTCCCTACCCGTACTGCGCGGTTTTACGATTACGAAAACTGGAAAATTATTGATGCCCTTAAAGATAAAATTGAAGCCGGCTACCTGCAAATATTTTGTGTTGATAGCGCCGATATCGACTCCTTTTACAACCCAACTATTCATCCGGCAGAACGGATTATCCGGTATGGACATTATGAGAAATACATCATTAAAGAAGTAGTGCCATTTATTAAAAAGAAAAACCCTAATAAATATCGCATTGTTGCGGGCTGCAGCCTCGGTGCTTTTCATGCTATGAATATTGCACTCAAGCACACAAAGTATTTTAATAAAGTAGTGGGTATGAGCGGTCGCTACGATTTAAGCCTGCAGGTACAAAACTTCCGTGATTTGTTTGATGGCTATAAAGATGAAAACATCTACTTCAATACGCCCACCATGTTTATACCCAACCTGGAGGATAAAAAGATATTAAAAGCACTCCGGGCATTAAAGATTGTAATGGTGATTGGTAAAGAAGATCCGTTTTTTGAAAATAATGTATTGCTGAGTAATGTGCTCTCCGAGAAAGGTATCTGCAATACCATGTATGTATGGAACGAAGAAGCGCACCGCCCAAGGCACTGGCGGCAAATGGTGCAGATGTATTTGTAGAACGAAATACGATTAATAAACTATTGCCTTTATGCAGGCATACTGTTGAAGAAAATTGAACTATGGAGAAAGTGATTATTCTTTAAAAGCTGTTTAGAAATAATTGGTTTACCCGCAAAGGCGCTAAGGGCGCAAAGAATAATAAAGCATACTTCGTGTAACCCTGTCTCCCTTCAGGCAGGTTCTTTTCTTTGAGTCTTACGGTTCCTAATTCTTATAGAATTTAAATAACCTTTTAGTAAATCACTGCTATAACATGATATTCCATTGTTGTTTTTCCCAATAATTCCTGAACTTTCCAGCCTCAACTTTCAATCAACAACAATGAAAACAACCATTGCTTTCCTTGCATCGTTTATCTTGTTTTTTACTGCATGCAACAACGCACCCTCCGCCAACAATAATGGCGCAGACAGCGCCACAGCTACATCCGTTAATCCTACAACTGACTGGCATTTAGGCGTAGCTTTATGGACATTTCATACCGTTCCGTTTTCCCAATCTTTAAACCTGGTGGATAGTACCGGTTTGAAATACATTGAACCCAATACGTTTCACAAAGCCGGCCCGGAGCTGAAAGACTCCATGATTTTGCAATTATCACCTGCAGGTATTGATACCCTTAAAGCCATGATTGCGCGGCATGGATTTACCGTTCCATCCATTTACATCGTAGGCGATTCTACTATTGCTTCGTGGAAAAAACAGTTTGACATTGCCAAACAGTTGGGGGTGCAATTCGTAACTACCGAACCGCCACTCCATATGTGGGACAGCATTGATTCGCTTGCCGGTGCTTACGGCATCAAGGTGGCCATCCATGAGCATTGGAAAGGGTTCAGCCATTACTGGAATCCGGATACTACATTAATGGCTTTAAAAGGACATCCTAATTTTGGTGTATGCGCCGATCTGGGGCATTGGCCAAAAAGCGGCATCAACCCATTGGATGCCATAAAGAAATTAAGCGGGCATATCATAGCTATTCATTTAAAAGATATAGCTGCTTACAACAATCCTGCATTGGTAGATGTGCCGGTTGGAACTGGTGTTGTGGACTTTCCTGCCATTTTTCAGGAGTTAAAAAAGCAAGGTTTTCAAGGACCGGTTTATATTGAAAGAGATGCAGAAGAACAGCCAAACAATTTACAATCGGTAAAGCAGGAAATACAATATTACAACGGGCAGGTACAGAAGTTGTAATAACGGGCAGATCGCTTTAGTGCTATGTTGTTTTATATAGTAAAACGTAACTCTTGTTTTGTTCTGATTTAAACAGTAATAAGTATCCCGTCAGAATTATATTTGATTAACTCTACCCACAGAATCCGCACATAGCCCCCGCTAAGTTGTAAGCAATAATTGCTTCCAATCAACGGCATGGCGTTAAAGACGCCGCAGGCTTGTGGAATGACGGCTTCGATTATCACCATTTAATTCTGACAGACTACTTAAAGTAAGTTACCAGATTATTTCACAATCATTATCCAATACATAACAAATTTCCAATGGAAGAGCAACAATTAAGAAGTGCAGGCTGGTTTGGCCGCACCGGAAAGGATGGATTTATTTACCGCGCCTGGATGAAAAAGCAGGGCATTCCGTCTTATGAATTCAGCGGCAAGCCGGTAATTGGCATTTGCAACACCTGGAGCGAGCTAACACCCTGCAATTCGCACTTCAGGCAACTGGCAGAATTTGTAAAAAAAGGCGTGTTGGAAGCCGGTGGTTTTCCGGTAGAATTTCCGGTAATGTCGCTGGGCGAAACACTGATGAAGCCCACCGCCATGCTATACCGCAATCTTGCAAGCATGGATGTGGAAGAATCTATCCGTGCCAATCCGCTGGATGGCGTGGTGCTGTTGTGTGGCTGCGATAAAACCACGCCATCGCTGGTAATGGGTGCTTGCAGTGTAAACCTGCCCACTATTGTTGTTTCCGGCGGGCCCATGCTCACCGGAAGGCATAAAGGCAAAAGCATCAGCACCAGTGATTTGTGGCGCTTTAGCGAAGAAGTGCGTTCCGGACATATGACCAATGAGCAAATGATGCTTGCCGAAGCTGGCATGTGCCGCAGTGATGGGCATTGTGCGGTAATGGGCACTGCTTCTACGATGGCATGCATGGTAGAATCGCTGGGGCTTTCTTTGCCGCATAATGCAGCTATTCCGGCGCCTGATGCTGCACGTAAAGTGCTGGCGCAATTATCGGGGATAGAGATTGTGAACATGGTAAAAAAGAACCTGAAACTTTCTGATATCCTTACCCGCGAAGCTTTTGAAAATGCTATAAAAATAAATGCAGCTATTGGCGGCTCTACCAACTTTGTATTACATCTGTTAGCCATTGCGGGCAGGATAGGCGTGCCGCTTTCTATTGAAGATTTTGACCGTTTTTCCCAGGGCATTCCGCTCATTGCCAACCTGCAACCTTCGGGATTGTATTTCATGGAAGACTTTTATTATGCCGGCGGATTACCGGTAGTTATCAAAGAATTATTACCTCAATTGCATAACGATTGTATTACCGTAAACGGCAAGACAATCAAAGAGAATTTTGAGGGTGTTGAATGTTATAATGGGGATGTGATTACCTCCGTTGAAAAGCCTTTTAATACAACATCAGGTATTGTTGTTTTAAAGGGAAATATTTGCGAGGAAGGAGCGGTTTTAAAACCATCTGCAGCCAGTATCCGCCTGATGCAACATACTGGCAAAGCAGTGGTATTTGAGGACATAGATGATTATAAACATAAGATAAATGATGAAGAGCTGGATGTGGACGAAAACAGTGTTTTAATATTGAAAAATGTAGGTCCGAAAGGTTACCCCGGCATGCCCGAAGTGGGTAACATGGGGTTACCTGCAAAGCTGCTGGCCAAAGGTGTTACCGATATGGTGCGTATCTCCGATGGTCGTATGAGCGGCACCGGCTTTGGGACTGTGGTGTTGCACGTTTCGCCCGAAGCGGCGGCCGGTGGCACATTAGCTATTATACAGGATGGCGATGAGATAACTTTAGATGTGGAGAAACGTTTATTGCAGGTTCATCTGTCTGATGAAGAAATTGCAAGGAGAAAACAAAGCAAAAATGTGCAGGTTACCATGGCAGAAAGAGGCTATGTTTATTTATACCAAACACATGTTGAGCAGGCGCATCTTGGTGCAGACCTTGACTTTTTAAAAGGCAGTTCGGGAAGTGAAGTAACAAGAGATTCGCATTAAAAGAAATAAGTTGCAAGTGGCAAGCAACAAGGTGCAAGTAGCAGGTTGGAAGCTATAAAAATGCAAACCAGGCTATGCACTTTGTGTGTACAGTTTATGCTCATAGCTTGTTGCTCCAATAATATTATTTACAAAAACAAAATTGCTATATGAATCTGAATGGAAAAGTAGCTATCGTTACCGGTGCCGGACAAGGCATCGGATTGGCAATATGCAAGAAACTGGCTGCGGCAGGTGCTGCCGTTATTTTGAATGATATAGATAACGAACTGGCAGCAAAAGCAGCAAATGAGGTAGCACTTAATGGCACTTGCATTGCTATCCCCGGCGACTCGAGCGATATGAATATTATTCAACAGTTGGTAAATACAGCGGTTGACACGTTTGGCAAACTGGATATAGTGGTTGCCAATGCAGGCATTACTTTGTTCGGCGATTTTTTGACTTATACACCCGACGCTTTTTTCAGGGTAATGCAGGTAAACCTGGGCGGCACTTTTTTTCTGGCACAGGCTGCTGCGGCGCAAATGAAGCAACAAAATAGCGGCGGCACTTTACTGTTCATGTCTTCTGTTACCGGCCACCAGGCACATCAAAACTTAGGTGCTTATGGCATGAGCAAAGCTGCCATTGAAATGCTGGCTAAGAATTTAGTGATAGAGCTTTCGCAATACGGCATCAATGTAAATACTGTTGCGCCGGGCGCGACCCTCACCGAAAGAACTTTGGAGGAGGCGGATTATGAAAAAACATGGTCGCGCATTACGCCGATGGGCCGCCCTGCAACCGTAGCGGATATTGCTAATGCCGCCCTGTTTTTAGTGTCTGATGAAGCAAAGCATGTTACCGGCCAAACCTTAATTATTGATGGGGGCTGGACGAGCATCAGTCCTTCGCCATATTAGTTAATTGTTGCTGAGCAGGCAATCAAAATAAATTAGCAAAATGCAGATTGTTATTCGATAATTGTAGCAGATTGATAGGAATGCGTACTGTCGTGGCATGCATCTTCACGCATCATTGCTGTGCCGCTTATCGCTGTTGCGGCGCGTGAAGGACCGACTAATTCGCAGATAATACCATACGCCTACAGAGGGCATGTTGCTAAAGATACTACAGGCTTGCTGAATAACCTTTTACACTACTGGTTAGTAGTTTATCAGTATAATATTTATACCATTTCAAGGTAGATAACCCGGTTAATCAGTAGAGATAAATCAGTTGCGTAATCTTATTAATCCGCACAACTTTATTTGAAATGGTATTATTCGATTTTGCCTGAATAATTAAAGATGAAGAATGAATGAAAGCTACCAGTCTCTGACCAGGCTTATCCTAGGCTTTACCCAGGCTTTAGGTAGGCTTTACCTACGCTTTTGACTCGTCCTGACTCGTCCTAAAATAGCTATATGACTCGTCCTAAAATAGCTATACAGATTATTAAATAAATCCTGATTCGGTTATACAAATATAATTTTTAGTCCTGTAATTGCTATACAGTTGCTTTTTGATGGCTATAAGTTCGGTTATAATTTTTCCATTTCTTATTCA